>JAFYWK010000053.1 GCA_017558065.1 Paludibacteraceae bacterium
GATGCACTACTTCTATGGTGCTCGTGCTATTGACGAGGTATTCTTCTTGGAGGACTTCTTGGAGTTGGAGAAGGAGTTCCCTAACTTCCACTTCCACTTGGCATTGGACCGTCCAGATCCTAAGGCTGATGCATTGGGTGTAAAATACACTCCTGGCTTCATTGCTCCAGTAATGGGCGACACCTACCTCAAGCAACACGACGCTCCAGAGGACATCGAGTACTACTTGTGCGGTCCTCCAATGATGTCCAAGACTGTGCTTGACCTCTTGCACTCACTTGGTGTAGAAGATGATATGATTATGTTCGACAACTTTGGAGGATAATCCGAAGGATTTAAATAAGAACAAGGGGCTCAATTGAGTCCCTTGTTTTTATTTATCTATTGATCTTACTTGTATGTATCGACATGTGCTATTCCTTTATTCCGAATGGCGCAAGAGGTCAAGTATAGTCTTTTCATGGGAGAGAGCGCACAAGTAGCCTATCCAAACAGGGCTCCCAAAAAGTTCATGACTTTTTGGGAAGAGGAGGAAGTGCGGCAAGCCAAACTCGCGTGCGAGTTTCTTCTTGCAAGCCACTTCCGACGAGGTCCTCCTATGATGTCAAAGACTGTGCTTGACCTCTTGCACTCACTTGGTGTAGAAGATGATATGATTATGTTTGATAATTTCGGAGGTTAAACCACCAAAATTAGATCGCTTCGCTGTTAGACGTTAGACCGCCTGATGGACTGTTAGAAGTTAGATAGCGGAGATAAAAATAGAGGGCTCACAAAATGAGTCCTCTATTTTTTTACGTCCGAGCTTCGGCGAATCACCCAGGCGCATTGATTCGTGGTTTTGATGCGCGTTTCTGCGATGGGAATCGCAGAGCATAACAGAGGGTTGTTAGATTAAGGGTAGTTGCGAATGGATAGATTTTAAGATCTTTTAATATTTTATGCAGTATGAGAGGATATGTTGCATTATTGCATTATTGCATAAAAAAATGTGTCGAATGGGGGGCAAGTTACCTTTTTTACTTCTTTCAATTATGTCTTCCAATCGCCCAAAACGTATATTTTCTTTAATATTTCAATTTACACTCAAAACATTTTGCGATTTTACGCATATTTGCTGAAAAAACATTTTGCGATTTCATAAAAAAGCATTACCTTTGCAGAGGGAAATTATATATAAGTAATGACACTGCACGAATATATAGAGCAACAGATCTTGCCACGCTATGCGGCGTTTGACAAAGGACACCAACGAGATCATGCCCAGAGCGTGATCAATGAGAGTTTGGTACTCGCCAAAGAACATGGTGCAGATCTAGATATGGCATATACGATTGCTGCATTCCATGATTTAGGACTGGAAGTTAATCGTGAGTTGCATCATATCCATTCGGGTGAGATATTGATGGCTGACCCCGTATTGCCAGAGTTCTTTACCGAAGAGCAACGCTGCACCATGCGTGATGCGGTAGAAGACCATCGTGCGAGCAGCAAGCATGCACCACGGACCATTTATGGCGCCATCGTAGCGGAATCCGACCGGCATATCGACCCTGAGACGATACTCAGACGCGCATTGCAGTTTGGTATGAAGCAGAATCCTGATGCGGATTTCGAATGGCACTTTAATCGGGCATACGAACATATGCTGGAGAAATACGCCGAAGGCGGATATATGCGTCTGTGGCTCAACTCGAAGCGCAATGTAGAGGGGTTGACTAAACTGAGAGAGATTATTGGGGATAAGGGGCTGATGAGGGAGATTTGTGAGCGCCTTTGGCGCTCCGTTTAGAGGAGGGCTTCGCCTACAGTTTAGAGTTTAAAGGCAAGAAATAGCGGCAAAGCCGACCCGCCTTCACACTTTACACAAGATAACATTAAAATAACAATAATATGTCTAAGATTGCATTTATCACAGGCGCAAGTTCGGGTATTGGCGCCGCATGCGCACGCAAGTTTGCCGAGGGTGGTTACACCTTATTATTAAACGCGCGTAGCGAGGACAAACTCCAAACACTCAAAACAGAGTTAGAAACCACCTATGGCACAGACATCATGCTATTGCCATTCGATGTGCGCGACCGCAAGGCAGCAGCAGAAGCGATTAGCACCCTACCCGAACAATATCAAGCCATCGACGTATTGGTCAACAATGCAGGCTTAGCATTGGGTATGGACAAGGAGTATGCCGGCGTGGAAGCTGATTACGACACGATGATTGATACCAATATCACCGCCCTGCTGATGATTACACGCCTAGTAGTGCCCGGTATGATCGCTCGCGGCAGAGGTCATATCATCAATATCGGTTCGGTGGCAGGCGATGCTGCATACCCAGGAGGAAGCGTGTATTGCGCTACGAAAGCCGCAGTGAAAGTGCTAAGCGATGGCCTGCGTATGGACTTGGTAGATACACCGTTGCGTGTGACGAATGTGAAACCAGGATTGGTAGAGACGAACTTCAGCATAACTCGCTTTGGCGGCGACAAAGAGCGTGCGGACAATGTGTATAAGGGCATCAAACCCTTGACTGGCGAGGATATTGCCGATGTGGTATATTACGCAGCGAGCGCCCCAGCGCATGTGCAGATAGCCGAAGTATTGGTGTTGGCAACGCACCAAGCAAGTGGAAGTTTGGTATATCGTAAGGGGTAATTGCACTACTAAAAGAATAAAAAGATAGCATTTTTATATATTTTTTTGCAATTCATTTGTAGAATTGAAAAAAAAATTGTAATTTTGCGCTGTCATTTGAATCTTATATCATTTAATATTGTGTTAAATCGTTAATCGGGTTCGCAGTTTAGCACAATGATTGTAAACACAGGACCCATTTATTATTCCCCGAAGTCGGCGGGTAATCGCGACAAAACATTTTATGAAAACAAAACAATTAGTGGCTGTATTGGCAGTTATCACATTGCTTGCAAGTTCTTGTAGCATTGCTAAAACAACTTCTTCCACCAAAACTCTCGATCCTAAAACAGATCTTTTGATTGCAGACTTGGAAGTTGGTACACAAAAAATCACTGGCGAGTTTAGATACGACGCTAAAAAGAACACTCCAGTTAACACTAACGAGTTGATTGAAAACGCTATCTACAACGCACTCGCTCCATTGAAAGCTGATGTATTGGTAGCTCCTCAACACCAAGTGGTACAAGAGATTCGCGGCAGAAAGTACTACACTGTAACTGTAAATGGTTACCCAGCATACTTCCGCAATTTCCGTCCATACTCTATGATGAAAGATGTTGAGTTCAAAGAGATTAACGGTCTTGTATACGTAGTTCCTAAAAACTCTAACGGCGAGCCAACTGGCTACCAAGTAGTAGTTCCAAACGATAAGGAATATAATACTATCGACATGGATTTGGTACAATTGGATCAAATTGTATTCAATGGCGGCGACCAAACATTGGGTAGCGGTAAAGTAAAAAAAGTAGAATCCACTATTAAAGATGAGAAAAAGTCTTTGTTCTCTTCTATCAAAGAGAAAGTAGGCGGCAAAAAGAAATCTAAATAATTGATTTTTCGCAGAAGAGAGCATGTGAAAACATGCTCTCTTTTACTATTATAATAATATGAAACGCATCTTCATCATCAGCATATGCCTCTTAGTGGCGACAGGATGGAGTTCAGCACAAACACTGACCATCACACAGGATTTTGAAAAGATCCAATTCGCCTCTGTGATGGTGCTGTACAAAAATCTGTTCGGAAAACACGAGAAGCCCGATCTGGACCGTAATTTCCCTTACGCGCTACTACGTGTAGGACTGGAAGGAGATGCACACGAAGTGAAAGCTGCGAAACAGCAACTCAATTTGTATTTGGGTCAAACAGTAGCCGTACAAGACATACATAAAGGTAATAGCAACGAGATTTTATTCTTGATTCCATCACGTGCGCGAATGATCTATATGGACTGCGGAGATGGGTGCGAAAGGAAGCTGCTATTCGAAATGCCCGATCTGGACGATGATGCGGTTTACTATGGTAAGGTGCATTTTGTACCAGCAGAAACAGACGACGAACGAGATTCGCAAATAGATGAGCTCACCAATCGCCTGAAGGAATTGGAAATGCAACTCAGCCAACAACAGGCCAATACATCGGCTGCCACTTCGCCTCTCTACGAAGAAGAACAAAAAGAAGACGTAGCGGCTGTAGTAGAGGAAATAGAAGTCGCAGAAGAAGTAGAGGAAGCGAAAGAGGAAACAGAGGTGAAAATAGCCATTGACCTTTCGGGCGTACACAATGGCTATGAATACGTGGATATGGGGCTATCCGTGAAATGGGCGACACTGAATATCGGAGCCCAGCAGCCCGAAGGATATGGTCATTACTATGCATGGGGAGAGCAAGAAGAAAGAAACTCCTATACATGGACAACTTATTCACATTGTACCGGGTCATACCTCAACATGACCAAATATGTCGTGCAAAGCAATACCAGTAGCAATTTTGGCGCCATGGATCATATCCAGACATTGGAACTGGTGGACGATGTGGCTAATACAGAATGGGGAGGCGATTGGCGTATGCCAACTAACGAAGAGTGGTACGAACTGGCCGTGTCGTGCACATGGGTATGGACCAGCAGAAATGGCATCAATGGTTATGAAGTGATTGCAGACAACGGCAATAGCATTTTTTTACCCGCAGCAGGCAGCAAGAACTATAGCACACTATTCAATGCGAATGCATGTGGTTACTATTGGTCGAGTTCGCTATATGAAACAAAAGCCAACAACGCCTATCACCTATACTTTGATTCTACAACAGGCAATACCACATATCGCTATCGCTACTACGGCCATACCATTCGTGCCGTGTACCCCAAGTAGCACAATACAATCTATTCTATCCAAGGATAGCGCTGCTGAATATCCTGCAAGCGCTTGCATATCTTCTCTTGAAACGAACGCGCCTCATCTGATTCGGGATGCAAGAAACGATGATGACGGTCACGCCATAACTGATGCAGAGTGCGCATCTCGTTTTGCGTGTCTGCCGTCATATACGCATCCACAAAGCGCTGCCAAATATACTCCACAGCTACCGACGAAGGATGCAGCATATCATCCGCATAAAAGCGATAATCGCGCAGTTCGTCCAGCATGATTTCGTAAGAAGGGAAATAGGAGCAGTGGGCTATTGACAATTGAGATAATTGCTCTATTGATTGTAAGAGAACTGCCTTGCTGAGTTGGTTGTCATGTAGTCCATCTTTGATATGGCGAATAGGACTAACCGTGAAAATCCAATGTTTGTCGGGCATAGATGCCAATACAGGTTGCCATATGGAGACTATCTCATCCACCGTCAAGCGCCTGCGAACAAAGAGATTAGCAGGTATCTTGTGGCAATTCGAGACAACCTGACCTTCGTATTCATACACCCACGCTGTGCCAAAAGTGATGATCACCATTGTCGCATGCTGCAACGCCTCACGTAACTGCGCCCTACTCTGTTCGCATGCGTATAGAAGTTGCTCTTTGCTCGCACACGAGAAACTACCATGATGAGAAAACGAGTGCCATAATCCATTGTGGTGGATGATTGGGGTAAGATGGTGCGGCGATTGAGCGGTGTGTAGCGCTGAGGCAATTGAGGCAGGATTATACATTGTGCCAAAGGGATTAACCGTTGTTGGAAAATAATACTCTCCGAACTTAGTACCGATATTATCGGCAAAGCACGAACCCAGCAGCAAAATCTTATCACTGTAACTGATCTTCTTGATAGAAGGAACAATATCAACCGAAGTAACAAATTTCATACATTATACCTCACTCAAAATGCATTACCTTGGCAGGACTAATCTGCGTAACGATAGCCGAAGGAGCCAATAATACCATCCATGACACGAGTAGCACACCCACATTAAGCGCAAGCCAGCCACCCCATGGGAATGCCATCGGCACATAACTCACATAGTAGGACGCAGCATCCAAAGGTATCAAATGCGTGAAATACTGCAAGGCACATATACCCAGACCTATCGCGTTACCCCATAACATACCTTTGCCAATCAACATAAGCGCTTGATAGATGAATATCCGTCTAACAAATTGATTACTTGCACCTAAGGCCTTGAGTGTACCTATCAGAGAAACACTATCCAAAATCAAAATAATCAATCCCGTGACGATACTAAAGCCAGACACACACAACATAAGGACAATGATTATCACCACATTCATATCCAGCAAATCAAGCCAACCAAAAATATTCGGATTGAGTTGTTCCAGATTTTGTGTATAATACGCTTCGCCCGATTCGCTCAAACGATTGGCTGTTGCATAATAAACAGCATGCGTGGTGGCATCTAAATGACGCAAATCATCCACCAATATCTCGATGCCAGAAGCTTGATTATCCTGCCAAGCATTGAGTTGGCGCACCACATCTATATCGCCAAGAATGAATAATTTGTCCAATTCACTCATGCATGTATTGTACAGACCTGCAATATAAAAACGGCGCACACGCAAGTTTTCTTGAATGAAGTAGCATAAGAAATTCTCACCTACTTGCAATTGCAGTTGATTAGCCAACTCTGTGGAAATCAACACTTCATTCGTATTCTGCGGCAAGGCACCCTCCACCAAGTTTTGCGTGAAATAATCCCAATAATCAGTACCCTTGAAAACGATTCCCTGAAAAGCGCTATCCGTCTTGATTATACCTGGTTTGGAAACAAAAGTGGATACATGTGTAACATGCGGAATCCCCTGAAGCACTTCTATCAAGGAATCCGAATATTGAATTGGATTCAGTTCGTAAGTGGAATTATTGTCGAAATTCACCACTTGTATATGGCTACCGAAACCAGCTACTTTCTGTGTTATCTCCTGTTTGAATCCCACCACCACACTGATAGCCACAGTCATGACCATTACTCCAATGATGATTCCAATCAATGCCACACGCACAGCAGGACGCGATGAGCGACGATTGTGCTCATCTGAAAAATAGAGCTTCTGCGCTATTTTCCACTCTGCCTTATAAGAACGTTGGGTTTTTGGCATAATTTTTGTAGTATTTTTGCTGTATGATTCGTTCATTCTACATATCATTGGTTTTGTTGGCGTTATCACTTTCTATGGTTGCTCAAAAGAGCGTTCAACCTCGTCGCACCGCAGCAGATATAGCTCAGAAGCAGACAGAGATGTTGGTTCGAGAGTTGAATATCACGGATAGCGTACTACGCGACATACTATTTCATATGCATCTCAAATATGCCACATTGCGGGATATTAGCAACACACGTAACGAAGCTATACAGCGTATGATACAAATGCAGGAAGAACTGAAACATATTCTTAGCCCCGAACAATTTGCAGCATTTATGAATCGCCAAGTGGAGCATCATCCACGCACCCCTCATCACCCTTGTAATCTGGTAGTTCCGCATCACGATACTGCATCATCTTCAGCGCACGAAGTACATGATACGCTCCCACAGCCACCAGAGCACCAACCACAAGACCACCCATAATATCTGTGGGATAATGTACCCCAAGATACATTCTGCTATAGCAATTCGCCGCCACCCAAAGCATCAAGCCACAGGTGGCTATTTTGTTGCGCCAAATCAGCGAAAAGAGCAATGCACACGCCATGGTGTTGGCTGCATGACTACTCACAAACCCATATCGTCCACTCCTATAGCCGTTAACCAAGTGCAGCACACCTTCTAATTCAGGTACGCGCGTGGGGCGTGGGCGAGCTACAAGGTCCTTCAATATTCCCGAAGCGATAAAGTCCGCAGCACCTACTGCCATTGCTATCATGACTATCATCACCACGCAAGCAGGCACTCTTTGTAGCCACTTCACGCCTGTCATTGCGGGCTTGCGGTAACGCCAAACGAGCAAGCCAATCAATAGCACATATAGCGGAATCCATGTCGCCTTCGCCGAAATGATCCACATCAGCGTATCCGCCCATGGCGCATGCCAGCCGTTGATAGCCAACAATATCTCCGTGTCAATATGTAATAGTTGCTCTAACATATTCTAACATCCTCCCTTCCCTTTAGGGAGGGGATGGGGGTAGGCTTATTCATTCAACAGCACCGCCGTATGGCATGCTACCACGCCTGCTGTCTCTGTGCGCAGGCGCGAACGCCCCAATCCTACGGGAACAAAGCCATTGGCAATTGCCAATTCCACTTCTTGCTCCGAGAAGTCGCCTTCGGGACCAATCAAAATAAGCACATCCCTACCCTTTCGCAGCGCATCTTTCAACTCGCGCTTCTCATCCTTGTAGCAATGGGCAATATACTTGTCTATATTCTCATTTCCGCCATATTGCTTCATAAGTGAGGTAAAATCGGTCAATGGATTCAGCTGGGGCAGATATGGCGTAAGCGACTGTTTTGCAGCCGAAAGGATAATCTTCTCCAATCGGTCGTTGCGCAAGTTCTTGCGCTCCGAGAAACGACACAGCAAAGGCGTAATCTCATCTACACCTATCTCCGTACATTTCTCCACCATCCACTCTAAGCGCTCGATATTCTTCGTAGGCGCAATAGCCACATGCAAATAGATATTGTGTGTCTTCTCTTGCTGCTCTTGACTGATAATCTCAAACTCGCAATGGCGAGGATGCGGATTGGTGATACGCGCATGGTAGGTCGTCCCGCGCCCATCGGTCAGCAAAATCTCATCGCCACGGTCATAGCGCAGCACACGCACACAATGTGCCGATTCCTCCTCACTGAGGAAATGACTTGTCTCTATGTCGGGGGTATAAAACAAATACATAATCGTTTTTCCTTTATATTTTCCTTGTCAATTACGCACTATTCACGCACAATACACGGACAATAGACGCACAATACACGCACTATTCCGATACCTTGCGTAGTAGATCAGTGGCGAATCTACTACAATTCACTCTCTTTCATGCGCTCGGCATTCTCCGCCACTTGCAACGCATCAATCACGCCTTGAATCTCGCCATCCATAAAGGCAGTAAGGTTGTAGATCGTATAGCCGATACGGTGGTCGGTAATACGCCCTTGCGGATAGTTATAAGTACGAATCTTCGCGGAGCGGTCACCTGTGCTGACCATCGTCTTGCGTCGTGCAGCGATGTCATCAATATACTTCTGATGCTCCTTATCGTAGATCTGCGTACGCAGGCGCGAGAGAGCACGTTCCTTATTCTTTGGCTGATCACGCGTCTCGGTACACTCAATGAGTATCTCTTGCACCTCGCCCGTGTTAGGGTTTTTCCAGTTGTAGCGCAAGCGCACACCCGACTCCACTTTGTTCACGTTCTGACCACCTGCACCGCCTGAGCGGAAAGTCTCCCATTTGATCTCACCCTCGTTGATATGCACCTCAAACTCGTCTGCCTCTGGCAATACAGCCACCGTCGCAGCCGATGTATGCACACGTCCTTGGGTCTCGGTCACAGGCACGCGTTGCACACGGTGCACGCCTGATTCGTATTTCAATGTGCCATAGACATTCTCGCCCGACACATTGAAGATGATTTCCTTGTATCCGCCCACAGCGCCCTCTGAGAAACTACTAACAGTCATCTTCATGCCGTGTGTCTCAAAATACTTGCTGTACATACGGAACAAGTCTCCCGCAAAAATCGATGCTTCATCACCACCTGTTCCTGCGCGAATCTCCATCACCACATTCTTGCCGTCCTCAGGGTCTTGAGGCAGAAGCATGAGCTTCACTTCTTCCTCTAAATCAGGAATCTGTGGTTCCAACTCATCAATCTCCGCACGAGCCATCTCACGCAAGTCGGCATCCGACTCGTTGTAGAAAATCTCTTTGGCTTCTGCCAAGTTATTGACTGCTTTCTTGTATTTCTCAGCCGACTCCAATACGCGCTCCAAATCGCGATACTCACGATTCAATCGCACATAGCGCGCCTGATCGGCAATCACCGAAGGGTCAGTGATGAGCAAACTCACCTCGTGAAACTTCGCCTCCAGTCCATCTATTCGTTCTAATATATCCATTGTTTTAGTTGAAAGTTTAAAGTTGAAAGTTTAAAGGCCGGGCTGTTTGTCAACAGCACTCCAATACGCATCATTAGCCACTATACCTTCTGCGCGGAGCTTCAAGTTTTGTACAAATCGCACCAATCGCCAATCGATAGTATCGCTATACACTTTGCGAGAGATGAATATACGGAAGAACCAACCGAACTTCACATGCACATCCATACCTATTTTCGAAGTATTCTCACCCGTAGGTTGTATATGAAATGAGCCGTATGCTTCCTTTATCAGCGTACCAGCATAGCGTATATCCACTCGAATGTCGCGGCGTTCACCCGCCAAACTATCAGTCACATATGCCCCAATCACTACATCCCTGAGAAAAGGTTTTTCATTCACCAACACATCCAAGACCAACTTGCTATACTGCTTTTCGGGATAATAGGACGACTCCTTCCACTCCAGATAAAAGGCATTTTTGTCTGTATCCTCTTGCATACCCAATCCAGCAAAATACTGCTCTGATAGCAGTTCGGGATTGGTTTGCAGACAATATATCATATCATCGACAACCGCATTGCACGAATCTGCCGTAGCAGTCACCTCTGTTTCGTAAGTGGTATGAAACATACCATTCGAAAGTGAAGTTAATACCGAAAACAATATCGCAAATACAACCATGCTCTAAACACTAAACAGTAGCGCAGCGTCCACTAAACAACACTAATCTTTCGCATTGAGCACGCGCTCTATATTCTGCTCACGGTGAATGAGTTGCACCTCCACACCAAACTTGTCATTGATATGCTGTGCCATCTTCTCCGCCGAATATACCGAACGGTGCTGTCCACCTGTACAACCAAACGAAACCATCAAGTTTTGGAATCCGCGGTCCATATAGCGTTTCACGGAGAAGTCCACCAACTGATATGCTTGCTGCAAAAATGGAGCAATCTCGCCATCCTCCTCCAGGAACTTAATCACAGGTTCATCCATGCCCGTGAAGTGGGTATAACGCTCGTACTTACCAGGATTATTCACTGCACGGCAGTCAAACACAAATCCACCACCATTACCCGATGGGTCAGCGGGGATGCCTTTCTTATACGAGAAACTCATCACTCTCACTACCAATGGTTTGCGCATGCCCACATCCTTAAACTGCTTCATCTCTGTCATCTTCTGCAACACCTCTATCAAGTATGGATAATCCTCGCTCGCATGCTTCAAGAGATGACGCAGGTTATCTATCGCAAATGGGATGGATTGCAAGAAGTGCGGTTTCTTCTCAAAGTATCCTCTAAAGCCGTATGCGCCAAGCACTTGCATCGTACGGAAGAGCACAAAGTGCTTCAGCGTCTCGTAGAACACCTCTTTATCTACAGGCATATACTTCTGCAATTCTTCGAGATAGACCTCTACCAATTCCTCCCGCAAATCGGGATGGAAATTCGCCTTGGCTTGCCAGAGGAATGAAGCCACATCATAGAACACCGGACCTTTCCTTCCCCCTTGGAAATCAATAAAGTACGGTACTTCAGTACCGTCTGCTTCCTTATGCACCATCACATTGCGTGATTGGAAATCACGATACATGAAAGCGTTCATTCGATTTTGCAAAAGGATATAAGCCAAACGCTCAAACTCATTCTCCAACTTATCTTCTTGGAAGTCAAGTCCTGTCGCCTTCAGGAAACAATACTTGAAATAATTAAGGTCCCAAAGTATAGAACGCAAGTTAAACTCAGGCTGCGGATAACATTGATTAAAATCAAAATCCTCAGCACCTGTCACCTGAAAACGAGCCAGTGCACGCATTGTCTCACGCAACATATCCTTCTCCTTCGCGCTGAAAACACCCGTCTTTCTGCCCTCTGCTATGTAGTCAAACAGCAGCACATTGCCCAAATCCTGTTGCACATAATTCATCTCATCATCGCTCACTGCCAGCACTTTAGGTACATTCAGCCCTTTCTGCATAAAATGCTCAGCCATATAGAGGAAAGCATGATTCTCGTCACGCGAAGTACCTTGTACGCCAATGAGCGAAGCCGTTTTATCTTCACTCTCTATACGGTAATATCTGCGATTGCTACCAGAGGCAGTCAATGCTGTTTGCTCACCTGCTTTTTTACCTGTTGCTTCAAAAAATAATAGACTTAATGATTGTGCCATAGTTATCCAACATAAAATAGGCTACAAAGTTACTACTTTTTTATGAAATATGCAAAAAAAAGCACTTTTTTGTAAAAATATTTGGTCAATTCAAAAAAAAGCAGTACCTTTGCACTCGCTTTTGAAAAGAAGCAAGTCTTCCTAGCTCAGTTGGTAGAGCAACTGACTCTTAATCAGTGGGTCCAGGGTTCGAGTCCCTGGGAGGACACAAAAGACACCCGTTAGGGTGTCTTTTTTTGTATTATGCTTGCAGATTTCAAAAAAAAGCAGTATCTTTGCATGCAAATTAATTATCAACTATTATCATTATGAAGACTCCTTATGAATATCGCGCGCAAGCGCGCGAAGCACTTCGCAATCAATGGGGAGATGCTGCCATTGCATCACTCATTATTCTCCTTATCGCTATAGCGATTTCCACCCCATCCATCATCGCCTCTATCAAAGGTTCTGACTGGGGAGGATCAATCACCACCCTACTCTCAGTATTGGTACTACCTCTGCAATATGCATTCTACATCTCATTGCTTGACCTTGTGCGTACCGACAAAACCAACGTTGTGAATTACACCATCACCTACGCCCGCCAACATGCCTATGCCAACATGCGTTTCCTTGTTGCTGGTCTGCTTATCATGATTCTTAGCTCATTGCTGGCGGTTGTCACATTGGGTATTGGCGCCATTATTCTTAGCTATGCCTATAGCATGGTACCATACTTGCTACACGATTATCCAGAACTCACTCCACGCGAGGCCATGAAGATTAGCCGTGAGATGATGCGCGGACAGAAGTGGAATCTTTTTGTTCTTGACCTAACCTTCTTTGGTTGGATTCTGCTAGTATTTTGCACTGCAGGTGTGGGCATGCTCTTTGTGCAACCATACATGCTTACTGCTCGCGCCGCTTTCTACGAGGATCTCAAAAGTGAAAAACTCATTGAGGAGACTGACGAAACGACCACAACAACAGCTGAATAATGAAAGCAATGATTTTTGCTGCGGGACTGGGCACACGTCTCAAGCCGCTAACTGATACTATGCCAAAGGCACTTGTGCCTTTGGCCGGTAAGACATTGCTACAATGGCAGATAGAAAAACTGAAAGCAGCGGGGATTACCGACATTGTGGTCAATGTACACCACTTCGCCGATAAGATCATTGACTACCTTCGCGAGAACAATTATTTCGGATGCAATATTCAAGTAAGCGATGAACGCGACATGCTACTTGAAACGGGAGGGGGACTACGCAAAGCTAAATCCTTACTTACAGGCTTCCGGCTTCCGGCGTCCGAATGCCCAAAGGATCCAATACTGATTTGCAACGTGGATATCCTATCCAATATAGACATCCCTACTCTACTAAAAGCATATAATCCAGACGAGATGGGCGTAGTAGTTGTCTATCCACGCGATACACAGCGCTACTTACTCTTTGACGATAGCAGTCGCCTCTGCGGTTGGACCAATATTGCCACTGGAGAAGTCCGAGGCCCCGTAGCCGACAATCAATATCCGATAGCCAATACCCGAAAGTTAGCCTTCTCTGGCATGCAACTGCTTAATCCCCGCATTTTCGAGGTAATGGATAAGGTAGTAGCCGAGAAAGGAGAGAAGTTTTCGTTGATAGACCTATACTTGAGTATTGCAGAAAAAGAAATTCTCAGAGCTTTTATCCCTGAGAATTATCGTATGATGGATGTGGGCAAAATCAACCAACTCTCCGAAGCTGAATCTTTCGCGACCACACTTGTCCAATAACCAATATCCTACAAACAATATTCTGGCACAATCATCTGCAGAGCCCCTTTTAGGCAACTCACCTTACATGGACCACTAACATCCATCACAATACCATCTGCCTCAAAAGATTGGTGTTTTTTGGTATGCATAAGCAGATTATCAGAAACAACAGGATGAATAAATGGCAACTCATGCAAGCGACCATCAAACAAGCGAGGAACAGCTTGACAAATCTCTTTGAACGACGGAGGAGTCAAGAACATCGCATGCAACACACCATCGCATGGGTCTGCATCGGGATTGAGCTTCATACCGCCCCCCACATATGAGCCATTAGCAATACTAGTAACAAACATTTTCCCTTCCACTACGGTCTTACCATCCACATCCAAACGCAAGTGAGGATTCTTGTATTTGGTGAGCGACCAAATAAGCGCAAAGAAATAGTTCACATGATGACTGCCTATATAATACTTCAGCTGCTCGGCATATCGACAGCACATGGGCTCTATACCAAAACCCAATGAGTTAATAAAATAACGATGATGAGGGATATTATTACGCCAATAGGTCACACATCCCACATCAATGGGCTTGCTGTGCCCTTGAAAGAAAATATCCAACGAGCGTTTGAAATCCTTGTTCAGTCCCCAATGGCGCGCAAAATCATTACCAGTACCACGAGGCATGAGTCCAAACTGTATCTTGGCACGTTGCTCGGGCGTAAGTTCTGCACGCATGATACCATTGATCACTTCACTGAGAGTGCCGTCTCCACCAAGAACAAGAATCTGGGTGCATCCTTTCTCCTCAACGAGTTCGCGTGCCAATTCGATGGCATGATTAGCATATTTAGTCACGCGATATATAAAAGGTTGGCGACGTTCTTTCAGCAGTTTCCACAAATATAGTCGCTGCATACGAAATGCTCGTTTGCCCGATTTTGGATTAATGATAATTCCTAACATAGTACTCCACAGCGGCTTACGCCATTATCAGTTCATATTTCCGCTCCTTTTTCCCCAATTACGCTTGCAAAGGTACAAAAAAAAATGCACACTACCAAAAAAGTGTGCATTTTTAATTATTTTATGCTGATTTTTTCGATTACTTGAAATAAGCAGCAACTTTTTCGTTCTCAACAATTTCTTCTTGGAAGATGTAAGCACCTGTCTTAGGGCTCTTAACCATCTTGATACACTTGGTATGGTTACGACCAGCGTTACCAGTGTGAAGGGTTGCGACCGCTTTCTTTGCCATAGTACTAAGCCTTTCTTAATTAAAATGGTTAATTACTTAATTTCTTTGTGGATGGTGTACTTCTTGAGAATTGGGTTGTACTTTTTGAGTTCCAAACGCTCAGGAGTATTCTTGCGGTTCTTGGTGGTAATGTAGCGTGATGTACCTGGCATACCGCTGGCCTTGTGCTCGGTGCACTCCAAGATTACTTGGACACGTGCTTCTTTACTTTTCTTTGCCATAACGAATCCTCCTTTGTTTAAATGTAACCCTTCTCAGAAGCACGCTTCAAAGCGGCATCCAATCCGATCTTGTTAATAGTTCTCAGACCAGCTGCACTCACGTTCAGCATGATCCACATATCTTGTTCTACCCAGTAGAACTTCTTGTGGAAGAGGTTCACATCAAACGTCCTCTTTGTGTGACGTTTTGAGTGAGACACATTGCATCCACCCATGGCTTTCTTGCCTGTAATTTGACAAATCTTTGACATTTTATTTTTGTATTTAGTTTATTTCTAATTAGTTACCCCATTTTCCCTCCTCATTTTCGCATCTCAAAACCCTACACTATCCCCTACTATACACGAAAAATCGTGCAAAGTTACTATTTTTTTTTCACTCCACCAAATCTTTTTGCATTTTTTTGTAAAAATTCTTCATCTTTCTTATTTTTTACGCACATGTCCTTGTGCGTATGATGATTTTAAATTACCTTTGCATAGTGATTGTATAGTTTATAGTGTCACCATTAACTACCGACGATTATGTTACCCATTCTACTTCTCCCCTTTATAGGAACTCTCCTTGGTGCAGCCATGGTGTTTTTGCCCAATCGCCTTATATCATCATCACCTATTGCCCATAAAACCCTCTTAGGTTTTGCATCGGGTGTAATGGTGGCGGCCAGCATTTGGTCGTTGATTCTACCCAGCATGGAGATGTCGGTTGCAGCGGGAGGAAGCGAATGGATACCCGCTGCAGTAGGTTTTGTGTTAGGTATCTTATTTTTACTATTGCTGGACACACTGATTCCTCACCTGCACATAGGAGCTAACAAGCCAGAGGGTCTATCCCCCAAGAAACAATGGAAACGCACC
The DNA here is from genome assembly GCA_017558065.1 of Paludibacteraceae bacterium. Lineage (GTDB taxonomy): Bacteria > Bacteroidota > Bacteroidia > Bacteroidales > Paludibacteraceae > Colicola. The sequence goes on from JAFYWK010000053.1 coordinate 16,240, forward strand.
ACCATGCTCTCAGTGGCTGTCACCTTGCACAACATACCCGAAGGAATGGCTGTCGGAGTGATTTTGGCGTCTGCAATGGCAGACGGCGCGTCTATCCCTATGTCGGCAGCATGGGCATTGGCGATAGGTATTGCGTTGCAGAACTTTCCCGAAGGTGCGATTCTTTCGTTGCCTCTTCATGCTGAAGGCATGAGCAAAAAGAAAGCATTTTTCATAGGAGCGCTATCGGGCATAGTAGAGCCCATAGCAAGTATTTTGACTATTGTACTCATCTCATTTATCTCGCCTGCATTGCCTTATTTATTGGCATTTGCAGCAGGTGCGATGATGTATGTAGTGGTGGAAGAACTGATTCCCGAAGCGCAAGCCGAACCGCATAGTAACATTCCTACTCTGGGATTCACCGCAGGTTTTGTACTGATGATGATACTTGATTGTGCGCTATGATAATTTTCCCGCAATAAACTGCGGATTGAGATAATCCTTTTCTATTTCATCTATTGCAGCTATTTCTTCTCGCGTGAGCGCGCGCGTACGCGCACACAGCGTATTAATAAGGTGTGCATTAACTCCTTCTATCGTTTTTATAGAATCAAATGCTGCATATTGGGTTAAGTTGGCTACACGTTGGCGCACCGACTTAACACCGTGCTTGGTCAGTTTCTCTACCGATGGAGTGATCGCCTGTTGCAATGCATCGAAATCCACATTCACCAGCAGCGTGCCATGTACAATTGTGCCTGTAGGCAGGGCGTAGCAGGCATTACCCGACACCTTACATCCCTCCACCATGATATCATTGTGCTCCGACTTCACCGCAGCGAAACCTATGTCACGCAGAACACCCGATACGCTATCTAAAAACGATTGAAAGACTTGTTCGCTATGTTTATTGGGGGAGATAAGACTCATCATCAAGTTACCCTCATCGGCATAGACACATCCACCACCACTCTTGCGGCGATACATAGCGACACCATTTGTTTGGCAGTAAGCCATATTAACCTCGGCTTCCATCACCTGATGGCGACCAAAAATCACCGTCGGCGACACTACCCACGTCACGAATGTTTGCTCCACCACATGCTTGGCAAGGTACTCCTCCATAGCCAGATACCACACCAAACGGCGTCCTTTGGGCACTTCTATATACAACATAAGACTACTTTTCTTTCTTTTGTTGTCTAAAGAAGGGCAACAACACAAAATAATTGATCACCCCAGCCAACATAATAGCTATGATACCAGCCCACTCCGCAGAGATATGCAGCCATATCATTGTGTGCAAAAACAACAACTGAATAACATAATTCAACGCCCTCCCAAAGAGGAACCCACCTATGTTCTTCAGCGATGGTGTTACACGAAACGTGTAGTAACTTGTCAGAAAATAGTTGCACACCATCTCCACCACAAACCCTGCCGTAAACGCTACAGAGGTCAATATACCCATATCAGGCCAATGGCGATTAAACACCATCAACAACAGATAGTATATACCATACTGCACGCCCGTTCCCAATGCTCCTACGAGCACGAAACGGGCAGCAGAACGATATTTCATGGGCAAATGCCCTGTTAGGGTTTTCATTTTTTTACTAGTTAGGCTAGTTATACTAGTAGTACTAGTGCTGATAGTTGGACTAGTTAGCTAGTACTACGCCTAGCATCTCCTCCATAGCAGCAGCAAGCCCCTCCACATTGCGACCACCAGCAGTAGCCATCCATGGCTGACCGCCACCACCACCTTGAATATTCTTGGCAGCAGACTTGATGATCTGTCCGGCATTCTTGCCTGCCTCTACCATTGATGGAGAAAGCACCACAGCAATCATTGGCTTGCCTTCCCACTCGGTAGCAGCTACCAGAGCGAAATGCTTATGAGCAATCTTATTCTTCAAAATAAGTGGCATATTACGCAATAGGGTTGGGTCCACGTTGCCTGTGAGGCGAACGAGTTCCACACCGTTTTGCTCCTCTGCCTTGGCGATAAGTTCGTCGCAGTAGCGCTCCACTTTCTCTGCCATAAAGGTCTCGATTTGTTTTTTCAGCGCAGCGTTCTCATCGAGGGCTTTACGGATAGCGCCTTCGAGGTCTTGTGGGTTGTTCAGTAGTCCGCGTAAGTTACCCAGCAAATCTACTTGCTTGTAGTAGAGCTCATCTGCCTTGGCTGCTGTCACCGCCTCAATACGGCGTACACCCGCAGCCACACTGGTCTCCATCACGATACGTACCGCACCAATCTTACCTGTGCTACCTACGTGGCAACCACCGCACAACTCTGCTGAAGGACCATATTTAATCACACGCACCTCATCGCCGTATTTCTCACCAAAGAGTGCCATAGCGCCCATTTCTTTTGCCTTCGCAATTGGAGTGTTACGGCTCTCCTCAAGTGGCAAGTCTTGGCGAATCATCTCGTTGGCAAGAATCTCCACTTGGCGGAGTTCTTCTGGAGTCACTTTTTGGAAGTGTGAGAAGTCAAAGCGCAAGCTATCGGCGTTGACGAAACTACCTTTTTGCTCCACATGCTCGCCCAATACTTGGCGGAGTGCATAGTGCACGATGTGAGTAGCGGTATGGTTGCAAGCAATAGCTTGACGGCGAGATGTATCTACGGTAGCCACCAATGTACCTTCTATATCTGCTGGCAGTTCTGCCAAGAGGTGAACAGCAAGGTTATTCTCTTTCTTGGTGTCGAGTACGCGTACATTACCCAGTGTACCTGTATCACCTACCTCACCACCCATCTCTGCATAGAATGGGGTCTTGCTGAGTACCACCTGATACAAACTCTTGCCCTTTTGCTCCACTTTGCGGTAGCGAAGCACCTTAGTCTCGCAGCTCAGTTCGTCGTAACCCACAAACTCGCTATCGCCTTCTGCCAACACATTCCAGTCGCCCAGTTCTTGTTTGTTAGCTTGACGTCCCATCTCTTTTTGGTGCTCCAATGCCTTGTTGTACTCCTCCTCGTTGGTAGTAAAACCATTCTCGCTGAGAATCAATTGGGTCAAATCGAGAGGGAAACCATAGGTATCTTTCAATGTGAACACATCCACACCCGAGATCTCTTTGCCCTTAGCCTCTTTCATCAGTTTGTCGAGCAGACTGATACCCTTGTCCAAAGTACGAAGGAATCCGTCCTCCTCGCTCTTGATTACAGGAGTAATTTGTCCCTCTTGCTTCACGAGTTCTGGATAAGCGGCGCCCATATCCGCGATGAGTTGTGGCACGAGTTTGTACATGAATGCCTCGCGTTGTCCGAGGAAAGTGTAGCCATATCGCACAGCACGGCGAAGGATTCGGCGAATCACATAACCTGCCTTCTCGTTGCTTGGCAACTGACCATCTGCAATAGCAAAAGCTATGGTACGGATATGGTCAGCAATCACGCGCATGGCCACATCCACCTTCTCCTCTTTGCCATATTCAGCACCGCAGATCTCGCCTATTTTCTTCAGCATTGGTTGGAACACATCGGTGTCGTAGTTCGATTGTTTGCCTTGCATGGTGCGTACCAGACGCTCAAAGCCCATACCCGTATCGATCACATTGTATGGCAGCGAGTCGAGCGAGCCATCGGCTTTGCGGTTGTATTGCATGAACACGAGGTTCCAAATCTCGATCACCTGTGGGTGGTCTTTATTGACGAGCTCACGACCAGACACGGCAGCTTTCTCCTCCTCGCTACGGCTATCCACATGAATCTCGGAGCAAGGACCACAAGGACCTGTATCGCCCATTTCCCAGAAGTTGTCGTGCTTGTTGCCGTCGAGGATATGGTCTGCAGGCAAGTGCTTTGCCCAGATGCTGGCTGCCTCGTTATCGCGCTCGATGCCTTCTTCTGGTGAGCCCTCGAAGACGGTCACATAGAGGTTCTTTGGATCGAGTTTGAGCACATCCACGAGGTACTCCCATGCCATATCAATAGCGCCCGCCTTGAAGTAGTCGCCAAACGACCAGTTACCGAGCATCTCAAACATGGTGTGGTGATAGGTGTCGTGACCTACTTCCTCGAGGTCGTTGTGCTTACCGCTCACGCGAAGACACTTCTGCGAGTCAGCCACGCGAGGATATTGAATAGGGTCATTGCCAAGGATGATACCCTTCCATGGGTTCATACCAGCATTGGTAAACATCAGTGTTGGGTCATCCTTGATGACCATAGGTGCTGAAGGTACAATCTTATGTCCCTTCTTCTCAAAATAATCCAAAAAGGATTGTCTAATCTCTTGACTTGTCATATTAATCTTGTGGTATAAATTTCTCTACTTTGTATTCCTTTTTCACTTCTTTGACTTCCACCACGAGTTGATTAGCGAGCAATTTCTCGTTCTCCTCGCGTTGGCGCAGAATATCTATCGCCGCATAGATAGCGTGCAACATACTGGTCGCATCAGCTTCGTTCTTACCCGCCAAGTTATACGCCGTACCGTGATCAGGCGAAGTGCGCACCAGGGGCAGACCTGCGGTGAAGTTCACGCCGCTCATATCCAGTGCCTTGAATGGTGCCAAACCTTGGTCATGGTACATCGCCAGCACTGCATCAAAATGGTTGTATTGTCCTGCGCCAAAGAAGCCGTCAGCCGAGTAAGGACCAAACGCCCAGATGCCTTGCTCCTGCGCTTTTGCCACAGCAGGACGAATGATATTCATTTCCTCCTCGCCAATAAGTCCGTTATCGCCCGCATGAGGGTTGAGGGCCAACACGGCAATGCGTGGTTTGCGACAGGTGAAGTCCTTCTTGAGGGTCTCATTGAGTACCGCCAACTTGCTCAGGATACGCTCCTCTGTGATAGTCTCCGCTACTTTGGCAATAGGTGTATGGTTGCACACGAGTGCCACACGCATACGGTCGCTGATCATCATCATCAAACTATCTTTTCCCTCGCCGAACTGTTGGGTCAAATATTCGGTATGTCCCGAATAGCGGAAAGCGTCCGATTGAATATTATCTTTATTGATAGGTGCAGTCACGATGGCGTGTACGAGTCCATTCTTGAGGTCTTGGCATGCGCGTTGCAAGCTCTTGAGCGAAGCCTGTCCAGCCTCCTGAGTGGATACCCCAAGTTGCACGGGTGTGTCATCGCCATAACAAGTGATAAGGTTCAGACGACCATCTTTGGCTTGCTTGGGGTCTTGGATAATATTCCACTGGATATTACGATACTCCTCATCGAGGGTTTGCATGTGTTGGCGCGCTACTTTGGCGTTACCATACACGATTGGGCGACAGATTTCGCAGATATGTGGCGCTGCGAGACTCTTGATGATAATCTCATATCCCACGCCATTGATATCGCCTGCTGTAATTGCTATTATTGGTTTCATATACCTTGCCTTTAAACTCTAAACTTTAATCTATTTGTGTTACCTTATCGTATTGCAGTTTCTCAAAATCAAACGGCTTTCTTTCTTCATTCTTGTAGCCCAGCGACATCACGCACAGCACCGTAAAGTTCTCTGGCAGATTGGTCAACTTGCGCACCAAGTCCTCCGCGCCTTCTCTTTGATACACATGACACCAGCAAGCACCCAATCCTTGATCAGCAGCAGCGAGCCATATGTTCTGCGCAGCGATAGCGGCATCACATTGCCAGGTATCAATCACGCTTGTGTCCGCAGCCACCACGATGCCCGCCATAGCGGTGTCAAACATACCACTACCATAGGTGCGACAACCTGCCAATTGGCGCAATATCGCCTCATTCTTAATCACCACGAAATGCCATGGGTTCATTCTTTTGCCCGCAGGCGACATCAGTGCACAGCGGATGATATAGTCCAGTTTCTCCTGCTCTACTGGCTGGTCTGTGTATTTTCTATATGAGCGCCTTAGTTGGCACAAACTCTGAAAATCTTGCATAATCCATCTAATTTATAAAAAATCGCACAAAGGTAGTCATTTTTTCTCACATATGCAAACAAAAATGCAGAAAGATTACTTTCGCCCAAAAAGTTCACCACCTTTCACCCATTTTTCAGCGATCAATCGTTAGTTATTCGTTAGTTATTCGTTAGTTATTAAGCGCCCCAATAACGTACCTACGCCTACCATTAAGATACAAAAAAAAGCGAGGAAAACCTCGCTTTTCACTCCTTCTTCTTGTCATCAACTCCGCCTTTGGCTTACGAACAATCCCACAATAATCACCACGATGCCCACCAGTTTCCACACAGGCAACACCTCGCCAAAGATCAACCACATCAATATCGCCGTAAACACAGGGCGCACATTGTTAAATACATTCGCCCTCGTCACACCAATCTCGCGCACCGTATAGCAAAACAGCACAAACGCCGCCACCGAAGCCAACACTGCCAGATACACCACCGCCGCACAACTTCTCCACCACACAGCACCACCGCTACACAACTCTACACCACTGCTACACCATTCCACACCACCGCTATACAACGCTTTTCCACCCCACACTACATAGAACAACAACAACGCAAACGACTGCACATAAAACACGATACTCAACGGCGAGTAACGCGTAGGAATCTTGCGTAATATCACCGAATAACTCACTGACATACTGACCGTTAACACAGCCAGCAACACACCCCACGAACTTCCCAATGCGAAGTCATTCGCCCCTACCAACAGCAGCATCAGCATACCCACAGTCGATAGCACAATACCTATAATATTATTGCGTGTTACTCGCTCGCGTAGGAGTACCAAGGCAAACAATGGTGCCATCACAGGTTGTGTACTCAGCAAGGCCTCCGCTATCGTGGGCGAAGCAAAACTCTGATACGTATAGGTCTCGAAAATAAAATACAAAAACGGCTGAAACAGTCCCCCCAACATAAACAGCGGCAAGTCTTTACTATCCACTTTTTGCAATCCCACCACCTCGTTCTTGCGAAACACCAAACCGATACACAACATCAGCAACACCGCCAATGTAAAACGCAATACGATGAGCGTCAGCGGACTAAAAACCACCAACGCCTCTTTCACGGCAATCCCAGCACCTGCCCAAATGAGCATGGCAGTAACTACCGACAAATAGGGTATAATCTTTTTCATGTTGCAAAAGTACTGCTTTTTTCTCACATACACAAATAAAAAATCAAAATGTATATGGTAAATTTTGTAAATTGTAAATAATTTAGTACCTTTGCAGAAAATTTGCATCGTAAACAAATTGTCAAACGTAAATATGCTTACCCATCTACACATACGCAACTACGCCCTTATCTCGCACCTCGACATTGATTTCCACGAGGGATTCTCCGTCATGACAGGCGAAACGGGTGCTGGTAAGAGTATCATACTCGGTGCACTCAATCTGGTGATGGGCGCGCGTGCCGACACCAAAACCATCACCGAAGGCGAAGAGCGCTGCGTAATTGAGGCAACATTCGCTGAGGCGAAAGGCGATGAGGCGATAAGGCAGGAGATCATCATTCGCCGCGAACTCAATACCAATGGGCGTTCGCGTTCGTTTGTAAACGACGAGGTGGTCACCCAAGCCGAACTCAAAGCACTGGCACGCCAACTCATAGACATCCACTCACAGCACGAGAGTCTAATGCTCGGAGACGACCTCTTCCAGTTGCAGATAGTAGATAGCATTGCCAACAACCAAGCTGAACAAGACGCCTACTCTGCTGCCTACGAGCGTTATACCCAAGCTCAACACGAGTTGCATCAATACCAGCAACGCGCTGCCAAAGCACAAGCCGATGCCGACTACGTGGCTTTCCAATGGCAACAATTGGAAGACGCTCACCTACAAGCCGACGAATTAGAAGAACTCGAAGCCGAGGAATATCGACTTGCACATGCCGAGGAGATACAATCCGCACTCGCCACTGCCCTACAGCAACTGGATAGCGATAACGGAGCCCTTTCACTCATACATGCCAGCAAGTCGGCTATCGCCAATTGCCAATTGCCAATCGCCGATCGACTCGATAGCGTAGAAATCGAACTCAAAGATATCGTTTCCGACATCCAACGCCTCTACGACCGCACCGAACGCGACCCCATGCGTTTGGAGCAAGTGCAAGAGCGACAAAGCATGCTACAAACGCTGATGAAGAAACACCGCGTGCAGACCATCGCCGAACTCATCGCGTTGCACGAAGAATTGGGATTGCAGATGCAGCAACTCGCAAATTACGACGAAGATATAGCGCGCCTACAAGGCGAACTGGAGCAAGCCAAACAGGTGCTATCCGCATCTGCAGACGCCCTTACCGCTTCGCGTAAAAAAGTCTGTTCCCCTACTCCTTCCCTTTCAGAGGGAGCTCGGGAGGGGGATTCTATAGCCTCTCGCCTCATTGAAGACATGCAACGCCTCGGAGTGAAGCATGCAAATGTGGCTGTGCAAATCACCCCAACGGAGGATTTCACACCTACAGGCAAGGACGATGTGCAGTTCCTGTTTGCAGCCAACCTCAACCAATCGCTTCGCCGCGTAGCGGAAGTGGCTTCGGGAGGTGAGATTAGCCGATTGATGCTGTGTATCAAGGCATTGATTGCTTCCACCAACGGACTGCCGACTATCATCTTCGATGAGATAGACACGGGTGTCAGCGGTGCTATCGCCAGCCAAATGGGCGAGATTATGCGGCAGATTGCCGCTTCGCGTCAGGTGATTAGTATCACCCACTTACCACAAGTAGCGACGAAAGGCGAACACCATTATTTAGTATATAAGGAAGATACAGACGTCCGCACCGAAACACACATCCGCGAACTCACCACACCCGAACACGAAGCCGAGATTGAGAAGATGAGACAACTATAAATCGCGCCCTGTAAATACTTCCAGCGAAGCGAACTTCAAGCAAAGCGAACTACCAACTATAAACCACAAACAATCATGCTGCCACTCGCAGAACGCATGCGTCCAAAGACGCTCAACGAATACATCGGTCAGAAGCACCTCGTAGGTGAAGGCGCTATCCTTCGCCAGATGATAGAGAACGGCAATCTATCTTCCTTCATACTATGGGGTCCTCCCGGTGTAGGCAAGACCACGCTGGCACGCATCATCGCTCATCAGTTGGAGCGTCCATTCTACACTCTATCCGCTGTCACCAGCGGCGTGAAAGAGGTGCGCGAGGTCATCGACAAAGCCAAACGCTTTAGTACAATGAATAGCGGACTCTTCGCCTCCAACCCTACACAATCCTACACAACGCTACACAACGCAGCACCCACCTCCCCCATCCTCTTCATCGACGAGATTCACCGTTTCTCCAAGTCGCAGCAGGATAGTCTGTTAGGTGCCGTGGAAGAAGGAACGATCACGCTGATTGGTGCCACCACCGAGAACCCCTCATTTGAAGTCATCACACCGTTGCTCAGCCGTTGCCAAGTGTATGTGCTGAAGCATTTGGAGAAAGACGACCTGCTGGAACTCCTCCACCGCGTACTGACCACCGACGAACACATCCGCAGCCTAAATATAGAACTGAAAGAAACAGAAAGCATCCTGCGCTATTCGGGTGGCGACGCACGCAAGCTGCTCAATATCATCGAACTAGTCACCAATTCGGGTGTCAAAGTCATTGACAACGACACAGTCACCAAGCAGCTACAGCAGAACCCTGTGGCATACGACAAAGACGGCGAGTTGCACTACGATATTATCTCCGCTTTCATCAAGTCGATTCGCGGTAGTGACCCCGATGCGGCACTCTATTGGCTGGCGCGCATGGTAGCCGCAGGCGAAGACCCCAAGTTCATCGCCCGCCGATTGGTCATCTCCGCAAGCGAAGATATCGGACTGGCTAACCCCAACGCGATGTTGGTGGCGAACGCTTGCTTCGATACCTTGCAGAAGATTGGTTGGCCCGAAGGACGTATTCCGCTGGCTATGGCTACGGTCTATCTTGCCACATCACAAAAGTCCAATTCTGCGTATCTGGCTATCAATCAGGCATTGGAGTTGGTGGAAAAGACGGGCAACCTGCCTGTGCCATTGCATTTGAGAAATGCGCCTACCAAACTCATGGACGATCTGGGCTACGGACACGACTACCTCTATTCCCACGATTTCCCTAATCACTTTGTCAAACAGCAGTTTATGCCCGATGCCCTGCAAGGCACCCAACTCTGGCACGCCCAAGGCAGTCCACAAGAGCAGAAAATGGCAGAATGGATGAAGCACCTTTGGGGCGACAAAGATAAACTGTAAACTGTCAATTGTCAACTGTCAACTATCATGGCTGGCATATACATACATATACCATTTTGCAAAAGTCGCTGTAAGTACTGCGACTTTTTCTCTACTACCCACATCGAGAAGCAAGCGCAGTATGTGGAAGCATTGCTCACAGAAATGCAAGACCGCCTGCCCATATCCAATACCCATTTCCCCATATCCACCATATATATAGGTGGTGGGACACCAAGTACACTACAAGTGGAGCACCTACAAACCATACTAAGGGCTATCAGGCAAAAGGCAAAAGGCGAAAAACAAGAGATTACCCTCGAAGCCAACCCTGGAGATATAACTCCCGAGAAAGCACGCGCATGGCGAGAACTGGGTATCAATCGACTGAGCATCGGGGTGCAGAGTTTTGATGATGAACTCTTGCAACTCATTGGCAGACGGCACAATGCAGAACAAGCACGCCAAGCAGTGACCATAGCACAAGAAGCAGGATTCGACAATATCTCCATCGACCTGATGTACGCACTTCCATCACAAACCATGCAGCAGTGGCAATCCGATGTAGCACAAGCCCTGCAACTCGGCGTGCAACACATTTCCTCATATGGCCTTATCTATGAGGAAGGCACTGTACTCACCACCCTACTCGATCATGGTGTAGTAGAAGCGGTGGACGAAGAAGTGGAGATGCAGATGTATGATTATCTGGTGGAGCAATTGACTGCGAATGGATTTATCCATTACGAGGTAAGCAATTTCGCACTGCCCGACTGCGAGTCGAAACACAATTCCAGCTATTGGAACAACACACCCTATATCGGTCTGGGCGCAGGAGCGCACAGCTACGACGGTGAGCAACGCCAATGGAACATCAGCGATTTGGACACCTATATCCAGCAAGCCAATGCCCACCAACTACAACCCGAAACAGAACGACTAACCGAAGAACAGCGACATATGGAACGCATCATGCTCGGACTACGCACCCAGCAAGGCATAAGCCAAGAGTGGGTCCACATGGATGCCGCACAACCGTATATTCAACAAGGATTACTCACCGAAAAAGCAGGTCGATTGATAGCTACAACCAAAGGTTTTCATATCCTCAATCGTATCATAGAAGACCTGCTGTAGGCGATATATCGAGCCAAACACTTGCATATATCAAAAAAATGTTGTACTTTTGCAGAAAATTTTAACGTATCATTATGCAATACTCTGTTGTACATCTCTCCTATCGGTTTGACCAGACATGGCAACAAGACTTGTTCGAACAAGACTTGTGCGACTTGGGTTTTGAGGTGTTTGATGGTGAGAATGCCTATATTCAGACCAGCGTTTTAGAGGAAAACCAGCAGGCACTGAACGCTTTGATCACCAATACCGAAGGCGTATCACTTCTCAGCACAGAGGAGTGTGAAGACATCAACTGGAACGCCACTTGGGAAGCCGAACACGAGATTGTGGAGTTGCCATTGGGCGTGCGCATCACCCCGCATTGCGCTTTCGGTGCGGGACATCACGAGACCACCAGCATGATGATCGAGGCACTCATGGAGGCACAAGAGCAAGGCTACTTCGCGCAGGAGCGCCATGTGCTGGATATGGGTTGCGGTACTGGCGTGCTGGGCATCATGGCTAAGAAATGCGGAGCGACCAACGTAGTGGCAGTAGATATAGATGACAAAAGCGTGACCAACACGCTGGAGAACGCAGAAGCCAACGGCGTGACACTCGATGTGCGCTTGGGCAGCACCCCACCCGATGGCGCGTATGACCTGATACTGGCGAACATACACCGCAATATATTAGTGGAGCACATGCCCATGTATGCCAAAACACTCAAAGACGGTGGCGAACTCTGGCTGAGTGGCTTCTACGCCGAAGATATTCCGCACTTGCAGCAAGCAGCAGAAGCCATAGGATTGCACCATCTAGAAACACGCAACACGAACGAATGGCAATGGCTAAGATTGAAGAAATGAGTACTATTTGCGCCATATCAACCCCTTACGGCAGCGGCGGAATAGCTGTCGTTCGCGTAAGCGGTGAGTCTGCTATACAGATAGTGGACACCCTGTTTCATGGGCGTAAGTCGCTCACGGAAGCCAAAGCATATACTGTGCATTATGGGGAGATAGTCAATGAGCAGGAGATTCTTGACCAAGTATTAGTGAGCGTCTTCCGTGCGCCTCATTCGTTCACGGGCGAGGATGTGGTGGAGATTGCTTGCCACGGCAGTATGTATATCCAACAGACACTTTTGCAATGGCTCGTGGATGCAGGTTGCCAATTGGCTAAGGCGGGCGAGTTCACCCAACGCGCTTTCCTCAACGGTAAAATGGACCTTACTGAAGCCGAAGCCGTAGCCGACTTGATTGCTGCACAAACGAAAGCCGAAAAAGACTTAGCACTCAGCCAATTGCGTGGTGGTATTTCCAACGAGTTGGCTATGCTCAGAGAGCGACTACTAACCTTCACTTCGCTCGTAGAACTGGAGTTAGACTTCGCCGATCACGAAGAGCTGGAGTTTGCAGACCGAAGCGAGCTGTTTGCCCTCGCACAAGAGATTGATACCACCATCGGCAATTTAGTCCGCTCTTTCAAGACGGGTAATGCCATTAAACAGGGTATCCCTGTAGCGATTATCGGTGCGCCTAATGTGGGCAAGTCCACGTTGCTGAATGCCCTACTCGGCGAAGAGCGCGCCATCGTGAGCGACATTCAGGGTACTACTCGCGATACGGTGGAAGACACACTGGTGCTCGACGGTATGCTCTTCCGCTTCATCGACACCGCTGGCTTGCGACAGACAGATGATACAATTGAGAACTTAGGCATTGAGCGTAGCCGCCAAGCAGCCCAAAAAGCAGTTGTGCTCATTCACCTGCAAGATGCTACTCAACCCGTGAACATCTTGGCGGAATTAGATGATACCAGCGAGAAGAAGATTATACAAGTATATAATAAGGTGGATCTTTTAGGCAAGGAGGCGATGAGGCGAGAAGGTGATGAGGCAAGGATCTATCTCTCTGCTAAAAGCGGCAATGTAGAGGTACTGAAGCAACAATTAATCAACTTTGCTCGCGAGCAGTACGACACACGCAACGCGGTGACAATCAGCAACACACGCCACTATGAGGCATTGGTTCGCGCGCAAGATGCTATCCAACGCGTACAAGACGGACTGCAAATGCAGATCAGCGGCGAGTTCCTCAGCATGGACCTGCAAGACTGCCTGTCTGCCCTCGGCGAAATAACAGGACAAATCACCTCACAAGAGGTCTTGAACAATATTTTTGGCAAATTCTGTATCGGAAAATAGAGGCGAGAGGTTAAAGGCAAGGATATGAGAAAGAAAATAAATATATTATTAGGTGCACTGATAGCCCTGTTGGGCGGATGTAAAAGCCAAAAAAATATGCCTGAACAAAGCGAAAGAATCATGGTCATGTATGGTCCGCCTGCGTATTTCCAACAACAAGCACAACCTAACGACACAACACAAAATAACATAGAACAAAATAACATAGAACAAACTCAAAATTCATAATTCTTAATTCATAATTATGATTTACTCCATGACTGGCTACGGCAAAGCAGAGTGCTTGGTAGCCAACAACAAGAAACTGGTTGTAGAAATCAAGAGTCTCAACTCCAAATCCTTGGATCTCAGCGTGCGCATTGCGCCACAACTGCGCAGCAAGGAACTGGAGATTCGCACCCTCATTGCGCAACGCCTCGAGCGTGGTAAACTCGACCTGAGTATCTACTACCAAGACGCAGCGCAAGGCGACGCAACCAGCAGTTTCGCACCTATCAACCGCGAGGCGTTTGCCTACTACTACCGCGAACTCATAGCCCTGCAAAAGGAATTGGGCTGGGCTAACAACCAAGATATTGTATCGGCTATCCTGCGCATGCCCGATGTCACGAAGGTGCAAGACTCCAGCGAAGTGAACGAGGAGGAATGGGCTGTTGTGTTGCAAACCTTCGAGGAGGCGATTAAGCAGTTCAATGCTTTTCGCGAACAAGAAGGCGCATCGCTATATCAGATGTTCTGCGAGAAGTTGGATGCTATTGCTGCCCTGCTCACAGAGGTAGAACCCTACGAGCAAAGCCGTGTAGAGAAAATCAAAGCACGTATTGAGGCGAACTTGGAGCAGTTGTCTGCCACTACGCAGCAAGCCATCGACCGCAACCGTTTGGAGCAAGAGATGATTTATTATATCGAGAAACTGGACATCAACGAGGAGAAAGTGCGTTTGACCAACCACCTGAAGTACTTCCGCGAGACAATGGGCGAGACTACGGGCGTGGGCAAAAAACTCGGTTTCATTGCGCAAGAGATGGGACGTGAGATCAACACCCTTGGTAGCAAGAGCAACCAAAGCGAGATGCAGATTATTGTTGTCAAGATGAAAGACATCCTCGAGCAGATTAAGGAGCAAGTGCTGAATGTATTATAAGACAAGGGATACAAAAATCAACGTAAGTTTTATTATCGCCATTTATGCTCCATGCATAGATGGCGATTTTTGTAAACAACATATCCAAAAGTGCTTTTTCTTAAGATTTCCATCTCTTTGTACCTTCCTTATTCCCCTCTTATAAAAGACCAAGGAGAAACCAAAGAAGAACCAAGGAACGACCTAAGAACACCCAACCACCAAAAAGTGCTTTTTATTAAGATTGGCTACCTCAAAGAAATCTTTGTTACGGTAACATCGACTGTCTGCCTCCCCTGCCAAATGCCTCTGTCAATTTCCTTTACACCCCTTTGTAAAGTTTCTTTACACTCTCGCACAAGTACCAAAATGTCACATCGCTGATAATCAACACCTTTCATATTTTGGCACGCCCTTTGAATAGTATATTGCAGAACAAAATCAATCAATATGTTAAAGCAATATACTATCCTTCTCCTCTTCTGTCTCTGCGCCGCCCATAGCGCAGCCACCTCCCTTTCCCTCCGCGACTGCATGGAGTATGCCATCGCCCATTCTGCGAAAATGGAAATCCAACGCGCTAACAACGACGATGCCCGCATCGCACACCGCGAAGCCATCCTCCGTGCTTTCACCCCCACTATCCAAGGCGGCACATACGCCTCGCTGAACTTCGGACGCGGAATAGACCCCGAAACCAACAATTACATCTCCACTACCTCGTTCAACAACGGCTACTCCCTATCGGGTGCTATCACGCTGTTCAACGGTTTTTCGGCTGTCAATAACCTCAAAATCACCAAGACTGCCATCAAGATGGGCATCGCAGAGGAGCAACAACTCCGTGACCAAATATGCCTCGCAGTCATGGAGGCATACTGCAATGTCGTCTATTTCACTCAGATGACTGAAGCCTTGCAAGTCCAAGTCGCTACCGCCAACAGCAATCTGCAATTGGCACAGCGCCAAGAACAATTGGGGCAGAAAAGCCATGCCGATGTCATCCAACTCGAAGCCGACCTCGCCGAGCGCGAATATCAGTACATCACCATGACCAACCAACTCAACGACGCCCGCATGACCCTCCAAGACCTCATGCTGTGGGAGGAAGACCACGAATTGCTCATAGACCTCCAGAGTACCGAGAATCTAACAGCGAGCCACGCGAGCGGTCTAACAGCCGCAGGCGGTCTAGTATCTAACAGCGAAGCTCTTCACCACCCATCCGTCGCACTGGCTGCCTATCGCATGGCTAATGCCCAACTCGATCTCAGTACAGCTCGCTGGCGATTGGCTCCGTCGCTCTCCCTCTCAGGCGGTTGGTCAACGGGTTACTACACCTATCCCCGTACCCAAGACTATGTAGCCATGCCTTTTGCCAGTCAGTTCATCAACAACAGCGGCGAGTATGTGCAGTTGTCTTTGTCTATCCCTATCTACGATGGCTTATCGCGCCAGTCGAATATCGTGCGCAAGAAAAACGCCTACCGCCGTGCCGAAGCCGAGTATCGCCAAACACTGCGTGAGGTAGAGGCAGAGATGGCGCGTGCCGTGCAAGACCGTGATGGTGCAATGGCAGCCCTCAAGCAAGCCGACCGCCGAGCCAAAGCGCAACAGGAGGCATATGCCATCAATAGCAAGAAGTTCGAACAAGGGCTTATCTCTCCCCTCGAACTCAAGACCTCATCCGACAACCACCTCAATGCTCAAGCCGAGCACCTCAACGCCCAGCTGAAGTACTTCATCAAATCCTGCGTAGTCCGCTACTACAACGGAACCCCATATCTTGAACAACTCTAAACATCACTACACAACGCTAAATATCACAACATCATGGATAAAATCATCGTAAAGAAAAAAGGCATTGCCCGTGCCTTCACCCTAAAAGCCTTGCCCTATTGGTTGGGCTCAGCAGTGGCTATACTGCTCATTGTTCTCCTTGCTCGCAGCAGCAATGGTGCTATGCGTATCGACCCCGAAACTCTGACCATCGCCACTGTCACCGAAGGCGAGTTCAACGACTACATTCGTCTCAACGGACAAGTGCAACCTATGACCACTATCCAACTCTCGCCACTCGAAGGCGGTGTCGTGCAAGAGATCATCGTGGAAGAGGGTGCGCATGTCAAAGCAGGCGACCGCATACTGGTACTCAGCAACGACAACCTCGACCTGCAAATCCTCAACTCCGAAGCCGAACTCGCGGAGAAAGAGAACCTTCTGCGCAACACTCTCATCTCTATGGAGCAGCAGAAACTCAGTCTGGAGTAAGAGCGTCTGCAACTGGCAATGGAGGTGGAACGCACACGCCGCACCGCCGAGGCGCAGCGTGCACTGTATGCCGACCAACTGATTGCTCGTGAGGAATATCTCCGTGCGGAGGAGGACCACCGTTTGGCACAACAACGCCTGCAACTGGTCAATCACCGTGCCGAGCAAGATAGTCTCTACCGCAGCGTGCAAGTCAGCCAGATGCAAGAGAGCCTTGCCAACATGCGCCTCAATATGCAGATGATTCGTCGCCGCAAAGACAACCTCACTATCAAAGCGCCTATTGATGGCGAACTTGGACTGCTGGAAGCCAC
>JAFYWK010000007.1 GCA_017558065.1 Paludibacteraceae bacterium
CCACACTCCGTTATACAGCTTGGTATCGGTGCAAACACGCTCATTATAAATTTCTTTATAGACACGCGCCGTAGTCCGAATACCGTTTTCGTAGTTGTATATATCAGGAAGACTACCGAACTCACGCTTATACGCGCTACAGTCAAGGTGAAGATTATTTGTCTCCACGTAACCTATGGTCTCACTCTTTCTCCAATGGAGAGTAGCCCCGTAAGCGTTCGCAAAATCGGTAGCTATCTGGAGATTATTAGTAGCCTTATCCGGGCCAACATTGTACCAAGGCTTCATCAGTTCGCGCTCGTATCTTGCTTCGGCAAGGGTGAGCAATGCGTAAACAACATTCATCACATACTGATAAGGGCGCGAACCTTCCGGGTTACGCATGAACAGCGGATAGCCATGTTCAATGCTATAAATAGTCCCGGTAATGATACGATTAACCCCAAAGTCGCCACCGCCAAACACGTTACCCGCACGAACAGTCACGGTTTTGAGACCACGAGCGCGATACATATCAACGATGGTTTCTGCGGCAATCTTGGAACAAGCGTAGTGACTTTCCGCACCAAGCTGAGACTCTTCCGTAAATCCGCCTTCCGGCATCGCCCACGGCGCATACACCTTGTCGGTACTCATGTTGATGACAACCGCATTAGGCGCAAAGCGTTCGACCGCATTGAGAACATTAGCCGTACCAATCGTATTTGTGAAGAAGGTATGCTGGTCATCAGCTTCCCCATCACTAACAATAGGCTGTGCGGCTAGATGGAACACAATATCGGGCTTTACGGATTCCATGTCCCACAGTACCCGCTGGCGATTCTGGATATTAGCAATACGCTTATCCGTAAAATCGAAATATCTATAGGTATGGCTAGTTTCGATATCCATACCAGCGAGTTTAGCCCCCGTACAAGTCAGAGCCGCCACCAGCCAAGAGCCGATAAAGCCACGATGTCCAGTGATAAGGACAGTCTTATCCTTCCAGAAACTTCTATTCGGCATCTTTCATCACCTCGCAACGTGTATTGTTCATGTTATGCCACGGCGCGTAGCCGTTATCCCAGAGGCGGCGAAGAACATCACGGTCTTTTACAGTGTCCATACAACGCCACCACCCCTGATGCTTATAAGCGGCAACCTCTTTGTTTGCGACAAGGAGTTGCATCGGTGCGCCTTCCCACGGTTCGCTTTCGCAATTATCCAGAGTACAGTCATGCAGGACAGAACCGTGAACAACAAAGAATCCGGCATTAACCCACACATCCTGTTTAGGCTTTTCTCTGAACCCGATAACCCGCCCGTTGTCCGCTATATCAAGATGCCCAAAACGGCTTATCGGGTGAATAGCCGTTACAGTAACAGAACGCCCCATAGTAAGGTGAAAATCTTCAAGGTCGTGGAGATTAACATCCGAAAGGCCATCGCCGTATGTCAGCATGAAGTTTTCGGTAGGGTCGATGTAGTCTTTAAGATAGGCAACGCGCCCCGCTGTATTCGTTTTAAGCCCCGTTTCTACCACGGTTACTGTGTAGGGTCGGCTTTTCGCAGAAACGAGCCTTACGCGCCCGCAATTCATAGTGCCATCCGCATAGGTAGGGTACGCCATGTCGAAACGGACAGTATTATCATACATGGGTACACGAGCAAAGTAGTCCTTGATGACTTCGCTCTTATAGCCAGCGAGGATGTAAAAGTCGTTATGACCAAAAGAAGCATAGTAGTCCATGATGTGACAAAGAATCGGCTTACCACCAATCTCCACCATAGGCTTAGGCTTCGTTATCGTTTCTTCCGCAAGCCTTGTGCCAAGGCCACCAGCGAGGATTGCTACTTTCATTTGTTACCCCTTTATGAAAAGTATAAAAACAAGTCTGTATGCGGTATATTTGCATACAGACTTTTTCATGTCAACAGGAAACTAGACTCAATAATAAAAGTCTTCCTCCTCGAAGAGAGTATAGGTAAAGCGGTTTCCGTACTCATTACTTCCCCTTTCAACAATACGCATGAAGTCTTGGAAGTCGTAGATACTCCTAAACACCTGACACCCGGCAGACCACTTACCAATATCATCTAAGACTTGGTGCTTGGAAGCCCTATGAATGTTGATGCCAAAGACACCTTCTTCAATAGTATTGAAGTCGTAATCAAGAATGTTGTCACGGTTTCTGTCACGAAAGACTTTTACAGGTCTATCCTGCACTAAGGCATAATGCTCTGTTGTCTTGCCCTTGGCATGAGTACCAAGAACATAAGCACCACGGTATTGTCCGGGGACAAGGATAGCTACGCCTTTCTGGTTGCTGAGATTTTCAGCATAATGTTTGCCGGGGTCGGTAGTACCTTGGGCAAGGAATACTTGATGTCCCTTGTTATCCTCGTATGCGATGCCTATAACATCATTGAACTGCCCAATATTCTTATCTGCGCTACGAACGCCAAAGATATTGAGATTATATGGCCCGGTATAGAATTTATAATCGTATTTATCATAAATTCTAGCTATATCACTATAGCCGTGCCGACGAACATAACTAAGTAAACTCATGTCTAGCCCTCTTCATACTCCTCTTGGCAGTCAACACAACGGCAACAATGTGGGAGAGCCGCTAGTCGCGCAAGGGGAATAGGTTCTTCACAATCCACACAACAAGCAACCCCATTGATATAAATGGGGGCTTCATCATCAACAGCATGGACAGCATCTAATGCCGCTTGCAAATGTTGTTGAATCACGCTGTCTGCATTATCGCATATATCAGCCATTATTGTTCCTTGTTAAAAATGCTTATGGTTATAAGAAAAGGCCATCTTTACGATGGCCTGTTGATTATATCCCTAAGTGATTAGTAGTCAACCGGATTACTCACCACGCAGTTCATTCTTGATGCCCTGAGCAGGGGAGAACGTAAAGCGGGTGTGCATACGGGTGACACGTTCACCAGTGCGGGGGTCACGGAACACACGCTCCTTCGGGCCGCTCAGGGCAAACTTACCGAACAAAGGGATAGACACAGAACTGCCAGCCACAACTGAATCATGAATGGCAGAAAAAGTTGTTTTGATAATAGCGGACACGTCACTCTGACGGATACCTGAGCGTGTGCTGACTTCGCGCACAATATCGGGAAGGTTCATAGACTACTCTCCTTTTAAGCCTAACATGGCATTGAGTTTTGTCACCTGTACCATAGGAAGCTGAGAGGTGTCTACAGTTTTGTTCGCATCAGGCAAATATTTTGCACATTCAGGCCACAATGCAATGAGTTGCTTAGTTGTTGTTACGCTGTTCATTATCCGCATCGCGTAGTCTCTGCACTCTCTAATGTGGTTTTCCCAGCCAGTCAACTCCTTCTTCTTGCTCTCGTACTTTTTAAACCACTTGTCACATTCATTCTTATCCCAGAACTCAGTGCAGGGAATAGAGCTATACATATAGCAAGACGGGATAGGCATACTCTTTGATAACAAAATTTTAACCCACGAACCTTTCATCACATTTATGTTTATGCTCGTAGAGCGGGTAACATAATGTTCAGGAAGTTTTGCTATGAGGTCTAAATGCACATCGCCTATGATGTTTTTATAAAGTTCTGTACCAATATCACACAGCTCATTAAACAGCGTGTCATACTTAGGCTGTAAAATTTCTTTCTTGAGGTTAGCCCAAATCTTTTCTCTCAACTCGCCAGAAAGTCTTCTTGACTGCATGGTATTCTCCGTCAGGTTACAGATACGAGGGTGGCCCGTATTCCGGCAGAAAATACGGGCCACGGGGGATGAAAGGAGGTCTCTGCATAGCACG
>JAFYWK010000054.1 GCA_017558065.1 Paludibacteraceae bacterium
CCTTGGACACAAACACATGCAATGGTTTGTCGCCATACCAACCCAATTGTACCTTAGCTGCAGACCATACATCATAGTCAGTACGATATACATTGACTGCGCTATCCAAGTTGAGAACCAACTCATCGGTTGGGTTGAGCAAGATCGTACCATCCTCCTCTGGTTTCTCCTCTGGCAACACGGTCAGAATCAATGTGGCTTGGTAGTCGCAACCGTTAGCGTCTTGGAGAATAGTAGTATATTCGCCTTCAGCCGAATAGGTTTCACCGTTCCACTCGTAACTCTCACCGAATTTAATAGTCACCTCCTCGGTAGTATCTGGGGTTTGTGGATAAACGGTGAGGGCGAGAGTGATAACGCTATCGCAACCGTTCACATCTTGCAATATCACGCTGTATTCGCCTGACTCTGTATATTCTTGGCCTTGCCATGTATAGGTCTCGCCATAGCAAACAGCGGCTTTCTCTTTGGTCACTGGCACCTCTGGAAGAACAGTCAGATTGAGGGTCACAATACTATCTGCGCCGTTGGCAGCAGCGAAGGTTTGGGTGTATTCGCCTGTCTCATTGTAGGTTTGACCATTCCAGTCGTAAGCCTCACCGAAGCAAACTGTAGCATCGAAAGAGGTGTAAACGGAGTCAGGGGTAACAGGATCAATGTCTTCTGGTTTCTCTGTTTGGAAGGTTACACGACTTGATACAGAATTATCAAAACGAGCATACAAGTAGCCTTCCTCTCCTACTCGAGTTGCCCATTCATCCAAAGTAGCAGCAGAAACCACATAAGATCCTCGACGAGAAATGACATTATAGATTAATACATTTTCATCTAATTCTGTTAATTCAAAGACACATGTATCAGCCAAATACACTGGTAGAATTCCATTTCCATTCCATTTAATAGTCATATCATATCCACTAAAATCATCATAACGGAAACGATAGACAGTAGCATTAGTTGTATTTGATACTTGCTTTGACACATTAGGATTAATTTGCACTGAATGCTCAAGGCATGCTAAAGTTTCCCAAGCATTAGGCATAATAGAAATAGTTGATGTAGCCTTAAAACGAACATAAATATAATCATCTGATGCTTGAGCAGCAAAATCTGCTATTTCTTTTGTAGATAAATATAATACTTTTTCACTTCCTTCAGTATCAAAAGAACATGTAGTTAATACATTTGTTCCATCAAACGAGAAATCCGCTTGATTAGAAACGTACATTTCGACACTACGATTCGATGTGGCAACAAACTCTGTTGATGTCCATTTTTTAGGGAAACAATACAACGCATTTGCATCATTGGCTGCTACTGTGATTTGTTTTCCATACTCCAACAACTCTGCATCTCCCTTTGGCTTACTCATAGGAATCTTCTCCACAACCAATTTGCCTGCTGAAGAGGAAATAATCTTACCATAGAACATACCTCCACCTGTATGATTCTTTATATCCTCCTTCATTTGGTCTGAATATAACTTGTAAGGAGTCTCCTCTGTAATATCAAAATAATTCCATACAAATGGATCAAGTAAACTTGGCTCAAAATCACACATAGTTTCTGCTAACCACACTTGCACAGGCTCTTCACCTTCCCATACAAAACGAATGCTATCCTTCTGCCAATCAGAATATGACACAATAAACGCACGCTCTACATCATTTGGCAAAATATCTATTGTATCACCCAATTGGATAACCTCAGAAGTTTCCATGCAATTCTTAAATAACGTGTCAGGTTTCAAGCTGATAGTTCCTCCCTCAAAGAACGTCACTTTTACCAATGCCTTGACATTGTAAGTGATACCAAATTCCGCCATACGCTCACGGTAACTTTTATCAACAGAGAGATCCCACTCATTCTTTCCATCACGAACTACCAAATCTGTCAATAACTCAACAGGAAATACAAGACCAAAATCAGATACCATGTTAACAAGTGAATCCAACTTAGGATCATCATACACACCTTCTTCACATGTAAAATCAATCATCACTTCAGGACCCCATGTACTATTATCAGCGAATGGAGAAAAGTAAACATGCAAAGGCAAATCATATGTATTTGCAACATACCATAGTTCACATGGACCAGTAATGGTCGCTGTATAATTTTCATCTACAGGAATAGGATCCTCGCAAGTAAGACCCGTTTGTGCCATCATAGTAGCGGCGAAAAACACTACGAAAAGTGTTGAGAAAAAGTGTTTCATATCTGTTTAATTTTTAGTTTAAAGTTGATAGTTTATAGTGTAAAGGCAGGAGCTATTCGCTGCGCTCAGTTTTCAACAATGATTTTTTGATAGCAACGAATAGCACATATAACAGTGCAAGGAAGAACAATGGAAGAATATCGCCAACAGGAAGGAATTGATAAGAAGAACTATTCTCTCCATCTGACCAAACAAAAGGACTATCTTCACTACCCATAAACCAAGCTAACCACTCATCCCACGTAGGCATTTTTCCTCCCATAGTTTCATTCCAACCACGACAATATTCATCATATGCGTTACGCAAAGCATATACATCCAACATCCAAACACCATCTACCAATGAACCAAAGTTTTTACCATTTAGAGCCAACCAATTTAACCAATTAGATTCATTATTACCAGGACCAGCATTCTGTCTGCCGCGGACACCCATGCGGCTACCGCCACCGAACATGCCTGTATATTCAGCATAACTTGCAGAAGAATAATCCATTACAGAATAAGCACCATAGAACCCATTACCCATGCCGACAGAAGCAGCATTGGTCATGGCCATCACAGGATTCTCGGCTGCCATCATTGCCAAGTCATCACCCGCCACGGAAGACATACCGCCACGGCGAGCAGTGCTATACGCGATAGGAGAGGTGCCTACCCCTGCCCCTCCCTGAAGGGAAGGGTTGGATAATCCCGAATTGGATCTGACATTGGACATAGCACCACCCGTAGCTGCGCCACCATTGCCGCCGCCACCAAAAGACTTGATCTCAGCGCTGCTGGTGGTGTAAAGACCAGCGCCAGAGGCTGCGCCGTAGGTGAGAGGCGAAAG
Source organism: Paludibacteraceae bacterium (assembly GCA_017558065.1). Lineage (GTDB taxonomy): Bacteria > Bacteroidota > Bacteroidia > Bacteroidales > Paludibacteraceae > Colicola. The sequence continues at coordinate 3,051 of JAFYWK010000054.1, forward strand.
GTTAGAGGTTAAAGGCATGGTGGCTGCGCCACTATACGCGCCCGCGTATTTATAAGAAGAACGCGCGCGCATAGAAGATGAGGACATAGGCAATGCCACACCACCCTCGTTAGACGGACCAGAGAAGGTAGCAGATGTAGTAGCATAACCACCTACAGAACCTGCACCCTGCACCTCGTTGTATATGTCGTTGGGGCTCCATGAAGATTCGTCACCCGAACTGGATAACCATACGAATGTACCACACAATACCGCACATAGTAGTACACCAATGAACACATTTACATTTTTACTCATTTCTTTTACCTGTTTTTATCAAATCAAACTTTCTAATATTCAATACTTTTTAGATAGCCAGACCGATACAAAATAGCAGATGAAATGAGATTATGATTGTGCTACACACAACAAAAATAGACACCCATCGTACTACGGTAGGTGCCTAATCATATCCACTTATGTCCCAACAACAAGTCACCTACCCTAACCACAATATGCTCATGCACACCGAGTTAGAATGTATCGACTGTTTCTACTTTGGGTTATTAAGTGTGGAAAGTTGCGAAGTCTCGAACAGCAAAACCAAAGCGTAAACAACGCTATAAAATATGTCCTGTTAATCACCTATGCAGACACAAAAACGTTCGCGCACAGCGATTCACGGTGCAAAGGTACAACAAAAATCTCATATACACAAATGTTTTTGTAAAAAAACAATAAAATATAACAAAATAGGGGAAAATCTTAAGAAAACGCATCTTTTTCTTAATAATCGTACCTATGGGGGGGTAATTCGCTGAAAACCAATACAATAACAAAAATACAACAAAATAAATGTAATAAGACATCACATGACAGGGATAGGATTTGCATAGTTTTTGTGGTAGTATCATTCGGAATAAGAACTGACAAATAGGCACAATATACATTATACTATGCGAACGAAAGACCTAATAGCTAAACGAGAACGAAGAGAGAGAAAACTCGCGAACAAAAAGCGCAACGAGAGTAAATCTCACAAGGAAGCGGAATATATTGATAACGACAAATATACACTCCCATCTGCCTTCAGCGAAGAGGTACTGAGCGAATTGAAACATATATCCGCCACTATCTCCAATGAAGAAATCTTGCGCAGACGTGACATGCGTGACACTTTGACATGCACCATCGACCCCGCAGATGCCAAAGACTTCGACGACGCACTGTCGTTTAAGGTGCAAGACAATGGCAACTACCAAATCGGTATTCATATCGCAGACGTCACCCACTACGTGCAAGAGGGGACAGCCGTGGACGAAGAAGCATACCAACGCGGCACGAGTATCTACCTGGTGGACAGGGTGATACCTATGCTGCCAGAGCGACTCTGCAACGAGCTATGCAGTTTGCGTCCCAATGAAGATAAGCTGTGTATGTCGGTCATCGTGGAGATGGATCAACAAGCCAAAGTGGTTCGTCACAAGATATGCCGAACCGTTATTCGTTCGGACTACCGCCTGGCATACGAACAAGCACAGCAGATGCTGGATACACCCATTACCACAGGAGAAAAACGCGCATTATCCGATGCCCTGGGTATATTAAATGGACTGGCAAAACAACTGCGCAGCAAGCGCTTTGAGCGCGGCGCTATCAACTTTGAGACACCCGAGGTGCGCTTCCACCTCGATGAGGCAGGCAACCCCACCGACGTGGTCTTTCACCAAGCCACCGATGCCAACCACCTGATAGAGGAGTTTATGCTGCTCGCCAATCGGATTGTAGCGAAAGAGGTGGGAGATGATAGGCGAGAGGCGAGAGGCGAAAAAGTTAAAAACGAAAGACCCTTTGTATATCGCGTGCACGATGTGCCCGACCCCGAGAAAATAGTCAAACTGGGTAATTTCATTCGTCAGTTTGGATTCCACCTGCGCGCCTCTGCCAAACGCAGCGTACAGAACAAGCATATCAACCAGTTGCTGGACAGTTGCCAAGGCACCAACAGTCAGACACTCATCGAGACCCTGACCATTCGCTCCATGGCCAAAGCCGTGTACTCCACCTCCAACATCGGGCACTACGGTTTGGCATTCCCCTATTACACCCATTTCACTTCGCCCATCCGCAGGTACCCAGACATGATGGTGCACCGTTTGCTGTCACGCTACCTGTTGCAGTCCAAAGCCCCCTGCCGCCACGACAAAGAGGTGCTGGAAGAGGCATGCGTGCACTGCTCCGACACCGAACTGATGGCACAAATGGCAGAACGCAGCTCCATCAAGGAGATGCAAGCACGATGGATAAGCAATCACATCGGGGAAGAGTTTGAGGGAATCATCAGCGGCGTGACAGAGTTTGGTCTGTTCGTGCAACTATCCGCTACACTGACCGAAGGACTGGTGCCTATCCGCAGCATCGAACCACACGACTACATGCAATACGATGAGGAGAACTTCTGCCTGATTGCAGCACGCAGCGGCAAGACATACACCTTATCCGACAGCGTACGCGTACGCGTGGTGAAAGCCGATGTGGAGAAAAAGCAAATCGATTTTGCCTTAGTCGAAGAGGGTTGGTGAGTCTTTCTCGAATTGCTTGAGCACACCACGCATCAGTATCTCGCGCACCAAACGCGAGCGATTCTTCACCCCATAGCGCTCACAATAACGATCCAACGCACGCATCTCACTATCATTGAGCAATATGCTCACACGATTAGTGCGTGCCTGGCGCGCCTGAGTGCGATTCAACGGACGCAAAGCTGATGTGCCTTTATGCTTCATTCGATACGATAATTCTCTGAATGTTATTAAAACTGTATGCTCATCTTCAATCCCATACCCACGATATTGCAACCCACAAAATTGTCGTAATCGGATTGATGGATAGTCTCTGTGATATGAATACGTGTCTGTTGCCATTGTGCAGTGAGCGACAACGAGAAATGGCTACGATCGCTGATCTTATACCACCACCCTATATCTATCCCCGCACACATACCACCTCCCCATCGCTGGTTGGTGGAAAAAGCATAACCCACATTAGCCCCTATCAACGGGCGATGGCGAGTTAGCTTTTGCCCCGCAAGAGGCGAACGCAACACAAGTTGCAGCGGAATCCATGAGTAGGCATCCTTGCCGACAAACACACCACGATAACCCATCTCGCCACCCAGAAATATATGCTGGTTCATCAGGTTGTGCGTGCCGATAGCCAAATGCGCATCCATCATTCCGCCCGTGCCCAAGTGCGGCACCAGGGCTACGCCACCCGCTACACTGGGCAGCAACGCAACCTTCTTTTGTGGTCTGACCGCCGCCGCATCTACGGCAGTAGCCATATCCACAGGATCCGCCTGTACACTCACCACCTCTGCCTTAGGATACTGATAGCGCAAACCGTCTTTCGTGCGCAGAATCACCACCTCATCGTTGTTGAGCAATAATTCGCCTTGAACACGCTGCCCCGAACGCAAGACTACTACCTCTGCGCTGCATGTGACCAACAGAATGGTCAACAACACAACAAGGCATAGTAATCGTTGCAATACGCCGTATGGCAGAACATGGTGCATGGTTGTAGTCAATTATTGTGACCCCGCTGGGATTCAAACCCAGGACCTTCAGAACCGGAATCTGACGCTCTATTCAGCTAAGCTACGGAGCCTTCGTCGGAATGGGCTTGTCGCCCCAACTGTTGGGGCGACCGCCATTATTCTTTAATCTCTTCGTCCGACCAAAATCATGATGTAGTACACCAGCGTACCCAATGACGACAAGGCGGCTACTACATACGTATATGCGGCACTGCGTAATGCCGCAGAAGCCATAGGAGTGGTGGCTCTGTCCGTGATACCCGCTTGCTCCATCCACGCTATGGCACGCGCACTGGCATTCATCTCCACAGGCAGGGTGATGAAAGCAAACAACGTGGTGAGCGCATACAGTGCCACACCTACAGAAAGCAACTGAGGAAAGACCTCAATCATCAATATACCCCCTAACAGAATCCATGTCACCCATTGCGACGCAAAACTGACAACAGGCACCAGAGCAGTTCGCATACGCAGAGGAGCATAACCAAAAGCGTGTTGCAAAGCATGACCACACTCATGAGCAGCCACAGCCGCAGCAGACACATTGGCAGAGTTGTACACCGATTCGGACAAGTTGACCGTTTTGCTGCGAGGGTCATAGTGGTCGGTAAGGTGCCCCTGAACAGAAACCACACGCACATCGGTAATACCATTATCGCGCAACATCTTCTCAGCCACCTCACGGCCCGTGAGAGGCAGATAAACCTGCGAGTACTTCTTGAAACGATGGTTGAGCAAGGCACTCACGCCCCAACTAACCAACGCAATGATGATGAAAAGAGTAAAATACATAAATTATTGATAGTTAAAAGTTTATTGTTTCTTGTAAATCTTCTTCCGACATACCTTGCAATTGCCAAACAAGTACAGCGAATAATGATCGGGGATAAAATTAGCCCATCGTTTGTCCGCCAACATGCGGCTGATAGTGGAGTCCTTGACCACACTCACCCTACCACATCGCTGGCATACGATCTGCACCGTTGATTCCGTCACCCCCACCAACTCATATTGCGCCGTGCGTACGCCAAACTCCTTCTCCAATTTTTGTACCAAACGTGCCTCCACCAACAAGGAAAGCGTATTGTAGATGGTAGCACGGCTGATGGTCAGTTCGGTTAGCGATTGGCGCAGCTCATCTATCGTAAAGCGCTGCAACCTACACACCGCGGACAATATGGTGAATCGTTCGGGTGTGTGGCGCAGATTTCGCTCATCGAGAAAAGCTCGAAGCTGTTCAGAAGTATGTTGAAATATATCGTCCTTCTTGTGTGGCATTTAAATATCCTTGAGATAAGCGCGGCGACGCTTGTGGATTCTATGTGGGAACATCTCCCAATGTGATTGATTCTTGCTGTTGGTCTCCAGAATAGAGGTGGTTTCTACACGCTTGATACCATATTTCACGAAGTATGGATGTTGATCCGCAATGATCACAGCGTTCAGACCTTTGTCTTGATAATCAGGACGAACAGCGATGATAAGCAAGTCAAACGCATCCATTTGCTTTGCGCGCAATGCTTTCAGCATGTGGTACCAACCGAATGGGAATAATTTGCCCTTGCACTTGCGCAATGCGTTGGAGATATCAGGCATACCTACGCCCACACCAACAACCTCATCTTTCTCATTCACAACCAATGTCACAAAATCAAAGTTCAGCAATGGGAAATAGGAATCGCAATAGTATTTCTTTTGGCGATCAGTGAGCGGCTGGAAGTTGTACAGCTTCTGATATGCCACATCAATGATGTCCATATATTGCATACCATATTTCTTCACCAACTCCTTGCAACTCTGCACCTTATCCACACGCACATTGCTGCGCTCTCTTACGATCTTATCCATTCGCGCAAAGCGCTCAGGTAGCTCAGTTGGAGGATAGATCTGGTACTCAATCCAGTCTGCCTCTTTGACCAATCCATAGGCGTCCATATGACGCACATAGTATGGATAATTGTAGAGCGAAGCCATTGGAGCCAACTGGTCGTATCCCTCCAAGAGCAAGCCCTGGTGGTCAAAATCCGTGAAGCCCACAGGACCATTGATTTGCTCCATGCCTTTGGACTTACCCCATGCAGCAACTGCGTCCAAGAGAGAGAAACTAACCTCCTGATCATCAATAAAATCCATCCAGCCAAAGCGCACGTGCTTGACGTTCCACTTTTGGTTAGCTGCATGATTGATGATACCCGCGATTCGTCCTACAGGTCGATTATCGCGATATGCCATAAAGAGAATGTATTCGCAAACTTCATGAGCAGGGTTGTGTTTTTCATCAAATGTGTTTAGCTCATCGCTGATTAATTGTGGACAAAAATACTCACAATCTTTGTAAAAATCATTACCAAATTGAATGAATTTCTTTAGTTCACGACGCGTCGTGATTTGTTTAATTTCTACTGCCATATTATAAAATTACACAATTTGGCGACAAAGGTACACTTTTTCAACGGAATTTGCAAATTAAATGATAAAAAAATAGGGAAACCACCTCAAAATTTATCCACCACCGCCCAAAACCGCCTCTATCTAAGCAGTAAAAAATACACGGAAACAGCGGGGAAAGTCGGGATGGTATCCGAGTGGTAACGGAGTGGTAACGGGAAAGATCAACGAAAAACAAAGATAAAATTGATAGATTTATCTATCATATAGCCCGAAATTGACAAAAAAACTTGCGTATGTGCAAAAAAAGTAGTAATTTTGCAGCCGATTTTGGAGTAAAGTATCGTAAGTGTTGTTGGAAAAATGAAAAAATTATCATCTGTTGCGATTTATTGTTCTAGTTCAAACAAAGTCCGTTCTTCCTATATGGACGCAGCCCATCGTTTGGGCGAATTGTTTGCTCAATCAGATATTTGTATGATTTACGGCGATGGCGGTATCGGTCTGATGGCCGCAGCCGCTGATGGTGCTTTGGATGCAGGAGGCGAAGTGCTGGGAATTATTCCGCAGTTCATGGTAGATGCCGGGTGGAACAATCCACGCAGCACGCATACCATTGTCACGCAAACCATGCACGAGCGCAAAGCCACTATCTGCCAAAAAGCAGAGGCGATGGTAGCATTGCCCGGCGGCATAGGTACGTTTGAGGAGCTATTGGAATGTCTGACCTGGAAGCAACTGGGTCTGCACACCTGCCCCGTGGTCATCCTCAATACGGATGGCTATTACGACCGTCTGCTGGCATGTCTGGATTACATGATTGAGGAGCAGATGATGCGTCCTATCCATCGCAACATGTACACGGTAGTAAGCACACCTGAAGAAGTGATACCCGCTATTCTGTCTGCTCCAGAATGGGATGCTGCCACACGCCGATTAGCCGCTATTTGATGAAAGAATGATGGGGTTGCCACACATATCATCGCTATACTCTGAGTCATGGGTGGCTTGGCTGTTGTTTGCGCTATTGGTCATAGCGTTGTCTAATCCCTTTGTGCGCATGGTGGGCGTGACATGGCATGGCGTGTTTAGTCAGTCCGAACGCGCCTATACCCCCCAGACCCACGACTGGCTGAGCGAAATCACATTGCGCATATTCCAATTGGGCGTTGCGACCATAGGCATGCTGATGTGGATATTACCTCATGGCGATGTAGAACCTATCTTATTTGCCCAAGCCTTGGGGATTGTGACAGCGGTATATGTGGTGCAATCGCTGTTGACCTTCGCGGTGGGACATGTGTTCGTATCCGCCAAACGCTTGGGCATAGCATGGACACAGCACAATAATATCCGCACACTGATGTGCATTGGCATTTATCCTGTTTTGCTATTACTGCTCAACACTACCGCCTCTATGGTGCCACAGATACTGTGTGGCATAATAGTTGTACTATTTGTGATGCTACTGGCAGGCAAATGCCTACAGTTGTTTTACGCAGGGCCATTGTCTATTTTGTATGTTCTATTATATGTAGTTTGCTTAGAAATCCTGCCTTTGGGCATGTGCGTTTTTCTAATAAAACATATTATGTGATTATGAAAGCAATTAAAAATATTCTTATTTCTCAACCTCGTCCGCTATCCGATCGCAATCCATATGCGGACATGGAGGTGTCGTTTGGTGTGCAATGCGATTTTCAACAATTGATTCGCGTAGAGGGAGTTAATGTGCGCGAGTTTCGCGACCAGCACATCTATTTAGAGGATTACACAGCTGTGATTGTTAGTTCACGTTTGGGAATTGACCATTTCTTCCGTTTGTGCGAAGAGTCGCGTTTCTCGGTTCCTCAGAACATGCATTACTACTGCATCTCAGAGGCAGTAGGCAACTACTTGCAAAAGTACATTCAATACCGCAAGCGCAAGGTTTTTGCGGCGGAGAACAACCGCTTTGAAGACCTGCTGCCAGCCATGTTGCGCCGTCCGAATGAAAAATATCTGATGGTCATGTCCGATGTCCATAACGATGACGACATCAACATGTTTGCGGAGCACAATATCGTGGTGAAGCCAGCTATCATGTATCGTACCGTGGCGGCAGAATGGCCAGTTGACAAGCCATTCAACTATGACATGGTTGTACTCTTTACCCCTTCGGGTGTGGCTGCATTGAAGAAGAACTTCCCTGATTGGGTACAAGGAGATACTGTGATCGCTTGTTTCGGCGCTAACACCTTGGCTGCCATCGAAGAAAATGGTTGGCGAGCAGACATCAAGGCCCCTACGCCTGAGTTCCCAAGCATCACCACCGCCATCAAGAAGTATCTTGAATCGCAACAATAACGCTATATGGTGAAGCATGCGTTTCCAAAATCGGCTAAACTGTGTGGTCAAATGAATATTGACCACCTCTACGCACATGGGAAACGCTTTGTAGCATGGCCCTTGCGCGTGACTGCACTGGAGTGCGAAGATGCCACCCAAGTATTGGTGTGGGCACCCAAATCGCTCTTCAAGCGCGCAGTAGATCGCAATCGCCTGCGCAGACTGATGCGCGAGGCGTATCGACACCAGCAGGAGATATTGGAGCCCACTCAGCGCCATTATCAGTTGGCATTCAACTATATAGATAAAGAGCCACAGCCCTATGCTGTCATTGAAAAAGCGATGCGCAAAGCATTGAAACGCATAGCCGAAAACAAACTTTGAAACACTGAAACATTGAACATTAAAACACTCATCCGCAAGATATTCCTGTTGCCTGTATATTTCTACAGGTACTGTATATCTCCGCTTACACCCCCATCGTGTCGATACACACCTACGTGTAGCCAGTATATGGTAGAAGCGGTGATGAAACACGGAGTGATCAAAGGCGGATGGCTGGGTCTGAAACGCATCATGCGTTGCCACCCATGGGGAGGTAGCGGCTATGACCCAGTGCCCTAACCCAGTCACTAAAACACAACACCCATCATGCGTATAGATATTCTCACAGCCTGTCCAGAACTATTAGAGTCGCCACTCAACCACTCCATTATCCAACGCGCTAAGGATAAAGGTCTGGTGGAGATATATGTGCATAACTTGCGCGATTTCACCCTGGATAAACATCGCAAGATTGATGATTACGCCTTTGGCTTTGGAGCAGGTATGGTCTTGCAAATAGAACCCATCGATCGCGCCATTGCCCATCTCACCAGCCAACGCCCATACGATGAGATTATCTTCACCGCACCTGATGGCGAACGATTCACCCAACGCGAAGCGAACGCCTTGTCCCTGAAAGAAAATATCATCATCCTTTGTGGGCACTACAAGGGCGTTGATCAACGAGTGCGTGATCATTTGATCACCAAAGAATACACGATAGGCGATTTTGTGCTGACAGGTGGCGAGATGCCCGCAGCTATCATGACGGATGCTATCGTGCGCCTGTTGCCAGGCGCCATTGGCGATGAGACAAGTGCCCTGAGCGATAGTTTTCAAGACGGATTGCTCGAGCCAGGCGTTTACACACGCCCTGCCGAATACAAAGGGTGGAAAGTGCCAGATATCCTGCTGTCTGGGCATCAAGCCAAAATCGAAGAATGGCTCTATGAAGAGTCCATCAGACACACACGCGAACGCCGACCTGACTTATTAAATGAATAACCATAAACCATGTTGGCCAAAAGACATCTAATACTCAGCACACTGATTGCCGTTTTGTTTCCACTGACGAGTCTGGCAGGTTGGACGCCTGCAGTACATCATTTCTCGCCTGCGGATTATAGTGCAGGTACACAGAACTGGGATATGGTGCAGCAAGCCAACGGCTGGATGTACGTAGCCAACAACTATGGTCTGCTGGAAACGGATGGCTTTTCTTGGCATTTATACGGTATCCACAACGCAACCGCCATTCGCTCGGTCGCTTTAGGCAAGGACGGAGCTATCTATGTCGGTGGTACGGATGAATTTGGTGTTTTTACGCCCAACGAATTAGGCGAATTGCACTACGAAAATCTCTCGCTACAAATCCCCGAACGCTATCGCCAGTTTGGAGAAGTATGGCACATGCAGGTGGCCAACGATATGCTCTATGTGCAGACACGCTATTATATTTTTATTTGCGAGGCGAATAGCGAGATCGAAGTATTGGACCCCGGTAGCATTATTTATAATTCGCTGTTCTGGGAAGGCGATTTGTATGTGGCTACCGCGCGCGACCTGTATGTCTATACCGGCAATCGCCTGCACGTATTGCACGATGCCGAACTGCTACGCGGCACCGTGGTTTGTGGTTTGTTGCCCTATGGCAATGAAGGCATGATGATCGCCACAGACTTTCAAGGTCTGTACCTCTATGATGGACAAAGCATTCGTCCCTTTACCACAGATGCCGATTCGTATATCTCTACCAATCAATTATATACATTAGCCATCAATGATCACCAGATTGCTTTTGGCACAGTGCTCGGAGGAGTAGTCCTAACGGATCTGCAAGGACAAAATGCCAAATACCTCACCCGCACCGATGGATTGCAAAACAATACAGTGCTCAGTTTGCTATTCGATGCGCAAGGCAACCTATGGATGGGCCTGGACAAAGGTATTGATGTCATCAACTCCAGCAACCCCGTACTGCTTTATCGCGATGAACAAATAGATTACGGCTCTGGTTACTCATGCATAGAACACGATGGCATGTTGTATATGGGTACGAACCAAGGATTATATGCCATGCCTCATATGGCAGCATCTCTCACTTTTGTGGAAGGTAGTCAAGGTCAGGTGTGGAACGTATGTGAAATAGGTGGTACGCTGTTTTGCTGCCATAATCGCGGACTATTTATCGTCCACGACATGCGATTGCAGGCACTGGACTGCGAAGATGGTGTTTGGAATATTTGTCCTATCAGCGATTCCACTGCGATTGTGGGCAGCTATGCTGGATTCTACTATTTGTACCGCCAGAAGAAGGATTGGCATCTGCAAGCCCTTCAAGGCGTATCGGAAACGGCATTGTATTACACATTAGATGCCGCAGGACATATATGGTTTCTCTCCTCACGAGGCGTGGAGCGGCTGACACTGCATTTGGACGAGTATCGGTTGGAATCTCAACTCATGATTGCACAAGATGCAGCGCAGCGCACATACTCTTTGGCCAGATGGGGAGAAAACGTCTATCTGACAGCAGACCAATACTTTGGCGTTGTGAATAAGGATGGAGTTCTGATGGAGGATTCGCTGGCAGCTCAACGCTTGGCGGGTATGCATCGCTACTTGCGCGTGGCAGAAGACGTGGACAAGAACCTATGGCTCATACATGACGACTGCATCTCAGTGCGAGAGTATGATGCTTCGACTCAGACATATCAGGACGAACAGGTGGTAGTGTATTCTCCTTCGCTTTTGATTGGTGGTTTCGCGAATATGAGTTTTCCGCAAGCCGGAGGCGTGATTGTGGGTGGAGTAGATGGATTCCATTATTTGCGCGTACCAACAGATGTGACACACCCTGCCAATCATATTTATGTGCGTAGAGTGACAACGCTCAACGAGAACCCAGTACTGCTCTACGGCGAATCCTATGACCTGCAAGTTCAGGCGCTGACCATCCCTCCATATGAGCGCGTGCTGCGCGTGCAACTGAGCGGCAGTTATATTATTGATGATCCATTGCTCTTCCGCACCCGATTATACCCACTTGAAGAGTCATTCACCCCTTGGACACCCTCTTCGTATCGGGACTTGATCGGACTACCAACGGGTGGTGATTTTCGACTGGATATAGAAATGCAATCCACACAAACGGGACAGATATACACCCGCTCCTTACCCATCAAACTTGTTTATCCTCCTTATTTATCCCGTTGGGCGAGGTTAGGATACATCATTTTAGGGGTATTGCTGCTGGCATGGATGATTTGGCTCATTTATCGCAAAGTACAATACAGCAAACGTCGTCTGGCTGAGGAGAAGAATCAAGAGATTTATCAGCAACAAATGCGTATCCTGCAACTGGAGAACGAAAGGGCACAAGCCGACCTCCGCAGCAAGAGTCAAGAATTGAGCAACATCCTTCTGTCAGAGGCCAATCGCAAAGAGTGGAACGAAGAGGTCCTCAACGAAATACGCCGCATCGTAGATTGCCTCAATACGGATCGCATTTCTGAGGCCAAAGGCAAGATCCAACACCTGCAACATCGGCTTGCCCGCAATGGCGAACGAACCATCAACTGGAAACGATTTGAGGAGAATTTTGATATTGTCAATAACCAGTTTATTACACACCTCACCGCTCTCTATCCATGGATGAACAAACAGGAGCGCCGCATGTGCGTATATATACATATCGGTCTGACATCCAAAGAGATAGCACCACTACTAAACCTATCCATACGCGGTGCAGAGATGATGCGCTATCGTATCCGCATAAAAATGAATATTGATGCATCTATGTCGCTCAAGCAGCATTTGTTTGAGATACAACAACATCAAGCTGAACATAAATAAAACGAATCATGAAAGAATGGGTTGTTAATCGTTGCACAGTCACTCCTGTGCGAATGGAACCTTCCGAAGGCAGCGAGCAATTGACACAACTGCTCTTTGGCGAAGTGTGCCAAGTGTTGGAACGTCTGCCTCGTTGGACCAAAATTCGCTCCACCATGGACGGACAAACAGGTTGGGTGGATTTTAAGATGGTCACATCGATAGGCGATGAGGCAACAGGCGATGAGGCAAAAGGTATAGGAGTGGTGGCACTACCGATAGCCCCCGCCACTGATATGGAAACGGGCGAAGAGCTGATGCTCACCCTTGGCACACGCCTACCCAACTATGCCCACGGGACCTTTGAAATACTCGGCAAAAAATATCTCATTAATCCTGCCTGTGTATCTCATTTAGAGGACGCCCTACAGACCATAGGACACCCTGCAGGCCACAGGTTAGAGGGTAAAGGCGAAGAAGTATGCGCCATTGCGCAAACATTATTGAACGCCCCCTATCTCTGGGGAGGCAAGAACGCAATGGGTATCGATTGTTCGGGATTTACGCAAGTGGTCTATAGCGTGTTCGGTGTGAACCTACTGCGAAATGCACGCGAGCAGATCACACAAGGTACACCCGTTGCATCGCTCGCCGAGGCACAAGCAGGCGACTTGGCCTTCTTCGACCACGCCGACCGCGACCCAAAAGCTACCAACATTTCGCACGTGGGCTTGCTGTTGGACAAGCAAACCATTATCCACTGCTCAGGGTGCGTACATGTGGACTATATAGATGATATGGGTATTCATTTGCCCGACGGCGAACTAACCCATCATCTGGTACAAATAAAACGTTATTTATAACGGATAAGAAAACGATATTTTTTTGCATATGAAAAACTATATTTTGATAGCCGAGGCCGGCGATTTCATCGGAGAAAAGAAACTGATTGCTCAGCACCTACAAGGCCATTGGGAGGGCAACCAATGGCGCATGAACGATGGTACATTGTGGGAAGTGATCGTTACGGGTGTGGGCGCACTGAATGTCATGCAAACATTGCGCAATATACCATTAGACGCCCCACTCATCAATATCGGTTATGCAGGTAGCGCCAACTATGATATAGGTAGTGTGGTCGCGGTCAATGAAGTGCGACTGAATCATCCTTGCGTGAATTATCCAGAACCCACATTGCTGCTAACACCCGTGCAGGACTCCTATCTGCTTCATCCTAAGCAAGTGCTCACTTCTGTATGCTACAGCAATACCGATTTTGTTCTGCAATCGGATTACACCGATTGCGTGTTTGATATGGAACTCGCATATATAGCAGGACTTGGATTCACACAGCTATCAGCGCTCAAGATCGTAAGCGATAATCTGAGCTTACACACCTATCGCGAGGTGGCATCTGGAGTAGAAAAAGCATAGACATCGCGTTATGCGTACATGCCTGACCATCATCGTATTGCTCACCCTATTGGGTGCTGCGGGACATGCCAATCCCGTGGTGGATTCAGTGCGACTGCAAGTGAACAGCCATGACACCTTCTACCTGGCTCGGATGCACGACATTTATGTGTATCCAAAGATGGTGTTCAAAAGCAAAAGTCAAGAACGCTTCTATTGGCGAACCGTACGCGACGTGAAGAAAACACTTCCTTTTGCCAAAAAACTGGCCATCGAGATGCAAGTAGCAGACCAACGATTATCTGAATTGCCAGACGACAAGACACGCAGGCAATGGTGGCGCCAACACGAGAAGTATCTATTCAAAAAATACGAACAACACTTCCGCAAAATGACTGCCTCGCAGGGACAAATGCTCATGAAACTGATGGACCGCGAGAGCGACCGCACCAGCTATGAAATCATCAAACACTATCGCGGGAAAGCCAGTGCCAACTTCTGGCAGTTTATTGCCAAACTATTCAAAAATGACCTGAAAGAAGAATACGACGCCACGGATAAAGACCGCATCGTGGAACGAGTAATCAATCTGGTAGAGGCAGGACAGTTATGAGAGGTACCAGCTTCGTCATAGGGCTATTGGCATGGCTTTTTGTGGGTATAGCCAGCGCCCACAACTGGCAAGATGATTTTTCCAATGCCATAGATTCCAAAGCAGCATGGACAGGTGATTGGGAGCATTTTGCCATCAACAAACACGGGCAACTGCAGAGCCAAGTCAGCCAGGCTGCAGAAAGTGCACTATTTCACACCAACACCTGCGCTATCCATGCCGAATGGCAATGTTGGGTGCGTATTTCTGGCAATTGCAGCGCACAAAATCAGCTGCGGTTTTATCTCACATTGACGAACAAAGACATCAATAGCGATGGCTATTTTGTGCAAATAGGTGGCACCAATAAAAACATCACATTATACGAGCAAAACAATGGCACAAGCACCAAGATCATCGAGCACCCTCAACGCATCAAGTGTTTGGATGGCTCAGCATCGTATGTGGATGTGCGTGTGACGCGCGATGCAGATGGTCTGTTCCACCTCTTCTCATGGATAGAAGGGAAAGACAGCACTTGGGTGGAAGAAGGCGTTGCATTCGTGCCAATGGTACAAAGCACCTACAGCGCCGTCTATGTCAGGAATAGCAAGACACGCGGATACGACTTCTATATAGATAATGTGCAGGTGCGTGGCGAACAACAGCAATCCCCATTAGGCAACCAGACAACCTACGACAAGGCAAGCGCAACCCTGCTATCGGACAACCTTTCGCCTAATCATGATGGTTGGGAAGATGAGGTATGCATTCAGACACTGGTGCCCAATGATGACTACATCGCTACATGCGCTGTCTATACCGCTAATGGCATGTTAGTCAAGACGCTATGCCAGCAAACGACAATCTCTCAATCAGAAACACTATGCTGGGACGGCACCACTCTGCAAGGGAATACAGCCGAAATAGGAGTCTATGTGCTTTACATCGAATTACGCAACCAGCACACCCACCATACGCTGCGTCAACGCATGGCAGTATCGCTAACGCGCTAACGTTGCACCCAGAACTTACGCATATCGCGATTGATGAGTATGGCTGATGTTATCACAGATAAGGTGTCGCTAATAGGCAACGCCCACCATACGCCCCATATCGAATCCCAACCCAACGAACGAAAGAGTGTCGGCAAGCACAATATCAGCGGTATGAGGAACAGCACCTGACGCGTCAGACTGAGGAAGATCGCTTTCGGAGCCATACCGATAGAGGTGTAGAAGTTACCCGTAATCATCGGAAAACCTACCGCAAACATCACGCACAGCATCACACGAGCAGGTACTATCGACTGCGCTATCAGCACCTCATCGTGCGTGAAGAGACGGATAAAACCCTCGGGCCAAATCACGCCCAGCAGCCACAACACACCCATCACACAGGTGGCACAATACACCGACAACTTGAACGCCCTCGTCATACGCGCATACAGATTGGCGCCATAATTATAGCCCACAATAGGTTGCATACCCTGCTGGATACCCATGACAATCATCGCAAAGAAGAACATAAAGCGATTGGTCATACCAAACGTAGCAATAGCCATATCACCGCCGTAGCGCTTGAGTTGGTTGTTGAGCACTATCACCACAAAGCATGCCGCCAAGTGCATGAGAAAAGGAGCAGTACCTATACCCAAAGCGCGCATCGTGATGTCGCGCTTCAAGCGCCATATACCACGATGGAAATAAATAACTTCTTTAGGATTGAGGAAAATAATCAATTCTACCACCACAGACACCAATTGCGAGATCATCGTCGCCAACGCCGCACCACGCACACCCATATCCAGCACGAAGATAAAGATAGGGTCCAACACCACATTCAATGTCACCGCCAGAATGGTCGCATACATCGATATACGCGGGTGACCTATGGAGCGCAACATACTGTTCAGACCATAGTAGATATGCGTCAGTATATTGCCCAAGAGTATTATTTCCATATAATCGCGCGCGTAAGCAATCGTAGCATCGCTGGCGCCAAAGGCATACAGGATAGGGTCAAGCCAATATAATCCCACCACCATCACCAACGCACCCAACAGCACATTCAGCAATATCACATTCGCCAACACATCGTTGGCAGAACGATAATCTTTCTCGCCGAGTTTGATGGCCACCAACGAACTGGCACCCACACCTACCAACGTACCAAAAGCGGCACAAATGTCCATAAACGGTTTGGCTACCGTCAGTCCCGACAATGCCAGCGCACCCACACCATGACCGATAAAAATGGAGTCCACCATGTTGTACAACGACATGGCAGTCATGGCAATAATACCAGGCATAGCATACTTAAATAGTAGGCTACGAATAGAGGCGCTTCCGAGTTCGGTTATCTTAGGTGCTGACATATACTTTCAAACATTTGTGTTGCGGGGTGTCCATCTTGCAAGGCAATAGGTGTACCCTCGTCGCCACCTTCGCGAATCGATTGTACCAATGGCACCTGACCCAGCAGTGGGATATTCAACTCCTCTGCCAACTGCTTGCCGCCGTCTTTACCAAAGATATAGTAGCGGTTATTGGGCAACTCGGCAGGCGTGAACCATGCCATATTCTCTATCAGACCCAATACAGGCACATTGATTTTCTCATTGAGGAACATATCCACACCCTTGCGTGCGTCCACCAGTGCCACAGGTTGAGGCGTAGTCACCACAATCGCTCCTGTCAGGTGCAGGTGCTGTACCAATGTCAAGTGAATATCGCTGGTGCCAGGAGGCAGGTCAATGAGGAAATAGTCCAGCTCGCCCCAGTTGGCATCCTGAATCAGTTGCTTGATAGCATTGCTCGCCATACCTCCACGCCATACCACTGCCTGCTGAGGATCAACAAAGAAGCCGATAGACAGCATCTTCACCCCGTATTGCTCAATGGGCTCAATCAGGTTGCGACCGTTCACGGGTGTGGAGACAGGGCGGCAACCCTCGGTGTGAAACATCTTCGGTATGGATGGACCATGTATATCGGCATCCAGCAGTCCGACCTTGTAACCCATCTTTGCCAAGGCAATAGCCAGGTTAGCGGAGATGGTGGATTTGCCCACGCCACCTTTACCCGAGTGAATAGCAATCACTTGCGCTGCGCGCAGGTTCTCCACCGAATCCACCTTCGGTGCCATGTTCTGCTTGATAAACTTGGTGTGGATATGCACTGCCGCATTCTCATCCACGTAGGTATGAATAGCCGTCTCCGCTGCTTTGACCACGGATTTGCGAAATGGGTCGTTGTCTTTTTCGAATATCAACGAGAACGATACCTCCAAACCCGAGATGCGAATATCATCTTCGAGCATACCGCTCTCTATGAGGTTCTTACCCGTGCCTGGGTAACGAACATGTTGTAGTGCGTCAATGATCTGTTGAGGATACATGTTGATTTACTATTGGACTATTTACAATGTACTAATTTTGCGTCGTATAGTTTCTGCCGTATGAACGATACGTGTCTTTTTCAATTTCTATTTCTGGTTCGATGAGCGATGGTTCTTCGGGCAGTTGCCATACGATATACTTGATGGTCAACCCGCGATCGAGCCACTGGTGCTCATAGTGCGTCTGCAAGGCGCGCGCCTCATCTGTAGCGGATTCTGGCGTCTGGTATCCGGCATCCGCTATCCGGTTATATAGATCATCCGTATCCACCAATATCGGATACTGATTCTCCTTCACCATCGCCTGCGTATAGGTATAGAGGAAAGGGCTGTCCGTCTTCAGATGAATAACGCCATTGGGCTTGAGCAACTGGCGATAGCGTGCCATGAAGTAGGTGGATGTCAGTCGCTTGGTGGCTTTCTTCATCTGTGGGTCGGGGAAGGTGATCCAAATCTCTGCCACCTCATCGGGCGCAAAGAAATGGCTAATCATCTCGATGTTCGTGCGCAAGAATGCCACATTCTTAATGCCGGCCAACTCTGCTTGCTTGGCACCAGCCCACATGCGTGCACCTTTGATGTCAATGCCTATGTAATTTTTATCGGGGTTACGCGCTGCCAATCCTACGGTGTATTCGCCACGACCACAACCCAATTCCAATACGATGGGGTTGTCGTTCTTGAAATACTCCGCATGCCATTTGCCACGCATAGCCACTACGGGACTCTCTTCCACACACTCGCGTGCTCCACATTGAAACACGTTGTGGAAAGTCTCCATCTCTGCAAATTTCTTTAGTTTGTTCTTTCCCATATAATACTCGCCTTTAACCTCTAAACACTAAACAGTAGCGCAACAGGCGCGTCCACTAAACACTACTCCCGAATCACCATACCCACATCCGTAATGCCTTTCAGCCATTCCGTGCGCATGCCATGTTGAATGATAAAACGACGTGGACACGTGTGTGCAGGGCTGTTTTCTATATACAATAATGGCAGTTCATACCGATTTATACCCGAACCCAACCAACGCCCATAGTCATCTGCCAAAGTGGCTTCAATGGTATCGCGTTGTGATATGCCCAAATCGGTACAGCTTTCCACAAATAACCATAGATTCTGATAGGCATATTGATTCGTATGGCGCACTACGATAAGCACATCGTATGTGCCCACGCTATCCTGCATATCCGTCTCGAAGGTTAGCACCGAGTCTTCATGCCATCCTTCTATGGATATGGTGCGAAAATCGCTATACACCACCCTTTGCTGGCAACTACTCAGTGCCAACAAACCTACGACCAGTATGAACCACGTTTTTCTCATGAACGATTGCGATTATTTCTGTTTCGATTGCGCGATGAGTTAGAGCGATTGTGATGATTGTTGGATTCGCGTTTTTTCTTATCGAAACGGGTCAAGTCATCTTGTCCCACCACGTTCTGATAATCCACTGTCACTGTCTCTACCGAGGACTGTTTTCCGCCAAGCGACAATGGTTTCTCGCCTCTTCTGTTCATATCGATTATTTCTCTTGCGCGCTTCACCGATATGGTCTGCAAGTTGGCTGGATGATGCGAATCGGTGGAGTAGGTCACCTCTTCTTTGAGCGCGTCGGCTGAGAAATAGTAATATACCGCATCTTTTGTTTCCAAATGTTGGTGGCGCGCTGGCAGTTTCTTCACCGCCTCTTCGTAGATTGGCGTTTCGTAATTCAGACAGCACTTCAATTTCGCACACTGTCCTGCCAGTTTCTGCGGATTAAGGGCTATGTTTTGCAAACGTGCCGCATTGGTTCCCACCGAATTGAATTGGGTCATCCATGTGGAGCAACACAGTTCTCTGCCGCATGGGCCTGTTCCGCCTATTCGTCCTGCCTCTTGGCGTGCACCAATCTGCTTCATCTCGATGCGTACGCGGAAACTCTCCGCATAGACCTTGATGAGTTGCCTAAAATCCACACGTCCATCTGCGATATAGTAGAAGATCGCTTTTGTTCCATCGCCCTGATATTCCACATCGCCAATCTTCATTTCCAGACCAAGCGATTTGGCGAGTTGGCGCGCCTTGATCATAGTCTCCTGTTCTTTGGCATGGGCTTCTACGGCACGTTGGTCATCCTCCGCAGTCGCTATGCGCAGGATATTGCGTATCTCGTATCGTTCCAGATTGATATGTGCTTTTTGCATTTGCACTTCTACCAACTTACCCGTCAATGTCACTTCGCCCATGTCATAACCCGGGTTGGCTTCCACGATAACCACGCTACCTTTCTCCAGCGGCAACTGCAGGTTATTATGATAATACCCCTTGCGCGTATTCTTGAATTGCACTTCTACCAAGTCCGACTCTTGCCCTGTTTTGGGAATATCACTCAGCCAATCCACCACAGGCAACATGTGTCGTGAATTACGGTTGCATGCCTTTTTGGTGATGTGACACGCACCATTTTCTATAATAAATTCTTCTTTCATATTTCTAAACCATTCTAAACAACTCTACACAATTCTACACCACTCTAAACAACTCTAAACCACTCTACACCACTCTAAACAACTCTCCACCCCTCACTTCACCAGCACGATCATCTGCAAGCACAGGTCAAAGAAAATGATTTTGGCATTTCCGTTTTGTGATATCTGTTGTTCGGCTTTGCTCAGTTCCTCCATCATCTTCTCCACATTGCCATCGTGGATAAACGGAGCGAACTTCGTCGAGAACGCACGCTCTTGCTTGGTTTGGTAATTCATCTCGCTGTTACCAAAATTGTATATATAGTTCTCTCGCAACTGTCGCTGTGCGTATTGCAAAAACGCTTTTTGCTTCTCGCGACCTACCTTGCTATCTGCCATATCCATGCTCCACCTACGCAGGTTCAGCAATGCGCTGTAATCTTTCTTCTGCCCCACCAACCACGCATTGCGCATCAATGCCACAAAATCATCAAAAAACGTCTGATTATCTTCGCTCTCGCTCATCGTTTTCAGAGCCGCAAGATAGCTGCCGTTCGCCATGTGTGCAATGTCGTGGGCTTCTTCTGCATCCAGCCATGCGTATTCTTTTTGCAACCCTACAGCAATCGTTTCTTCACTCAACCGAGGCACTCTCACCTCTTGTACGCGCGACAATATGGTACTCAGGAGCTGTTCGGGGTGCTCACTCACAAGCAAAAACAGCGTCATCGTGGGCGGCTCTTCCAGAAGCTTCAACAACTTGTTCGCACACGCTACATTCATTTTCTCTGGTTGCCAGATGATCATGATCTTATATCCCCCAGCAAAACTCTTGAGCGAGAGTTTGCGAAGTATCTCGCTGCTCTCTTTCTCATATATCATGCCTTGCTTCGTTTCCACACCCATCACACGATACCAATCGTCCAAATCAAAATACTTGTGCTCCGTCACCAATCCTTTCCACTTCTCTGCAAAAGCATCGCACACATCACCATCATCGCCTTTCACAATAGGAAAAGCAAAATGCAAATCGGGGTGTTGCAACTTGCTAAATTGCACGCACGTAGGACATACGCCACACGAATCATGCTCCGTACGATTAGGACATGCCACGTACTGCGCATACGCAAGCGCCAACGCCAATTTACCCACTCCCTGAGGCCCCGCAAACAACTGCGCATGCGCAATGCGACCTTCACGCACCGCTTGACGCAACTGCCTCTTCACCTCTTCTTGTCCTATGATATCACAAAATCTCATACCTTCAACCTCTCACCTTCAACCTTTCAATATCCTCTGCAACTCTCGCTTATCATCTGCCGCACGCAGGGATTGGCGTTTGTCGTAGCTGTGTTTACCCTGACAGAGTGCGATCTCCATTTTGGCAAACCCTTTATCGTTGATAAACAGGCGCAGAGGAACGATGGTCTTACCCGTGTCTTGCACCTGTCGTTGCAGTTTGTTCAGCTCCTTGCGCGTCATCAGCAGTTTGCGATCACGTTTGGCTTCATGATTGGTGTAACTACCAAAACGATACTCGGCTATATGCATCTGCTTGACCCACAATTCATTACCCACAAACTGACAATAGGTATCTACCAGCGATGCCTTGCTCTCTCTAATGGACTTAATCTCTGTCCCAAACAGCTGAATGCCAGCCAAATACCTATCCAGCACCTCATAATCAAAGGTGGCTCTACGGTTTTTAATATTGATATTGCTTTTTAGTCGCATATTTAGCCAAATTACATTGCTATATCACATAAGCCTGCAAAGGTACTACAAAAATTGCAAATATGCAAGTGTTCGACTCTTTTTTTTGCATTTGTCAGATACTGAATAGATATTCTATCGCTTCCTGTATATCTTTCGGCGGCAACACTTGGTCTATGACCGCTGCTCCAACATCGCGAAGCAGCGTGAAGTTAATCTGCGGCAAAGCACCACCCGCCACCTTGTTCTTCTTGTCATGTATCATCCACTGCATCAGTTGCTCGCGTTGCTGACAATTACATTCAGGGCGACCATAGTACTCCACCATCAGATGGGTCAGCATTGTCAGCACCTCACGCGGACAACCCGCATGCACAACACTCAAATACACCTCTGCTACCATGCCCCAAAGCACGCAATGACCGTGATATGTGTGGTGTTGCATGGTGCCATGTGGTACAGCATTGTGCAGCATAGCCGATTCGATAGCATGACCTATGGTATGACCAAAGTTCAGCGTGCGGCGAATATTCTTCTCCTGCGGATCAGCCGCTACAATCCGCTCCTTAATGGCTATACTATCCGCAATCAACGGAGCCAACGTCGCTATATCTTGACCGTGAATATCCCACGCCAATAGTTCTTGCCAATGTCTCGGACTGGCTATCAAACCGTGTTTGAACATCTCCGCCAAACCACTCAGCAATTCGCCGACAGGCAATGTACGCAGAAAATCAGGATCAATCAATGTCGCCTCTGGCTGCGTGAAACTACCTATCACATTCTTTATTCCTTGATAATCAAATCCCGTCTTCCCTCCCGACGAAGCATCCACCATTGCAAGCAAGGTGGTCGGTATATTCATAAATCGAATGCCGCGCATATACGTTGCCGCAGCAAAACCACCCAGGTCCGTCACCATACCGCCGCCCAGATTGATTAGCATCGCCTCACGCGTGGCATGATGTTTGAGCAGAAAATCCCAAACCACCTGCACCGACGACAAACACTTGCTCTCTTCGCCAGCTTCAATCGTGAGCACATGATACGGAATTTTCCCGATGGATTCGGCCAAAAGTGGCAAACAGTGCACCGCTGTATGGCTATCCGTCAGCACAAATAATTGCCCACCAGGCACAGTGGAAAGTATCGTTCTGAGTTGTGTAGAATGGTGTAACATTGTTTTTTGTCGTAAAAAGTTTGCAAAGTTACGATTTTTTTTGTAATTTTGCACCCTAAATTAGAAAAATTATGCAAAAAAGACTCTTTTTTACCTTTTTATTGGTAATTTTCGCCCTCTCCTGCATGGCTGAAGGGCTCACGTATCTCTCCACCGCGGATTTCAAGGCCAAGGTTTTCTACTACGACCTCGCATCAGGCCAACAACTCCAATGGAAATATATCGGCGACAAACCATGCCTCATCGATTTCTCCACCACATGGTGCGGTTGGTGCAAGAAGTTGCACCCGATCCTGGAGCAAGTAGCCAAGCAATACGAGGGCAAGGTGTATGTCTATACCCTCGATGCGGAGAAGGAACCCGAAGTAGCAGCCATCTTCGGTGTCCGCAGCTATCCTACGGTGGTCTTCTGTCCTATGGAAGGTGGTCCACGCATCGCCCAGGGCTACCACGAACTAGACTATTGGCAAGAAGCCATCAAGCAAATCCTCCATGTAGAATAACCTTTAAAACTTTTAAAACTTTTAAAACCTTTAGAACCCCTCGAACGTCTAACTCATGCAAGTCGAACTCATCCTTCTCGTACTTTCGCTCCTCTTTTTCGCGAGCATTTTTACCGATAAAATCGGCTATAAGTTTGGTGTACCTGCCCTATTACTCTTCTTGGCTGTGGGTATGCTCTTCGGTCCTGACGGCATCGGACGCCTCATCAACGACGACGGCGTGGGCTATATGCTCAATGTAGGTTCTGCCCAAGCCATCGGCACAATTGCCCTGTGTATCATCCTTTTCTCGGGTGGTCTGGATACCAAGCTCTCCGACATCCGTCCCGTGATGATTCCGGGTCTGACCCTGGCTACTATCGGCGTACTCATCACCATGCTCGTGACGGGCGTAGTCACCTATTATGTCTTCGGTTGGCTACATTCAGTGGCCAGCGTCAGCATCGCCACCGCTCTGCTCATGGCATCCACCATGTCCTCCACCGACTCCGCTTCGGTGTTCTCCATCCTGCGTACCAATAGCATCGGACTCAAGCACAACCTGCGTCCGATCTTAGAGCTGGAGTCGGGCGCCAACGACCCTATGGCATACGTGCTCACCACCACCATGATTGGCATCGTCACCGCAACCAGCAATCAAGTCACAGCCCTGTCTGTGATACAAGATATTGTCATCCAGCTGATTATGGGCGCAGTACTCGGTTTCATCTTCGGTAAGGGTATCGTCAGCATCATGCGCAAGGCGGACCTTGGTAACGAGTCACTCTACCCCATCATGGTCCTCACGGCGTGTATCTTCATATTCTCTATCACCTATTTCCTCAAGGGCAACACCTACCTCGCCGTGTATATCGGTGGTCTGGTGATTGGTAATAGCAAGTTCACCCGCAAACGCCAAACACGCAGTTTCTTCGACGGACTCACATGGCTCAGCCAGTTGGTCATCTTCCTGGTCTTAGGTCTCATGGTACGCCCACACGAACTCTTCCGCCTGGAGGTGCTATTGCCCTGTTTGATCATCAGCATTGTGATGATCTTCATCTCGCGCCCTATTGCAGTCTTCCTGTGTATGTACCCGTTCAAGCAGTACAAACGCAGCGACAAAATGCTGCTTAGTTGGGTCGGACTCAAAGGTGCAGTACCCATCATCTTCGCCATCATGTGCGAGGCAAACAATGTGCCTCATGCCGATTTGATTTTCAATATCGTCTTCCTCTGTACCATCGTTTCACTCATCGCACAAGGCACTTCCCTCTCCGCTGTGGCTAAGAAACTCAAACTGGCCACTCCTCCTGTGGAACTCAAGAAACTCACCCACTTCGATATGGACCTTCCAGAAGAAGTGGAGTCTTCTGCTACCGAGATTGAGGTCACTGAGGATATGCTCACCAATGGCCATCTGCTCAAGAATCTCGTTTTCCCCGATAAGACGCTGGTCATCATGGTGCGCCGCGGCGAGGACTTCTTCGTCCCTACAGGCAACTCCGAACTGGAGGTTGGCGACCAACTCCTGGTCATCACCGACAACGATGCCATACTGGCTGCACAATACCGCGAAGAGACCGAAGAAGAGGAGAGCAAACATTGGGGCGTTCAACTCATCAACAACACCTGGGACTTCGCCAAACAGAAATGGCAACAACTCATCCATCCTAAAAATTAAACTAGCACTACTAGTCCAACTAGTACCACTAGCCCAACTATATAACTATAACAATGAAAAAAACGATCTTCCTTACCGGTGCTACAGGCACCATGGGCTACGCAGGTATGACAGAGATCCTGCGCTATCCCGAGAAATATCAATTGCGCATCTTGGCGCGTCCAAGCCAAAAGAACAAAGAGAAACTCGCGCCTCTCTCCGACCAAGTAGAAATCATCTGGGGCGACCTCACCAGCTACGATAACATCCTCCGCGGTGTCACGGGTGCCGACATCGTCCTCCACGTGGGCGGCATGGTGTCTCCACAAGCAGACTACCGTCCTATGGCTACCCTCCGCACTAATATCTCTGCGGCTACCAATATCCGCGATGCGGTCCTCGCACAACCCGAAGATAAGCAACCCAAAGTGGTTTATATCGGTAGTGTGGCTCAGATGGGCGACCGCCGCGAACCTCTCCACTGGGGACGCGCTGGAGACCCCATCTGCGTATCGGCATATGACCACTATGGTCTGACCAAAGCGCAAGCCGAGCGTATCATCACCAACTCGCCTATCAAGCAATGGGTATCCCTACGCCAGTCGGGTATCCTCTACCCTGCTATCCTCAAGAACTACGACCCAATCATGTTCCACGTGCCTATCCGAGGTGTCTTGGAATGGGCTACCGTAGAGGACAGCGGACGCCTACTCGAACGCGTCTGCCGCGACGAGGTGCCAGAGGAGTTCTGGAAGAACTACTACAATATCGGTTCAGGACAGCAGTACCGCATCTCCAACTACGAGTTTGAGTGCCTGCTCCTCGATGCTATCGGCTGCCCTCGTCCAGAGAAGATCTTCAACGCCAACTGGTTCACCACCCGCAATTTCCACGGTATGTGGTATATCGATGGCGACCGCCTCGAGAACTACCTCCACTTCCGCGAGAACATGCCTGTGAAGGACTACTTCAAAAAGATGGCTCAGTCGCCTACCGTGCCTGCGGGCATCCGCTTCGCTGCGAAGACCAAGATTGCCAAACTCTTCCCTCGCTGCGTGAAACTCGCCATGTACGCCATGGCCATGTCCAAGGAGCACGGCACCCAATGGTGGATCAAGCACAACCAGACCCAACGCATCAGCGCCTACTACGGCACACTGGAGGCATACCATGCTATTCCAGACTGGCAACATACCGACCTCTCGCACAATAGCGACGAGTACGTACTCCTCGACCACGGCTACGACGAGCAAAAACCCAAAGCGCTCTTCACCCTCGAAGACATGCAACGCGCCGCCGCTTTCCGTGGCGGCAAATGCCTCACTACTGCGGATTCACTTCAAGCGAAGCAATCTTCCCTCTGGGACACCCCATTGCTCTGGGAATGTGCCGAAGGCCACCGCTTCACCGCTACGCCACGCCTCGTGTTGCTCGGTGGTCACTGGTGCGAAGAGTGTATGCCATATCCTTATGCAGGTGAACCCAACACTCGCCCATGGCAATGGGACAGAGTGGCACGCAAGAACCCGTTCTTCGCCCAACTATGGTCACCTCTCCACGATGCCAACGAGGATAATGTCTATGGTTCAGAGGTGTTTGATGGCTGGGAAAAGTAATTCGCTTGAAAATAAATTTTCACGCAATTCCTTGCGTATGTGCATTTTTTGTTGTACCTTTGCACCCAAATTCGGCAAAAAACAACTCTAAACAACTGCTAAACAATACTAACAATATAACTATTCACGATTATGACTATTAATGATTACAAATTCGCTGGAAAGAAAGCGATTGTTCGCGTGGACTTTAATGTGCCATTGAACGAGAACGGACAAATTACCGACGACACCCGTATCCGTGGTGCGTTGCCAACCCTCAAACACATCCTCGAAGAGGGTGGTGCGCTCATCATCATGAGCCACATGGGCAAACCAAAAGGCAAAGTGGTGGCTAAATATAGCTTGAAGCAAATCGTTGACGCTGTCAGCGCTGCACTCGGTACTCCAGTACAATTTGCTGAGGATTGCGCTAAAGCTGCAGAGCAAGCTGCTGCCCTCAAAGCAGGCGAGGTGCTCCTCCTCGAGAACCTCCGCTACTATCCAGAAGAGGAAGGCAAACCAGTAGGTATCGACAAAGAGGATCCTGCATACGACGAGGCTAAGAAAGCCATGAAGGCAAGCCAAAAAGAGTTCGCTAAGACACTCGCAAGCTATGCTGACTGCTATGTAAACGACGCATTTGGTACTGCTCACCGCAAACACGCTTCTACCGCTGTGATCGCTGACTACTTCGATGCGGATAACAAGATGCTCGGTTACCTCATGGAGAAAGAGGTACAAGCTGTAGATAATGTACTCAGCAACATCAAGCGTCCTTTCACCGCTATCATGGGTGGCTCTAAGGTTTCTACCAAGATCGGTATCATCGAGAACCTCATGGACAAGGTGGACAACCTCATCCTCTGCGGTGGTATGACCTATACTTTTGCTAAAGCTAACGGTGGCGAGGTAGGCAACTCTATCTGTGAGAACGACAAACTCGAGCTCGCTCTCGACATCATCGCTCAAGCTAAGGCCAAAGGTGTGAACCTCGTATTGGCTACCGACTGCGTAGTAGCTGACGCATTCTCTAACGATGCTAACACACAAATCTGCTCTACAACGGCTATCCCAGAGGGTTGGGAAGGTGTGGACGCTGGTCCAGAGAGCCGCAAAGCATTTGCTGCTGCTATCGAAGGCGCTAAGACTATCCTTTGGAACGGTCCTGCAGGTGTGTTCGAGTTCGACAACTTCGCTGCTGGTTCCAAGGCAATCGCTGAGGCCATTGCTACTGCTACCGATAACGGTGCATACAGCTTGATTGGTGGTGGCGACAGCGTAGCATGCGTCAACAAGTTCGGCATGGCTGACCGCGTAAGTTACATCTCTACTGGTGGTGGTGCATTGCTCGAGGCTATCGAGGGCAAAGTACTCCCAGGCGTAGCAGCAATCAAGGGATAAGAATATGGAAGTATCTGGAAAGATTATACAAGTATTGCCAGAGCAAGGTGGCGTGAGCAAGACCTCTGGCAAGGAGTGGAAACTCCAGGCATACGTACTTGAGACACAAGAGCAATATCCTCGCAAGGTGCATTTCGAGGTGTTTGGCGAAGACCGTATCAAAGCCAACCCTTGCCAATTGGACGATATTGTGACCGTTAGTTTCGATATCGAGAGCCGCGAGTTCAATGGCAAATGGTACACCTCTATCCGTGCATGGAAGATCCAGCAAGGCGTAGTAGAGGCTGCTGCCGCTCCTCAACCAGCACCTGTTGCTGCTCCAGCAATGGCTGCTCCACAAGCCAACACCGCTACTTTTGATGCCGCTGCTGGCGTGGACGAAACCACCGATCTCCCATTCTAATGCGTCGTTGGATCGGATGGATAATAGGATTATGTCTTCTGGCGGGTGGCGCTACGGTTTGCGCCATCCGTTGGCAGGCGTGGTTTGGTAATCCACCCGAACCTCAGTGGACTGAGCAGACGATCAATCATCAGTTCATCACTATGAATAATGATAGTGTGTTGCGCCTTTTGCAGCGCGACACACTGTCGTTCCTTTTGTTGGGCGATATACACAACTCGCTCACCCAAGACCATATGGCGGCAATCGCCCAACGCCATTCGGATATACACTTCTGGGCGCAATTGGGCGACTGGATGGAGCGCCCATACCACTACTACGAGCAGATGATCTACCAATCACTACTCGGAACGGGCATGGATACACTGCCCATCGTAGCCATACCTGGCAATCACGAGTACCTCAAAGGCGTCGTGAAAACCCTACCCAAACATTGGAAAACCATCTTCCCCAATCCGCATAACGGTCCCGCTCGATTCTTGGGCACCAGCTATTATGTGGACTTCCCACACCTGCGTCTCATCGCCATCGACACCGATGGCTTGCATCGTATGTCCGACTACACACAGGTGGCTTTCTGGCTGAAGAAAACCCTGCGCGATGCGGGCAAGAAATTCACCATCGTCATGATGCACCACCCTGTCTATAGCACAGCAGAGGGACGATTCAATCCGCTGATGTGGCTGGCTTTTCATGGTCCTATGCGCGAAGCAGACATCGTGTTCTCGGGGCACGACCATAATTATGCACGCCGAACGGTGCAGTACAAAGAACGCTTCTGGAAGAAAGAAGAACCCACCATCTTCATCGGCACAAATGCCTCCATGAAGAAATACCCTGTGAAAGCAAACAACCAATACGAGGCATCCTTCTCGGGCGAACCCGTATATCAATATATATGCGTTACCCACAATACCCTGCATATCTCCACCTTTAATCTCCTTTCTGCCGAAAGGATCGACCATGTGGAGATCACCCATTGATTTGTCTAACACACTAACTAATACAACATGAAATCACGTCTTTTTCTTCTTGCAACCAGGCGAACACTGGTCGCACGAATGCAACAAGGCGAACATGCTACATTCCTATTGGAGTAAACCCGCACGCGTTATACCTTTTTTGGAGATATTTGCATGTTTTTCGCAAAATATTTGGTCAATCCAAAAAAAAGCAGTACCTTTGCAATCGCGTTCAAAATCGTTCGCACTTAAACAACATCACATATATTCTGGCGCTCGCTTCGCGAGCGAGCGGGATGTGGCGCAGCCCGGTAGCGCAACGGTCTGGGGGACCGGAGGTCGCAAGTTCAAATCTTGTCATCCCGACAAGCATCGAAGGAAATGGAAATATTTTCATTTCCTTTTTTTATGCTCAGTAGTCTTACCAAATTTATTTGAGTGAGATTAGTGAGTATAAAAAAGATGGATACTTCCATCTCATTTCCGAAGATGCTTGCAGTCAACCCTTCCGCCGTGCAAGATTTACGCAGAACATCTTGTCATCCCGATAAAGAAATAACCACCTGTTTTTCAGGTGGTTATTTCTTTTTTTCTACTACAGTTTCTTAGCGTTGTAAGACTCAATGGTCTTGGTTTGGATAACGATGGCGGTATCGCCTTGTGTGAGCGAACGGCTCTCGGTGGTGATAGTGCGTGTGACGTTGCATGAGGTCAGTCCGAGTGCCATAGCGATAGCAGTAGCGATAGACACCACCAGGTACTTAATGGCCTTCCTGAGGCGTTCTTTCTGAATATCGGTTAATGGTTTCATTGTTTGGTGTTTTAGAGGTTAGAAGTTAGATTGCCCTAAAGGGCTGGAAGATCGGGCTAAAGCCCTTGAAGATCGCCCTAAAGGGCTGGAAGATTGGGCTGAAGCCCTTGAAGACTTCAAGCGAAGCGAACTTCCATCTTCAAGCGAAGCGATCTTCAAGCAAAGCGAACTTCAAGCGCAGCGATCTCACCCCTCCCACGCACTCCACTCTTGGCGGAAGACGTAGCGATAGAGGGTCTTGTACTTGGTTTGCGCCTTGAACGCCATCATGTCCGCAGCGGCTTGCGATGGGTCAGCCATACGCGAGCGGGTAGCAGCTGCCACAGCAGCAAACTTCGCGCGGTGCATGAGCTCCTTTTCGGTGTAGGGTTTGTTCTGCAGGTCACGCTCACCGCGAACGGAGGTGTACTTACGCTCCGACTGCTTGCGGTAGTTGTAGGTGGTGCGGAACTTCTTCGAGATCTTACCCGAGATGTGATGAATAGGGTCTTCGTAAACAACTTGTGCCATAATGTTTTAAGGTTTAAGGAATGAATGAATTAAGGAATGAATGTTTAAGATTTGGGCTTACGGATTTTCTTGCTCATAGCTTTCGGTCTCCAGTTGCCACAAGTACTTACGCAGGGTCTTGTACTTCTTTTGCGCTTTGAAGGCAGCCAAGTCCGCAGGGTCTTTGGCTTTCACTCGTGCATTTACTGCAGCGCTGATAGCTGCGAATTTCGCACGTTGTGCCAACTCTGCTTCTGAAGGTGCAGAAGTACGCTTGTTGCAACGTTTCATCGTGTACTGAGTGTCACCTTTCTTCGCGAACGAAATGTCCGAGTGACCACACAATTTGCCAGACATGGATTTCACCAAGTCCATAGGTTCAATTTTTGCCATTTGGTTTTTAAGATTAAGGGTTAATGTTCCAAGATTCGGGTAGTTACCGAGTAGTTACCGAGTAGTTGTGCACATCCTACACTATGTATATACTGACAAGGTAGGCAAAATGAAAGCGATTTCTCGCACTTGTGCCCCTTTTTTCTCGCACTTTGCAAACCAGCCCTCATAACACACTGATAAACAAGAAAATGCGACCGCTTTCGCAAATCGCATTTTCTTCATCTTTCAGGTATTTTTTTGGCACTTATATACCTGTTAACACTATGTATTTCTCCTTGTCGCTCACCAATGTTGGGTGAGCGAAATGTTGTTTATGTTGTCTTTTCTAATAAATAATCCTCAGAACAGCAATTGTCGCTTCATCTGATCCACGTAGAAGTCCAGCATTTCGCGTGTACCTTCGGGGAAAGCGCTCACGATGCTGCGTTTGAGGTTCTTGATCATGCTCTGGTCGTTCTTCTCATACAGGCAATCCAGTATCTTCTGTGGCTTACCGTTGATGATTTCTTTCTCTACGAGGTACCCCACCAACCCGAGATAAGTCTGTGGATAGAAGAGGTCTTTGGGGTCTTTGTGGCACTTATCGCGACGATCAATAAGGATAGTCCAGATATTCTCCTGCACGCTCACAAAATCCTGTCCCCCGCCTTGCTCCAGCATGCCGAGGGCTTTGCGCAGGAAGGTGGTGAGGTGAACGTAATCCATGCGTTTGCCCGTCTGGTCATAACCGATCATCTCGTGCTCCAGGTTCTCCAGTCGGCTGCACATCTCGTTGAGGGCTGCCTGTTTGCGGGCATTGCGCTCGTCCGCTGGTTCGCAGGATCCCTCAATCTCTTGTTTGGGTTGTGATGGACTGTCGGCATATTGGTTGACGGTCACCTGAGACCCTGGCAGGGTAAATATTCCCCCATGGCTATCGCCCATGATTACATTGCAATTCTCCATCGTGATTTGGTAGTTAGGTTGTTCTTTTTTCATATGTTGTCTAGTTGTTTTTTGCTTGGTTGTTTCGTGGGTTGTGGGTTGGGTATCGAGTATCGGATATCGGGTACAAAATTACTATAATTTTGCTAATTTACCAAATACATTCTCTACATTTTTTATTTTTTTAGACTCAGCTGCTGGATTTGATTCAAGAGGGCAATATAGCAGTTGATATATCTGAGCCCTCCTCTGAGAACCGTTTCGTTGGCTTGGCAACGATTTGTATCAGGCACCGATTGTTGAATTTTATGCGAAAAAGATACGGTGTCGTAGCCACTTGTTGCAGGCATTGGAGAGATTACCTCGGCACGAGAAAGAGGTCATCGAGATGTTGTATGGCATTGGTATGCGCAAGGCGATGAGTTTGCAAGAGGTAGGGGTGTTGTTAGGCTTGACCGTCCAACGTATCAGCCAGATCCGCGCCGAAGCACTTGCCAAACTAACCAAGCACTGACAAAACAAATAGGGTGTGTCAAAACTGACACACCCTCATGATAACACGCTTGCTATTGGCGAACGCAGAACACTACTGAGCATAGCAATTCCATTTTCGGTGAAGGCATAAGGTAGATACTTAGCGTGTCGTCCTCTATTGTCTATGGTCGCATTTTGCGACCTTAAAATCACTTTGTCGCAATCACTCGCCAAGGGCCATCGTAGCCCATTTGTACTTCGAAGAGATGCTCTTCTAATTGGTTGACCTCATTATATATGGCAGGGATAACAATCTCGCCATGGCTATCAATCACACCCTTGCAACCATATACACTGTATTCGAAATAACCTGTGGGATGCTCTTGATCATAGTCACTCGGTAGGTACATTGGTCGAAAATCATAGTCGCTACAGAAGGCGGTGAGTACCTTGCCATATTTATCAATTCGCTTCATCACACCATTATCCACAGCAAACAGGTGTTCGCCATAACAATAGATGAGCTCGTAATGCAAAGCGAGCGTGATGGTTCCATCAATATCCATGATACCATACTTACCTTCGTCTTGGAAGATGCGCACACCACAAGTAGATGGTCCCCAGATGCAGTCGTAGATGGTATCTACTACCAGTTCGCCCGTTCGGTTGATCAAGCCACATTCGTTCTTGGAATTGGTAACCACGCAGTATCCGTCATGAAAAGCATAACCAAGGCGCGTGATGGCATGTTGCGTGGTAGGAAATTGGCAAGGGATAACCTCTTCGCCAGCAGTGTTGATAAAGCCAATGCGATTATCGCGGTACACGGCAGCCAGCCCCTCGGAGAAGTTCCACGCATGATTATAACGTCCTTCTATGACAATGTTACCTGTGTTGAGATTGACGTATCCACGCTTGCCGTTCATGTCGCAATACACAGTCAGGGAGTCGCCCTCGCTCACGCCCAATGACACCCAACGCATCTTGGGGGAAATATAGCGGCGAGTATTTAGATTGTAGATGCGTACATATTCTTTGTCTGGATAATGCTTATCCAATCGCAGCGAATCGTTGATTTCTTTCTGACAATACCATCGTTTGTTGTCCAAACGGTCTTCAATACGTACGGATGCAAGGCATGCAAAGAAAATAAACACACCTAATCCAAATAATGCCCATGCAGAGATTAGGATTTTCTTCCAGAGTTTTACTTGATTTGTTTTCATAGTTTTTTAATTTTGATGTTTATATTGTGTTAGTTTTGTGATTTTTTTGTTGCTAAGACCATGTATGGACCGTCACCTACATAATACAATATAGGGAGGTGTTCGGCAGGAATATGCTCGTGTACCATGCAGTAATTGCCCTCCTGTTTGATGTTTGCATATTGCTGCATCTGCTCCTTGGTTATTGGGTCTTGTGCGAAGATGTAGTTCTCGTAGCAGCGTGTGTCGCTATAGTCATAGGAGTCAAATTTGGGATAACTCTTGTCAATAATTCCGACATGTATATTCTCCAACGGAATATGCTCTTTTGTTGGGAAACAGTATAGTTGGAACCCCATACTTGCTGTCATTTCGCAGTGTTGGCGAACGCCTTGTAAGCCATGAAAAGTATGTCCTAAAATAGTAATATCATCATCGATATGATACATTTGTATGTCGTAATCAGCAATCGGATTCTCCGTCCAATATTTGGTGATATATCGAATGGTTAGTGGACTGATACTGTTTTTAGGTACAATGGTGAATATCTCATCTAATAACCACTCTATTCCCTTTTGACGAAGCATATCGCGCATCACGATATTGTACTGTATGAAACGATTCAATTCTGCACCTATTCTATCAGATTGATACAGGGCTTTTAAGGCCTCTTGCCACGTGAAGAAATACCTTGTTTCAAAATAATTAGAGATGCAGACCAATGGCGGCATCGAGTTGAGTAGAGGTTTCATAATCGATTTGGTTTTTAGAAATGTTATACTCTATTGGTTGTTTATTACTATAGAGTATGGAAGATAGGGAAATCTATCAGTTTGGAGAAAAAAATGTGCCCATTCTTCTAAAAATCATTTACAGCAGAATTCTCTGTCGTATAAATGGACTAATGTACCATGCATTGTCACACCATAGATCTCAAGATGTCGTTCTCCTGATACAGGAAAAGCAAGGATAACATCCTCCTCATTGCTACAAAATTCATATAGGTATAAACTTCTATCTAAGAGAGGAGAATATTCGCAACTTACAAATCGAAGCCCCTTTCCTAAACTATCTTGTAAATCACCGAGCGACTTATATCCATGGCATGCATACAATGCATCTTTATCGATGACAGTATTGTATTTCCCCTCGAAAGCAACCAGCAATTTGTCAAAATAACAATCCTTAGGGAAGTTGGCCTCTTGAATCAAGAATTCTGCATTAGTGGCAGTAGAGCCGCACCATCCTTGAAATAGAATCGGTTTTGTATTCATATTATCAATCAATGTGTAGGGGATTGATTACTCTTTCGTTATTTTGAAACCGAGCTTAGTGATGAGTTTAAGGGTGCCAAGGGCAGTATCGCGGTCGTATGCCTTCTCCTCTTCGGGCAATTGCTCATAAGGTACGAGGCATGGGTGTTGCTTGAGTTGGTCGTTGCGTTCGGGTCCATAGGTCCAACCTTGCTCCATGCGCGACTGCGCCCACACTTCGTGTACGTTCTTTGCCATGGCCTCTACGAGGTCGTTAAGTCCTGCGGACAATTGGATAGCGTCCGTGTTTTCAGGTTTAGGAATGTAGTTTGTTTTCATTTTCTTTTCAGTTTATTGGTTTTACTGATATTATAGAGAGGTGTTAAGACAGGAATCTATCACAAGACTTCAACTAATTCGATAAAACCTATATCATCTGTCTTCTCTAAGGTAGTATTAATTGTCTTAAACTGTCCATTTTCGATACGAAGCAATGTCACTTCAGCAGAAGCATCCTTTTTATATGCATTACGCAAATCTTCGTATGTAACAATTGGTGCGTTATCATACTTAACCAAAATATCTCCAACTTCTAATACGGGATGTGTTTGAGCATCTTTAAATGCAAAAACCAATACGCCCGCGTACTCTCTTTTACTTTCGGAAACCTCTCTATAAAACAACATAGCAGAACGAACATAATCTTCACTCTCTGGATGATAGGATTGGTAAATTGATAATTGCTCAGCAATATCTTTGTAAATCATTTGAGGTGTAATAGATGACGAAGATTCTATACCCTTTCTTGCTAAATCTTTGCGGTTTTCGATAACCAACGAGAGGAATGAACCAAGACGACATATTTTACCCCATTGATACCATTGCTCGTCCGTAGAGTCGATAGTACACTTTTTAATCAAAGACTGATATGCTACTACATATTGACGATCTAACTCTTTCAACTGAGCTTTGGATGCTTGCACTTCAACTTGTTTTGCTTTTACTTTTTCCTCACGAAGTCCCAATTCTTGTTGTTGGGTTTGATATTGTATGTATTGATTTAGATACTCTAAGGTATCTGTTCGGGTTTCTAAGTTATGAAGTTGCTTTTGTAAATCATCTAATTGAGCGTCTTGTGTATTTAATGTACTTTGAAACGAAGATAACAAATCAGATGCCAACTTATCTTCTGCATTTGATAAATTGGTATAATATTCTTCAGAAGCATCTATTTGATAACCTAACTTAGCCCAATATTTCCATATAGAGGAAGCTTGTTTGTAAACCTTACGAGAATATTCTGGGAAGTTGGACATTTCCGACAAGAATGCTATATAATACACGTTAAACGAATGGTTAGCGACATCAAATAGTGTAGATCCCCATCGCATATTATATTCTTCTGGCGTTTGTATGAATTGACGAATGAAATTGAGTTGCTCTATAAAATCCGTATAATACAATGTCGCGAAGACAGGTGAGATGGCAATTTCTTGTGCATTGATTCCATGTAGTGACAAAAGGAAACTATGATAACTATTAATTTGTAATGGTACAGAATCTACCGTCCAAACACGATTAATATTCTCTTCTGACAAGTCAATATTTTTTAAGAACTCTATTTGTAATTCTTTGGTGTATTTATCAAAACGAACGCAATTTGCATATTCAGTCCACATTTTTTGCAAAGTTTGATTTTCTTCTGCTAACACATAAACGGCTTGAGCATCCTTCGTTAATAATGTAGCATATTTTACACACACATCGCGTGATAGAACCCTAAATACGCCCCATAATACTATTGATAATAGCAATAGAGCCGATATTACGACTGCTGCAATCTTAACGACTTTTAATACTGGCAGATGAGGTTTGCTGATTAGGTAACGTTGCTGCATGCGCTCCAGTGCCAAATCAAAATATTCTATCGAACTCGCAGTGATAGCCTGATAGTTGCACAACTCTTCCATACCATTGGGCATCGGATTGGGCCATTGGAAGCCATTAAGCATAACGGGGATAATGTTTTTATTATGCTTCATCGCATGGCACACTTCCAGACGTACCCAGTCATCCTCATTCACACAACGTTCGAGGGCATTAGGAGGTAGTACTACTACAAAATCTTTGCACTGCTCAATCACATTGTATAATTGTTCGTTGAATTTACCCGAGCGAAGTGTTTCCATGTCAAAGAAAACAGAATATCCTTCTGCTCTCAATCGAGTTGCCACTAAATTGGCTGTATCATACGAGCTACGACGGTAGCTGATGAAGATGTCGTATTTCTTCTGTTGTTCCATTTAAATTTACTATTTTTTTCTTACTACTCACGAATTACTTCTACACCCTCAGGGAAGGCAGCACCAATATTGGTTAGAGATTTTGGAACCCTTATAGATTTAAGCGCATCGCAACCATAAAACGCCCCTCTATCAATGAAGTTCACCTTCTTGCCAATAATAACGGAAGTCAAACTCTTGCAACCTGTAAATGTATGTTCTTTGATACTTGTCACACCATCAGGAATAATAATCGAAGATAAGCCTTCGCAATAACCGAACGCAAATGCTCCAATAGTCGTCACACTATTGGGAATAGTAACCGAAGTCAAGCCTTTGCAACTTATGAACGCATAAGCTCCAATGCTTTTCACGCTATTAGGGATAACCGTATTTTTACAACCAACAACGAGTGTGTTTGAAGCAGTATGAATAATGGCATTACAATTACCTCGGCTATCATAGGTACCATTCCCTTTTTCTACAACAATTGAAATCAAATTATTGCAACTTTTGAATGCTCTCTCTTTAATGCACGTTACGCTATTAGGAATAATGATAGAAGTTAAACCATGGCAATAAGAGAACGCCTCCTCTCCGATACTTGTTACGCTGTTGGGGATAATGATGGAAGTCAAAGAAGAGCATTCATAGAACGCATACGTTCCAATACTCGTCACGCTGTTAGGGATTGTGATAGAAGTAAGCGATTTACATGCACGGAAAACTCCCTCTCCGATACTCGTTATGCTATTAGAGATTGTAACTGATGTCAAGCCTTCGCAATAACAGAACGCATACGTTCCGATACTCGTCACGCTATTAGGAATGGTAATAGAAGTCAAACTTTTGCAGCCCCAAAATGCATCTTTTCCAATACTTGTCACACTATTAGGGATAACTGTATTTTTACATCCTTTGATAAGAGTATTAGAAGCCGTTTCTATAATAGCATTGCAGTTTTCGCGGCTGTCGAATTTTTTATTTCTCTTTTCCACAATAATTGATGTCAAAGAAGAGCAATTATGAAACGCTCCCAATCCAATACTCGTCACGCTGTTAGGAATAGTAATCGATTTCAATTTGTAGCAATACGCGAACGCTCGCTCTCCAATGCTTGTTACGCTATTAGAGATAGTAATGGACGTCAAGCCTTTGCAATAACAGAACGCATACGTTCCAATAGTCGTCACACTATTGGGAATAGTAACCGAAGTTAAGCCATAGTAATGTTCGAACGCACAAACGCCAATACTTGTCACATCATAGGTATAGTTTCCATACTTAATCTGCGCTGGAATATGAATTTCTTTTACGTTCTTATTGGCGTATCCTGATACAGTAACGTCGCTTCCTTTTTTTGATGCCTTGTACATCAAATTACCCACTTGGAATTCTCCTTTAGGCAACGCATTTCGCTTTGCTTTTTCTAGTTCTTCAGCATTCAACGTTTGAGAGGCTTTATTAATTGGCTCTTCTTTAGTTGTAGTCGGTACAACAGTCGTACTCGTGTTTGTATTTGTAAATTTAGTTCTTTCCTGCGAATATACTTTCGATTCTTTAGGTACACCATCTTGTGTTTGAGCCTTATTAGAGGGTGTACCTTTAGCATCTGACTTTTCTTTAGATACTGTTGATACAACGGTAGTATTGTTCGTTGTGGCTATTTCTGTCGATTTCGTTGTATTGCTATTTGTTTTAGTTATTTTTGCAATACTATCTTGTGTCTGAACCTTTGGGAAAGTAACTTGTACAATTTGTTCTTGTTCTATATCAACGGGTTCAACGGGTGAATTCAAAATAACTGAACGTTGTTGAAAATGACGAACACCTATAATCACCAAACCAATTATTGCCAATGTTGCTATAGTAAGCCATATCCAAGATCTATTAATCGATTTGTGAGGTGATTTTGGATCGGGCTTTGGTGTTGGTTTGGGCGTAGGAGCAGGCGTTGGAGTTGGTTCTGGTGTAGAAATTGATGTTGGTTCGGGTGTAAATATTGGAGTAATACTTTTATTTACAAGTTCAGAAACAGAGGTTAATAGAGTTGGAATAATAGGATCTTCACTAAAATAATGCCAGTTTGCATGAATCAGCAGAATCTCAAAGTCTTTCGGTACTGGCGTCTCATCTAAAGCATATGGCAGAACCACCACATCGTGATTGAATGCATAGTGCAGTTCAATGGAAACGTATTTGGACTTGTACGAATTGCCACTAGCTAGCAATAGCATTGCCTTACTATTATCTATTTCTTCGGCTATCTTGGTAACATAATTAGCCGTACCACCCATTCCTTTTCGGTCAATGAAGTAGGTAATACCTACTCTATCAAACGCTTTGCATATCTCATCCGCAATAACACTATCCTTCCGCGAATAGCTGATGAACACATCGTATTTCTTCTGTTGTTCCATAATATTCTTTATTTTTCCAAATGTCTCTTTATTGATTTCGCTGCCCATTTCCAGAGGTAGAAGCAGAAGATGAGGAAGCCAAGCAGGAGTATACTTTCGAGCCATGTAGGGATATACACCTGCATGATAAATAGCAGCGAATCGTAGATACCATGTGCTACAATAGGTGCAAGAAGTGCCAACGCTGAATAGCGCATGCGATGTTGGGGTTCAAACTTGGCAAGGGAATA
Source organism: Paludibacteraceae bacterium (assembly GCA_017558065.1). GTDB lineage: Bacteria > Bacteroidota > Bacteroidia > Bacteroidales > Paludibacteraceae > Colicola. Next base: position 43,245 of record JAFYWK010000054.1, read on the forward strand.
GAAATAGCCCATCAACACACCAAAGCAGAAATGCCCTGGCACTGCAAAGATTGCACGCGAAATGGCTACACTCGCCCAGTCTTCATCCAGCACCACATAGAGTACGTTCTCTAACCCTGCGAAGCCCAAAGAAACGCATACAGCATATACGATGCCGTCCATGCGCTCATCAAAATAGGGGTTCTTGCGCAAAAAGAGCCACAGTAGAAAGAGTTTGGATAGTTCCTCAGGGATAGCAGCGCTCATAAAGGCATCGTAGATAGCGCCAAAGATGGTGGTATATTCTTCGGGGATAACACCTATCCACTGCAATGGATAGACAATAGCCAATGTCAATGGGATAGCAAGCACGCCCAAAGCAGTAGCTTTGAGCAATTGCCCAATTGGCTCTGGCGACTTACGATCTCGCCAGCAGATATATCCCAATAGCGCTATGGCTGGAAGGAGAGCCGAGAGAAGAGGGAGATACATAGGACTATTTAATCATTGGTATTTTACTACTATATTTAAGTATGAACAAACAACTATTCAGAATCATCAAATAAATTTTCACACCATTTCCCTTTATAAAAAAAACGATAATACATATCTTTTAATAAGTGCTTTGCAGGCGTATATCCATTACAATACGACTTCCATAAAAGCAACAATGCTTTTTTGCGTCGTCGTTCTTTTGCACTATCGCTACCAGAATCATCATAATACATATTACATGCCATTCTAGATAACTCTGCAGCATCTATTTCATATAATGATTTAGGCAGATATTCTCTCATTGAATTTAGACACTGCTGTAGTACAACACCTATATTGGTAGTAGCAATGGAATAGATTTTTACATTATTTTCATTAACAAATGCTAAAGCAGGAAAAGATTCAATATTATCCAACTTGTAAGATTTATCTAATAATGTTTCGAAAAAGTATAAATCTTCTTTTTTTTCAATTAAAAAAATGATTTTTTGCGAATAATGATTTAATGCAGAATCTATTTCATATTTTACTCCCTCCGTTGAATTCACTTTAATCAAAATTAGTTGACTTCTTTGCATTAATTTCCGAACTGTATTTTTCCATCTTTTATTACTACGATATATTAAGGATATATCTAGAGGATGACGATTATCCTCGACTAGTTTGTTCCAAAAAGATTGATCATCATGATATAGCATTTCAGGGCTACCAATCCCTAAAAACTTTAAGTTTGTATATTCTTGTATCGCTACTACATTTTGCCGATCCGAGCAGGATTTATCACAATCAAAAGAACGTAAATACAAAACGTATTTATTAAAATAAAAATGAAAATTCGTAACAGATATAATAGCAGTAAACAAATTATATAACAAATACCAACTAGTATATAGTAAGAAAGCAAACGGGATAGCCATCACAAACAGGCCTGCATCTTCCCAAATAAATTCACATATTATTGCTAACACGAAACTTACTAAAGTCAAAATTCCAAAAAGGCCTATCCAAGCAACATTTCTAGAAAAGTATCTTAGAAAAATTGCCAGTTTATCTTTATTCTTTTCAATTGCCTTTTTTAATATTTTAAAATGAACCCACTTATAGAGGATTAACACTAGACAAAATAGGATAAAATATAATATGAGAGGAATATTCATATGTATAGGGAGTAAACTAACTTTTCATCCAACATGCCTCTTGATTGACTTGCTTGCCCATTTCCAAAGGTAGAAGCAGAAAACAAGGAAAACCAATAGGAGTAGAAGAACTAATCCGTCTGAAATTCTCAATGCAATAGTAAACAATATGGTGTCATATATTCCGTGCGCGACAACAGGCGCAATGAGTGCCATGGCGGAGTGATACAAGCGTTTTTGTGGATCGAATTTGGCCAATGAATAGAAATAACCCATTATGACGCCATAGCAGAAGTGTCCTGGCACAGCAGTGAAAGCACGCGCGAGAGCTATAGACATCCAATCTGCATCACCTATCACATAGAGGATATTTTCCAACCCCGCAAAGCCCAGTGACACACATACGGCATAGACTATTCCATCCATTCGTTCATCGAAGTATGAATTCTTGCGCAAAAACAACCACAGCACCAACAGTTTGGATAATTCCTCTGGAATAGCTGCTCCTAAGAAAGAGATATTGACTGCATCCGCAAAAGTGAATACATTCTCAGCGATAATGCCTATTGATTGCAGGGGTGTGACGATGCACAGCGTCAAAGGAATGGATACTACGCCCAAAGCAGTAGCTTTGAGCAATTGCCCAATTGGCTCTGGCGACTTACGATCTCGCCAGCAGATATATCCCAATAGCGCTATGGCCGGAAGGAGAGCCGAGAGGAGAGGGAGGTAGGACATCATGGTTATTTAATAATTAGTATATCATTTTCGCCACAAGGCATATAAATAGTATCTCCTTGTAAAGGAACAGATGAGGCAACATGATACTTGTCGCGCTGTTCTTCCAATGGAATAAAAAGCGAAATATATCCATCAATAGTGGATGTCTCTTTATAACCTAAAATAGAAACATCAACATGCGGTACTCCATTGGCATCTTCGTCCCATATCTGAAAGTGAACATCCCCATACACAGACGGGTTGCGATGAATATCTATTGTGAGATTTTCTGAAAGAAATACCGTCGTGTCCACATCCAAATAATCTTTAGCATGAGCCAGAACTTGAACTTCCTTATTTAAGAACTTAGATGGAATATTCTTGAATACAGCGAAGGAATCCAAAGAAACCACCGCTGCTCTTTTTTCTTCATTTTGCAGTTTTAGAACTACTTCTGCATTGCTAAGTGGAGGTAAGTTTGTATTTAGATAAGATGCTTCTTTCAACTTTAGTCTGACATCTATAGGTTGATTCACCACGTAAACACCTATCATAGCAGACAAGGTACACACAATTCCGAAAACCCACGCAATACTCTTTCCTATCAACAGACGTTTGTGACGTTGCCAAATAGCATCAAACTCCACGCCTAATAGTTTGGAAATCAATTGTACGTAAGCACGTTCTTTATTCAGCCATGACCAACGAAATATATGTTCATGGATGTTGGCGCCAAGAATTTCGGGTAGTCCAAGAGTATCTATTATAGGGTTGAAACATTCTGTATCAGGATTGCCACTATGCGGTTCGCCATCTATGATAAAGAAATGGATATTCTTGGTGCGTCCCAATTGATGGAAATACTCGATTTCCTTCCCTACCCACTCTGATTTGGCAGAATTAGGTGAACATATAATAATCAGATTACGCGATGCTTTTAGTCTTTCTTGTAGTTCCTCCGTTAATCCGCCAGGTTGAATATCTGAAGGCGCAAAAAATACCGGATTGATAGGCTTGCGTTGCCACCCATGTTCACTACAAAGTGTAGCAGACATTTTATAACTCTCTAATTTGCGTTGAAGTCGCTTTCCCCAAGCAATGTCGTGAGAGTTATAACTGATAAAGGCAAAGTATTTGTATTGTGATTGCATAGAACTATTTTGCTTTGTTTTATTTTTAGATACTATTCAAGTTTTTGCGATAGTCGTTTATTGACATCACCTATAGACTTTTTTAAATCTATTAAATCTCCATTGTCTGAAGAATACTTTTGTTCATAAATGACTAATGCCTTTTCATAATACTGCAACGCATTGCGTAAATCATTCATATCCGAATATATCTCAGCCAATCCTATATATACCCTTGCCGTCGTCGGGTGTGAATCTCCTAGTTGCTGTTTTAATGTTGTCAAAGCAGCAAGAGAATGTTCTAAAGCTCTTGTATAATCTTTTACATACAAATATACTGCACCTATGTTTGCACGGGCTATGGCAACTCTATAGTGACTTCCTCCGAATACCTCAATCTCAATCGTAAGTGATTTTTCAAAATGAATAATTGCTGTTTCGTAATCTTTCATATTAGCATAGGCGTTTCCCAATTGATTATGAATACGACCTGTTTCAGCTGATATGTCTAATCCTAATTTTTCTACTATAACTAATGATTTTTTATATATTTCAATAGCTTTCGTATAATCTTCCATATCAAGATATACACTTCCCATGTTAAGATAACAGCGAGCAACAGCAGGATGTTTCTCTCCATACAATGTTAAAGCCATTTCTAAACCTTTTTTTACATTTACCAATGCATTCTCCATATCTTTTTTTCTTAGATATAAGTTTGCTAGGTTATTATAACTAACGACCAAGTCTGGTGATATGTTATCATATATTTTTTTGCGAATCTCTAAGGCTTTCTCATAGTATTCTTGTTGTTTATCTAGGTTATATTGCACACCATATAAATAACCAATATTATTATAGAGGGTAGCAAGATCTTTAGCGGTTTTAGGGTCTTGCATAGATGCGTATATTGACAATGATTTGTCATAATAAATCATAGCAGAATCTATTTTATTATACATTGCGTATATTCCACCTATATTGGCATATATTTCTGCGCGGTCCATATGCATTTCATCTAGGAGTTGTTCTCTAATGACACGTATTTTCTCAAAATAATCTAATGCTTTCTTAAAATCACCCTCACTAAAATAAACTTCACCTACAAGTGAATATATGGTAGCTGTTGCATTATGCATCTCACCATACTGATTGAGAGAAATATTTAATGCCCTATTACAATATTGCAACGCTTTTGGATAATCTGCAATGTATACATTAAAAAATTCTATCATTTCAATCATCCATTGGACATTAAGGGTGTCTAGTCGTAAACGTTGTTCCAAATAAAATAGTGCCGAATCATTCTGGTATTGCATTTTATAGTTTTCATAATAACTATAGCAACGCTTTGCTAATTCGTCAATACTACACTGATGAACTACCTCTGCACGACGAAGTACTTTCTTCTTTTTATCGATTACTTGTCCTCTTTGTAATTCTTCCTCTATTTGTTTATTCACATCACCGCGAGTCTTTAATAAAGAATCGGCTTTTGTAAACTCACATTGCTCAATATAGTAACTTATTTGGCGATAAAACTCATCCATTTGGTCGTAATCCAAAGTAGAGTAACGCTCTGCCATATCACTGATGAGTTTATCATTCTCGCTTTGCTCGGCGTATAACTTCTGTAAACTCTGCTGATATTCCTCTTGTGAAATCTTTTGGATGGCAATCAATGAGTCTAACTCATTCTCACGAGTTTGCAATTTGGCTTGCAGGCTACGACGCAGTCGACGCTCTGTGGCTAACTTATCTTGCAGAATCTGTTCGGGCGTTTCCATCACGAAGAATAGCGTATCCGCTGTGTGGGTATATGTCTTAGAAGCAACATCTGCATCCAAAAGCACATAATCCTTTTTCTTTACCGAATCTACATGGAACTGATTGTCTGTAACAGGAAACGAAAAAGTACCATTGCTGTTTTTAACACCAATTGCCGTCCTATCTTTGATAGAAACAATAGAACCTGGCAGTCCCTGACCAGGAACGTGGTTGCCGTCGATCATACGACCACGAGTTTTTACGCAGCCCTGTTGAATAGAATCTGCATAACTGAATACAGAAATAACTAAAAAGACGAGTAATAAAATGCGTTTCATATAGTATTATTTTTCTTCGTTTAGTTTTTGCATAATTGTTTCTATTTTTTTTTGAATGTTCTTTGTTTTGGGATGTTCCGAACCTAATACTTGCATCCTAATATCCAAGGATTGTTGGTAATAATATAGAGCACGGGTATAGTCACCTTGAGCATCATATATACCTCCAATGTTATTGTATGAAGTGGCTACATATGGATGATATTCACCATACACTTGTTTCAAAATCGTTAAAGCTTGTTGATAATACTCTAACGCACAAGTATAGTTACCTTGAACATCATAGACACTTCCAATGTTATTGTATGAGAGTGCCACATCAGGATGAGATTCACCAAATAGTTGTTTTCTAATCACTAATGATTGTTGATGATACTCTAACGCGCGAGTATAGTCACCTTGAGCATTATATAAAACTCCTATATTACCGTATGATGTTGCTATATTAGGATGATATTCGCCATACACTTGTTTCCAAATCGCGAATGATTGCTTGTAATATTCTAACGCATGAGCATAGTCACCTTGAACATGATATACACTTCCAATGTTATTGTATGAGGTGGCTACGCCAGGGTGAGATTCGCCATACACTTGTTTCCTAATCACTAATGATTGTTGATAATATTCTAACGCACGGGCATAGTCACCTTGAGCATCATATACATATCCAATGTTATTATATGAATTGGCTACGCTAGGGTGAGATTCACCAAATATTTGTTTCCTAATCGCTAATGATTGTTGATGATATTCCAAAGCACGAACATACTCACCTTGAGCATAATATATATTTCCAATGTTACTAAATGAGAGTGCCACATCGGGATGAAAATCTCCATACACTTGTTTCCAAATCGCTAACGATTGTTGATAATATACTAACGCATGAGCATAGTCACCTTGAACATGATATACACTTCCAATATTATTGTATGAGTGTGCCACATCGGGGTGAGATTCACCAAATACTTGTTTCCTAATCGCTAATGATTGTTGATGATGTTCCAAAGCGCGAACATACTCGCCTTGAGCTTCATATATACCTCCAACGTTATTGTATGAGGTAGCTACATTAGGATGAACTTCGCCGAAAATTCGTTTATCAATCTCTAAAGATTTCTGACAATATTCTAACGCACGAGCGTAGTCACCTTCAGCATAAGATACCCCTCCAATATTATTGTATGAATGTGCTACATCGGGGTGAGATTCACCAAATACTTGTTTCCTAATCGCTAAGGACTGTTGATAATACTCTAAGGCTTTATCATATTGAGCTAAATATTCTTGCAAAAAGTCAGCATATTCATCTAACCATTGTGCATTCGTTGTGTCTAATTTTACACGTTGCTCTAAATAATATGCTGCCGAATCATTCTGATACTGCATCTTGAAATTCTCAAAATAACTATAGCAGCGTTTTGCTAATTCATCAATATCATGTTGGTGCACGGATTCAGCTTTTGATAGTTCTGCTTTCTTTTGGTCTATCAATTGTCCTGTTTGCAAAGCGGATTCTATTTGTGCTTGCAGATTACCACGAGTTTTGAGCAAAGAGTCTGCCTTTATAAACTCACATTTCTCTATACAATAACTCACTTGGCGATAGAACTCATCCATCTGATCGTAATCCAATTTAGAATAACGCTCTGCCATATCACGAACGAGTTTGTCATTACTATCATACTCATCATGTATTTTTTGTATAGATTGTCGATATTCTTCTTGAGATATTTTATTAATCTTCAACAAAGAATCTACTTCTCTCTCACGAGCCTTAAGTTTTATAGAGAGTTCATCACGAAATCTTCGTTCTGCGGAATATCTATCCTCCCATAGCTGCTCTGGCGTTTCCATCACGAAGAATAGAGTATCTGCGGTGTGAGTATATGTCTTTGAAGCGACATCAGCATCCAATAGTACGTAGTCTTTTTTCTTTACCGAATCTACACGGAACTGGTTATCCGTAACAGGGAAAGAAAAAGTGCCATTGTTGTTTTTAACACCAATAGCCGTTCTGTCTTTGATGGACACAATCGAGCCTGGCAATCCCTCACCTGGAACGTGTTTGCCATTAATCATACGACCGCGTGTCTTCACGCAGCCTTGTTGAACTGAATCTGCATAACAAAATACAGAAACTAATACAAAGACAAGAGATAAAATGCGTTTCATATATTGTTTAATTATTCCTTACTTTGAATCTCTTCAAAACATTTTTTTAAAGCAATTTTAAAACCATTATAATCATTTTGATATGTACACACTCTTCTATAATCTTTGGGCGCATATATCATATTGTGCTTAGAAACTCTTATAAATTTTAGCACATTAGGAATATCATCTTGCATTTTCTTCGTTAGCAATAAAAAATCATCTTCATTATCAATGAGATATACTGTCTTTTGTTTTGCCAATTTGTCGCACTGACGAATTTCCCAAATACAATTATCACTTGGATTTACTAAAACAAAGATATATTTTGCTTCAGTAATCAACATTGAAATATCATCCTGCCATGTCTCGTTGTTTAAATAAATTCGTTTAGCGCCTTGAGGAGTTTCCAACTCTTTGGGAATTCCAACTGCATAGATCGGTAAGTATTGTTTTATTGCTTTACAAAAATCTTTCTCAGAAAATGGAAACGATTGCACATCCTTTTTTTCTGCCTTATTAGATTTTTGTATGGATTGTTCTATTACTGATTCTAACATCGCAGGTGTATAATTATCATGAGAGAAACCTCTTAAAAATAATACAAAATCTTTGGACTTTTTCTTTCTGAACTTACCTATAGTATAGTCACTGATAGGTAAAGACATAGTAGCGTATGTCCCCATAATCATGGATGACACGAGCATAACCTGACGCATGTATAAATAAAATCCCGGACGAGAAGATCTATACAACATGTAATCAAAAGAGAAAATAAATGCACATATTACATATAATGTAAATCCTAACAAGATAGCAATTTTTACGTTTCTATAGGAGCGCCTAATTTTGACATTTTGCGATACGGTTTTAGATTGTTCTATTTTTGCAGATGCACCTTTTTTCACTATCCAATTTAGTCCCGCCACAAATAAACATACTATAAAAATCTCTAACATAATAGCTTATTATAATAATTATTCAAAATATAACTCTTTTCGTAAAAATAATTCAAAATATTGCTTATTATTTAATTGTAAAACATGAATTTATAAAGAAGCATACAGAAATTCATAATATACTTTCTAAACATTACTCGCTATCACCTTCTCCACAATCTCGGCGGCTTTGTCGTCGAGGTTGGATTGCTGGATTAAGCCCCAGATTTGGGTGAGCAGTACAGGCCAGAAGAAAAACACAGAGATAATAGTAGGAATAGCTTGCTGACCGAAGATACCTACACCTGCCTCAAAAGCAATACTTTTGTCAGACAATGGCGTCAAGGTGATTTTTAATGCAGTCTTCATACCCAAAACGGCCTTAAACACACCACCTTTAGTAATAGAAATATCATATCCACCTGTACTCAGTTCGGTGACTTTCACTTCGTAGCCATCGCGCTCAAAATACTCTTGAAGACTACCTGCCATCTCTGGCAATAAAGATGTCGAACAAAATAATGTTCGTTTGGTACTAAATGCTGCCATAATCATTATAATTTACCTTTACAGAATTTACAATATGTCCAGCTTGGACTAATCGTCTTACCACAATGTGGGCATTTGCCCGTTGTGACGGTATTAGTACCAAGTGGCTTGTGAACCAAGTTTTGATATTGGGCACTTTGTCCCCATTTGAGTATCTCACGTACACGCACTGCACTAAAAGGATGCGACATACCCATAGTAATCGAAATCTGCAAGGTCTTATTCCACAGACCATCGTTGTAAATCTCGTCATACTTATCTGCCTGCTTAGCCCACTCTGCCATATTGATATTGTTGGTTATCGCTTTAGGTCCACCTGCCAAACGTGCCATGGTACGAGCTACCACCTCAGGTGAAGTCACCACACTAGCGCAACGATCGCACGACAATTCGCTCTTGCGATACCAATACCAGATAGCCAACTTAATCGGTGCTGCTAAAGACCCTATGATTCCTATCGCATCTGCGCCACTCAACAAATACTCCGCTACGCTATGATACAACACGTGACGACACATGATATGTCCACACTCATGCGCAATTACTGCATCCAATTCCTCATCATCCATCATGTCCACCAAGCCCGAAGTGATAGTAATAAACACCTTGGTATCACCAAAAGTATAGGCATTAGGAACAGGATTCATCTCCAAATAGAATTCGGGTTCTTCTATACCCAACCTTTGGCAGATAGGCGGAAGGTGATTATACAGTTGAGGCAATTGCGTAGGCGAAAGGCGAATACAAGACGCCATATTCATACCATAGCGCATCGGTTCTAAACCAAGTTCTAACACTTTTTTAACCAAAGTAGGAAAACCAGGTATATTCTCCAACTGGCGCAACGCCGCAGCGTCCTCTGGGTGGATAAAGTCGGAAGGGTTAATCATGGTAATCGTTTATCTAAAACTTATCGTAAATAGTCCAATCTACATCTGTTAGTTCATGGCCACAGACGTCGCAGAAAGCCTGATGCTTATACACGGGCGATTTCTTGCCATGCTTGCTACAATTTGGGCAAAGGAATGTTTGGGTGGAATAACGTAGGCGTCTTAATAGTGTATCATACAACTCGGTATCTTCGCGCTTCACCAAATCATATCCGAGTTTCTTCATCAGTTTGATGGTTTGCATCGCCATTTGGCGGTCGTATTCTTTCTCAGACTCTGGCAGTTTGGAATAAGGCACCATACATGGATTATGCTTCAGTTCATCGTTGCGCTCTGGTCCATAGGTCCAACCTTGTTGCATACGCTCTACAGCCCAAATATCATGTGCATTTTCGGCAATGGCTTCGCGGAGCTCAGTTACATCTTCTTCAAGGATTACATCCGATACATCTATCGGTTTGGGTTGATAGTCTTTCATATTATCAAAGGTTTTTATTGTTACTAAGTAATTTTTGGAGTCTGCCCAAGCAATGGCAAATTGCGCTAAACTATAGGTATCCGTTGAATTAGGCGAATTAGGGTCGAATAGCGTGATTACATCTGTCTCTACATCACCTGCAATTACCACAACCGTATGGTCTGGTAAAGACTGCGTTTCTGCATTATCCACATGATTAATGTTTCTATTGTGCAATAATTTGCCGCTATCTACAGCCACAATCACATCTTCATGATGATTCAATGCATCTATGATATTCTGGATAGAACATCCATACTGGCGTGTCACCACCAAGCCTGTTTTCTCCAAGTGGCGTCCCACATTGTGAAGCGCAGTGCCCTCTTGTTTGAGCCAGCCATGGTGCAATGCATCCTCCAATATTTGCTGTTCATCATAGGTGATACCACGCCCCTTCATGACATACTTCTCACATTCCAAACAACAGAGATTATCTTCTCCACATTCGGCTGCCAATGCTGTCATAGGAATGTACTCTGGTTTGCGATGTAACAGAGCTAACTCTGTATCTACATGAGATGACAGCAATAGCAATTCACGCAAATGAGCATCGTGCGCCATAGCGTCAAGAACGAGTTGCACCTCTGCGGGGGTAGCATTTCCATCCAAATATGCCGCTATGATTTCAGTTGATAGGTTGTATTTATCGGATTGATCTTTCATACGCATTTGTCTCATTGATTGCTATAGCAGTCAGATTTGCCATGGCACGTTTTTTAATATTGTATAGATTATCTACGGTTACCCCTAACTCCTCTGCTAATCGCTGAGGAGAACATTCATCTAACACAAGTCGCTCTATCACGTAAGCATATCGCCGATTGGGCATCTGTGACAACAGATAATGTACATCCATTTTTGCTTCCCATTGCGGCGACACTTCGATTATTTCGGAACGAGCAGCTTGCTCTAAAAGATGCTGTTCGGAGTCTTTTTCTATCATCTTATCTCGTTTTTCAAGAAAATATCGAATAGCCGTTATCTTAAGCCACTGATAAATAGAACTGCGCCCCTCAAACTGCTTCAGACGATAGGCATCATTCTCCATTAGGTGGATATATAGCTCGCTAATCAATTCGTCATAGTCCACCTTATCGTGGAAAACATTATGAATGACACTCATAAACAGCGGACGACAGTCCTTGTAGAAGAATTGCATCGTTACTCGCTCATCACGAGCAATGAGGCGTTCTATGAGTTGAAGGTCAGTCATGATGTTTGTATATATGTCTAACTAACGAACAAACTGCTCATATCCATCTACGCGGATAAGAATATCAGGTATAGCCACGTTAAGTGCATAGTCATACTTTTTGGCGCCAGGGTCCACCATATTCAAATGCTCGAAATCACATATATTAGGATGCACCTTAGCTGAAGATTCTTTCAATTCGGACTTCTTTTTATTGATTTTCTTCTCATCATTCTCAGCAACAAGTATTCTAAACTGCTCATCATCAGCCGATTTCATTGGAGTGAATCCCATAAGCAATTGCTCAACATTCCATCTATTATGTTCGCATTTCGCAACGATAGGCGCATGGCTTTGTAATACGCTCTTTACATCTTGAACAAATGACTGATTATCAAAGATAGGATTACCGTATTCACCTAATGTCTCGTTTTTACTCAAATCCATTATGCATCTGAGTTTTTGGTAGATAGAATCAACAAACAATTTGTTGGATATTTTTTTACATTCTTTCAGCTCATCCCAATCATTTACTAATGCTTTCACCTCTTTATCGTCAGTATTTTTCAAATCAAGAGGCAGCGGTTTGTTATTTTCAGTAGCATTATACACAGCGTTAGTTAAAACGCCTTTCCAATAGCGAGTCCTATCATCCATATAATTACCGTAAATCATTCCAAATGGACGAAGTTTCTCATATCGAATGCTATTCTTCTTGGTTTCTTTCGAGATGTTCTCTATAATGGTTGATGCTTCGCGTTGATAAACAAGAATCTGCTGGAGTTGTTGATTTTCATACACCTCTATAGGCATATACAAACTGGCAGCAATGGCTTGACTGGCATTCGTTAGACAAATGGCTATAGTGAGGTTAGAGGTTTGGACTTTTGAGACTTTGGTCAAATACTTACGTACCCCATCCGACTCCAATTCGCCTTTCACAAATTCTATTTCTACATCTAAGAAATTTTGTCCTTTATCGCTCAGATGTTTCCATTGGCAGTTAGACTGTTGCATAGGATCAATCCAACCATAATCGGAGTTCAAATCATCTTCTTCACATGCATTAGCATCAATATAGCGATGGCGAGCAAGTTCGAACAATGTGGCATAACGTCCTTTGAAGAATGCCATCTCTTTGTCCGCTTTGGTGTCAATGAAGGTGACACGAGTTTTAAGTTGGGAGTCGCGCACGTAATTGGGGTAATGCGCTTGGAATAAGGCTTGAACACCCAAAGCGGTACCCATATTTGACATACCGACAACTACAAGGTGTACATGCTTATTGTTATCATATTTTATTCCTTCGTAACTCTCCAACGGAACGTATTTGATGGAATCTACTGCATTGCCCACCAACACTTTTCTTGCCCAAGATTCATATCGATTGAAAGGTTCAAAATCTAAGGTCTCCCTTACATCATCTGAAACATCCGAGAATTGGAAGACGGAGTGTGTGGTTTGATATTCAAACATCACACGACAATGCTTCTTCTGGTACTGTGACGGATGTGCGTTTTTGTACTCACGAAGTATCTGTGCCACTAAATTAAGACACTTCATATTTATGGTGTCGTGGAATGTTTCTGTTCCTCCAACCACAGTTTGTTCGCCCAAAATATGTATCTCATAAGCATACTTCACATACAACTTCTGCAATTCCTTTTTAGAATCTCGATTAGCCGTGTAGATTATCACTCGGTCTAATTCATGATCCGTGAGATGCGATGCCAGCATTTTGCGAACCTCTTCTGCTTTGCGATTAGTCTGGAGCAAAATGTATTTTAATTTGCGGTCGCAATAACAATTAAACGACTTATAGTCGGCTTTATGCTCACACTGCTTTAATAGGTTTTTTATCACAGAAGCAGCCACTTCATTCGCACCAATAACTACGGCATACTTATTTTGTAATAACCAATATATTAGTCTGCTATAGCGAATTTGTCCTTCTCGATAGTGCGTGATACGGCGATTGAATAAACTAACAATAGTAGCAATAGAAATGCCATTTACGATAAAAACCTTAATAGCCAACATCACAGTAGGTGGAATACCCCCGCGTTGCAATTCTTGCGGAAGGGCAAGCGATCCGATAAAGAAATGAAGAATATTGCGTAGCAAGGTTTGGTTATCGGTAGAATGATGCCTGTTCGAAGGAATTTGCTCCCATACATGATACATTACTCCCCATAACTGCATAGCAAAGATTAATGTTACCATGAACACAAGCACCCAAAACCAGTAATTCTTTTTTACCAGTTGCGTATCACGCTTGATGGGCGAAAAGAGAAAATACACAAGGAAAACTATCACACCAAGCGTACCTACCAGTCCTAGAATGAACCCCAAATCCGTGGAATATACCTTTGCAACATTGCTCCAATAGTTTTGACAAGTCAAACAAGATAAAATGGTGATAGTATTCATGATTATTCTATTTTTATTGATAAAGGGTAGTGTTTATTCATTTTGCCTGCAAAGTTATAACTTTTTTAGCACATATGCAAGAAAATAGCGAATTTTTCGCTATTTTCTGGTGGAGCGTGTAAAGTGTAGGGGCAAGCAGCAGAGCTGCAGTTGAGTGATTAGACAGGGGGAATACTCGGTGGGGAAAGCCACGAAATAACCCCATGACGCTGTGGCATCGCCCAGCGCACACTAAACCAGTAAAAAAGGCTAATCTTAACAAAAAGCACTTTTTTTTATACAAAAATACATTTTTTTCCAAAAATAAATGCGTATTTGCATTTTTTGTAGTACCTTTGCAAGCCCATTCGACGGCGGTAGGTCCGTTCGCATGACAAAAATGGTTAAACTATCAATCAACAACATACTATGGCACTTCTGGGAAAATACGAACAATCACATGTGGCAGTGAAAGTCATCCAATGGTTAGGATGCATACTATTCTTAAATATACTCGCCGCAGGAAACATATTCCTTTTTGAACAACCACTATCGGTCAGTTCGCTCAAGTGGATACAATTCTTTCAGTCTGCGGCCATGTTTTTGCTGCCACCACTATGCATGGCGTACCTATGGAGTAAGCAACCACTGGAGTGGCTGAAGGTGAAAGGTGAGAAGGAGCTGAAAGGTGAAAGGTTAAAGGTGAAAGGTGAAAGGGTATGGGCAGTGGTGCTGATGCTGGTGGCGTTGCCCGCCATCAACTTGCTTGCGCATATCAATGAGCAAATAGCACTACCCGCTTTCCTGGAACCATTGGAAGCATGGATGAAAACACAAGAAGAGACAGCCAAAACTCTAACCGACCAGTTTATGCATGTGACCACCTTCGGCGGTCTGATTATCAATCTCTTGCTGATGGCAGTGCTTCCTGCTATATCCGAGGAGTTGACCTTCCGCGGCGTACTGATGAACCTTTTTAAGGTGAAAGGTGAGAGGTTAGAGGTGAAAGGCGAGAGCGTGCCACACCTCGCTATTTGGTGCAGCGCCATACTCTTTTCGGCAATACATCTGCAGTTCTACGGTTTTGTACCTCGTATGCTGATGGGTGCGTTGTTTGGCTATATGCTGGTATGGACAGGCAGTCTGTGGACACCAATCCTGATGCACTTCACCAACAACGCCATGGCAGTCATCCTCTATTTCGTATCATTGCGTGCAGGTTGGGACATAGAGATGATGGACGCTATAGGCACAAACGACACCCTGTGGTTGGGTGTCGTCAGTATGGTGATAACAATCGTAGGAATCTATGCTTTTCGTCGTTCTACCACGATGAGCAACGCCTCCTCGCGGATATCCAACGGCAACTGAATATTACGCAGCTGAATACTGCGCACCCAGCCGGGCACGTCTTTTGCCTGTAGGGTGTTAAACACTTCGCGTATCATCTGATACTGTTCCTCTGTATAGTCCTCCGCAGGAATACCACTGAGTGCGTCTAACTCCTCATCATCGTAATACTCCACTTTGGCATTGGTCTGAAGCAGTGTTTCGCGTTCGCAGACCAAGTGTTCGCCGCAGCAGCCGTCGTCAGGATTGGACGCCTCTTCACGGCTATTGGACGCTTCGCTATTGGTTACTGGACGCTCGCTTGGCTCGCTATTGGCTCGCTGCTGCTTGCGGGCACGTACCTCAAAGATAATCAGAATAACAATGCCGAGAGCTACGAAAAGTAACAATGGTAAAATACTACTCCACATCTTCTTCTACAACCAAATTGTTGATGATAAAATTCTGACGGTCAGAAGTATTCTTACCCATATAGAAACTGAGCAAATCGCCTACTGCATCCTCCTTGCGAAGGGTGACTTGATCCAAGCGAATACCTTTGCCTATAAAGCCCTTAAACTCATCTGGACTAATCTCACCAAGACCTTTGAATCGCGTGATCTCGGGATTAGGTTTCAGATCTTCGATGGCCTTGACACGCTCTTCCTCGCTATAGCAGTAACGGACTTCCTTCTTGTTCTTCACGCGGAAAAGTGGCGTTTGCAGGATATAGACATGCCCTTTCTTCACCAGATCGGGGAAGAACTGCAAGAAGAACGTGAGCATCAACAAGCGAATGTGCATGCCATCGACATCGGCATCGGTGGCAATAATCACCTTGTTATAACGCAGTTCATCCAGACCATCCTCAATATTCAGTGCCGACTGTAGGCAGTTGAACTCCTCGTTCTCATATACGACCGATTTGCTCAGTCCATACGAGTTGAGCGGCTTACCGCGAAGCGAGAAGACCGCCTGTGTGCGCACATCACGACTCTTGGTAATACTACCCGAAGCAGAAAGACCCTCGGTGATGAAGATGCTACTCTCCTGACGCAAATCGTCATCGGCATCCTTAGCGGACTTGGTAGGTTTGGCATCGTTGTAATGCACTTGGCAATCACGCAATTTAGGATTATTGAGCAGATTCTTCTTAGCACGCTCACGAGCCGCCTTAGTGACACCCGCAATGGCCTTGCGCTCTTTCTCGGAATCCTGAATCTTCTGCAACATCACCTCAGTAGATTCGGGGTGCTTGTGCAGGTAGTTGTCCAGATGCTGTTTGACAAAATCATTGACAAACTTATTGACCGACAATCCACCATCGGGCGACATGTCCTTCGAGCCCAACTTCACCTTGGTTTGGCTCTCAAAGACAGGTTCCGACACATTGATAGCAATGGCACCTACGACACCATTGCGGATATCTCCCAGTTCGAAGCCCTTGTTGTAGAACTCCTTGATGGTTCTACCGATGGCTTCGCGATAGGCAGCCTGGTGTGTACCACCCTGTATGGTATGCTGACCATTGACAAAAGAGTGGTACTCTTCGCCGCTCTGGTCGGTGTGCGTGAGGGCAATCTCAATATCCTCATCCTTGATATGAATAATCGGATAGAGCGGATCCACAGTCATCGTCTCGGTTAGCAAGTCAAAAAGACCATTCTTGGACGAATACTTCTTGCCATTATAGACCAACGTGAGCCCCGTATTGAGATAGGCATAATTGCGCATCATCGTCTCGATGAAATCATCGCGGAAGTGGTAGTTCTCGAAAATGCCTTTAGAATTATCGGGAATAAACTCAATGAGCGTACCACGTTTCTCATTGCCGCTATAATCCTGAATATCAGAATCTTCTACGAGATGTCCTTGATGGAAAACGATTCTGCGCGTCTTGCCATCGCGCCATACTTGCACGATAAACTCCTTACTCAGCGCATTCACCGCCTTAGTACCTACACCATTCAATCCGACCGACTTCTTGAAGGCCTTGGTGTCATACTTACCACCCGTATTGAGGATAGACACCGCCTCCACCATTTTGCCGAGCGGAATACCGCGACCATAGTCACGCACGCGCACGCGCTCGCCTAGCGCAGCATCGTCTGCCGCACCCACACTGATCTCAATGACCTTACCTTCGCTCATACGGAACTCATCAATAGAGTTGTCAATGGTCTCCTTGATGAGCACATATATACCGTCATCGGAGTGGTTACCATCTCCGAGCTTACCAATATACATACCCGGACGGCGGCGGATATGCTCGCGGTCGTCAAGATGAATGATGTTATCTTCGTTGTATGAACTGGTTGGTTTGATTTCTTCAGCCATAAATTAGAGCGTTGCACTGTTAGAAGTTAGACCGCTTCGCTTGGGAAGTTAGACTACTTCGTTGTTGGAAGTTAGAGTATCGGATTATTTCTTCTTTGCGTCAATCTCGGTATCTACCAAAATACGTCCGCAGAACTCGCAAACGATGATTTTCTTGCGCAGACGGATATCCAATTGACGTTGTGCTGGAATCTTACTGTGGCAACCACCGCAGCTATCACGCTCCACCTTCACCACAGCCAAACCGTTGTGGGCATTCTTGCGGATACGATGGAAAGCGGTGATAAGACGCTCGTCGATATGCTTCTCCAGATCAGCAGCACGCACCATGTATTTCTCTGTTTGCTCCTTGGTTTCTGCCAAAATAGACTCCAACTCATTGCGCTTTTGGTTGAGATCCACAGTCTTGTCCTCGATATCAGAAACGGTCTTCGCTTTGTCGGCTTGACGCGCTTCCAAATCAGCTGTGAAATTACGAATCTTACGTTGTGATGCTTCAATCTCCAACTCTTGGTACTCAATCTCCTTGGTGAGGTTGTCATACTCACGGTTGTTGCGCACATTGTTTTGTTGCTCCTTGTAGCGTGAGATAGCCGCATTAGAGTTCTCGATGCGAACACGATGGTCAGAGATGCCTGTCTCGCACTCCTTGATGCCGTTCTCGATATTGGTCAAACGAGTTTTCAAACCTTCGATCTCATCGCCCATATCCTTGACCTCTTGAGGCAACTCACCTGCCAAAATACGCAGGCTATCAATCTTTGTGTTAACGGTTTGCAATTCATACAGAGCACGTAGTTTCTCTTCTACTGTCAACTCTTGTTCTACTTTTTCTTTTGCCATAATTGTATGTTGTTTAATGTTAATATTCTTTTTTTAGGTTAAAGGCGAGAGGATAGAGGCGAGTAGTAACGAACGGGGCTCTCGTCTGCTTGCGCTATGCGTGTGGGCACATGGTCAGATAGCAACTGAGCAAAAATGTCGCGTGTGAAATGCTCGCTTACCCAATGGTCTAAATCCACCACCGTAATGCGCTGATAAGCGCTTTGCAGTTCGTGATACTTGAAGTCCGCCGAAATGAAGGCATCTGCTCCTTGCGCAATGGCATGCTCCACAAACTCAGCCCCAGCACCACCACAGATAGCCACCGTAGTGATCTGTGATTGGGCACCTTCCACCCAACGCAATGTAGCACCTTCTACAGCAAAGACTGCAGCCACATGTGCCAGAAAATCAGCGCAGTTCATGGGTTGTGGCAATGCACCTATCACCCCAAGACCAGCTTCGGCTTGCGTATTGGACGGCACGAGAATGCGATAATCCTTTACCCCTAACATTTGCGCCATACGTCCACTCACGCCATGCAAATAACTATCCATAGAGGTATGAGCCGAGTAAATAGCGATATTATGACGAATGGCTTTTTCCACGCATCGCTCTTGCGGAGTTGCTCCTGTCAAATGCTTCAAGCCGCGGAAGAGCAATGGGTGGTGGGAAATAATCAAATCGCAACCCAGCGAAATAGCCTCATTGACCACAGATTCTGTTACATCTACGGTCAACAATGCCTCATGAATCTCTGCATTGCGATTACCCACCTGCAGTCCCGAATTATCCCAATCCTCTTGGTAACTCAAGGGAGCTACAGATTCTATGATATTGATGATATCCTGAAGGATCAACCTTTTTTAGCGCCTACACCAGTGCGTGCGGATGAAGCTGCCGCTTTTTGGGTCTTCACCTGTGCTTTAGGAGCAGGCTTCTTTGTTTCTTGCTTCTTCTCCTCAATGGCAGCTACTTCCTCGCCCTCTTCATCAATAGAGAAATCGGTGACTCCTGCATTGATGAGAATATTGTACCATTGAATCAATTTGCGAATATCGCTTGGATATACGCGGTCGCGATCAAAATCAGGCAACACTTCGCCAAAGAAATCGCGCAGTTGGTCATTGTCCGCCTTCTTAGGATCAACACTTGCCACTTTGAGCCCTTCTTTCTCGCCTAACTTGGTCAAAACCTCAGCCAGCGGAATATCTTCGCCCATAGTGTACATCGAAATCTCACCCAATGAAACAATCTTGTCGCGCGCATAAGTAGGCATACGCTTGCCATCCAGCAACGACTCCACGATTAGCATGTTATTGCCACGATTAACCAACTTGTAAAGTCCTGGTTTACCAGTAATGGATAAAATATCTTTCAACATAAAATTCTAAGATTTTCACATTTATACAAAATCGACCGCAAAGGTACGAAAAAAAAATCATATACACAATAAAATTTTGATTTTTTTCCACGCCACCACATAAAAAAAGTCTCGACACTTGCTTATGTCAAAAAAATGTAGTACCTTTGCAAACAAGTTTTCATACTTAGGATACATTTGGTAAAAAGCGAAAGGAGAAAACATGCAACACTTAGTCACCATCTATTGCAAGAACAACAAGCAGTTTGTTCAAATTCCTTGTGGCACGTCACTTCATGACCTGTATCATCAATTGGCATTGGATTTGCCATATCCCGTGATTGCAGCGCGTGTGAACTACAAAGTGCAAAGTCTGAACTTCCTCATTTACAAGCCCAAAGACATTGAGTTTATAGATGCCACCGGCGACAGCGGCAGGCGATGCTATATCCGCACGCTGAGTATGGTGATGGCATGTGCTGTTCGCGAATTATGGCCCACCTGCGATTTGCGTATCGAGCACCCCATCAGCAAAGGTTTTTACTGCACCATTCGTGAATCACGCGACGAAGCCAAACGCATCACCCCAGATGTCGTACAGCAACTCAAGAGCCGTATGCAGGCCATCATTGCGGAGGATCGCCCGATAGTAACCGAAGAGCGACAGACCAAAGAAGTGATCCGTCTGTTTGGCGAACGCAAAGAGGGCGAGACCACCCTGTTTGAGACACTGGGCAACCCCTATTGTCGCTACTACCGAATGGGCGATTATATCGACTATTACACCGGCGCACTCATGCCATCAACGGGATATATCAACCTCTTTGACATAGAGATATATCAGGAAAATATCCTGCTGCGTATCCCATCGCACAAAAACCCGAACGAACTGGCAGAGCGTAGCGTGCAAGACAAACGCTTTGGTATATTCAAAGAGTTTGTGGGGTGGAACAAACTGCTACACATCAGCAATGTGGGCGAGTTCAACAAGGCATGTAAGAACCAAAAGAGCTTTGAGATGATCAAGCTATCGGAGGCATTGCACGAGAAGAAAGTGGCACAAATAGCCGACCAAATAGCCCATCGCGAGGGGGGCGTACCACGGTTTGTGTTAATCTCAGGCCCCAGTTCGTCGGGAAAAACGACATTCTCCAAGCGTTTGACTATTCAGTTGATGGTGAACGGCATACGTCCTGTGGTAATCTCAATGGACAATTACTTTGTTAACCGCGAAGATACCCCACGCGATGAGAATGGCGAGTGGGACTTCGAGCACCTGCATACACTGGATTTACCACTTTTCCGTCAGCAAGTAGCAGACCTGCTTGATGGACAAACCGTTTCACTACCTTTCTACAATTTTGAAACAGGTAAGCGCGAGTTTCGAGGAGATACACTTCGATTGGAGAAAGACACGGTGGTGATACTGGAGGGATTGCATGCCCTCAACCCCGAACTGATGCCCAATATTCCTCGCGAGGTGATGTTCAAGATTTTTGTGAGTTCATTGACCACTGTTAATCTGGATAATCACAACTGGATTCCAACGAGCGATGTCCGCCTGATTCGTCGTATTGTGCGCGACTATCGCTACCGCGGTTATTCTGCACGAGAAACGATTGCCCGCTTGAGCAGTGTACAACGTGGCGAGGACAGATGGATAGCACCATTCCAAGAAGAAGCAGATGTGATGTTCAACTCTGCATTGCTCTTCGAATTAGCCGTACTGAAGCGCCATGCAGAACCTATTCTGGACGAGGTACCCAAATACTGCGATGAATATACTACGGCGCACCGCTTGAAGAAGTACCTGAGTTACTTCGAATCAATACCCGAACGCGAGATACCACCTACATCGTTCTTGCGTGAGTTTGTGGGAGGTAGTTCATTTAGATATTAACATAGGAAAAATTAATATGAAAAAGGCCATAGTCATATTATTATGGATATTGATACCATTTCATGCGGCGACCGCTCAAGAAATGGATTCCCTACTTGTCGTAGATACCACGGATACGATTCAGCTCATCGACGCGCCGCTCATCATTGACCAAATGCCGCACGTGCGTATTCATCAAGATTCCATCATCACACAAATGATGCACGATAAGCGTATTGGATATGTGCGAGGAGAACAAAAGAAAGATGGTTTTCGCGTACAGATTTATGCTTCTAATCGCCAACAAGAGGCCAAAAGAGAAGCAACTGAGCTGCAACAAAGCATTGAATCGCAAATTGATATGCCCGTTTATACACTATCCGAACCACCATTCTGGAAAGTCAGAATTGGTAATTTCGAAACAAGAGAAGAAGCCAATCATTATAAAACCGTTCTGCTGCAATTATTCCCAGAACTTGTAGGTAGTACATACGTTGTACCAGATAAGATTATTTTATTGCAATGACACAACCATTTATTCCCTCTGAAAATACGACCAACGAGATAGCGCAACACGTCACATCGCTGCTGCAACATATAGGCGAGGATCCTCATCGCGAAGGACTGGTCAAGACCCCACATCGCGTAGGCGATGCCTTGCAATTCTTGACACAGGGTTACCAACAAGACCCTGAGGCCATCTTGCGCTCCGCTCTTTTTGAGGAAGACTACCGCCAAATGGTGGTGGTAAAAGACATCACATTTTATTCATTGTGCGAACACCATATGCTGCCTTTCTTCGGCAAAGCCCACATTGCATATATACCTAACGGCAAGATCACGGGACTTAGCAAGATTGCTCGTGTGGTGGATGTTTTTGCGCGTCGCTTGCAGGTGCAAGAACGATTGACCACTCAAATCAAGGAGTGCATTCAAAATACACTCAATCCATTGGGAGTCATGGTGGTCATCGAGGCAGAACACCTATGCATGCAGATGCGAGGCGTACAGAAGCAACACACCATCACTACTACGAGTGATTTTACAGGCGCATTCAATCGTTCTGAAACACGCGAAGAGTTTATGAACTTGATCAGAGGTTGACCATTGCAACAACAAGTGCTCTATAGATATGATTCAAAACAAGATACCAGCACGAGAGACTTGGATTGATTTAGCTAAGTTTGTTTCTATATTCTTAGTTGTTTTGTTTCATACGAATCCACACTTGGATGGATATGTGTTTGACTTCTTGCAAGTACTGAGGATGCCTGCGTTTTTTCTCATCGCAGGACTGCTATTTAATATAGATAAGTGGACACGGTTCTCGGACTTTTTTAAGCATCGATTTCAACGGCTAATCATTCCATATTTCTGGTTCTACCTTATTTTTTATGCCCTATGGTTATTCGTAGGACGGGATATGGTAGGAGAGAGCGAATTAGCGATAAGTCCGCTGGTTCCAGCCAAAGAGTTTATCCTGGGCAAACCCAATGTAGTACTGGGACCATATTGGTTCATTACATGCTTATTCAGCATGCAAATAGTATTTTATTTCCTAAAGAAATATCTGAAATCCAGTGTACTCATCATCATTATCTCCATCATCGGTTATTTAGCACTCGTGGCACTCAACCTGACCGATTTGCCATGGTGTATTGACAAAGCATTGCAATATATGCCATTCTATGCATACGCAAATATCTTGCGGACACATATTCAAACCACATGGCCAAGAAGAAGACTGCTTGTGCCGCTATTGAGCATCATCACTGTGGTGATTCTGTATGTTAATCACCAACTAATTTCGTCGGCGTACTTGCATCATATATTGTACATTATTGCAGGATTCTGCGTGATGCCCATATATATCGACGGTTGCAAGTATGTGGCTAACTGGTTGGAGGCCACAAACGTGCCAAGATGGATTAGATATGTAGGCGAAAATAATATTATCACTTTAGCACTTCAGAATTATATCATCGGCTTTATCAAGATAGTCGGTATAGCCACCTTGGGCATCAATCTACTGACTACCCACCACTACGCCCTCAACGTGCTCATTGCTCTTGCAACAATCAGCATTTCAATGGGCGTATCGTTCTTTATCAATCGATACGCACCCTTTATTATTGGGAAACCAACCTGCCTGTTCGACAGAAAAACGAAGAAGAATTAGTTCATAATCATCACTTTGACATGACCATGGGCTTTACCGTCTGCTGTGTTGCATATGGCAGTATAGATACCCGAAGCCACACGTTCACCCGCAGTATTGGTTATATCCCAAATCACCTCACCTCCTAAACCAGTCAGCACCTTCACCAAATTGCCACTTGCATCCAAAATACGCACCTGCGTATCAGCCATCAAGCCCTTGATGACCACTTCGCCTTTGTAATTTGGATGAACAGGATTAGGATATGCATAGATACTGGTAAAATCATCTTCCGTTGGCAGAGCATCACTCATATAGGACATCAATCCCTCGCCTGTGCCGATAAACACTTCGCCAGTAGTCTCAAGAATCGCAATCGAAAGAATGGTATTGCTCAATAGCGGAGAGTTTTCTACCGTGAAATGCTCGATAGTCTCTAATCCGTCTTCTGAGAGCAAAAATACACCCGCATTAGCCGTACCAATCCATTTGCGGTTAGCACCATCTACAACGATACTGGTGATCTTCTCCTTATCCAAGAGATAATCAGCCAACTGCGTGCCGTCGTTGCGAGGAATAATCACACGCTCACAACGATCAGAGGTAGCAAAATCCACACTGGGAGGAATGAGAAACAATCCCTCGTTCGTACCCACCCATATTACTCCATCTAATCCTTGTGCTAAAGAATGTATTTCTTCAGGCCTAATCTGCACACCATTCTGATCATACCAAGTAGTGCGATAAGTCACCTGATCATCAGCATGGTTGGTAGGTGTACCACGATCGTCAAGCAATATCAAACCCTGATTATAACGACACAGAGGAATCCATTTCTTTTTTGGATCACGGTTGTCCACCATGATTTCACCAGGAGTATGAAGAACGACAGCATCTCCATTGTATTCCAGATTAAAAGAATGCCATTTCATCGATTCGCCTTTGGTATCAATCACATGGACATTCTTTGTTCCTGCCGCAGCGGCAGTGTTTAACACCCATAAATACCCTTGATCATCGAACATAGCACCATCGGTACGAGTGTAGCGCTGAGGATTATGGGGGACAACCGAACGCAATGGACTATTATCTGGTGTATAAAGAGCGACTCCCTCTTTATCGTACATCTCCAACAAACCATTACAATAGCTAGTCACGAAATAGTGATCCTTGTCGTTGGGGTCTTGTGCTACATTCATCAAGTCATGTGGTCTCACCCCAAAGGACTGATTCAGCGTATAACTGGAAATATTAGTCCATTGATCGTCTTCAAAAATCATAATACTGCCTATCCTGTAATTCTCTGTAGCCCAACGACCACCAGGAACAACATACAATCGATCGCCGTAAGCGCGCATACGGAAGGCCGTATTGTCCGCAGGGCCTTCTGGATAAAATGGACGTCCCAACTGAGTAGAATACATTCCCATGGTCGAAGTGGCAAGCCAATAACCATTGCCATCCTTCTCCACGTCAAAGATGATACTGTTTAACTCCTGCCAGATCAAGGTATCTGTGCCCAACAATGACACGCCTGTCATATCCTTAGGAAGAATAAATAACTCTTTATCAGTAGGGCAAATACCCTCTACAAAGAAAGATGTCTTGCAAACTTGCCATTCAGAATCACTATTCATCCACAGGGTGGAATCGCGAACCATGTATAGGTTGTTATCATACACACACAGATTCTTTGCGTCAGTGCCTTTAGGCAACGGAGTGGCTTGCCAAGATGCATAATCCATCAGATTGGACTGCATCGATGCCACGTACAACGAGTTAGATGATAAGGCATAAATACTATCACCTAAAATGGTGGTGGCTTTCACATCCACAGCCATTCCCTCTCCACCCAGAAAATAGGTGTCTTGTATCTCGCGCTTCTGCATATCCAACACGATGATACCAAAGGTCATAGACAAGTATGCTTTCTGCTCGTGCATATATATATGATTCACCACTTTCGCATAACTCATTTGCTTAAGATACAAATCTGGTACGTTGTGTATATCACCTTCTGCATCAATAATATCCAGTTGTCCATTCTGGTAACTCACCAATAGTGCATCCGTTGTAGCGTTGTACTCCATTTGGTCGATGCTTGAGCCATTCAATCCCGTTAAGCGGTTGTGGTAACTAATTTCTTGGGACAGTTTATCCACAGAAATGAGCGAATTGTTGGACAAGGCATATACCGATTCCTTCACCGCAACCACCCTGGTAATATTGGCAAAAGCGGTATGTACGCGCCATTGGTGCATACGACCATAAGTCCAGTTATCTTCGGATGTATCAATATACGTATTAGCCAATACATTGATAGCCAACAAAGTGAGCATTCCTGCGAAAAGTATTTTTCTCATAATGATATTTTTTACGACTTTATATAACGTTACCTTATTTTAATATCGCGCGCAACGCGTGCAACGCGCGTGCGCGATGGCTGATTGCATTTTTTTCTTCGGCGGGTAAGGCCGCGAAAGTAGCATTATGCCCCTCTGGGATAAACAGTGCATCATAGCCAAAGCCCCCCTCACCACTCTCTTCCTCTGCCATACGACCATTCACAATGCCCTCCACTTGTTGTGCTCCCTGCGCATCGATCCACGTGATCACTGTACGAAAACGCGCACTTCTATCTTGCACACCCGTCAGTTCGCATAGCGCTTTCTGGCGATTGCGCGCATCGTTGGATGGCTCACCTGCCCAACGTGCCGAATACACACCAGGGGCTCCGCCCAAAGCAGCTATCTCCAGTCCCGTATCATCTGCAAAAACACCCAGCATAGTGGTGTCAACACCTTGCTCTACCAGCCATTGCCATACTACTTGTGCTTTCAACATCGAATTGGCTTCCAGTGTCGTACCAATCTCATCAATCTCGCTATCAAAACCCACTTCGCGCAAACCCAGCACTTCCATCGGTGCAAGAATCTTACGTACTTCTTCCAGCTTATGGGCATTATTGGATGCAAAAACTATTTTCATTTTTTTGAATTTTCAATTATTTCCCTGCAAAAGTACTATTTTTTATGCAAATATCAAAATATTTTGCCGCGGATTATGCATATTCCACATTTTTTTTGTACTTTTGCACGCGACAACTAATTTTTAATCGTCAATTAAATATGAAAAGAACAAAAATGTTATTGGTAGCGATGGTGCTATTCGCTACACAGATGTTGGCTCAAACTCCTATCGTGGGCGAGTGGATTACCGTAGATGATGCTACTGGCGAACAGAAATCAGTAGTGCGTATTTACCAAGCAGACAACGGCAAGTATTATGGTCAGATTATCGAACTTTTTGGCGAAGGAGCTGCCACTGCTGTCTGCGAAGCTTGCGAGGGTGCAGAGCACAATCAACCTATTGTAGGTTTGACTATCATCCGCGATATGCAATTGAAGGATGGCGAGTTGCGCGGTGGCAAAGTGCTTGACCCCGACAATGGTAAGTTCTATTATGCCAAAGTCTATCTCAAGGATGGCAAACTGGTGCTTCGTGGTTCGTTGGACAAAGCGGGTCTTTTAGGACGAAGCCAAACATGGTTGCCTAAGAACTAATAAAAAATGACTGCCTCGGCAGTCATTTTTTGTTTGTTTAGCACTCCATTGCTTGTGCAATCGCATTGGCTATCTCCGCCATCTCATCAGCGGGCAATGTCATTTTGGGGTTAGCAAACGACATATCGCCTTCTTTGCTAATTGGAATCAGGTGCATATGCACATGGGGCACTTCCAGTCCTATCACTGCTACGCCTACGCGTTTACATTCCACAGCACCCTTGATACCGCGAGCCACTTGCTTGGCAAACACCAGCATCTCGCTGAGCACATCGTCCTCCAAGTCAAAGATATAATCGGCTTCTGGCTCTGCCAGTTTAGGTACGACCAAGGTGTGTCCTTTTTGCAATGGATTAATATCCAAGAATGCATAGAACTTCTCATTCTCAGCTACCTTGTAGCTTGGAATCTCGCCGTTGATAATCTTCGAAAAAATAGTCATAACCTTTCAGTTTTCACCTTGCATCAAATGCTGATTTCTAATATCTTGAATTGCAATTTACCAGCGGGAACTACCACTTCTGCGGTATCGCCCACTTTCTTGCCCATCAGTCCTTTGGCAATAGGTGTAGTCGTTGCTATTTTTCCTTCCAAGATGTTCGCTTCACCTTCGGTCACCAATTGATACACTTTCTCTTGTCCTGTCTTCAGGTTTTGCACGCGTACTTTGGTCAGGATTTGCACCTCGTCGGTATTGATGCTTGTCTCGTCAATGATGCGAGCGTCCATGATTTTGCCTTTCAGCATGGCGATACGACTCTCCAGAACGCCTTGTTCTTCTTTTGCAGCATCGTATTCTGCATTTTCGCTCAAATCGCCTTTCTCGCGAGCTTCTGCTATCGCAGCTATCACGCGTGGACGCTCCACGCTCTCCAAGTGTTGGAGCTCTTCTTTCAGTTTTTGTAGACCGCTTGCGGTCATGTAAGTTGTTGCCATATATATTTATTCGTATTTTCGATTAAAAATCTCACTCGCAATAAATGCCTTGCGAGCCTCTTCCGCATCACTCATATCTGGGAGCAATGCACTCTCTTGTATTTGATCTTTTTCAGCCATAATAGTAATAAAAAAATAACGAAAACAATACTTCCATTTTTACGATTCACTTGAAAAACAACGAGAAACTTCCCAGCCTCTCGTTGCCATTAAACCTAAACCTTAACTATGAAAATTTATTGTTTTCGCTGCAAAGGTACTACATTTTTCTTATCTGTGCAAATTTTTTAACAAAAAAATGCTATTTTATAAGATTTTTTTGCTTATTTTGCTATTTTGCCCTTCAAAGTGGCTGCGGATGCCTCCATTATTTCCACTTTCACCAGTTCGCCTATATGCCTTCCTTCGCGTGGGAAAACTACGGTTTTGTACTGACTCGTGCGTCCATACATATCCTCTTGGCTGCGTTTGGAGAAGCCCTCCACCAGCACCTCTACTGTTTTGCCCACTTCGCGCAAGTTGCTTTCCAAAGATAGCTGCGTTTGCAGCGCAATGATTTCGTTCAGTCGGCGCACTTTCTCTTCTTCGCTGATGTTGTCGGGCAGATGCTTTTGTGCGTGCGTACCTGGACGCTCGCTATACTTAAACATAAACGCCGAATCAAATCCCACCTCGCGCATCAGCGATAGGGTCTCTTGATGCTCTTCCACGCTTTCGCTATGAAAACCGCAGAACACATCCGTACTGATAGCCGCATCGGGCAAGATACGACGAATAGCGGCTATGCGATCCAAGTACCACTCGCGCGTGTACTTGCGGTTCATTAGTTTGAGTATCCTGTTCGAACCACTCTGCACTGGCAGGTGGATGAAACGGCACAAGTTCTGGTGTGCGGCTATCACTTCCAGTGTCCTATCCGACATATCTTTTGGGTGTGATGTCGTGAATCGAATACGCATATCGGGCACCAGTTTGGCTATCGTTTCCAGCAACATAGAGAAGTCTATCACTTCTTCTTCGCCTTGCTCGTTCGTGTGCGTGTAGCGATAGGAGTTGACATTTTGTCCTAATAATGTCACTTCCTTGTAGCCTTTCTTCTGCAAGTCCAGCACTTCGTTCTTGATGCTCTCCACATCTCTACTGCGCTCGCGACCGCGGGTGTATGGTACCACGCAGTATGAGCAGAAGTTGTTACAACCGCGCATGATACTCACAAAACCCGAAATCGTTTTGCCTATGCGCGCTGGCATCACCTCGCGATAGGTCTCGGTGGTGCTGAGTTGAATATTCAGCGCGGGTTGCCCTTGTTGGCAGAGTGCCAACAGGTTAGGGATGTCCATATAGGCATCAGGACCTGCCACAAAATCCACGCCGTAGTCGCGCAGCAGTTCTTCGCCCATGCGTTCTGCCATACAACCGATCACGCCGATTATCTTGTTGGTTTTCTTTCTGTTGCGACCGCCGCGTAGCTCTTGCAAACGGTTTTGCACTTTCTGTTCGGCGTTCTCGCGAATAGAACAGGTGTTTAGCACCACTATATCTGCGTCAGCCAACTCCTCGGTCATCTGACAATCGGCAGTCTGCATGATCGCAGCCACCACTTCGCTATCTGCCACATTCATCTGGCAGCCATATGTCTCTATATAAAACTTTTTCATACCACTCTAAACAATTCTAAACAATTCTAAACCACTCTACACAATTCTATATCATCCCATTCATCTCCTCTCGCTCTTTATCGCACCACCATCCCCATTTGTTGAAGTACCTGCACATGTTCACCGCATGTATCCATAGCATTTTCAGGCTGTGGTACGATGCTTTGGCATGGTGGTGTACCACTGTTGTATGTGGGAAATACACGGTCAGGTAGTCTCGGTGTATCCGTCGTGTCAGGTCTATATCTTCGGGATACATGAAGAATCGCTCATCAAACAGCCGTGCTTTCTTTACAGCTTCAGTGCGTAGCAGCATGAAGCACCCGCTCAAATAGGGCACATTCATCATCTTGTCGTAGCCCGTATGCCGCAACTCGTATCGCTCGTTGCGCTTGCGCATCCAGCTCTTTGGTAGGAACCGTCTTCCAAACACATCCAGCGGCGTGGGTAACAGTTTGCATAGGTATTGCACTTCGCCTGTGGGCGACACTATTTTGGGCATCACCATGCCCACTTCCGCATGCTCTTCGATGAAAGCGAGCAATGTAGGCAGTGTGTCGTCGGTGATTTCTACGTCAGGGTTCACTACCAAGTGAAACGGCACATCATCGTATATACTCTCGCGGATAGCGATATTGTGCGCAGCGCCGTAACCCAAGTTGCGATTGTTGAATAGGTATTCCACCCGCTCGGAGGCGATGGGTAGCACTTCTGTCGCTTTGGGCGAGTTGTCCACCCAATACACTTTCCTCACGCTGTCGCAACGCAGCAGTGATTGAGTTAGTGCTACCACCTGCGACCAATTGGGGTTATATAGTACGATGGATACATTCAACATTTCTTTGCCTATCCTTCCAAAATCGGGACAAAGGTACTACTTTTTTCTCACATATACAAAAAAAAGAGCTCAAAACATCGTTTTGAACCCTTTTCCCTTCCGATAACCGATATCCAATACGATACCCGTTACCCAAGTCAATTACTCAGCAGCAACCTCAGCTTCAGCGGCAGCAGCCTCTTGTGCAGCCTCTACGGCAGCAGCAGCGAGTGCATCAGCAGCCTCTTGGCGCTTCTTTGCTACCTCAGCAGCTTTTGCTTTGTTGGTCTCTACTTCTTGAGCGAGCAATGCTTTTGCAGCAGCAGCTTTCTTGTCTGCCTCTGCTTGGCTGATTTTGCCATTCTTAGCATCTTTTTGAGCTTTCCATGCCTCGAAGCGTTTTTGTGCCTCTTCAGCGGTGAATGCACCCTTAGCTACGCCACCGTTCAAGTGCTTCATGAGCATAACGCCCTCTCCAGAGAGGATGTTACGAACAGTGTCTGTAGGTTGAGCACCTACATTTACCCAGTACAATGCGCGGTCGAACTTAAGATCAACTTTAGCAGGGTTGTTGTTTGGGTTGTAAGAGCCGATGCGCTCAATGTACTTGCCATCGCGTGGCGAGCGGCTGTCTGCTACTACGATGTGGTAGTAAGCGTAGTCTTTGTGACCGTGACGAGCCAAACGAATTTTTGTTGCCATTTGTTTTTTGTCATTTGTGAACTACAACTACACGAGTTGCTTGTTCGGGTTAATAAAATAATGAATGGTATGCCTTTTACACGAAAAAGCCCGCAAAGGTACTACAAAAAATGCACATGGGCAAATTTTTTTTGAAAAAAATATATTTTTTGATAAAAAAGTGCGTTTTCTTAAGATTGCTCCACATCGAAACACTAAACAGTAGGCACTCTATTCCGTTCACTAAACAAAAAATCACCCTCCAAAGTGATTTTTATTTGCACAATCAAAAATAATTCATTACCTTTGCAGTCGCAAAGTGGTTGATAGAAGATATTAACTATTAATTATTAACTATTAACTGCTTAGCAGACATAGTAAAAAGGCGTTTATTGCGCTTTGTTCTGACTCTTAGAAACTTCGCAACTTTCACGGAATTTCAGGACTTAGCAACGATAGATGCCCTACGGGATATGAAATATCCCTCTTGTGCCCGTTTTGGTACATTGTTTGCGTATATACGTATGCGCATACGCGTACCTTAACTATAATATAGCACGAGAGTATTTTATATTCGGCGTGGGCTTCGCGTTGTCGGTTCTAAATTCCAAGGCAATGCGAAGGCCTCTAAGAGTGGAACTGGCAAATAGCAAGTTTCACGCTTTTTTTGTACCCTATATGGGAGTAATTAGACTAATTGAAAAAACTATATAATAATGAAGAAACTACTATTTTTGCTACTTTTGGCAATGTCGAAAATGGTTATTTGTGCGCAGGATGTACCTCAATGGGTGCAGAAAAAGCCCCGCCCTGCGAACGACACCTACTTGTATATCGTGGAACGCGGCGTAGGTGCTACCGAGATGGAGGCACGCAATCGCGCTATGGGATTGGTGTATCGCAGTACAATAGAGCGTTTGTCGTTAGGGATTGACTTATCCAGTATCAACAACGCAATTGCTAATGGCAGCAACTATGGCGACAGTTCCGAAGCAATGAACGTGCCCGTGAACAAAGTGTGCGAATTTATCCAGCTGGAAGCCAACCAATATGCAGTATATGTATTGTGCCAAGTAGCACGATATGGAAACATAGAAGTATTGTTTACCGACTTCACCCATTGCAATCAATCTTTCAGCCACCAAGTGGCAATCCCCTCTTGGTGTAATAATGAATGGCGC
>JAFYWK010000055.1 GCA_017558065.1 Paludibacteraceae bacterium
CCTGCTGTCGCCCGTAGCTTCATCAAGAACTTGAAGTTCATCCTGTCCGTCTATGATATGCCCGAAGACACCATCAACCACGTTGCTGATGAACTTCACACAAAGGCTTTCCCTGATGGTACATACTCCTCGTTCGTGTCTTTGCTCACCACAGAGCGTCTTGAAGAACTGACTGTTGACCTCACTTATTACTTCGATGAGTACATTGCAGAGGATATTGTTGCTAAGACTCTGAAAAAGACTGACAAGGATTGCTATCAGGCTATGGAAGCACTTATCCATAATCTGAACACCATGCAGTCTCGCGCTGGCGCACAAGTTCCGTTCTCCTCTATCAACTATGGTACGGACACCACCGCCGAAGGTGAGATGGTTATCCGTAACATCCTTCTTGCGGAAGACGCTGGCCTCGGTGATGGTGAAACCCCCATCTTCCCCATCCACATCTTCAAGGTGAAGGACGGTATCAATGGACAGCCCGGAGACCCCAACTATCATTATTTCGAGCTTGCCTGTAAGGTCTCTGCCAAGCGACTGTTCCCCAACTTCGAGTTCCTTGATGCTACCTTCAATGCTCAGTATTTGAAGAAGCTCCCTGACGGTACATATGACCCCAACACAGAAGTCTCCACTATGGGTTGCCGTACTCGTGTTATGGGTAATACCTATGACCCGACAAGAGAAGTGACCTGTGGACGTGGCAACCTCTCCTTCACCACTGTCAACCTTCCCCGTATCGCTTTGAAGCACAAGGATGATATTGATGGTTTCTGGGAAGAACTTGAGGAAAAGATTCACCTCGTCCATGACCAGCTTATTGAACGTCTCGAAATCCAGAAACGCCGCACTGTGCGTAACCATCCCTTCCTGATGGGACAGGGTGTATGGCTGGACTCTGACAAGCTCAATATTGATGATGAATGTGGCGAAGTGTGGAATCATGGTACTCTCACCATTGGCTTCATCGGTCTTGCTGAAACTCTGATGGTTCTTACTGGTAAGCATCATGGTGAAGATGGTAACGCTCAGGCTCTCGGCCTTGAGATTGTTGGCCGATTCCGTGAGCTGTCAGATGCCCGTAGCAAGAAAGAAAAGCTGAACTTCTCTGTTATTGCTACCCCCGCCGAAGGTCTCTCCGGTCGCTTTGTCAAAATGGATAGAGAAGTCTACGGTGAGATTCCCGGCATTACCGACAAGGAGTTCTATACTAACTCTTACCACGTCCCTGTCGATTACAAAATCACAGCCTTCAATAAGATTCGTATTGAAGCTCCTTACCATGCGCTGTGCAACGGTGGTCACATCACCTATATCGAAATGGACGGCGACCCCCTGAAAAACCTCGATGCTTTCAAGGCTATTGTGCAGGCCATGAAGCAGATGAACATCGGCTACGGCGCAATAAACCATCCGATTGATTACTGCCCTATTTGTGGTTACACAGGGGTTATCGGTGATGAGTGTCCTCGTTGTGGTGTCCGTGAAAATCAAGAGCTTACCCACGAAGAAGTAGATGCTATTCGTAAACAGCATGGTGCGAAGCGATTGACATCACGGTAGTCATTTGTGCTAATATAGAAACGTGGCTAGGATGGCCCCCGAAAAGTGAGAAAGCCTTGCTCACCTGCCACGTTCTACATCAAGGCGATACCGTAAAGGCAGGTATGAGTATGGAAGAGATTTGGAAACCTATTATTGGGTTTGAGAGCCTTTATATGGTCTCAAATATGGGACGGGTAAAAGCGTTATCTAAATGGGTAAAATTTGGTGATCATACTCGTTTTATCGGGGAGAAGATACTGAAACTTCATTATTTTAGTAATGGGTATGCTTACATAGATTTACACAAAGACGGCGCATATACGCGATTCAGGGTACATAGATTAGTAGCTGATCATTTTGTACCTAACCTTTATCCTTCCACTAAGTCTACTGTAAATCACATAGACGAAAACAAAACTAATAACGTGGCAAGTAATCTTGAGTGGGTAACTCCTAAAGAAAACACAAACCACGGTACAGCTATTCAACGTCGAGCTGAGAAGTATAAGAAGGCCGTTATAGGTACTAACTGCAAAAATTCTAATGATATTATTAGATTTGGTAGTGTGCGTGAGGCGGCCTTGTCATTAGGCAATTTGGAATACGAATCAAATATCGCAACTGCGTGTCGAAATGCGCGAAAAACCGCCTACGGCTATCGTTGGCGTTATGTAGAAAAGGAGGTGATGCCAAATGCAGAATAAGACTGCTAATCCTTCGGTACGAGTGAAGTTTCATCGTATCAGAAGGATTACCTGACGCCGGATATTTAGTCGGAGATTTGTCTCGCTGGAACAACGCTAAACGCGATGAAGAAACAAAGCGTGTGAAACATAGCTAAAGACAAAATAAGCCCCCTAGCAGGCCGCTAGGGGGCTTATTTTATACCCAGAATAAGACGAGGAAGAAGTCAACCACTAACCCCGCCGCAACACCTAACCACATTGCACGGGTGATATTCTTGTTCTTACAAGTGGAATCAACCGTACAAGCAACAAGTAACACAATTACTGTCCATACCCACAATGCTGACAGCTTACTCATAGCAGTTACCGAGGATTCTGTATGTACTGTGCATTAACCACATTAGTCATCAGCAATGCAACGGTCATCGGGCCGACACCGCCCGGAACAGGGGTGATAGCACCCGCAACTTCCTTGACGTTCTCGAAGTCAACATCACCTGTCAGTTTCCCATTGACTCTGGTGATACCAACGTCAATAACTGTAGCACCCTTCTTGACCATGTTGGCTTTTATCAAAAGAGGGTCTCCAACTGCTACCACAAGGATGTCTGCCGTCTTTATGATAGAGGCCAGCTTCTTTGTCTTGCTATGGCAGAGCGTAACAGTGGCGTTGTCATTGGTCATCATCATTGCCAGAGGTTTTCCGACAAGGGGGCTTCTCCCGACAATAACCACGCGCTTACCTTCCACGGTGATACCGTTTTCTCCAAGTAACCGCATAATGCCAGCCGCCGTACACGGGTATAACCCATCTTCACCATACGACACTTTACCCATGTTCTCATAGGTAAGACCATCAACATCTTTCTTCGGGTCAATAGCCTGAATGATAGCGTTCTGGTCTAAGCCGTACATGATAGGCAACTGAACAATGATACCGTTTATATCGGGGATATTGTTCAGAGCATGGATGTGAGCAACAACCTCTTGCGTTGTGACAGTAGACGGTAAGGAGTAGTGGTCACACTCGATACCGCACTTTGCCGCCGCTTTCATTTTCTGCGTAACGTATACTTTAGAGGCTTCATCATCACCAATAGATACGATAGACAAACGAGGAGGCGGGTAGCCGCTGTTACGGGTGTAGATAGCCGTTTGCTTGATAATCTTATCAGCAACGGTCTTACCACAAAGGATCATGCAATCTGACATTCTTCGTCACCGTCTACGGTAAGAGATGCCCAGAAAGGCTCCCACTTATCACAGGAAAGGCAAGCGGGAATAGGGGAACTGGTTTCGCCGTAGCCACAAGCGGGGGCGTTGTCAGTCGGGAAGCCAGTGAGATGCACACAAACACAACAGGGTTTGTTAACAACCTCAAAGCGGTCTTTCTGCTGAATCTCCGGGTACTTCGCATGGTCTACTTCGGATTCAAACATATCCCGGGGACGGACAAACATATCTCCATAGGCTTTCCCGGCTTGGTTGTAAAGCATCGTGTAAACAGCAAGCTCTTCCTTAGTCTCACTATGCTTTGCGAACCCGTTGAACTGATAGACGTAATTAAACCCTTGGGGATCCATTTCACGCTTGAAGTGTCTGATAATACAATTCGCATAGAACTTACCCATTCTTCTTCTCCTTCGCGTTAATCAGATGGTAAATAAACGACACGCCGATACCGAACACGACAATGCCGCCAACGATGCTATTGAGTTTCCAAATAACAGAGCTGACCAAATCTAAAGTTTCCATAGTTCTCCTAGCGGTAAACAGAAAAAGGAATATATGTTTCGTCAGGGAAAACCTGATAGCCATTCTCAAAATGAACCATTGCCTTCATCAGTTCAGGCAACCGCTCTGCGACATTGATGACCTCATCGGCCTGAACATTCAGTCGCTTGCAGATAAAGCTGATGTAAGCCTTCTTGTTACCGGTACAATAGCGATTGATAATCTTGGTAACAGTATCCAGCTTGTGAACATCATAGTAGCGAAGAAGGACAATAGCACCGGCCCTCAGCCCGTGTTCAAACGTGGCAAAAATAGCATGACCGTTTTCATCCTTGCCCACCTGACCGAGCCAAGGGTCTCTGCCTTCTCTAGCAAACACGTTCATAGGATTACGGTTGCGAATCCCGGTAGTGATGGTTTCGACGTTCATCATCGGCACGTTATTGTCATGCAGATAGCGAATGTAAGCCTCAAGTTCAAAAATACGTGATTCTTTGACATAAGAGGCTTCCATATAAGTTTTTACGTCAGAGTTCATGCGCTCAAGACTCTTGTTGTGCATATTGACGATGTAGAGACCACCAATAAAGGTAGCACTAACGACCCCCGCAAGAGCGGTGATCATAGCCCATTCTTTAGCTGTATGATAATTCACGATTCTTCCCCTTGTTGAAGTTTAAGATACTCGGCACTGTATCTGAATTTTATAGGTATGACAAGCACATTTTATATCAAATTATGCTTGCCAAATTCTACTAGATGTACCATATCAAGGTTAAACCATTATAGCATAGGAGAGGAAGTATGAACACCCCTACTGACCAGCAGATTAAAATTGATTATCTCGTAGACCTTATAGGAAAGTTTAAGTACGTGGTATCCACGTTGATAGTCTTGTGCATTATCCTTGGTATCGGTATGGTGGTTGTTGCCACCGATAACAGGAATCTTCGTGCAGAAGTCAAACGCTCACTGACACGGTTGGAAAGTCACCATGCCCAGATACACGCTAATCACACAGCGATGCAAGAACAGTATGATAAGATTGCCCACAAGCTGAAAATGATGATGAAGGACAAGTGATATGCCCACTGCACAATACAAATGTCCTGAATGTAGTGATGGGTATTTGCGGTGCATCGACAGTAGAAGGGTTGATGACGGAGAACACCCCATAGAATCTGCTCGAACGCAAACATGGTATTGCACAAATATGGAGTGTCGCGCCCGTTTTATCAACCACATACCAAAGGGGAAATTGGTAAAGGTATCCGGCAAGGTCAACGAAAGTTGGATTCGGAAGTATTTACAGAAGAAAGGAATCTTACCTATCCATAGTTAGCAACGCTCTTGCGTTAGCGATAAGAATACCTCCAAGAACAGAGATGGCAATGACGCTCACTCTGAAACTTGGAGGTATTCTTTATGGATTCCCTTATTCCTGTCGCAACTGGTGGTTTTGGTTCAGGCGCGGGAGCCGCTGGTGTCGGTGGAGCAATCGGTGGCTTGATTGGCTCTTGGTTCGGCAACGGTTGGGCTGGTGGCTGGGGCAACCGTGGCTGGGGTAATGGTGGATGTTGCGATGGTCATGGGTTCACTGCTGGCGCGGAACTGACCTCGAACGCTTCCATCATGAATCAGCTTTCCTCTATCCAGGACACCATTAATAGTGGAACAATCGCTGACTTACAGGCTCAAAATTCCACGAACATGGCAATGTGTCAAGGTTTTTCTGGTGTCGTAAACAATGATAACCAGAATACCGCCACCCTGAATAACACCGCAGTCCAAGGCTTTGCTGGCCTCAACAACGCTGTAACAACTGGTAACGCTGGTATCCAGCAGACTCTTAGTCAGGGCTTCAATGGTCTGAACACAGCCGTCCTCGTTTCTAGCAAGGATAACGCTCTGCTCAACTGTCAGTCCACAGGTGCTATCACCAAGGCTATTAGCGATTGTTGCTGTGAATCTCAGCGCACTACCATGAGTGAAGCCGCCGCCACCCGCAGTCTGATGGCGCAGATTGAACGTGACGAACTGCTCCGCGAACTGTCCGATGCCAAGTGCAAGATTAGTTCTCTCCAGAACCAGAAGTTCACCGCTGAGGTTATCGCAGTGCAGACCAACCAGCTTCGCAATGAGATGAACGCTAACACCGCTACTCTCATTCAGCACATGGCTACCATCGCCGCTCGTTATGCTCCCACAACCACGCCTACAACTGCCGGTTAATCTTAGCCGGTAGCCCTCCCGGCTAACCAGAAAAGGGGGAGGCTAACCACCTCCCCCGCCAAAGGAGCATACGATGGAATACGTACTCTGCTTGTTACATCACCCCCGTGGTTGGCATGAACACGAACACCATAAACATCATGAACATGATGAGCACAAATACCATGACGCTAAAGGTCGTGAGCTTGTAGCTATCTACGTTCCTGATCACTACATGGAAACCCTCTATGCCGTAGTAAAGACCATGCAGGATCATCCTGAAACATGGAAGAAATACGAAGGCACAGAGCATGAATGGGCTGACATCATACACATGGAAATCGAAGAATTGCAGATGCGGATGAAAGACGCTAAAGCATCTCCTGCCGATGTAGCAAGAGAATGTAAACACGTTGCCGCCGCTTGTCTTTGCAAGTATACCAAAGTCCAGAAAATGTACGAGTAGCAATCAATGGAGGGCATTATGGCTACCAAGATTCCTCATCAGTTTGAACTTGATGGTCTCCAATTTACGCTTGTTGCGGAAGCAGGAAAGAGCCATCTACCCATCAACTATGCGGCTCTCGTTCCTCAGTGGAGCGGAAGTAGCCCGGTGCAGATTCCGGGATATAAGCCGTTCTACCTCGGTATTGTTGAACAGGTACTCCCTGTCGGGCAGATACAAGGTGGAGCTCAGAGGTTCGCGTTTATCGGTTTTTATGACACCCCGCCTATAGCGTTCTCGGAAACCCAACTCCGACAGATGCACGCTTACCTTGTTACCCCTGTAAACAAAGAGGACAACAAAGCTCAGCGGCTTGCCGCTATCATGCTGGGGATTGATTTAAATGCTGGTAACGCCACAGAACCTACTCCGTACCCTTGGCCCGTGGCTGATGAGATGGGTAATACTGAAACTGCTATGGAAGGTAAGTAGCCATGACCGAATCCGAAATGATTGACGAAAGCATTGAACGTGTCAGGGATAATACACGTTATGTTCTGGAACATGAGAAGTCTGCGGATGTTGTACTGAGGCGAGTCAGCGGAAAGTTGATGCAACTTGTGGGGGCGTACCGATTACAGGGCGTATGTCCCTCCCGCAGAGAACTTGAAGACTGCTGTGCCATGATACTTGCTATCGGCATAGCTTGCGATGCGAAACCCATATGATGTCATTGACCAGACCGCCCACTCTATCACTAGGGATTGGGCGGTCTTTACTATCCTATTTACATCATACAGGATCCTTGCTAGTGATGTTAGTTGTGTGAGGCCGTTATGTTAAAGGAAACAAGGGAAATAATCATGACAACGTACTCAGAGTTCACCCAGCAACTCTTTGATATGTGGCAGGTAAAAGGTGCTATGACTCTCTCCTTCGCATCTATAACCTCCTTCTTGGGGGTCGAGTCTTCTATGATCACGTGGTTAAACGTGGTTATAGGTCTCGACTTGATATTCGGAATCATCGTTGCCTTCAAGATGCGTACCTACCATCCTCTTCGTATTGAGAAAACTGTGCGTAAAGTCATGGCTTATTATTCCTCAATCTTCATGATGGCCCTTGTATGCAACTACACGTACTCCATCTTTCACACCAACTGGCATATCGTTGAAGTGTACGTCCTGTATCTCCTGTCTATCGAGTGCTTGTCGATTATGAGACACGGTGAAGACCTTGGCTTACAATATCCCCCTGTTGCGCGTATCTTCATCAATGGCTTTAGTCATAAGATGGAAGAGAAAGTTGAACAGCTCCTTGACATAGAAGAGGGGACGGACAAGGGGGGACATAGTGGGGACACAGGTAGGGACATGGTAGGGACAAAGGGGGGACATGGTAGGGACATAGTGGGGACAAAGGGGGACAAACGTGGACAAGATTAAAGCTATCATTGTCGGTCTCGGCATTGTCACTCTGCTTGTGGGGGCTATATGGATGTCTAATACATTGGAGCGGCTTGAAGAGCTTGAACAATTAACGGTCATGCAGAACGCCGCACTTCAACAAAAAGACGCCGTAATAGCCGCCGAGAGGGCAAATATCGACACCCTAAAAGCTCTTGCGAAGCATAAAGAGGACTTCGAGAATGGGTTAATCGAGTTCATGGGGAAAACGGATAAGCAGTTGAAAGAGGTACTAGCGAATGACAAGAACGCAACTGATTGGTGGAATACTCCTATTCCCAATTCTGTCTTGCGGATGCAGTGGGCCAAAAGTGGTGACACAGACGGAAATAGTAAAGCTCCTGCCCCCGCAAGATAAGTTGATTGAATATAAAATCCCAGAGTTCACCGGGAAAACAAACGGTGAACTCTGGGAGTATAAGAACAAGCTAATCGAACTTATCCTGCGTCATAATAATGACAAACAGGAAATAAAGCTCTGGTTAGAGGCTAACTAAAATCATAAGCCATCGCGCTAGTGCATTTCATATAATGCTCATGCACAAAGTTGGCGAGGTAATGGTTTTCGTCAGGAATCAGAAACCAAGAGAAGTCATAAAGAGCCTGATTCAGCTTTTGCCAAGCCGGATTGGGTTCTTTTGTTACGCACCACCAATCCCAGAAACCAAGAGCAAGTGTGTTGGATAGGACAACAAGTTTGTCCCTATAGGACATATTGGGGTACATGGTATTGATGTTATCGTTCATGTACTTGACTACCCAATTACATTGCTTTTCTTCTGTAGCCTTGATGGGCTGTCCCGGAGTTCTGCCGTAAGAAATGATAACCTCCTTGCAAGCATCTTCCATCCTCTGTATATGGTTGAAAACTTGCATGGATTCCATAGGGTCATTGCTATAGTTGAACTCAGGGTATTTGAAACCATCCGGGGTCATCCGACCTACAAGGCCATAGTACCACTGTTCGATAAGCGTCCATGCTATCACAGTGAGCCTAAAGGGTCTTGCTTTACGAATAGCCTCAAGCCGTTTGGCTTCTTTCAGTTCCTTCTTCATCCCCGTTTCCTTTTATTCGTTGTAGTCTTTCATAATGTAGTCAAAGGCCATCATTGCGTAGGGAGGAATACGCCCGAACGAGGGAGCATACACACAAGTCCACACATGGTCGTAGCAGTTGGTAGGAAGGTCAAGCAGGAACTCAGAGGGATGTTCATCTTCACTAGGATGACCGCCGAGCAAGCTCTTAGGCTTGAGATATCCCGTATA
The DNA here is from genome assembly GCA_017558065.1 of Paludibacteraceae bacterium. Classification (GTDB taxonomy): domain Bacteria; phylum Bacteroidota; class Bacteroidia; order Bacteroidales; family Paludibacteraceae; genus Colicola. The sequence continues at coordinate 9,351 of JAFYWK010000055.1, forward strand.
CTGGTCAGTGTTACCATACTGCGTGTATTTCCAATGATGGAGATAAATGCCTACCTTTTTGCCGTAGGTATGTTCCCTAGCCATAGCAGTAAAGAGTTCAAGCTCATTGGGGAAGCGCACATCATCACAGATGAAAGCATGGGAGTATGTGGGGTCACTAAGGAGAAGGTCATTCTCGATAATGCGTTGCATTGCGTTGATCCAGTAGAACGGGTTCTGCGCTCTACGATACTCAGTACCCCACCACTGCATGAATTGACGAACAGTAGTGCTTTTGTCAATATCCTTGGGAAAGTCATTAGGAATCACGATGTAACGTTCGAGGTCGGAGAGCCGCTTCATCTTGTACTCTTGGTCTTGGAGCTGTTCAACGCTACTAGCTAAACCAGCTTCAACAAGCTCCCTACGCAGAGTATCAGCGTAAGAATATACATGGGGTACAATATCCGAGAACTGTTTGAAATA
>JAFYWK010000056.1 GCA_017558065.1 Paludibacteraceae bacterium
AATGTCAATCAAGTATGGGTAAGTGACATCACATATATCTATACAACAGATGACAAATTCTGTTATCTACATCTTGTGACGGATGCTTTTTCGCGTATGATAATTGGTTATGTACTGTCTCCATCAATGGAAGCAAAATATACGCTATCCGCTCTTAATCAGGCGATTGTACATGCAGGAGGTGGTAATCTATGTGGCACTATACATCATTCGGATAGAGGTGTACAATATTGTTGTGATGGATATATCACACAACTCAAAGAACATCATATCCGTATCAGTATGACAGAAGATAGTAATCCTACGGATAATGCTGTGGCTGAGCGAGTTAATGGTATTATTAAGAATGAGTTTCTAGATCCATTGCCAACTCCACGGAATTGGCAAGAAGCAATACCACTAGTAGACCATGCAGTACACACCTATAATACATTGCGTCCACATTTAAGTTTGGGCATGAAGACACCTGCACAACTATACTACAGAAAACAATAATTTTCAAAAGTTAGAGGAATAGGTTTAATGAAAAAATAGCGCCAATCTAAACGATTTTTGCGTATATCATTTTTTTGTTGTATCTTTGCAGAGTCTTTCACTAGTAAACCTTTTTAGAATCGTAGTAAACCTTTTTAGGAAACGAGTCAAAAGTTTACGTTTTTTAAGATCATAACTCAGTAATCGAGTCAACCTTTTTCAGGTTTAGTCAAGCACTTTTTGATTTTCGGAGTTCTTTGGTCGTTCCTTGGTTCTTCCTTGGTTCTTCCTTGGTCTTTAACACGAGAAAATTTGGTTAGGTACAAAGGAATAGAATATTAAGAAAAGTCACAATCTACAAATCACCTGATAACAATCCATCTCGGTTGGTTGTTTTTATCCTCTTTGGTATAAAGCAAAAGGGTGGGGTCTTCTGTTGTCTTGATCTGAACACCAATCAAGTCTGCCCATTTTTGTGCTTTCTTGGCTGTTCTGCGATGGCGTTGGATACTATGGGTATCTTTCTCCCAACGGCGTTGTTTGTCTTTCTTGATCTTAGGCTCTTGAGTGAAACCCAACTCCATGGCTAATTGTAGTTCCTGTTTGGATGCAAACTCCAATGCCTCGTGGCTCTGGCGTCGGCATTTCTCTAAAAACTGATTCCATTCGCTATCCGTCTTATCCATCACGACTTGTGACCATTGTGCGTCGTTAGGCAAGTTCATCGCTTTGTTCCATAGACGCCAATTAACAGGTTCTTCGGATATATAATAGGGTTCCTGCGCATTGACATACACTAGTTTGATGCGCACATTCTTGATTTTGATTTTCTTAACCAATTCAGGTTCCTCTTTGACCTGGATAGTGGGCTCGTTAGGAAGCGTCAATGCAAGACGCATTCCGCAATAGCTGGTTGCTTCCGTAGGAACAGCCATATATCGATGGGAGAGATAACTATTATCTTGGCAGTTGCTATAGCTGCTGCCTCGCATAATCTTTTCTTCGCCTATAGTGGGTCCCTGCGGATTAGGTACGGTACCAAAATGATAGGGGGCATACCAATCTGAGCACCATTCGCTGACATTGCCCGTCATATCGTATAGACCCAACTCGTTGGGTTGCTTCTTCCTGACCTCATGGGTACGGAATCCCGCATTACTCAATCCCCAACTGACATTATCGACGATATTGCCTCCAGCAAAACGAAAACCTTTGCTCCGATTGCCTCCTCGTGCCGCGAATTCCCATTCCGCTTCGGTGGGCAATCGAAATGGCATACCAGTAATGCTGTCCAATCTGCGGACAAACTCTTGGCAATCGTTCCAACTGATATAGCTAATGGGGAAATTAGGGAGATACAATTCTTCGATGAACTCCCACTCTGGCATGACGGCTTTCCACAATGCTTGTGTCACTTCGGTCGATGCGATATAATAAGCGTCCAAAGCGACGGTATGCGTAGGCAGATCGGTAGAAATACGTTCGCGATGCTGCTCGCGTGTACCGCCCATGACAAACACTCCGCCTTCTACTCTCTGCATATCAAAGGGAACACCGCTCACATCAAAGTGAAGGGCTTGTAACGAGTCAGGAATAGTTGGTTTGGGCTTGGCGTATAAGGGTGCTATGCTCCCCAGCCACAGTACTATATATAATAAGGTGTATTTGTGCATAAACGCTAATAAGACGAACCAAGGATGAGCTTTGTGGCGATGTCAATGTAGTAATCTCAGTTTTCGATTAAAACGAATATGGAAGCAGATAGCAGCGATTGCTAAAGCAAAGATAAATCCAATCCATATACCAGAAGCACCCATGCCCAATGGGAATGCGCAGACCAATCCCACCGAAAGACCAATCAAGATATACGAGACAAAAGCAATCATCATGGGCACCTTGACATCTGTAATTCCGCGCAACATGGCTGCGCCTACTGCCTGCAAACCATCGGCATACTGTAATAGACCTGCCAACACAATCAGTTGCGATGCAATAGCGATAACCTCTGTGTCCTCTGTGAAAAGCATTGGGATATAATTACGCAAACTGATCATCAGTGCGGCGCCAATCGTATTCATCAACAATACCAAATGCACACTGGCATTGCTTGCCATACGCACACCATGGATATTGCCCTCACCCAACTGGTGCGAAACGCGAATAGTCGTTGCCGAACCAATACCCAGCGCCAACATGAAGGTCATATCCGCAATTTGATTCGCCACTTGATGCGCTGCCAACGCCTCCTTGCTAATCCAACCAATAATCACAAATGAAGCCGTGAAAAGGAAAGTCTCCAACAATGTCTGACCACCAATAGGAAAACCAATCTTTGCCAGTTCGCGGATACGCTGCCAAGAGAATCGTTCCCATGCCATGCGCAGGTACTGCTTCCACTCCTTGTGAAAAGCCATGACCGCCCAAAAACACAAAGGCATACCGATGCGCGAAATCAACGAACCAAGACCTGCACCTGTGGCACCCATCGGCTCAAAACCCCAGTTGCCATAGATAAACACCCAGTTGAGAAGGATATTCAGTCCGTTCATTACCAGCGTGATGACCATAGCCACCATGGTATTGCCCAACCCCTCCAAGAACTGCTTGAAGAAAGAGAAGAATAGGAAGGGTGCCAACGAAATGACAATTAATATATAGTACGGGCGCGCGACCTCTACAACCGCTGGGTCCTGACCAAAATAGTCTAAGAAAGGAATACACCCTCCCAACAGCAGCAACATCAGTGCACTCAGCAAGACGGTGAAAAGCATGCCGTTTTGAAACAACGATGCTATATTGCGGCGAATAATGCTTTCGTTTTCAGTTACCTGCTTCATCTCACCCACCTGAATACCCACAAGCGGAGTGATGCCCATGAGTGCGCCCATGGCAAAGACCATGACGGTGAAGAAAATAGCATTGGAGAAACTGACCGCCGCCAAGTCCACCGTGGCATAATGCCCAACCATGATGGAGTCGAAGAAACCAACCAGTGATGCTCCCAACTGAGTGAGCATCACAGGAAGCGCAACACGAAGGTTGCGCTTGTAGTAGGGGAGGTATTCGCGAAAAGAGTACATTGTTATCCCACTTGGCTGCCGTTGCGGACAGGGGCAGTAACTGTGGTCACAACCAACTTGCCGTCTGCATCTACCGCCGAGAGAATCATACCTTGAGACTCAATACCCATCATCTTGCGAGGTGGGAAATTGGCAATAAACAGTACTTGCTTGCCCACCAATACAGATGGATCAGGATAACTTTGTGCAATACCTGACAGAATCGTGCGACCACCCATACCGTCGTCCAAACGGAACTGCAACAGTCGGTCGGACTTCTTTACTGGTTGGCAATCAAGGACAGTAGCCACGCGGATATCCATCTTACCAAACTCATCGATATTGGTATTCTCCTTGATATCAGCAGGACGCCAGTTCTTGAGAGCTTCTTGCTTCTCAGCTTCTTCATTGGCTGCTTTGATGTTAGCAAGGCGGTCCAATTGCGCTTGGATAGTAGCGTCCTCGATCTTCTCGAAGAGGAGGGATACTTCGCCTAATTCTTGACCCTCTTTCAGCAGATTGATATTGCCGAGTTCCTCCCATTGGAGCTCGGTCATAGAGAGCATTTGGCGGAGCTTAGCCGAAGAGAATGGCAAGAATGGCTCAAACGCAATGCTCAGGTTAGCAGCGATTTGGAGAGCAAGGTGCAGGATAGTAGCAGTACGCTCCATATCGGTCTTAGCCACCTTCCATGGCTCGGTGTCAGCAAGGTACTTGTTACCAATGCGGGCGAGGTTCATTGCCTCTTTTTGTGCATCACGGAAGCGGAAGTCACCCAGCAGTTTCTCTACCTCTGCCTTCACGTTTTGGAACTCTGCAATAGTGGATTGGTCATATTCGTTGAACTCACCCGCAGCAGGAACTTTGCCGTCGAAATACTTCTTGGTGAGCACGAGTGCGCGGTTAACGAAGTTGCCATAGATAGCCACGAGTTCGTTGTTATTGCGGGCTTGGAAGTCTGCCCAAGTGAAGTCGTTATCCTTGGTCTCAGGCGCGTTGGCTGTCAGCACATAGCGCAATACATCTTGCTTGCCAGGGAAGTCCACAAGGTACTCGTTGAGCCATACCGCCCAGTTGCGAGAGGTGGAAATCTTGTCGCCCTCGAGGTTGAGGAACTCGTTGGAAGGCACATTATCTGGTACGATATAGCTAGCTTCTGCCTTCAACATGGTTGGGAAGACGATGCAGTGGAAGACGATGTTGTCCTTACCGATGAAGTGAATGAGGCGGGTAGAAGGGTCTTTCCACCAGGTCTCCCAAGAGCCAAACTGCTCAGGTTTAGCATCGCAGAGCTCTTTGGTGTTGGAGATATAGCCGATAGGCGCATCGAACCATACATACAGCACTTTACCTTCGGCACCCTCCACAGGTACAGGGATACCCCAATCGAGGTCGCGGGTCACAGCGCGTGGGCGAAGACCACCGTCGAGCCATGATTTGCACTGACCATAGACATTAGGACGCCACTCTTTGTGCTCCTGCAAGATCCACTCCTCAAGCCATTGTTGGTATTGATCCAATGGGAGATACCAGTGCTTGGTCTCTTTCTTGGTGAGTGGGTTGCCGTTGATGGCGTTGTATGGGTTGATGAGTTCGTCTGGCGAGAGGGTGGCACCGCACTTCTCGCATTGGTCACCATATGCCCCTGCTGCATGGCAGCGTGGACATTCTCCGCGGATATTGCGGTCGGTGAGGAACTCCTGCGTCTCAGGGTCGTAGAACTGTTCGGAAGTCTGCTCAACGAACTTGCCGTCGTCGTAGAGTTTGCGGAAGAAATCGGATGCCAATTGGTGATGGATCTTGCTGGTGGTACGGGAGTACACATCAAATGAGATGCCAAAACCCTCAAAGGAGTCCTTGATGATGTTGTGGTAGCGGTCCACCACTTCTTGGGTGGTGATGCCCTCTTTGCGCGCGCGGATAGTCACAGGTACACCGTGCTCATCGCTACCGCCTACAAAAAGGACGTTCTCGCCTTTGAGGCGAAGGTAGCGGACATAGATGTCGGCTGGTACATACACGCCTGCCAAGTGTCCGATGTGTACAGGACCATTGGCATATGGAAGGGCTGTGGTTACAAGTGTTCGTTGAAATGTCATAATTCTATTTAGTTTTATTATTATCTTTGTTGTATTCTATTCCAAAAGCAGGTGCTAAGTATTGGTGCTCTAATTCGTTGGTAGTTACGGCTTTGATGCTATCGCCTTGTGCTACAGAGATTTTGCCTGTCTCCTCTGATACGATGATGGCAATAGCATCTGTTTTTTCGGTCAAACCGAGTGCTGCTCGATGTCGAAGTCCGTATGACTTGGGTAAATCTTGACGTTTAGAAACGGGCAGAATACATGCTGCGGCGTGGATGCGCCCCGCAGCAATAACCATAGCTCCGTCATGCAAAGGGGTGTTTTTGAAAAAAATGTTTTCAATCATTTGTACCGATACGACAGCATCTACAATTTCACCTGTATCTACATACTCTTTTAATTCTTGTTGCTGAGTGAGTACAATGAGTGCACCCGTCTTAGATGCAGACATATGAGAACATGCCAACACAATGCTATCTATTAGTCGCTGAGCCAATTCTGCATTGCGCGCTTTAGACCAGTGTTTGCGGACACGCTCCATATTAAACCGAGCACCAAGACCATAGAAAAACGAGCGAATTTCTGTTTGGAAAATGATAACCAACGCCACCGCTCCCACACTGATGAAACGCTCGAAAATAGCTCCAGTTAGTTCTAAATCAAACACATAGTTAACAACCATCCAGGTCAAAACAAAGGCCAGAATACCCCAAAATAGATTGCTGGCACCGGATTTTCGCAATAACCGATAAACCCCAAACAGAATGGTCGCAACAAGCAAAATGTCAATAATATCTTTTATACCTATGTACATATGTCTGCGGATTTGAATTACAAATTAGCGTTTGGTTAACTGAAATATTTGAATGGCTTGTTGAGCCGCTTGCACATCATGCACGCGCAGGATATGTGCACCCCCTTGGAGGGCGAGCATATGTGCTGCAACGGTTGCAGGTAGGACTTCCTCAGGTGTTTTGCCTAATGGCTTGTACAACATAGATTTGCGGGAAACGCCTACCAAAATAGCGGCCTGCAATGTCTGCAATACATCCAGCTGGCGCAGGATATCATAGTTCTGTTCGATGGTCTTACCAAAACCGAATCCTGGATCAATAATCACATCGGCAACGCCTTGAACATGCAGTTGGTGCAGTCGGTTTTGCAGAAAATCCAACACCTGTACCATGGTGGGCTGCTCTGCTCCAATCGTTTGAGCATGTGTCAATACATATGGGATATGGTGTTGAGCCGCGAGATTCCACATTCGTGGGTCAGCCTGTGCACCCGATACATCATTAATCATATCTGCTCCGTACGATATGGCTTGCTGAGCAATATCAAAACGAAATGTATCAACCGACAAGGGTACGTTTGGCCAATGGTGCCGCACAATAGATAGACCCTTGCAGAGAAGTTGCCATTCGGTAGTGGCATCTATTGGTTGCGAATGAGGACGTGTGGAGCATGCACCCAAATCCAATATGTCAGCCCCCTCATTCAGCGCATTTTCCACTTGAGATAGAAAGTGCTGTTCGTTCGCAATATCGCATGATGTGTAGAAACTATCTGGGGATAGATTGACAATTGCCATCACGCGAGGGCGCGATAGCGACATGAGTTGATTGTGTATGCGAATAGACATTTCCATTTGACCTGCAAAGTTACAAAAATATTGGGAGAATACCAACGTTTTTGTCAAAAAGTATAAGAAAAAGGTGTCTTTTTTAGGAAAATGCAAGTTTTAGACAATTTTTATGCGATATTTTTAGGTTACTTGCAATTTTTTTTGTAACTTTGCAGGCTGAAACCAAAAATGAATATATTTTAGAAAATTATGAATACGAAAACAAAGATTGTACTTTTAGGATTGGTTGTTGTACTTTCTGCTTGCCAATCACGTGAACTGACGACACAGACTTCCTTTTTGACAGGTTGGAAGAACTTTGACAGCAAAACAATCAACTTTGAGGCTCATGCTGGTAATTTTACGAACGTTCCTGTTGGCATGTTGGAGATTCCAGGCGGTTCTTTTACTATCGGTCAGATGGATGAGTTTATCACAGCTCCTCGCAACAGCGAGCGCAGAACATTGACTGTGAGTTCTTTCTATATGGACAAATACGAGGTAACCAACTTGGGTTGGAGGGAGTATGTAGAATGGACTTCTTTTGTGTTTGGTCGCTATAACCAAGACATCGTAAAAGCCACTCTTCCAGATAGTTCTGTTTGGCGTGAGGAGATGGCATATAATGAGCCATATGTGGCTAATTATTTCCGTCATCCAGCGTATAGTTTCTATCCTGTAGTGGGTGTTTCGTGGGATCAGGCTATGGCTTTTTGTCAATGGCGTACGGACCGTGTAAACGAGAAGAAGTTGGTTGATAGCAAAATCATAGAGCAGTTGCCTTATGATAAAATAGGTCCTGACAGTTACATGACTGAGGAGCAAATAGACAATTTCTTGAAAAATAATGCAGCGCATCCCGAATATGCTAAATATGAGAAAGAAGCAGTGCAAATACCTGCATATATGGCCAAACGTTATGGTTATGAAGGTGCTGAAGTTGCTGCCGATAACGCAGGGACTGCTATGGTGACAATGTATCAACTGCCATATGAGTGGGTAAGAGATCAGTTTGCATTTAATACAGAGAAGTATCTAAATTCTGACACGTATAACCCTACCAAGGGTAAAGGAGCTCGCAAGGACGCTTATGGTCAAGATCGCAAGGTGAATAGTACTGATGGTATATTTGTTATCGGCTATCGCCTTCCTACAGAGGCGGAGTGGGAGTATGCTGCCTTTGCACCTATGGCAGAAGATGATAATTACGGTAGCCCTTCTAATGGAAAAATCTATCCATGGTCAGGCGCACACCCTCGTGATTTGAGCAAGAAGAGCAAAGGTAAAATGATGGCCAACTTCGTTCGTGGTAGAGGTGACTTGATGGGAATCGCTGGCGCACCTAACGATGGCTATGTGATTACAGCCCCAGTAGATGCTTTCGCTGCGAATGACTTTGGATTGTACAATATGTCAGGTAATGTCAACGAATGGGTATTGGACGTGTATCGCGAAACGAGCTTTAGTGTGATGACTGAGTATAACCCATATCGTGGGAATGTGTACTCGGTTCTCCAACAGGATGCGGACGGCAATCCTATCTTAACAGCTACTGGTTGCATGGCTATTACATTTGACTCTAAAGATGATAAACGTAACTTCAAGGATGGTGATATCACATCTCGCATCGATACAGATTATCCATTGGATACGGTAGGCTTGACCGAAGAGCAAATGGCTGAGGTGAAAATAGATCCTACTGATATTTTGGCTCCTCATATCACAAACACCACACGTGTGTACAAGGGCGGCTCTTGGAACGATCGTATCTATTGGCTCAACCCAACGACACGCCGTTACTTGGATCAAAGCAAATCTTCCAATACTATTGGCTTCCGCTGTGCAATGAGTGTATTAGGAGACGATGTGCATAAACAAAATTAATAAATTTTTTAATATTACAATTGTATGAATATCCCTGCTGAATTGCGTTACACCCGTGAGCACGAATGGATTCGTGTGGAAGGTGAAGTTGCTTATGTTGGTATCACGGATTATGCTCAATCCGAATTAGGTGAGATTGTCTTCCTTGATATTAATACACAAGGAGAAACATTGGCTCAGAACGAAGTGTTTGGTTCTGTAGAGGCAGTAAAAACCGTTAGCGATTTGAATATGCCTGTAGCTGGTGAAGTGTTGGAGGTCAATGAGGTGATTAACGATCAACCCGAATTGGTGAATAACGACCCTTACGGCGAAGGTTGGATGATTAAGATTCAAATTCAAGATAGCGCTGAATTAGAAACCTTGTTGGACGCAGCTGCTTATCAAGAGATGATTGGCTAATGCCTGTCAAAAATATAAAGAAGAAACGACCAGATAATTGGTCGTTTCTTCTTTTTATGTGATGAATGAAATGAGGATATTACTTCGATGTGGTCCACATCTTATTAAATCCCGAATATACTAATTCCAAATCCATGGGCTGACTGCTGTTGTTTGCAGAGCGAATATGGGTAGTAGAAATGGTTTGCAATGGCTTGACCGAAGTGATGGTCGAAGAGGTAGAAGAGGCCGTTCCAACAGCCACAGGAACCAACAGGAAGTCCAACTCATCCTCCTGCGCGTTAGAGCGCAATTGCTTTGTTAATAAGGCAGATAAGTCATAAGAGTAGAAATAGGATATATTACCAACGGTATCTACACTCGAACTTAATGCGCCTAAAATAGCCAATGTATCAGAGGGTAATTCGTTGCTCGCAAAAAATGATTCCATTTTTTCTTCTTGTACCAGAAGCATATAGGGGGCAGGTACATTCCATTGGTCTCGAGGACGGGAAGATGTGGAGTCATTATGTAGTACGTCAACGGTTAAGTTGGCTTTATTTACATATACACGATAATTGTCTGGATCGCCCAATTGTTGTTTCATCTGCTCATAAATAGCATGCATACTCACAGACAAACGTGTGTATATATTAGCAGGTGAGACAATGTAATTGGTATCGGTTTTCTGCTGCAATTCCTGTAGGACTTGCTCTCTATCGGGGTAAATATAGCGATTGATTTGTCTTACTTCCGAGTTGGCATAGAATGTTTTGGTGTTGCGGATAATAGAGTCTTGTTGCTCTGGGCGTGGAGAAGGGAAGTGGTAGTAAACGGACAAGTCTATATGTTTCACATATAGTACGGTACTTCCTCCAAAATCACTAACGATATATAACCCTTTGAAGGCATGGTTGAAATCTTCTTGCGAGGTGAAATCTTGAACCTTGAAAAAGCGTTTGGCAAAAGCATCGCTCAACTTAATGGAAATGCATGAAATAGGTGTATTGTCAGATGAATAAGCGGAATCCGTAGGCACACCAGCAAAGCAGATATGTGACTGCCTTGAGATATAGGTGGAATCTTCCAAGCTGCAAAAAGAGGTGATAGCTGTGTCGCTCGGATAGCGGCTGTCATAATCCAGCGTGCTTCTATCCATTTCATATACAGAAATACCCAGAGGCGCTAATCCGTCGCCATACCAATTTTTATAGTATAGACGGAGAACTACAGAATCCACTGTTGCTCTATCGGCATAAGGGTATTTGTATCCCTCTGGACATGCAAATTGTGTGAGGATATCTGCTTTTATCGTGCCAAAATGCGTGTCACATTCACCCAGCAAGAAGGAGTCGGGTGTCAAGTATATCGCAGTACATTCTTGCAGAGATGATGAGACGGAGAATGTATCTGATTTAACCGAAATATGATCCTCTGTATCCAATGTGGATGCTCCAGCATTCAGCGCATCATTTTGGCAACTGGATACGAGCGCAATACAAATAAATAATAATGTATAAATATAATGATTCAATTTCATTCTTCTGATATCAAACTATTACAAAATGCATAAAATGCATCTTTGTTATCCTCTTCGCTGTATGGCAGTGTGGTCTTTCCACTATTGTGCAAGTAGTTGCACAAACGAGTGTTGACAGATGGAGAATCCAGTACTACTGCATCTGAATTGTCAATAGCCAAACGCATCAGGTCTTCGTATCCCACAGGCAATCCTGCGATACTGCGTACATCGCCTTGCAACATGCCATCTACCATCAGTTTATCTACAAACTTAGTACCAAACGGAGTAGTATATTCCTCATTATCCAATGACAATATCACTTTTGTGCCGCTGAAGAAAGGTGTGTCATGATATGCTTTCTTTACATACAGCGGAACCAATGCCGACATCCAGCCCGAACAGCAGATGATGTCTGGTGTCCAACGCAGTTTCTTGATGGTTTCCAACACACCTCTCGCAAAGAAGATACAACGCTCATCGTTGTCTTTGTACTCATTGCCTTCAGCGTCCACTACATCCTTGCGACGATGAAAATAAACATCATTGTCGATAAAGTAAATCTGGATACGGGCAGATTGAATACTTGCCACTTTGATCAAGAGAGGATGGTCCGAATCAGAGATGATGAGATTGATACCCGACAAGCGAATCACCTCGTGTAACTGGTTGCGGCGCTCGTTAATCTCGCCGAACTTAGGCATAAAAGTTCGGGTCTCAAAACCTTTGGATTGGAAATACTCAGGCATTTGACGGTTACGCAAGCGTATAGGACTTTCTGTATCCAAAAATGGATAGATCTGCTGCGAAACAAATAAAATACGTTTGGGCTCTTTCATAATTGTATTAGTTAAATGGTAACACTTTCCCGCTACAAAGGTACGAAAAAAAAATGAGATGGCATAATTTTTTTGCAAAAAACTTTCTTTTTTCCCATAAATGTTGTACCTTTGCAGACTTTTTCGATAAAAATAACAGTATATTTGAATTTTTTATGCAAATTATAACCACAAAATCCGAACTAATCCGTCAGGTAAATGCTTGTACTCGTCAAGGCAAGACCATTGGTTTTGTACCTACTATGGGTGCTCTTCATGCGGGACACGCTTCACTGATTCAACGCGCTTGTAGCGAGAACGAGGTTTGTTATGTCAGTGTATTTGTGAACCCTACCCAGTTTAATAATGCGGAGGACCTCTTGAAATATCCACGTAACTTAGAAAAAGATGCTGCGTTGTTGGAGGCGCTTGGCGTGCATTTTGTCTTCGCGCCAACCCCAGAAGAGATGTATAGCAAAGAGGAAATGGAACAGCCATTCTCTTTTGACTTCAATGGGCTTGATCAAGTGATGGAGGGCAAAATGCGTCCTGGTCATTTCAATGGGGTAGTGCAGGTGGTAAGTCGCCTATTTGATTTGGTGCAACCGACGCGTGCATATTTTGGCGAAAAGGACTTTCAGCAATTAGCCATCATCCGCCATATGGTAGAGCGCTCTTCCATGGCAGAGCGCTACCAGGGATTGCAAATCATAGGTTGCCCTATTGTGCGCGAAACAAATGGTTTGGCCATGAGTAGCCGCAATGAGCGTCTGTCCGAGCAAGAGAAACAAATAGCAGTTGGCATATCTCAAACGCTTCTCTCATCGTTGGAGTGGGCAAAAACAGCTTCTGTATCGCAGGTACAGCAGCAAGTGATTGATACCATTAATGCCATTGAGGGATTAGAAGTGGAATACTACGACATTGTGGATAAAACGACCCTTCAACCTACAGATTCGTTTGAGAATGCAGTGGGTTGTGTGACCGTATATTGTGGTCAAGTACGCTTAATAGATAATATACAATATTGAATAATAAGGTGCGCGTAGTTATTGACAAAGGGATTCCTTTCTTAGAGGGGGTGTTTGATCCGATTGCGGAAGCGGTCTTTCTTTCTCCGGAGGAGATAAACGCGCATACCGTTCGTGATGCAGATGCGCTCTTCGTGCGCACGCGCACGCAGATAAATAAGGAGTTGCTTGCGGGTAGTCGAGTACGTTTTGTCGCAACAGCCACTATTGGTTATGATCATATAGACCAAGATTATTGTCGTGCAGCAGGTGTTCATTGGGTTTCGTGTCCGGGCTGCAATGCGCAGGCTGTGTGTGATTATGTGCAAGAAGTGTTGAGCACATTGTGTCCTCAAGCCTATGGCAAGACGATAGGGGTGATCGGATATGGCCACGTAGGTAAGTTGGTGGCTGCCATGGCAAGTCATATGGGCTATGAAGTAATGCTTTCAGACCCGCCATTAGGCATCGGGAAACCGCTTAGGCATATTGCTTCTCAATGTGATGTTCTCACCTTCCATACACCGCTAACCCGTGATGGAGAATATCCCACTTTCCATTTATGCGATGCAGAGGTGTTGCGTCTTTGCAAGCAGAATGCACTGATTATTAACGCTGCTCGTGGTGGGGTTATCGACGAGCAAGCACTATTCTCTCGCCTTTCGCCTCTCGCCTCATCGCCTCATCGCCTCACAACCGCCATCGACTGTTGGGAGGGTGAACCGCAGGTCAACAAGGCGCTACTGCAACACGTTGATTTGGCATCTTTTCACATTGCGGGTTACTCTATTTTGGGTAAAATGCGGGCCAGTGAGATGTGTTTGACAGCTTTTTGCGAATTTTTCTCGCTTCCTATTTTGTCAATCAACAAAAAATTAGTACCTTTGCACGGTGATTCGGAACCTGGTTGGTTAAAACGCATTTCTGACCAACTCAAAGCCCAACCCGAGCAATTCGAACAACTTCGAAAATCATATCCGCTACGCTAAACAACTCTAAACAACACTAAACAACACTGAACTAAAAATATCAATACTATAATGGCAAGCTTTCAAAAACTCACCCCTCGAGCTACAGATTACTCGAAGTGGTACAACGAACTGGTAGTAAAAGCAGATTTAGCTGAGCAATCAGCAGTACGTGGCTGTATGGTTATCAAGCCATATGGTTATGCTATTTGGGAAACGATTCAAGCGGAGTTGGATCGTCGTTTCAAAGAGAAAGGCGTGAAAAATGCCTATTTCCCATTGCTTATCCCCAAATCATTTCTTAGTCGTGAAGCAGAGCACGTAGAGGGCTTTGCTAAGGAGTGCGCTGTGGTTACGCACCACCGTCTCATGAACGATCCAGAGGGTAAGGGTGTTGTGGTGGATCCTAAAGCGCGTCTGGAGGAGGAACTCATCATTCGTCCAACTTCTGAGACTATCATCTGGTCCACCTACAAGAACTGGATCTCTTCTTACCGCGACCTGCCTATCCTCTGCAACCAATGGTGCAACGTGATGCGTTGGGAGATGCGTACTCGTCTCTTCTTGCGTACTGCCGAGTTCCTCTGGCAAGAGGGTCACACTGCGCACGCTACCAAGGAGGAGGCAGAGAACTATGCAGCCACAATGCTGGATGTATATGCAGACTTCGCAGAAAAGGTGATGGCTATCCCTGTAGTCAAAGGTGTGAAATCGCCAAACGAACGTTTTGCAGGTGCTCTCAATACCTATTCTATCGAAGCAATGATGCAGGACGGTAAGGCATTGCAAGCAGGTACAAGCCACTTCTTGGGCCAAAACTTCGCTAAGTCATTCGACGTACAGTTCCTCACCAACGAGAATAAATACGAATATGTGTGGGCTACTTCTTGGGGTGTTTCTACTCGCCTCATGGGTGCACTCATCATGACCCACTCTGATGATAATGGTCTGGTGTTACCTCCAAACCTTGCTCCAATTCAAGTAGTTATTGTTCCTATCTTCAAGAAACAAGACCAACTGGATGCCCTCATGGAGAAACTCAATCCATTGGCAGATGAGTTGAAGAAACTCGGCATCCGCGTACAAGTGGATGCAAGCGACAAGGCTACTCCTGGCTTCAAGTTCGCTTACTACGAACTCAAGGGTGTACCTTTGCGCCTTGCTATGGGTGGTCGTGATTTGGAGAATGGCACCATTGAGCTCGCTCGTCGCGATACTATGACCAAGGAGACAGTTTCTTTCGATAACATTGTGGAGACTATCCAAAACTTGCTCAAGGAGATTCAAGATAATATCTACCAAAAGGCATTGGATTTCCGTCTCGCTAATACACGCGAGGTAAATACTTGGGAGGAGTTCAAAGAGGAGATTAAGAAACCTGGATTCTTGCTTTGCCACTGGGATGGTACACCAGAGACCGAAGAGAAAATCAAAGCCGAAACCAAAGCCACTATCCGCTGTATTCCTTTCGAGGGCGACAAAACTCCGGGTCAATGTATTTATACAGGCAAGCCCAGCACACAGCGCGTGATCTTCGCGATTGCATATTGATACATGCTACCATAATAAATAAGGCGACACAGTCATCATGTGCCGCCTTATTTTTTTATAGCAGATTACACCTTATCGTTTGCCGTACATGTCGTCATAGTATTTCTCATACTCACCAGAGGTGATATTGTCCATCCATTCTTGATGATCAAGATACCAGCGAACAGTTTTTTCAATACCTTCTTCAAATTGCAATGATGGTTCCCAGCCCAGCTCTGCTTGCAGTTTGCGTGAGTCAATAGCATAGCGCATATCGTGTCCTGCGCGGTCGGTGACATAGGTGATGAGGTCCATATCTTCGCCCTCTGCACGACCCAACAAACGGTCCACAGTATTGATAACCACTTTGATAATATCAATGTTCTTCCACTCGTTGAATCCACCGATATTGTATGTCTCAGCGATAGTGCCTTGATGGAAAATGAGGTCAATAGCACGTGCGTGGTCTTCTACGTACAGCCAGTCACGCACATTCTCGCCCTTACCATATACTGGCAATGGTTTGCGATGGCGGATATTGTTGATAAACAGCGGAATCAATTTCTCAGGGAATTGATAAGGACCATAGTTATTGGAGCAGTTGGTCACGATAGTAGGCATGCCGTATGTGTCGTGGAATGCACGCACAAAGTGGTCGCTACTTGCTTTAGATGCTGAATATGGGCTGTGTGGATTATACTTGGTTGTCTCCACGAAGAAGTCTTCTCCGTAAGCCTCATGGTGCTCAGAGGATGCTTGAGTAGAGAACGGAGGAGTAATACCCTCTGGGTGAGTCATCTCCAATGCACCATACACTTCATCTGTTGAGATATGATAGAAGCGTTTGCCCTCGTACTTCTCTGGCTGTGCTTCCCAGTAGAGTTTGGCGGCTTGCAAGAGCGACAAAGTGCCCATCACATTGGTGCGGGCAAAGGTAAATGGGTCTTTGATTGAGCGATCCACATGACTTTCTGCTGCCAAGTGAATGATGCCTGTCACTTGCTCTTCTTGCATCAGAGCATACATGGTGTCAAAGTCGCAGATGTCGGCTTTCACGAATCGATAATTAGGTTTATCCTCAATGTCCTTGAGGTTAGCCAAGTTACCAGCATACGTCAGTTTGTCCACATTGATGATGCGATATTCAGGATACTTGTTTACGAATAATCGTACAACATGGCTGCCAATAAAACCCGCGCCGCCTGTGATAATGATTGATTTCATAGGATAGATATTTTATTTAGTTATTCATTATTACTATTTTTTTATATCACAAATCGTATTTGCTTAAAGTGATATTTTTTTTTCTCATTGTCCTGCAATCGAAGTATGAGTTCGCCCTGTTCTGTTACTGTCACTATTTTTGCTAAAAAAGTATTTCTCGTTCCTTTTTCTGCTATGGCTGTGGGTGCTATACTCACCTCTCGCTCCACATACTCATGCCAACCTTCTCGGCGATAGAGGTGCTGTAGATAGGCCGATGATAGTTCCTCCATTTTGCTATTTTCCCACGATTTCATCGAACAAATCCACTCGTTCAGCAGTCCTTCAATCTCATATTCTCTTCCCGTAATCTCCTTCATCGAAATTGGGTTAGGCGCATTGCTTCGCCAGTCCGTCTGGTGCACATTCACGCCAATCCCTACAATGCTATGTTCCACATACTGACCTATCAGCGCATTCTCAATCAGTATCCCCACCAGTTTCTTATCGCTATAATAGATATCGTTTGGCCATTTGATGGTTAGTTTTTCTGTGCCCAAATACTTTGCCAATACTTCCCATAAGGTGATTGCTACCCACATGGATATGCGCCATTGCTCCGTAGCATGTAGTCCCTTGTGACGCAGTAGGGTAGAGAAGAGCAGGTTTTTGCCTCTCTCACTTTCCCATGTATTGCCCGCTTGTCCTCGTCCTGCTGTTTGGTAATCCGTGCGTATGGTGTATAGATGAGGTAAGGCGTCTGTATATTGCTCACGCAGGAGCGTCGAGGTGCTATGTGTTTCGTTGATATACATCCAGTAGGTATTGCTCTATCACACGTTGTATCTTTTTGGTTTTGCAATTGGCGCTATTCACCATGACTGCAAACACCCATATTCTTCCGTCAGGCAAAAAGATATATCCCGCATAGTTCTTTGTTCCACCGATGGTTCCGCTTTTGGCGCACACTTTTCCGTGCAAGGGAGTGTCTCTCAAAAACGAACTGAGGGTTCCGCTCTCTCCGCTACATGGCAACGATGCCAAGAATGCTTCTTTTTGAGTCGAACCATACATATATCGAAGCAGCTGTACGTACATGCTGGGTGAAATTGTGTTTTGTGGGGCTAATCCACATCCATCCAGTATCTTCCCGCTACGAAAACTGACGCCCCTATTGCGCCAATACTCCCTCACAAAATCAGATGCATTGTGTATGGTGCATGGGGTGGAGTATTTGGCACCGAAAATACGAAATAGCATTTCTGCATATAGATTATCCGACTCCTGCTGCATATGCCTCACTATCTCGCTTATCGGTTCGCTCTCGTGAGTGAAGAGAAGTGTACGCGAACTACTTACGGGCTTTTCGCTGATATATGTCTCTTTCTCATCTACCTGAATACCACTCTGTTGTAGGATTTTTGTGAAGTCGCGTACTAATATCAATCCGGGATTGGGCATGTCGCCTCGCACGCCAAAGGTGCGCTGATTGGATGGTACGCTACCCACCAGATAACGTTGATTGTTATAGGGCATGCCATGTACGAAGGCACCATCATACGTGATATGTGTACATCGGATATGATTTTCAAATTCTATTTCGGGTATCTCAGGCGTGGTGTATAATACTTCGGCTATACTGCCCACAGCGCCGCTTTTCAGTACGATATTCATCGTGTTGTCTTGGTAGGACAATGCGAATATGCCAGGTGCATAGTAGTTGCCTGCATCTTCCCATAGCCAAGCGGGATTGAGTGCGTTGCCGTCAAAGAAACTCAAGTCTGCTACCACCGAACCAGTAATGTGCTGTATGCCTGCCTCGCGCAAACGACGTACCCATGTGTACATAAAGTTGTTTTTGCCCACATAGCGTGAACCAAAAGTGGGATCTCCTCGCCCCTCTATGTATAGATTACCATGGAGCGTGCCGTCTTGAATATAACCCGAATAGGTGATGGGTGTTTGTATTTTGTAGTCGCTACCCCACAATTCCAACGCAGTCGCTGCGGTCAGCAGTTTCATGGTAGATGCAGGGGGAATCACAGCATTCGGACGATATGCCTCTATGGTGTCACCAGAGTGGTAATCGCAGATGAGGACACCAATATTGGCATCTTGAGTATGCGGATTCGTCGTGAGAATGGATAGTATGAGTAGTAATTTAAGCATCTGTTGAGTATATATGGTGCAAAGGTACGCTTTTTTTTTTGATTACACAAGTTTTTGTGTAAAATTATATCTACTTACACTCATCTTTTCCGTTACCACTCCGTTACCACTCGCTTACCATCCTGCACATTCCTACTCCTTTCCTACTCCATTCCTGCCTGTTTTTTGCAACTGTGACACTGGTTTTTTATTGTTTTTCGAGCAATTATCTGTATTTTTGTTGAAAATCACTACTACGAAAACTCACTCTTTCCAAATAAAATGCAAATGTTATGTAGTATTTTTACGAATATATAAATATCAGAAATACAATAATATAACATATAATTGTAGTATAAAAATAGTTTATATATACGTAAAAAATATGTTGTAAAACATGTTCGTTGTTTCTTGCGCGTGTGCGAATATTATTGTATCTTTGCAACGTGTTTAATCAAAATCAACGACAATGAAACGCTTAAATCTCACGTGCTTGCTTCTGCTTTTGCCAATTTTTCTTTTGGCGCAGACCACTATCTCTGGTGTAGTGATGGCAGAGGGCGAACCCGATCCTGTAATCGGTGCAAATGTTATGGTGAAAGGCACTTCTAATGGTACAATCACCGACTTTGATGGTAATTTCCTGCTTGACGCCAATGTAGGCGATGTGTTGGTAATCTCCTACATGGGTTATGTTACCCAAGAAGTCAAGGCCACTGCTGCTCCAATGAACATCACCCTCAAGTCTGACAATGTGATGCTCGATGAAGTGGTCGCTGTAGGTTATGGTACCATGAAGCGCTCCGACCTTACTGGTGCTATCACATCAGTGAGTGCTGAAGACCTCAACAAAGCTCCTGTCGCAGGTCTTGACCAAGCTCTCCAAGGTCGTGCTGCAGGTGTGACAGTTACCACCAACTCGGGTCAACCTGGCGAAGGTGCTACCATTCGTATCCGCGGTATTGGTTCTGCCATCGGAGGTAACGACCCACTCTATGTGGTAGATGGTGTTATCACGGGCGATATCCGCTTCCTTGCTCCTGCTGACATTCAATCCATGGAGATCCTGAAGGATGCATCTGCAACAGCTATCTACGGTTCTCGTGGTGCTAATGGTGTGATCCTTGTCACTACCAAGTCAGGTGGAAAAGGCAAAGCCAACATCTCATTCGATGCGTATTGGGGTATCCAAAACCGTTGGAAGAAACTCGACCTCATGGATTCGCGCTCACAAGTCGATACAGAGCTCCGTATAGGCGCTATGCGTAATGGTGCCGAGGAGATTGCCTTCTATAACCAGCGCGGATTCTCCGAATGGTTAAGCATGTACAAGTTAGGCAAATCGCCTTTCTACCCTATGAATTTTGATTATTCCCATCAGGAAACCGATTGGCAAGACGAGGTCTTCAATGCCAATGCTTTCATGCATAATTATACCCTTAGTATCGATGGTGGTAGCGATAAAGGTCATTATGCTTTCTCTACCTCTTATTTTGGTCAAGAAGGTACGATTATCGGCTCCAACTACAATCGTTTCACTCTCCGCCTCAATACCGATTACGAGGTACGCAAGTGGCTGACTATTGGTGAGCACCTCTCGTTTGTTACCACATCAGGTCGCAATGCGATGCACAACTCTTCTTCAGCGGGTGCTTCGGTTATCTCTGCCGCTATGGCCATGTCACAATGGGATCCTGTGTATTACCCAGAGGGTAGGGTCAATGCTGAAGGCAAGGATATGTCGGGCGACTACTCTGCGGGTTCCAACTTCAAGAATGTCACCAACCCTTACCAAATGGCATTCAATACCGAGCCTTCCAGCAAGAACGAACGCGTAGTAGGCGACTTCTATCTCGAAATCAAACCTATCGAAGGCCTCGTTATCCGTCCAAGTATTTCGTTGGACTACTCGCTCAATCGCAATCGCAATTTCACATATCCTAATACTTATACATCCTATAATTATTCTGAAAAGAATTTCCT
This sequence comes from Paludibacteraceae bacterium, assembly GCA_017558065.1. Taxonomy (GTDB): domain Bacteria; phylum Bacteroidota; class Bacteroidia; order Bacteroidales; family Paludibacteraceae; genus Colicola. The sequence goes on from JAFYWK010000056.1 coordinate 20,686, forward strand.
TTCCTCTTCTATGGATCGCCATTGCACCCTCCTCGAAGAGGTGACTGCCACCTATGCCAAGAAGATTGGCAAGCACAATTTCTCTATCATGGTGGGTCAGACATGGGAAGAGTACAACTACTATAGCATCGGTGGTTCAGGTGCACAAATCCTCAATCCTGTGGAGAGCAACTGGTACCTAAATAATACAACCGAAGATCGCCTGCCAGCTTCCGATGGAGTTGGTCGTAGCCGTCGTTTGTCTTTCTTTGGTCGCGCATTCTATTCCAAAGCAGACCGCTAAATGATTACATCTAACTTCCGTGCGGATGCCTCTTCTCGTTATACGAAGGAACCATGGGGCTGCTTCCCTTCTGTTGCATTGGCATGGCGTATGAGCGAGGAGGAGTGGTTGAAAAATGTAGAATGGATTGACAACTTGAAACTGCGTTTAGGTTTTGGTCAAGCAGGTAATGACGGTATTCCTTCCGGATCATTCATTCCTACTATGGGCTCAAGTCTAGATGTATTCTATGGTTATCCTTTGGGTAACCCACAAGTGATGGTAGGCGGCGCAGCTGTGCTCACCCAAGTCAATACTTCAGGTAAATGGGAAACCAATGAGCAATGGGATGCTGGTATTGATTTTTCATTCTGGAATGGCAAATTGAGTGGTACAGTAGACTACTTCCTGCGTAATACTTTAGATGCGTTGCTGTACGTAAACGCACCTGCGCACGTGGGCAACCTCTATCCGCTCATCAAGAATGTGGGTAATATCCGCAATACGGGTGTCGAACTTTCATTGGATCACAAACACCATATAGGTGCTTTCCACTACAATATCGGTGGTAACATCTCTTTCCTCCACAACGAACTCACGGCTGTCAATGGTGGCTCACCTCTTTGGGGCGACCGCACCAAGACCGACCTTGGCATGGCACTCAACTCTTTCTGGGGATATGAGTACGAGGGCATCTACCAAACCGACGAAGAGGCACTCACGCAACTTTACACCTACAAAGAAAGACCTGAAGAATTGGGTGTGCACGCAGGTGATGCACGCTACAAAGACCAAAATGGCGATGGAATCCTCGATGAATCCGACAAAAAGTGTATCGGAAATCCGTTCCCAAAACTGACCTATGGCTTCAACCTCGGCGCAGATTTCTATGGTGTGGATATCCAACTCTTCTTCCAAGGTGTCAGCGGCAATAAGATCTACAATGCTATGCGCGAACGCCTCGAAGGCGATGGTACCAGCCATGCGCTTGCTACCTATATGGCGGACGAAGTATGGGTTGGCTACACCGATGTCGTACGCGATGCGCTGTTGGCGAAAGGTGTCAACTGGATGGAACTCGAGAACCGCAATGGTACTATCCCTAACCCTCTTGGCTCTCCTACCAACACCGAGAACTCCACACGTTTCCTCGAAGATGGCAGCTATCTCCGCCTCAAGAACCTCCAAATCGGCTACACCTTGCCTAAGAACATCACCGAGAAATTCCACTGCTCTCGCCTGCGCTTCTACATCACGGCAAGCAACCTCTTCACCATCACCAACTATTCTGGTTATGACCCAGAGGTGGGCTCAGGTGTGGACTACGGCAACTATCCACAAAGCCGCACATTCACATTCGGTCTCAATGCTACATTCTAAACAACTCTAACAACTCTAAACAATACACAATATGAAACGCAATCTATTATGGCTCGCATGCTTGGTAATCGCTCTTACCGGCTGCCGCGACTATCTCACCGAGATAGAGCCAGGAACCACTTTGCTGAACGACTTCTTCACTTCTACCGCTGCGGCAGAGCAAAATGTCACGGGTTGCTATGTACCACTCATGTGGGAATACAACAATACTTACCTCTCTGAATGGTTTATCGGTGACATCGTTAGCGATGATGCGCTCAAGGGCGGTGGCAGCACCACCGATATGGCAGACGCCTATGATATGGAGAACTGGCGTACCACGTCCCGAAACACCCTATTGCTCGATTTCTATCGTGCACAATATATGGGTATTGCGCGTTGTAACTTGGCTATAAAGTATATTTCCCAAATGGAGATAAGTACAGATTCCATCTTCACCCCTACCATGAAGGATCGCCTTTTGGGTGAAGCGCACTTCCTGCGTGCTTACTACTACTTCCGCCTCGTTCGCGTGTATGCAGGCGTACCTATTACTACCGATGTCATCGACGACTCCGAGCGTTGGGGTATCGATCGCAGCAGCGTAGAGCAAGTCTATACCCTCATCCTTGATGACCTCACCAAGGCCAACAGCATGCTCCAACTCCGCAGCACGATGAAAGCCGAAGATCTTGGTCGCGCTACCAAGGGTGCGGCTCAAGCCATGCTCCTCAAGGTGAACCTATACATGGCTTCACCTTATTGGAACAAACAGCTCACCCAAGACCCTGCCACCTATTACGCAGCAGCTAAGCAGTGGGGCGACTCTATCATCGCTTCAGGCGAATATACGCTCTGCTCTAACTACGAGGATAACTTCTCCCTCGCTGGCGAGAACGGTCAAGAGTCTGTCTTCGAAATCCAATACATGGAAGTGCCTTGGGGCGACTATGGCGAGGGCTTCGGCTTCACGGCTGGCTCTTATTCGCAGATCCTCATGCGCTCACGTTCTTCCCTTATCGGTGGCGGTTGGGGCTTCAATCACCCTACCCAAAACCTCTACGATGAGTTCGAACCTACCGATATCCGTCGCGATGTGACTATCCTCAATCCTGCGGATTCGCTCATCGAGACACCTTCTGTGGAGATCTATCTCGGCTCACGCTACCTCAACAATAAGTACGGCATGTACCGCGACCCTGCTGACCAAGGTGGTGGTTTTGGCAAATGGTCACTCCACGCTACCCGTGGTCCACTCAACAACCGCCAGATCCGCTATGCCGATGTGCTCCTCATGTACGCCGAAGCAGCGCTGGGCGCAGGCGATGAAGCCACCGCACGCTCGTATATTAATAAGGTACGCACACGCGTGGGACTCTCCGAAATCGCACTTGCAGACGATGCTGCTCTTCGCCACGAACGCCGCGTCGAGTTGGCTATGGAGGGTCACCGCTGGTTCGACCTCGTGCGCTGGGAAGGTGTGGACGGCAAGGGACTCAAAGCACACATGGATGCCTACAAAGCTACCGAAACACCTGATGCACAATCCCACATGCAGGAGTTCGTAGCTGGCAAGCACGAGATATTCCCTATCCCACAAGAGGAAATCCAACTCAACCCAACACAAATGAAACAAAACAATGGTTATTGATCAACCATTCTAATCAACATAATTTACTAACCACTTAATTTTTAAGTATTATGAAAACAAACAAATTTTTCGCTACTGCTCTTGCAGTACTCGCATTGGTTGGTTTGACCGCATGCGAACAAAAGAATCAACCCACTGAGCCTTTGACGCTCACTGAGACTTCTGTTACCCTCAAAGTAGGTGAGACTCACCAACTCGTAGCTAATGTAGCTGTTGAGTCATGGACATCTTCTAACGAAGCTGTTGCTACTGTTGCTAATGGTCTTGTTACCGCTGTTTCTGCTGGTAATGCTATCATCTCTGCTACTGCTGCAGGTGTTACCAAAACTTGCGTTGTACTCGTAGAGGCTGCTGGTTCTACAGGTGGCAACACTACTGCTGCTAAAGTAAAAGGTACCAAGATTTGGCCTGTTATTCTTGACGCTGTTACAGCAGATGCTAACTCAGCTAAGATTGCAGGTGACCTTCGAGTAGATGACACCAATAACTTCTTGTATGTATGGCCTGATGGTACATCTTATAATGCAGGCGAAGGTACAGGTCTTAACTTCCATGGCAACAACGAGGGTTATGTAGCACTCACAGTTGCCAACATCGGTTGGTCTAGTCTTGGTTTCTGCTTGGGTGATGCAAGTGCAGCTGCCGCTGAGCAACTCCGTCAAGCTATTGTGGCTAATCCTGACAAATACTTCTTGCACATTGCTATGAAGGCTACTACTCCAGGTAACCACCAATTCTACACCTTCAACGATGCTGTTACTTCTTTCGCTGTAGGTACTGCTACTATCGAAGCTGGTGCTGTAATTGGCGATTTCACTCGTGATGGTTCTTGGGCTGAGTTTGATGTTCCTATGGCTAACTTTGCTGCTGCTATGGCTAACCTTACTTTCCCAACAGGTGGTAACATCTTCTGCGCACTCTCTGGTAACGCTACTGGTTCACAATTGAACCTTGATGCTGTTTACTTCTACGAGAAATAAACATCCCCTAATTCTTCGCTATCTTTGCGCTATCAAATACGTTAGATATACGTTAGATACACGATAGATATACGTTAGATACACGTTAGATAAACGGTATATTAGTATAGGCGTACCGTAGCAATAAGCGATGAATACCCCCCGCTTTGAGGAGGCTGATTACCTCCTCTTAGCCCTAAAAACAAATAACAAACGAATATGAAAAAACTCTTGCATAGTATTTCCTGCCTTTGCGCAGTTCTGTTGATGACGGCATGCGAAATGGTTCCTTCGGTCAGTTTCTCGCTGAATCCCAACTCATTGCAAATGAAGGTGGGCGACATCGCCAATATCGACGTAGTCGGTAGTGCAACCAACATCGAGTGGACTTCTTCCAACGAGTCTGTGGCTACCGTTTTCCACGGAGTAATCACCGCCAACGCCATTGGTTCTGCTACCATCACGGCTAAATCTGGCAATACTACAGCCCAAGCACAAGTCTTTGTCACAGGCACCGATGGAGCCACGCTGCGCATCACGCCTGCACTCATCTCACTCAAGAAGGGCGAGACACACCAATTCCAATACGGCAATGCCTACGGCTTACCTCTCACATGGACATCTTCCGACGAGTCTATTGTTTCTGTCACTGCCGATGGTCTGGTCACTGCACTCAAACCTGGTAACGCAACCATCACACTATCCACCAACTTAGAGTCTGTGACGGCTCTCGTGGCTGTTGCACACCAATGGGGCGAGTATTCGCTCGTGTGGTCCGACGAGTTCAATGCTAGCAAGCTCGATGAATCCGTATGGAACTACAATACGGGTGGCAACGGTTGGGGCAACAACGAGTTGCAATACTACACCACTCGCCCTGAAAACATCCGTCTCGCCAATGGCTGCCTTGAGATCGAAGCACGCAAAGAGAAATACGAAAACCGCGAATACACCTCTGCTCGTATCTACTCCAAAGGCAAAAAATCTTTCCTCTATGGCAAGATGGAAGCCCGCATCAAATTCTCTGGTGGTAAAGGTACATGGCCTGCATTTTGGATGATGGGCGAGACAGGCAACTGGCCTAAGTGCGGCGAAATCGACATCATGGAGCATGTGGGCTCTATGGATAACAGAGCTTCGTTTGCGCTCCATACCCAAGAGAAGAATGGTATGAATGGTCGCAATTGGCACGGTACACATTTCTTCGATTATCCGCTATCCAATGACTTCCATGTCTATGGAGTAGAGTGGTGCCAAGAAGAGGAGAACGGCAAGGATTGCATCCGCTTCTTTGTGGACGGAGTGGAATATGCTACCGTATGGGAGAATAATATCGGCGACCACGATTCATGGCCATTCTACAAACCTCACTATTTCATCCTCAACTTCGCTATCGGTGGCAACATGGGTGGCAAAGTGGATGATGCCATCTTTAACCAAAAACGTATCATGTACGTGGACTGGGTACGCGTGTACCAACGCCAAGAACAACCCTAAGTAATTTTGATAATGTCACTATGAAACAACTAAGTAGTATAATATTTGTTGTAATAAGTGCTCTCTTCCTAATCTCTTGCGAAGGCAACACCCCTACGCTTGACCAGCCCTCTGCCATGCAGAAGAGTGCCAAGCGCGGTGTGTCATTCGACTTCAAGAAGATCGACGACCTGCCCATCCTGTCCCCTTCTGTTTCATGGTCTTACAACTGGGGCAACTCCCAAAACGCTACCGCAGCCCTTTGGTTCGACACCAACAACATGGATTTCTGCCCAATGTGCTGGAATAACTCATACAGCGCAGACAAGATTCGCCAGTATGTGCAGGAGCACCCCAACACCAAATACCTACTGGGCTTCAACGAACCCAACCTCACCGACCAATGCAACATGACCCCCGCGCAAGCGGCGGAGCATTGGCCACAAGTGGTAGCATTGGCGAAAGAGCTGAACCTCCAGCTCATCTCTCCTGCCATGAACTATGGCACGCTCGCGGGTTATCACGACCCTATCAAATGGCTCGATGAGTTCTTTGCACTGCCTAATGTGTCGCTGGGCGATATCCATGCGATTGCTATCCACTGCTATATGGCATCGCCTTCTGCTGTCAAAGATTATATCAAGAAATTCGAGAAATACGGCAAACCCATCTGGATGACCGAGTTCTGTGCTTGGGACCCCGTACCAAGCAATGTCGAGAAGCAAATGGATTATATGTGCGCTGTCCTCAACCACATGGAGCAGAACCCTCATGTAGAACGCTACGCATGGTTCATGCCTCGCACCAGTGGCAAGGTGGACTCTGCCCCCTATATGCAACTGCTCACCCACGGCTCGCCTGTCGCCCTCACACCGCTCGGACAAATCTTCACCCAGTTCTCCTCTTTCGATAAGAACGCCTACCTCGCCCTCAACAAAGGCATAGGTGCACACCAATACATCGCCCTGAAAGATGAGAGTATCTCCCTGCGTGTCACGGACAACAACCAACTCTATATCCAATCCTTTATGCAAGGACAATGGATTGATTATCAAATCAATGTACAAAGCAAACAACCGCTGCAAATCCAATATGCCACCATCGTCAATAGTCAGATCTGTATCTATATCGACGGCGTAGCCCAAGCGATAGTGGACGTACCCAAAACCGCTGATATACAATCGGTTACTACGCTCACAACCACCGTTATCCCACCACTCGGCAACCACACCCTTCGCATTGAAGCACTAAAAGGAACCTTTAATTGCTACCAACTTTTACAATAAACCACTCTAAACAACTCTACACTATGCTACACCACGCTAAACAACTCTACACCATGCTTCTGCTAATGCTTGCCCTGCCTTTGGCTGCGCAGGACTACACCCTCGTTTGGAACGAAGATTTCACCGACGCAACCCTCGACCGCAATGTATGGAATATCGAGGTCAATGGCGACGGCGGTGGCAACAATGAGCTGCAATACTATTGCGAGAAAGGTGTCACCCTCGACATCGAACCCACCACGGGCAAACGCTGCCTTGTCCTCACTGCCACCAAAGAGGATTACAAAGGCAAGAAATGCACCTCTGGTCGTGTCAATACCAAGAATAATCTCTACTACACCTTCGGCAAGATCGAAGCGCGTATCAAGTTCCCCAACACGGCCAATGGTCTTTGGCCTGCGTTCTGGCAGATGGGCAACGACTTCGATAAAGTAGGTTGGCCACGCTGCGGCGAGACCGACATCATCGAGTTGGGCAATGCCAATGGTATCAAACATGGTACCCAAGACCGATTCTTCAATGGTGCTCTACACCTCGGCTCGGCATGGAACACTGTTTGGTGCGATGCACAAGACATCACCTATCCTTATTCGGTAGAGGATACTTTCCATATCGTCACCATGATCTGGACACCTACCTCTATCGACATGTATATGGATCGCGATGCCAACCCAGGTGTGAAACCTTATTTCAGTGCAAAGCTCGAGCACAACGATGACCCTTACTACAACCGCAGTCTCGTCTTCGCCAAACCCAACTTCATCATTGCTAACCTCGCTGTGGGTGGCAACTTCCCTCAAATCTGGGACATCAAGCAAATCTCTGCCCTCGCCAATGGACCACGCTCTGTCTATATCGACTGGATTCGCATCTACCAACAAGGCACCGACAAGGAGACCTTCATCTCTCCTTCACCCTCCGATGCCATCGAACCCGAACGTGGTACAGCAGTGGATAATATCACCCTCACCCAACCAGCACAAAAAGTCATCCTCAACGGCAAGTTATATATCCGCAAAAACGGACAACTATACAACATCGTAGGACAACCACTCTAAACAACTCTACACAACTCTAAACAACTCTACACAACTCTAAACAATTCTACACAACTCTACACCATGCTACACCACGCTAAACAACTCTACACCATGCTACTGCTAATACTTGCCCTGCCTCTGGCAGCGCGGGATTACACCCTCGTATGGGAAGACGACTTCAACGCCCCTACCTTGGACACCGCCTATTGGAATGTGGACGATAACGCCCGCGGCGGAGGCAATGCCGAGATGCAGTACTACACCCCTCGCAATGTCACTATCGAACGTCATCCTGTATCGGGCGAGTCATGCCTCGTACTCAATGCCAAGCGCGAGGACTACCGCAATCGTCCTGCCACATCGGGTCGTGTCAATACCCAGGACAAAGTCACCGTTTGCTATGGCAAGATAGAGGCGCGTATCGCTTTCCCTTACACAGGCAATGGCCTGTGGCCTGCGTTTTGGATGTTGGGCAACAACCTTGCTACCAACCTTGGCAATGACGATTCCATTGATCAGAAAAAGAAGCAGTTAGAAGCACAAGGGCGTGTTGTATGGCCTAAATGTGGCGAGATTGACATCGTAGAGATGGGACACAAAGATGGTATCGACAAGGGTGTATCCGACCGCTATTTCAATGGTGCAGCGCACTGGGGTGAGAGCTTCAACAATGGTAAGTACCCCAACGAAGCAGGCATGTGCGAAGCCCCTTATCCTGTACAAGGCGACTTCCACCTCTTCACTGTCATCTGGACAGAAGATAGTCTGGCTATGTACCTCGACCAAGATCAATACCCAGAGGTGGCACCATATTTCGCCCTCTCATTGCGCGATAAGTCCATCAACAAAGCGGGTCATTACTTCAACCACCCCTTCTATATCGTACTCAACCTCGCAGTAGGCGGTTTCTTCCCTGGCTTACCGATGCACGAGAAGTACCCCGAGGTATATACTGCCGACCACGAGAACTTCCAACGCGTCACTGCCCTCCCCGCCGATGGCACCCCCGCTAAAATGTACATTGATTATATACGAATTTATCAACAAAAATAATAACGCGAAGCCACTCACGCAAAGCCACTTTACGCGTTAGCCATTTTCGCGAACAAAGTGAGCCACCAACGTGAGCGAAGCGAACAGAAGATTATGAAACTCTCTATCAAAGAAAAACTCGGCTACAGCCTTGGTGATACCGCCTCACACTTTGTGTGGGACATGGTCAATTTCTGGTTAATATTCTACTATACCGATGTGCTCGGTATCAGTCCTGCATGGTCCACAGCCATCGCTATCCTCGGCACCATCATGGATGCCGTCATGGACCCTATCGTAGGTATTTGGGCAGACCGCACCAACACCCGCTGGGGCAAGTTCCGTCCGTTCTTGCTCTATGGTTGCATACCATTCGCACTATTTGTCTTCTTAGCATTCCTCGGTCCTGACCTCCAAGGCAATGCGCTCATTGCATATATTCTGCCAATGTTCATTGGCTTACGCATCATCTATGCGGTAGTCAATATCCCTTATTCTTCCTTGGGTGCAGTGATGACCAACGACTCCATCGAGCGTGCAGGACTCAACTCCTACCGCTTTGTGGCAGCCAACATCGGTCAGTTGCTTGTGTCGGGCTTCGCGCTCTATATCGTCTATTACCTCGGCTCACAAGCTACTGGCATGGACTATTCCATCATGTCCGATGACAGTGCACGCAAACTCTTCATGGAAAACGGCGCAGGCAACACCGACCTCGTGCGCTCATCCTATATCATTGGTTTCAGATACCTTGTGGCTATCTTTGGTGCAATAGGTGTGGTGCTCTTCCTCATCACTTTTGCCACCACCAAAGAGCGTATCGCTCCACCTAAGCGCCAAGAGACCGACCTCAAGCACGACTTCAAATACCTCTTCAAGAACCGCCCATGGGTAGTGTTGATGCTTGTTGGTATCGTGTCGTTCATCATGTTTGCTATTCAGAACATCTCGGCTACCTACTACTTCAAGTATTTCCTTGACGCTGAGTCCAAGAGCCAGATCTTCAATATCCTGGGTACGGTAGCCCTCATCATCGCTATTCCTACCACCAAACCATTGGTCAAGAAGTTCGGCGCTAAGCAGCTCTATATCGTCTGCTCACTGCTCTCTGGCCTCTTCTTCTGCTTGCTCTATTTCGCAGGCACCAATTTCGTACTCATCAATGTCTTCAACTGCTTAGGTAAGATTGCCTATGCGCCTGCTATCTCATTGCTCTGGACAATGCTTGCCGATGCAGCTGACTACGGCGAGTGGAAGTTCCAACGCCGTACCACAGGCCTCTGCCTCTCCGCAGCAGTCTTTGCACAGAAGATAGGCTGGTCCATCGGTGCTGCCCTCTTTGGTGCTATCATGACAGCGGTTCATTTCGATGCTACCATGGGCTTGCAACAGATTCAGAACGACCCTACCATTATGACCAGTATCCACTGGCTCTTCGGTATCCTGCCGGGTGTACTCTATGCCTCATGTGCTATCCTGCTGGCATTCTACAACCTCGATACCCCAACCCTACAACAAATGAAATCCGATCTTGAAAATAGAAAAGAATAATCCTCGGCAAGCGCAATGTTGGCGCGCGCAGTAAGTTGTTTAAGTTGTCTTTAAATAAAAAATAGATACACGTTGTTTATGATGGTTAAAGGTCAATACATAGAAATAGATGGCGAACGCTTCTACTGCATTGAGAACTACAATCACATGCAGCCATTCTTCATATCGCTCGCCAGCGATACCGACCTTTGGATGTACATCTCATCCACAGGCGGACTCACATGCGGTCGCCGCAACCCCGAGCAAGTGCTCTTCCCTTACTACACCGATGATAAGATCACCGAGAACTACGAGCAGACGGGTCCTAAGACTATCCTCCGCGTACACACTGCCCAAGGTACCAGACTCTGGGAACCCTTCTCATCGCGTCAGATGGGTACCTACCACATCATTCGCTCCATAGCTAAGTCGGTGACGGGCAACCGCCTCATCTTCATTGAGAAGAATATAGATTTGGGCTTCACCTTCTCCTATGAGTGGGCACCTGCTACGCATCTCGGTTGGGTACGCACTGCGCGCCTCTCCAACGAGACCGCCGCTCCTATCACCGTAGAAGTGCTGGACGGCTTGCAAAATGTCATGCCTTCGGGTGTAGAGCGTATCACGCAAAACACCTTCTCGACTTTGGTGGATGGCTATAAGCGTACCGAACATGTAGGCAATGGCATGGTGCTCTTCCGCATGGAAGCTATCCTCGTGGACCGCGCCGAACCCAGCGAATCCCTCCGCTGCAACTCCGTTTATACATTATTCCCGCCTTTAGCCTCTAACCTTTCGCCTTTAACCTATCTCACCTCCTCCGCTCAACTCGACACTTTCCGCCAAGGTGGTGATATCCAACTCGAACCCGAGTCCAAAGGTGTCCGCGGAGCCATCTTCGCCCATTTTACAACTACATTACCTAGTAAAAACAACTCTACACAACGCTACACTACACTACACAACTCTACACCATGCACTTGGCACTTCATCTGCGATGTCATGCAAGACGCCGTCTCCGTGCGTCGCAACATGGCTTTCATGCAGCAAGCTAACGCTATTGAGCAACTGCAAACAGCCCTGCAAACCACCACCGCTAACCTACGCCAAATCGTAGCGCAGAACGATGGTGTTCAACACACAGCCGACGAGGCCAACGACGCGCGCCACTTTGCCAACACGCTCTTCAATACCATGCGCGGTGGCTTCTATTGCGATAGCTACCAGATATCTGGTCCCGCTTTCGCAGCGCATGTGGCGCTTTTCAACCGTGCGTTGGCAGACAAACATCATACTTTCCTCAGCGACCTGCCTGAGTCGATCTCCTATGCCGAACTCGACCAAGCCGTGCAGGACCGTCAGGACCACCAACTCCATCGCCTATTCATGGAGTACCTACCGCTCACATTCTCGCGCCGTCATGGCGACCCAAGCCGTCCATGGAACCTCTTCGATATCCGTGTGAAGGACGAGCAAGACCGCCATATCATCTCCTATCAAGGCAACTGGCGCGACATCTTCCAGAACTGGGAAGCCCTATCGCTCTCCTATCCAGATTTCACCAATAGCATCATCGCCAAGTTCCTCAATGCAACGACGGCCGATGGCTATAACCCATACAAAGTGACCTCCGAAGGCATCGACTGGGAGGTCATCGAACCCGAGAACCCATGGTCGAATATCGGCTATTGGGGCGACCACCAGATCATCTATCTCTGTCGCCTACTCGAACTCAGTTACGCACACAACCCCGCAGCGCTTCGCCAGTTATTGGGCATGCGCGAGTTCGCGTTTGCCAATGTGCCTTATCGCTTCAAGTCCTATAGCGACATCGTACGCGATCCAAAGAATTCTATTCTTTTCGATCAAGCGGCTCACGAACATATTTTGTCGCAGTTATCCACCTACGGACAAGATGCTCGTTTGTTGATGGGTTATGACCAACAACCACTCTTGGTAACTTTCACCGAGAAGATTTTGGTTACACTGCTCACCAAACTCAGCAATTTCATTCCAGAGGCAGGTATATGGATGAATACCCTTCGCCCAGAGTGGAACGATGCGAATAATGCTTTGGTAGGTAATGGCGCATCTATGGTGACACTCTACTACATGCGTCGCTTTGTGTCATTCCTCATTCAACTCTATGATGGCGAAGCCCATTCTTCCTCGCCTCTCGCCTCATCGCCTATATCCAACACCTACGCCCTCTCCGAAGAGGTCGTACTCTTCCTCCGCAATATACTGACTGCTATGGTCAATCACTTGCCAGAGCAAGCAGACCAACCTATCTCCTTCACTGACCATACTCGCCGAACTTTCACCGACCAGATGGGTCGAGCAGGCGAGGCATACCGCAACGCGATCTATGCAGGTCACTCGGGCAAGAAAGTGGAGATGGACGCATCGCTCATCTGCCAGTTCCTCAATATGACACTCGATTTCATCGACCAGTCGATTGATGTCAACCAGCGCGAAGATGGTCTATATCATGCATATAATCTCGTGAAGTTCGACCGTGGCACCATCACCATCAGCCATCTCTACGAGATGCTCGAGGGTCAAGTGGCAGTCCTCTCTTCTCGCCGTTTGAATGCCGAGCAAGCAGCCGACTTGTTGGACGCCATGCGCCAGTCCGCACTTTACCGCGAGGACCAACGCAGCTACATGCTCTATCCCGCACGCAAGCGCGCGTCCTTCTTAGATATGAACAATCTGCCTGCTGAAGCATTGTCTTTGCCAATCGTACAACGCCTCTTGGCAAATCACGCCACCGACATCCTCACGCAGGATTGTCAGGGTGGGGTACACTTCTCAGCAGACTTCAACAATGCCGACTTCCTCTTGCGCGCTATTCAGCGCTCGGCGTTGCAGATCACGGAAGAAGAAACCCAACAACTCCTTGACCTCTATGAGCAACTATTTAATCATCATGCTTTCACAGGTCGCTCAGGCACTTTCTACAAGTACGAAGGTCTGGGCTGTATCTACTGGCACATGGTCAGCAAACTCCTCCTCGCCGTTGGTGAGTGTATTCAAGCCTATAACCAATATCCAATAGGCGGAACGCCGTCCCATAGCAGCAAAGCTGCGTCCGATCTAATCGCCCACTATAAGGCGATTAGAGAAGGCATCGGCTCTCACAAGTCCCCTGCTGAATATGGTTCTTTCCCATTCGATGCGTATTCACATACGCCTTCCATGGCAGGTGTACAACAACCAGGTATGACAGGACAAGTGAAAGAAGATATCATTTCACGTTTCATAGAATTGGGTGTACACGTGCAAGATGGGCAAATTCATTTCAATCCGATAATGCTTACGGATGCTGATTTTACGGATGGTGAATTGCGTTTCACATATTGTGGTACAGAGATTATTTATCGTAAGACTACCAATGGTGCTGGCCTTACGCTGACCGAAGAACAAAGTAAACATGTTTTTGCCCGCGATGGCGAAATCCAACAAATAGTAGTAGAATTATGAAAAGAACATTTTTATATGTAGCATGCGCAATATGCATGTCTTCTTGTGCAAAAGACATATCTTCCACACAAGTGTGGCTTACTTCTGCTGCGGGTGATAAGTTCGCAGAGCAGGAAAGTGTTATTTTCCATAAAGGAGAGGTGGATAACGCAGTTACCATTGATATCAATGAGAAGAAACAAACGATTGATGGCTATGGTGGTTCATTGACCGAATCTTCTGCTTTTGTATTGGCGTGTCTTACGGATGAGCAACGACAGAGCGTGTTGCATGAGTTGTTCTCAGAAGAGGGTGCTAATTTCTCCGTGGTGCGCACACAAATTGGTTCTTCGGACTTCTCGGTTGAGGGCAAGTATGCGCTTACTGAGGTTGATGGTGATACTGCCATGCAGTTCTTCTCTCTTGATAGAGATAAGGAAGGGTTTAGCGTGGCTCAGTACCCACAGGTGAAGGATGAGCAATACGATCTCTACCATCTCATGAAGGATGTTTGGAATATTAAACAAACTCAATCGGACAAGACCTATCGCATTATGGCAAGTCCATGGACAGCACCTGCGTGGATGAAGGACAACAAGAAGTACTACGAGCGTGAGAATGGTGTAGCAAGAGGTGGTGCGCTGTTGCCTCAATACTACCAAGCATATGCTAATTACATTACTGAATATGTCAAGGCATGGCAGCAGGAGGGTGTGAATATATGGTCTGTTACACCAGTCAACGAACCTATGGGTAACGATGGTGGTTGGGAGAGTATGGATTTCTCTCCACAAGTGGAGACAGAGTTTATCAAAAACTATTTGGCGCCAACTCTCGCGCGTAATGGTTTGCAAGATGTAGCCATCTATGGCTTTGATCAGAACATTTTCGAGATGCAACCTTATGCAGATGCCATTTATCAAGACTCGCTCGCTTGCCAATACACCACGGGTATGGCAGTGCATTGGTATGGCAGCACCATTGGTTGCTTCCCAGAGACACTCGAAGAGGTACATGCTCAATATCCTAATAAGTCGATTTTCCATTCTGAGGGATGTATTGATAACTTGGGCTGCCCACCATGGGATGGTGTGACAGAACCTGTTGGATTCCAAGAATCAGGATGGTTTAATAACGATGCTTTCTGGTGGAATAAGATTGCCACGGATTGGGCATATTCCACTCGTTGGGCGGGTGGTACGCACCCTAAGTATTCGCCAGTATTCCGATATGCGCAATATATTATTGATGGTACCAACCACTGGTTGACGGGTTATTGCGATTGGAATATTGTTCTCGATTCTATTGGCGGACCTAACCATGTGAACAATTTTGCGGGAGCGCAGGTGATGATTGATAATGCAAATAATGTTGTTTATTACACGCCTTATTACTATGTGCTCAAACAGTTCTCTCGTTCGATGCGTCCTGGTGATGTCGCATTGCAGGTGCATTATCCAAGCACGATGAAGACGGGTGTGGATTGTGAGACGCAAGACATTTTCCTCTGTGCAGTAGAGAAGACCGATGATTCATATGCTATTAATATCCTCAACATGGGTCCTGCCACTACTTTGCCTATCCAGTTAGGCGATTACTATGCGCAGATCGAACTTCCAGCATCTTCTGTTAAAACCATTATTGTCACCCTCTAAACAACACTCCACCACTCTAAACAACTCTACACCACTCTAAACAACACTCCACCACTCTAAACAACACTAAACAATATGAAACGTCTCATCCCACTAATAGCCCTTTTCGTTCTCGTTTCTTGCCAACCCAAGGACCCGATAGAGCAGCGCATTGACGATCTCCTTGCACAAATGACACTTGAGGAGAAGATTGGTCAGATGAATCAACTCGATCCTTCTTGGAGTGCCGAGGAGAAGGAGCCTTTGATTGCTCAAGGATTGATGGGCTCTATTTTCAATATCGTTGATCCGCAAGAGGTCAATCGTCTGCAACGCATGGCGGTGGAGGAATCTCGTTTGGGTATTCCATTGCTTGTGGCGCGCGATGTGATTCATGGTTTCCGCACTATTTATCCTATTCCATTGGGTCAGGCAGCCACTTTTGACCTTGCATTGGTAGAAGAGGCAGCGCGTTTGACAGCTGAGGAAGCGGTGCAAGCAGGCGTACGTTGGACTTTCTCGCCTATGGTAGATGTTGCGCGTGATCCTCGTTGGGGTCGTGTAGCAGAAGGTTATGGCGAAGACACTTATCTCACTTCTCAGATGGGTGCAGCTGCGGTGCGTGGTTATCAAGGAAGCGATTCTATTGTTAAGTTAGCTGCTTGTGTGAAGCACTTTGCGGGTTATGCTGTTTCTGAGAGCGGACGTGATTATAACTCCACATGGATTCCTGAGATACAACTCCGCGAAACATATCTTCCTCCGTTCAAGGCGGCATTGGATGCGGGTTCGTTGTCTATTATGTGTGCTTTCAATGATATCAATGGTGTGCCTGCTTCGGCTAATAAGCATTTGAATGTGAATATCCTCCGTGATGAGTGGCAGTATGATGGTCTGCTCGTGTCTGATTGGGGCTCTATTATGAATATGGTATCTCATGGTATTGCTACCGATCGTCGAGAAACAGCTATTCAGAGTCTAGAGGCACAAGTGGAGATGGATATGCAGAGTAATGCGTATTTGTGGTATCTCAAGGATCTTGTAGAGCAAGGTGTGGTTAGTGAACAACAGATAGATGCTTGTGTGCGTGACATTTTGCGTATGAAGTTCCGTTTGGGTTTGTTTGATAATCCGTATTGCGAAGTGGAAACACCTCAGTATTTCCAACCAGAGGCATTGGCAGCAGCGCAACGCGCAGCCGAAGAGTCTGCAGTATTGTTGAAGAACAACAATGCCTTGCCTTTAACCTCTAACCTTTCACCTTTAACCTCCAAACCAACGGTTTTAGTCTGCGGTCCTCTCGCCCACAACCAACACGACCAGAATGGCACATGGTGCTTTGATAAGGTGGATTCGATGACTATTACTCCTTTGATGGCATTCCGCCAGTTGGCTAAGGAGAGCAAGATTCGCCTCATTGAGCAGAAGGGTAAGCACTGGTCGCGCGAGGTAAGCCAAAGCAATATTGCTCAGCTCACTCGCTTGGCGAAGCAAGCTGATGTGGTGTTGTATTTCGGTGGTGAGGAGAGTATATTGTCGGGCGAGGCGCGTTGTCGTGCTCACTTGAATTTGCCGGGTGACCAATCGGAGCAACTCCGTGCGCTCAAAGCCACGGGCAAACCAGTCGTATTGACTGTGATGGCAGGTCGTCCATTGTGTATAGGTGATGATATTGCTGCGGTGGATGCGGTGTTGTATGCTTTTCATGGTGGCACGATGCAAGGTCCTGCTTTGGCTAATCTGATTATGGGTGAGGTGGCACCTTCTGGACGTTTGCCGATTACTTTCCCACAGGCAGAGGGACAAATTCCTTTGTATTATAATAAGAAGAACACGGGTCGTCCTACCGACCACCCTGTGTTGATTGATGATATACCAGTAGGAGCGGGTCAGTTCTCTATTGGCGAATCCAGCTATTGGTTAGAGTATGGCGATCAACCGCTCTATCCTTTTGGTTACGGATTGACTTATACTACCTTCGAGTACGGTCCCGTTGTCCTCTCCGACACAATTCTTGACTTTACACCTTACACCCTACACCCTACACTGCAGGTTTCCTGCATTATCAAAAACACAGGCAACCGCGAGGCTGTTGCAGTACCACAGTTGTACATCCGTGACCTTGTTGGCTCGCTGACACGCCCAGTGCGCGAACTCAAAGGTTTCCAACGCGTGAGTATTCCTGCTGGTGAGTCGCGTACAGTGACCTTCACGCTTACTAAAGAAGATTTAGCATATTGGCATTTGGCAGAGGGAGTTGATTTAGGGGCGGATGGCAAGTACGAGTTCTCAGCCGAACAAGGTGCTTTCCATGTATGGATAGCTCCAAACGCTGCGGAGGGAGAACCTGCTACATTTACACTGAAATAATTAACGCACATAATATACACATACATCATGAACCGCACATTACACATCATCACTATCGCTATCGTTGCCTTGCTTTCAGCAACGACAGCTACTGCCGTCACGCAGTATTGCGAGAAGGCAGTTATTTCTACCGTTGGACAAACTGGAGAGAAACTTATTTTTACTGCTACTAAGACAGGCGATATGGAAACAACTTTTATATTGTATTCGGAAACGAGTGTGTTTAAGGATATTTTTGATGTGGCGTTGCAACTTCAACCGCTGTCTATCTCATCAACTACATGGAAGGAAGATTGGACGCTAGTTGACAATAAATTTACGAAGGTTGTAACATGGAATACAATGCCCGAATTTATACAATTGTATATTGTGGCAAGGCGTGATAATTCAAAAGGAGGAAGTGACTTGATTGGTGCTACATTTACGGATATAGACATTGCTCATTCTTGTTCTGGCAATTCGGATGATGATTCTGGTGATGACTCTGGCGATTCGGGAACTACTACTCCCACAGGACCCTCAAATATAGATTGGAATACTATCCCTACTTGGGTAAATGAGAACGGCAAGACTGAACATAAAGAGCAGTTTAAGGCGCAAGCGGGATGTGGCACTGTACATTATATTCAAGACTATCAGCAAGAATTGTGTATTTATGTTGCCTTTGGTAAAAATATTATGGATTGCAATGTCGCACATCATAAAGTAGGTGGTCAATTATTCCTTTGTCTATCTGCCCTCACTGCCCGTGAGACACAAGTGACTGTTACTTTCGCCGACGACTCAACCTGTTCTTTTTGGATTTACAACGCTCATGCAGAAGTTCCAGAGGAACCAACTGCTGATGGTGTCTGCACCTACGAAGGTTTTACGAACGATGGTTTGACAGCCCAACCTGGTAAGGACCTCTTTGCAACGGGTTATGAAGTGACATTGCAATTGGATAATACATTGGAAAACATTATCGTAAAAGCAACTACCAATGATGGACCTGCTACGCATGCTATCTTCCAAAATTACTACACCTTTATTGAGAAGGAAGCCAACAACGAGCAGTACATGGATGGCGACAACACATCCACTTTCACCAAAACCATTCCTGTTTCTTGGATAAAAAACAGCACCGACGGCATCATCCGTTTTGCTATCAAGTTTGAATACCCCAATGGTGTCGTTAAAGTCACCACTCCCGAGTTCTTCTACCTCGATGGTTCGGGCTGTGCGCAACGCGTGTTCGCTATCTACCACCACGACGACCTGCCTGCTACGCCTCTTGAGGGCGAAGACCAGTTCACCGAGTTCGCAGGCGGCAGAATCCTTCAGTCTATCCAATACAAACGCCGTATGCCATCCGAGGTTTGGGAGACGCTCTCCGTGCCTTTCGAAGTGGACAGTGTGACGGCTTTTGACCCCGCAACGGGTGAGCATGTGCGCCTCTATGCGCAGTACAACAATGGCTCTACGCAAGCGGGGCATTATTGGTTGCGCTATTTCAAAACGCCACCAGTCACGCGCACGGAATTCCAATCCAACAGGTACGATATTGAGGCGACCTCCCGAGAGGCGGCCAAGCCCGCGAAGGGCAATGCTTATATCATTCGCCTGCCTAATGGCGGTGGTTACTACAACGACAAATACATTGTCTTCCACGGCCGTGGCTACCAAACCATTGCGGACACCTACAATGCTCCAGACTCGCCTCAGGATGACTACTATACCTATTCGGGCAACAACACCATGATGCCGCAGTACCTCTCTTCAGCGTATGTACTCGACAATGCGGGTTATTACTTCACCTCATCTTCCACCGTTACGCTTCCGCCTTTCGAGTGTTCGGTCAATGCCACTGCGGCTACTATTGCCAAGATGCCACGCATCGCGCTCAATGGCAGAAACAATACCACCACCGACCTCACCCTACTGCCAACCACCGATTTGCAGGGCGGTGTTATCTACTCCATTTTCGGTGCCGCAGTAGCGCGTTTCAATACGATAGACGAGTACGACCAAGCATGTCAAACCCTCGCTACGGGTGTTTATGTTATAGTCACCCCATCTGCCACCACCAAAATCCAAATCCCATAACCCCTAATAATCATTCCCCATTTCTCCTATTAGACCCATATGACTTATAATAATATTAAATATTCAACGCCTATGAAACGATTATTCATCTTCTCTTTCGCATTAGTAGCCATGTGCATTAGCGCTTCGGCTGCTACGTATTGCGATGCGCCTATCACCAGCACACAGGCGGTGCACACAGCGCACATCACCTGTTCTTCGCTCGGTGGCAACCAGTATCAATTCGTGTTCGAATCTGCAGACGCTTTCAAGAAGTACAACGGCGGTTCCAACTTCTTCATGAACGTCAATGGAGCAGGTGGCTTCCATGTCTCGAAGAACCTCACACAAGATGGCAATACCCTTTCTGTTATCATCGAGTCCAACGTAGCACCTACCATCTATGCAGGTGATTTCTTCGTGCAATACGAGGACGGCGAAGCGTGGTTCAAACTGCCTATTGATGCCGACTTCTCTCAGGTATGCGATGGCACAGACACTCCAGATACCCCTGACACCCCCGACACACCAGATACTCCCGACACACCTGACACACCTGATACCCCCGACACTCCTGGCGACCTTCAAACGGGCTTCTGCTCTGGTACCAGCACAGGTGTGGACCCATTCTATACCAATGCCGACCCACAGCATGCCGTGCAATCGCTGACTCAGGGCTTCAACTGGAAGGCAGAGACCACTACCACGGGCGTGAATATCACGGTGCAGTTCCTCGACAACCTATCAGGCATGGCATCGCCTTATCTCTTCACGTTCGATGCACAAGGCATATTGCTGGGCGATCCTATCAAGATGTCGGGTTGGGACAATGCTACTCGCACAGCTACGCACACACTCACAGGTCTGGCTAATGGTTCCGACCTCGTCTTTCTCGTGCAAGTAGCTTTGGCAGAGGGTAAGATTCTCTTCACCGAACGCGTGCAGTATATTGTTGGTGAGGATTGCAGTGACACAGCGTTGGAGCAACCTACTGTCACCACTACTGCCCGCAAGGTCATTGAGAACGGACAGATATACATTATCCACAACGGTATCCGCTATAATGCCCTTGGTGTACAAATTAAATAAAGGATTTAGATACCTATTGACACCTATCGTAGCAAACAAAAGAAAACCTTGAATTGACGATAATTGACGAAGTACATTGACAATAATTGTCTTAAAAAACGTTCGGTGTTAACATGTATATATTGATTAATGTTATATTACTATACTATAGTTTCGGTAGGAGTTCCTTTGAATTGCCACTGACTTGCCACTGATCTCCATCGTGACCTCATCGTGACTTCATCGTGACTTCATCGTGACCTCATCGAGAGATCACCGAGTGACAACCGAGAGAAGAGTAGGGGATAAGCAAATAAAAAAAATGTCCTATTTGACCCATTAGTCCTATTGAACTTATTATAAAAAACGGATAATACTAACTTAAAAATTTATATAATATGAAAAAACATTTCTTAAAATCATTCGCACTACTCGCGATGCTATTTAGTGCGCTGACCCTCTCCGCACAGTCAGGTGTGGATTGGGAAACAATCGGTTGGATTGGCTCAACAGATGCCAACTACAACAACAAGTTTAAATGTTCTACGACCGAAGGGTTGGTAAACATTCAACATCCAGGATTTGCAAGTGAAATAGGAATTTACATGACCTTCCCTGCGGCTGGTATTGATTGCAATCTTACAGGCATTTCAGTACAAGGTGCAGGTATTATCATGCACTTGTCCTCTTTTACCGCAAAAGAAACAGAGGTAGTTGTTAATTATGCTGGTGGTTCACGCACTTTCTGGGTATATTATGCTGATGGCGCCGAAGGTGGTAGTGACGAAGGCGGCGAAGAACTTCCTGACACTGAAGCTCCAACTTTAATAAGTGTAGAATTGTTTGGTGCTGCACAAAACTTTGTATTGCTAAGCCCCAATGCTACTGATAATAAGGGTGTAACTTCATATCTAATTACTCCTAATGGTGGAGCTGAGAAAGAAGTAACATTGGATAATGCAGGTAAAATAAAGATAGAAGGTCTAACTCTTGATAAGTCATACACCTATTCAGTAAAAGCAAAAGATGCGGCGGGTAATGTATCTGCAGCTAAAGAGATTACTTTTTCCACACTAGATCGTATATTCTGTGAAGAGGAAATATTACCCAATGTACAGTTTACAACTAACCAAAAACTTACTTTTACAGCGAAAAAAGTTTCTAATACAGAGACATTATTTACTTTAACATCTTCTACAAGTACTTTGACAAAGATGTTTAATGTAAACTTGACTAATGCTGGTAGTGGTGTTTTACCCGCTGGTTATGTATGGAAGGATGATTGGACTTTGACAGATAATACATTATCTAAAACTGTTACATGGGAAACATATCCTACAAATCCTATTACTATTGCGATTACAGCAAATCGTACTCCTGGTGCAGGTGAAAGTAATTTAATAGGCTTGTCTTACTCGATGGATATTTCTAACACCTGTGGCGAAGAACCTGATCCTACTCCAGAACCAGAGCCAGAAGTAGTAGAATCCAACTATTGCCAAAAGTTGTTAACAAATGGAGACAAAGAGATATATGTAACTGCAATAAAAACCGCTGAAAACGTATATCAACTCATTGTAGAAGGAGAAAAAGTAAGTCAAATAACTGGCACCCACTACAATCCAGGTGGTATTCATATTGGAGGTTTAACACCAAAAGAAAAAACAACAGGTGATTATGGAAACAAAGTAGTATATGAATTTGAATTAGAGTCAGCTCCTACTATATATAATCCCTTATATGTATTATTTGAAGGTAGCGGTGATTTAAACTTTGGCAACATCAATGACATCGTTTGGGGCACTTGCCCAGAGAAAGAAACTTCTATTTTGACTTCGTTAAATGCAACTGCTGCAAATACATTGTGCAAAGTAAATGAAAGTGTTGCGATTACCGTTGTTGCTAAAGATCAGTACGGAGCAAATATGAATGCTGGCACTGTAGAATACACCATTTCTCCTGCTGACGCAGGTACTATTGTAGATAATGTATTTACTCCTACTAAAGCTGGTCTTGTTACCATTACTGCTTCTGTAGGTACTGTACAAGCAGAACCAGTAGAAGTTTATGCATACGCTGGCGACAACCTCGCATTAAGTACAAACATTGTTACTGACAACAAAATTATAGCTCAATCAGATGTTAATCCCACAATTGGCGCAACGAATGCTTTCTATGCGGTTGATGGTAATGATAGCCAATGGCAAGGCTCCTATACAAATGGTACTGCGGATAATGATGTGGCTCGTACTTACGATGCTTGGTTCGTAGTGGATTTAGGCGCATACTATGATTTAGATTTAGTTTCAATCCATTTTGAGGGGGCTTGCTCACAAGCATACACCATAGCAGTTTCAAAAGACTTTGTTAATTGGGTAACAGCATACACATACAATGGTAGTGCTGGTGTACAACAAAACCGTATAGATGCATTGTATGGTACCAATTTACAGAATGCTACAGACATACGTTTTGTTCGTTTTTGGAGTACAAAAGCAGCTACTGGATATGGTATGAAAATATATGATATGCAAGTATATGGTTCAAATAGACAAGAAGTTACAAAAACAGCTACTAAACCAGTTATTAATTCTGCTACCGTAACTTCAAAAACTATTGAGCAAGCTATTCTTTCCATCAATACAACTTCTTCCGTTGCTATTGCAAAGTATCGTGTTGTTGATAATGCAAATGGTATAGATTGGTTCGTTTCTTCTCTCAATCCTACTGAATATGTGATAGCTCATCTCAAAGATAATACATCTTATACACTTTCTTTATATGCTTATGATATTGATGGTAATATATCTGATGTATTCACAATGGAAGAGTTTAAGACATTAGCAGACAATACCAAACCCACCACTGCATCTCCAACTCCAACTCGAGATGAAGAAGATGTATTAGCATTCTACTCTGATACATATACTCCAGTTATTAATTGGGGAAGTAAAAAAGATTGGAATGGCGCAGGTACAGTAACTGAAAATGCAATCTCTGCAAATAATTATCTTATGTATAAAGATGTTACATGGTGGGGCTGGACTTATGGCGTTAAAGATGGTTATACAAATGGAACACTTACTGGCGTTGATTGCTCAAATATGGAGTATCTGCATATTGATGTATGGGGCCCAATAGATGGCAAGATCCGCGTAATTCCTATTTATGGCGGAGGAGTACCAAATAATGAGAATTATTATGCTGAGGTCACAATTAAAGCAGGTCAATGGAACTCCGTAGATGTTGCTTTGGCTGATTTTGTAGGTGCTGGTGATAAGCATGATTTCTCTTCTATTTATCAAATTAAGTTTGCAGAACTAAATATTGAAACAGTATCTATCGACAATGTATATTTCTGGAAATCTGCTGGCACCGCTCCTGTAGAGTCTGTTACATTGGACAAAACTACTGCTACCATTGAGGTAGATGAAGCATTGCAATTGAAAGCAACCGTGCTTCCTGCGGAAGCTGCTAACAAGAATGTGGTTTGGACATCTTCCAACACTTCTGTTGCTACCGTATCTGCAGAAGGTATCGTTACGGGATTGACCGTAGGAACCACTACCATCACGGCTACTTCTGAAGATGATAATACTAAAGCTACTTGTGCTATTACCGTAGAACCTATCACCGTTAAAACATGGTGGGGCGGTCCAGTTACACTTACTTTAGCTGGACAAGAGCACTATGTATTATATTCATTCACTCGTAATGAGAATAAGACCATTACTTATACCGCTATTTTTGACCAAGGTAATATTGATGTTGTTAAACAAGTTAGTCTTTCTGATGGATGGCACGAATTACAGTGGGCAGATGCAGGAAATACAACAGTATCTTGGACTAGTACATCAACTCACAATGCTGGTGAAAAAATATTAGGCTTCTTCTATTTTGGTGGACCACGTATTGATTTTAATACAGAAGCGATAGCATATATTGTTGGATCCTCTAACGAGCGCCCTATTCTTTCTGTTGAATCTGTAACACTTGACAAAACCTCTTGCGAATTGATGCCTACTGAAACGGCTCAATTGATAGCTACAGTTAACCCTGGTTATGTTGCTAATAAGAATGTTACTTGGACTTCTTCCAATACGGCTGTTGCAACCGTTGATGCCAATGGTCTTGTTACTGCCGTAGCAGCTGGCTCTGCAACCATTACTGCAACTTCTGTTGCCGATAATACTAAGACTGCTACTTGTACCGTCAATGTCATGGCAGAGTTGACAGATGCCACATATTATGCTAATGCATTCTTTATTGAAAATGGAAGATTTGTAGGATTTAATTACTCTATTACTCGTACTGCAGAACGCAAATTGCATTATGAAGCAACAGTTAATGGAAATGTGGTAGGATTAGTAGTAGAGATTAATGATGGAAATTGGCATGGTATGGTATATGATGCAGATTCTAAATCATATAGTTATACAACAGACAATACCTACGCAGACGGAATAACTACTATTAATCATTTCTTCTATGTTAAATTTGCTGGAGGTGCACAGGAAGTAGATGCTGACTACACCGTCGGTTCTACCAACTCTCCAGTTCGTACAATGGTAGGTATCAACGACCAAGAGGCTGACCAAACTACTCGCTTGGCTCAATACACCTCTCCAGTAGATGTAGTAGTAGCTCGCTCGTTCAGTCCTGATTATTGGCAAACTATCACATTGCCTTTCACACTCAATGCTGCACAAATCACCGAGATCTTTGGTGCTGGCACTCAAGTATTGAAATTGGCAAAAGCAGGTGTTGCTCCAGATCAAGCAATGGAACTTGGCTTTACTACCGTTACAGGTATTCAAGCATCTACACCATACTTGATTATGCCAGCACAAACTGTAGGAGCAGGAACTATTGTTCGCAATGTAACACTCAACACAAATGCTCAAACCGTTAAAGTAAGTAACGTAACTATGCACCCATTGTTGGATAAAGTAACTTACGACTATACAACAGATGATGTTTTGTTCTTCGTAGGTAGCGATAATTATTTGCACTACAAAGCAAATAATAATGAAATTTTAGGTTTGCGTGCATACTTCACATTTGATGGTATTACAACATATGCTCAAGCCGCTAATGTGCGCGCACGCATAGCACTAAGAGAGGATGCAGCAACTGGTTTGGACAATCTCATCAACGAAAATGCTCCAGTTAAAGTGATTGAGAACGGTCAACTCATCATCATTCGTGATGGAGTGAAATACAACATACAAGGACAAAAACTTTAATCAGAGGTAAATGGTTATAGGAAGAATAGCGGCAAACGCCGCATCTTCCTCACCTTTACACCTTACACTTTACACAATAAACTAAATTAAAAGAACGATATGAAAAAAGTATATTTAGCGCCTCAAACAGAGGCAATCAAACTCTTAGCTGAAAACGCAATCATGGCTGGTAGTTACAAAAATCCTCTAAACGGTACAGATGGTAGTTCCGATTATCCAGTTTAGTATTGTATTACTCCTCCTCTCCGCAGGGCATACCCTGCGGAAGGGGGAAATTAAACAGTTTTGCCATCCACATTTACTGAAGATAGCGGATGTGCGAAGCGATTGTTAGTGTATGGTAATTTATTACGGAGTACGCTGCAAAATAAGATTAGTTTAGATTTCTCGCGCTCTGCGCGTAGGAGTTTTACACTAATACTATATAATAATTATTAACCTTTTAAAATCATCATGTGTATGAAAAAAATCTTTTCTCTTTTCGTAGCAGCACTATTTAGTGCAACTATGTTCGGCGCTTCAGGCGTAGATTGGAGTGCTTATGAATTCATTGGCGATGGCGCTGGTGGTGGTGCGTACACCAACAAGTACAAAGCATCGGCTGCCGAAGGATTGACTGTTATTAATATTCAGCATCCAGGTTTTGCTACAGCTGATGGTATCTATGTTACTGTTCCTTCTGGCATCTCTGCTTGTTCTGTTTCTTCTGATATTCAAGGTGCAGGCGCGCTTCTACACCTCTCTGCTTTCGTAGCACAAGAAACCAAAGTCACCATCACCCATGCGGATGGCAATTGCACTTTCTGGGTATATTACGCAGATGGAACGGGTGTGGATGAGGGTGGTAACACCGAGGATCCAACTCCAGAACCAACACCAGACCCAGAACAACCAGAAGGAGCTAATCTCTTTAACCCTGCTACTGCTTCTGTTGTAGAAACCTATTTTGCTCCTAACTGGGCACAAGAGACCAACAGCTCTGCTACCTACGATGCAGCTACTGGTACCATCACCGTTGACCTCAAGAGCCAATTCTATGGCCAATGGCAAGCACAAGTAAAACTCCAACACAATGTAGTATTTAGTGCTGACAAACAATACACCATCTCTTGCAAGTTCCACGCTAATACTGCTATCGGTGGTATCACCTTGAAGATGGACGACAATGCGGAAGTGGTAATGGAGAACCAAACTATCAACCTCGTTGCTAACGAGACTCTCAACTACGCTTCTAAGCCAGGTAATGGTGTTCCAGGCAACAACCAAATCATCGTCTTCGACTTCGGTTGGGCTGTTCCAGCACAAGTGACTATCTCTGATATTACTATCCAAGAGGTAGGCGGCGCTGTGGCTCCTCCTACAGTTGAGCACCCTGCTGCTGCACCTGCTCCTACTCACGATGCTGCACAAGTGTTCTCTATCTACTCCGACGCTTACACCACCACCGTTACTCGCGGCATGGGCGGTTGGGGACAAACTACCCGTGAGGAAGAAGTCGTGCTCGCTGAGGGCGACCATGCATTATACTACAGCACTTGCAACTACCTTGGCTGGGAACTCAATGGCAACACCTCTATCGGTGACCTCAACGCTTACCCAATGCTTCACATGGATGTATATGTAGCCGAAGCTGGTTCTATTGGCTTTACTCCTATCTGGGGTGGCGAAGCAGAGAAAGCATACGCTTTGCAACCAGGTTGGAACGCCCTCGATATCAACCTCGCTACTGACTTCGTAGGTATCAACCTCGCCAATATCTTCCAACTCAAATGGGCGAATATGCCTGCTACCTGCTACATCGACAATGTATATTTCTACAACCCTAACGGTACCGCTGTGGACAATATCACTGTTCAGAAACATGCAGCTAAGCGCATCGAGAACGGCCAACTCATCATCATCCGCGATGGCGTAAAATACGACATCACAGGCAAAATGATGAAATAACCCATCATTCCACCCTCTTAAGTTAGGGAGGCAACCGCCTCCCTAACTTTCTAACAACTCTAACAACTCTAAACCACTCTACACCACTCTACACAATTCTACACAACTCTACACCATTCTACACAACTCTACACCATCCTACACAACCCTACACAACACACCATCATGAAACATTTATTCTTCTCTCTCCTCCTCTCCTGCTTGACTCTGTCCACCTTCGCACAAGAACTGGACGTCAATTATGCACTCTCCTCCAATGGAGCTACAGCCGTTGCTACCTCAGGCGACGCCCTCGCCGCTATTGACGGCAACCCTGGCACACGTTGGGAGTCTGCGCAAGAAGATCCACAAATCTGGACACTCGACCTTGGACAAACACGCACCTTCAATACTATCAAAATCCTCTGGGAAGGTGCCTATGCCAAGAAGTTTACTATCTCCGCCAGCACCGATAGTGTGGCATGGACACCCATTGTCACCATCGCTGACCAACAATTAACTGGCTTCCCTTACTCCCAAATCCACACCATCGCTTCTACCACCGCTCGCTACATTCAGTTCTACGGCGAGGAGCGTGGCACAATATATGGCTATTCATTCTGGGAGTTTGAAGTATATACTGCGGGCGAAAGTATCCTCACAACGCTGGAGGCTACTGCCGATGCCCACCTCGTTAAGGTAGGCGAGAGCACAGCTATCCAACTCATCGCCAAAGACCAACACGGCAAGATTATCACCCCTGCCGAAGAAGTCATCTATACCATCATTCCTGCTGATGCTGGTACTGTGGTTAATCATGTTTATACCCCTGCTCGCATAGGCTCTGCCTCTATCACAGCTTCTATTGGCAATGTACAAGGAGCTGCCATTGAGGTCGTGGCATATGATGGCGCAAACTTGGCACTCAGCACTGAGGACAACAAGAAACTCATTGCCGAGTCCACTCCTTTCCTTGGCTATGATGCTTTCCGCGCTGTGGACGGCAACCTCACCACTGAGTGGCAAGGTTGCCCGGATAATGGCACTGAGGACACCGACTCTGCTCGCACCTACGATGCTTGGTTCGTACTGGACTTAGGCACACTGTGCAATATCAACATGCTGGCTATCGTCTTCGAGGGTGCCTGCGCACAAGACTATCATGTGGACTTCTCTGCCGATAATGCAACATGGCATACTGCCTATAATCATGTGGGCAATCCTGGAGTTCATCACCATACCCAAGCACTCTATGGCGACAACCTCCAGCACAGCAACTCCGTTCGCTATGTACGTTTCTGGAGCACTAAGGCCGCTACACAATGGGGTATGAAGATATTCGAGTTCGAGGTCTATGGCTTCGCTACGGATAACACCGCTACCCCCGAAGTGGCACTCCCCGCGACGGCTCCCACCAAAATAATCTCCAATGGCCAACTCATCATCATCCGCGATGGTGAGATGTACAACGTTCAAGGCGTGCGCCTTTGATAGTTATGAACTATGAGTGATAAGTGATGAGGCGAGAATTGCGGCGTAAGCCGCATTCTCCTCGCCTTTACACTATACACTTTACACCATACACTGCGCCTCTGGCGCCTCCACTACTATGCGTAAATCCCTCTTTCTTATCCTTGCCTTTCACCTCCTCGCCTTATCGCCTCATCACCTCCTCGCCCAATCGCCCATAGCGATTGGCAGCGGCTCCTATGCCTCTTTTCCTCCACTCGAAGAGAGCCGCTCGTCCCTCCACGGCGGTTGCCAGGCCTACCAGATGGAGCACCGTCCTATCTACATCGTGGACTCCTTACAGGGGCGTCCTCTGCCTTCCAACGATTGGTGGACCTACGCCCTTGTCAATCCTTGGACAGGCAAACTTTGGGCATACCCCGCACTCGTATGGGCAGATGCCACAGGCATATCCATTGCCAAACCCTCCTACTGGGAACCCACTGGCTGTGAGATGAAGTGGAACGACCCACTCACTATCACTACTCTCGCTTTCTCGCCTGATATCCTTATCGCCTCATCGCCTCATCGCCCCTTCTCACCTCAATCTGCTCTTATCTCCCACTGGAGCGATTATATGATTGCCTTCGTACTTCAAGATGGCAGTGCCGAAGTACGCGTCACCCTTATGCAGGGCTCACCCCTCGTATGGCTGGAGTTCACCAATGCCGAACCCACCATCACCAACCCCGACCCTAATGCCTTAACCGTATTCCAGCACACTGCTGGCAATACTACCACCCTCGCTGTGGCTGTCCTCACCGACAACCTCACCACCGAAGACCTACAACCCTATGCCTTCCGTATTCCACGCAATACACAAATCACCTACGATTACTTATCCAATCAATCACTCCTTCGCACGCAATTTCATATCTCCTACCAAGATATAGTCCCCACCAACGCCAATGGCATATGGCAAGGTTTCCTTCCTCATCACTACTACAACACCCACACCGACATCGCTTTTGCTCCTGCCACCTACGCTACACCTCGAGGCGAGATGCGCCTCGCGCAAGGCAATGACTTCACCATCGACTATCCCGTACATGGTATGTTGCCTTTCTTCCCCGTGCCATACGATTCGCTACAGGGCTATGACCCCGCGCTCATGCGTACCCTCTGTGCAGAATACGCCTTGGCGGGTTCCTTCGGTGCCGACACCTATTGGGGAGGCAAAGGCCTCACACAGATGGCACACTATATGACCACCGCCTACCAGTTGGGCGATACTGCCACCTTCGAACTTGCCAAATCCCGTCTCCGCGCCACACTCATCGACTGGTACACCTACACCGTTGGCGAAGACCAATACTATTTCGCCTATTACGACCGCTGGGGTGCCCTCGTAGGCTTCGACCCATCGTATGACTCCGACACCTTCAACGACCACCATTTCCACTATGGCTACTTCGTCTATGCCTCTGCGCTGCTTTGCATGTTCGACGATGACTTCCGCCAGCAATACGGACCCATGGCACACCTTGTCGCCCTCGACTACGCCAATCCTTATAAATCCGAACCTTTAACCTCTAACCTATCGCCTTTCGCCTCATACTTCCCCTCCTTCCGCACCTTCAACCCCTACCTCGGTCACTCCTTTGCAGGCGGTATGGGCAACGAAGGCAATGGCAACGGACAAGAGTCCAGCTCTGAATCCATGCAGGGCTGGGGTGGTGTATGGATGCTCGGCGCAGCCCTTGGCGATGAAGACCTCATGGAAGCAGGTATCTATGGCTATACCCTCGAAGCACGCGGTACTGCTGAATATTGGTTCGACCGCGGACGACGCAATATCGACTACAGCAAATACCTCCACCCTTACTGCTGCAACCTCACCATGCAAGGCGTGGGCTGGTGGACATGGTTCTCAGGCGACCCCGTTTGGATGCACTCCATCCAGTGGCTACCTATCTCACCTATCCTCCAGAACTACCTCACCGAGGACCGCGCTTTCGCGCGTTGGGACTACACCCAGATGTATGATAGCAAAGAGGTAGGTAACTACGAAGCGCCTACAGGCGGCTTGGGCGATGAGTCCGGTTTGGGCAATGTATGCCTCTCCTATCTCGCACTTTTCGACCCCGACTCCGCAGCTCATGTCTGGACACGCATGCGCCAGATGGGCAAAGCCCTCGCCAAGAACCCAGACACAGGGGGTATCACCTACCTGCTCGCACACTCGCTCCGCGCCTATGGTCACCAAGACCACTCAATCCAAGCCAATTACCCCCTCGCTGCGGCATATACCGACTCTCTGACTGGCAAGACTACCTATGCCGTCTATAACGCCACCAACGAGGAGCTAACCGTTACTTTCTCCTCCTCTACAGGCGCAGCCAATCTTCCATCTTCAGCGCAGCGATCTTCCATCTTCAAGCGCAGCGATCTTCCATCTTCAGCACAGCGATCTATCTCCTTCACCGCTCCCGCTCACCGCATAACCCTCTTCACCGATTCTCCAACATTGACCGAGATTCGTCTCGAAGGACCATCCGTAGTACTCCCTAACTCCACCAACGAATATCTACTCCGTTTCCTCGACCAGTACGGTGCTACCTTCCGCGCTGATAGTATCATCCATTATACTGCACCTGCCACTGCCCAACTCACCGAGATACGCGCCACCTACCAATCGCTGGCAACGGCTCTCTCTATCCGCGTAGGTGCATTACCCTACATGGCTACTGCCACTATTCAACCTGCTATTGACTATCTCGCATTGGGCAATACAGTGGACTTTACCATCGCAGCCACCGACCAATATGGTGAGGCATATCCTGTGGATTGGACATACCACTTCGCACCTGCTACCCCAGGACAATACATCATCGCCTACGAAGGCGAACGCACTATTCTCGACACCGTAGTGGTACTCCCTCCATATCCTAATATCGCACTGGGCAAACCCGTCACTGCCAGCAGCCACGAGAATGCTGGCACACTGCCCAAGGGTATCAACGATGGCGACCTATCCACTCGCTGGGGCTCCGCGCACAAGGACAACGAGTATATCACTATCGACCTCCTCCAACCCAGCTTCATCGACCACATCACTCTCCGCTGGGAAGCTGCCTATGCCAACTCCTTCGCTCTCCTAATCACAGATACTATACCTCTCGCCTTTACACCCTACACCCTACACTCTACACCTTTCACCTCCTCAGGCGGCACTCAAACCATCACTCTCTCCCAAACGGGACGCTACATCACATTGGTGGGACTCACCCGCGCTACGCAGTACGGTACATCGCTCTACGAACTGGAAGCATACGGTATGCCTATCGCAGGGGATAACGACGCTCTCTTTGGTCTCGCCATTTATGCTGACCGAGATGCACTCACACAGAACGAAGAACTGCTCTTCGAAGTAAAAGGCTACAACCGCTTAGGCGAGGAAGTCAGTTGCCAACCTACGCTTACTGCCGAAGGAGCAATCCTCAAGGGCAATCGTCTCCAACCGACCACCACAGGCACTATTCGCCTCACGGCCACTATCGGCAGTATCACTGCCTCACGCACATTCATCGTCATGGAGTCAGAGCAAATCACCGCCACCACCGTATCGCCTAAGTATATCACCCTACCATTAGGCGACACCCAACGCTTCACCGTGTCTGCTATCAATCAGTTTGGTATCACCGAAATCGAATCATCCGAATACTACGAAGCTACTGCCTTGGGCGATCATCAATTTATCGTCTCCTTAGGAGGCTTTACCGACACGGCCTATATCCATGTAGTGGACTTTGCCGACCTCAACCTGGCACTGGGTAAACCCACTACCTGCTCGGGTAGCGAGAACGGCGGTACTAGCAGCGACAAGGCCACCGACGGACTATTAGACACCCGCTGGTCATCCCGCTTCCAAGATGGCGAATGGCTGGTCATTGACCTACAAAACACCTATGCTGTCAATCGTGTCAAACTCTATTGGGAAGCCGCCTACGCTACACACTTTGATATTCAACTCTCCAACGATGGCGTCCAATATACTACGGCTTATACCGCCACCAATGCCAAAGGTGGCACACAGGATATTCTTCTGCCCGCAGGCGCTACCGAAGCACGCTATGTGCGTATCCTATGCCATAAGCGCAATACAGGTTATGGATCGTCGCTCTACGAAGTAGAAGTATATGGCGTTCGCCCACCCGTCACCAATCTGCAAGACCCTACCATCAGTACCGAGGTTATAAAAAGAATGGAGAACAACCGTCTGGTTATTCTCCATCATGGAATCAAGTATAATGTGTTGGGGTATCGGTTATAGGGTATGGGCTATCGGTTATGGGATTTTAGCCACTCATATACTCTGCCAATAGGGAAACCCATGACATTGAAATACGAGCCCTCCATGCGTGTAACACCTACATAGCCAATCCACTCTTGTACGCCATATGCCCCTGCTTTGTCAAGGGGCATATATTTCTCTACATAATAGTCTATCTCCTCTGCCGTAAGCGTGCGGAAGGTGACATCAGTACAGTCCACGAATGAGTCGTGTAGCGTGGTGTAGTGTGGGGTAGAAGCGGTTAGTGGTGTCGTGTGGTCTAACCAAGTGAAGCATACTGCCGTATATACCTGATGAGTCTGACCGCTCAATTGTATAAGCATCTGCTTGGCCTCCTCTTTGGATTGGGGCTTACCGAGCATCTGTCCGTTGAGCCATACTATCGTATCCGAAGTGATGAGCAAGTCCTCCACTTGCAACTGCTCCGCGTATGCGCGCGCCTTGGCGCGCGATATATACAGAGGTATATCGCCTGCTTGCAAGTGAGCAGGATACGACTCATCTGCATCAATCGTGATACAGCTAAAAGGAATATCTAAACCCGCCATCAATTCGCGACGGCGAGGACTTTGACTACCGAGGATGAGGTTCATGTTGTGTTTAGTGTAGGGTGTTTAGTGTAAAGTGTAAAGGCAGGACGGCGTAGCCGTATATTCCGTGCCTTTAAACTATAAACTTTACACTTTCAACTATATAATATTTTGTTGAATAACAAAGCTATACATGATGCCCATAAACATGGCAAACTTGATGATGAGTTGCGTGCGGCGGTATTCCAGAGGCGTCTTGGCTGCCCAAAGCAGTGCTACAGCACACAAGATAGGCACCGTCAGCCCGAAGAGGGCATAGCGCGTAGAGAAACTCTTCCAATCGCTTGGGAAGGGCAATACCGCCCAAACCAGATAAGCGATAAGCGCCATGGTGATGATTAGAAGAACAGAAACAACTGCCTTAGTGCCCCTCTCTCCCCACACGATAGCAGCTGTGCGGCACTCCATCTCTCTATCGCCCGTAATATCCTCAATATCCTTGACCATCTCACGGGCAAGTGTGATAAGAAATGCAAAGAGTGAGAAACCGCTAATCCATACGTACAACTGCCCCACAATAGGTGTGTATTGCAGCGCTTCGCCATATAGGTGACGCAGGTAATCGGCATTAGCTATTGCTACCAATAGCGGAACGAGCGCCGACACAAAAGAGACCACAATATTGCCCACCAGCAACTGGCGTTTATAACTTGCAGAATAAAACCATAGCAGTCCTGGAATGACAATGTATATCATCGCCAATGTCCAACTCTTTGCCCACCAAGCAACAACCAACCCTGCGGCTATGCCCACAGCAGTCAACACTTGGAATATGCGCATGGCACCATCGCGTGAGATATGGCGAGTCACAACCATCTCATCTGGTCGATTGATGCGATCAATCTTCACATCAAAATAGTCGTTGATTACATATCCGCCTGCAGCGATAAGCACAGTACTCAGTATTAGCAATGTGAGCACCCACCAAGGCATCTGTTCGCTGAACTGAGCCAATCGTAGCAACGGAGTAGCTACCCATTTCTCCATAACGAATAATAGGATAGCCAAGAAAGCCAAATTACCCACGCGCAATAGCCGCAAGTAAGGTTTGATAATTTCTGCCAGTCGTTTCATATATGAGTGTAGGGTGTTTAGTGTAAAGTGTAAAGGCAGGACGGCGTAGCCGTATATTCCGTGCCTTTAAACTATAAACTTTACACTTTAAACTATAATTAGCCTCTAATCTTCAGCACCACTCCCTTCCATGCTGGCAACGTGAGGCATATAGGTGTATGCGGAGAGAGTGGGAAGGTATATACTGTGTCGGTGAGCAAATCCACTGCTTCTACCAGGGAGTATTCGGGTTGTTGCAAATGCTCGAATGCCTCCTGCGGAATGCGCACTTGTATATCCGTTTGGTGGTCGTCAAAATTAAGCACTACCAGTAGGGTATGCTGTTTGTATTTGCGGATATAAGCATAGTGCTCGTGCTTGTTAAATCCCTCGCCTTGTGCGTACACCAGGTCATACATCTCGCCCTGCGTGATGGCTTTCTCTGTGCGTGATAGGCGTAGCAACTGGCGGTAGAAGGAGCGCAGCGTTTGTTGCTCTTCACTCAGTCCTGCACCGTCAAACTTACCATGGTTAGTCCATGCTTGCAGCGATTTGATGCCCCAATAGTCAAAGATAGTAGTCTTGCCGTCTATGCCAGAGAAGCCCTCAGCATCCATACCCTTCTCACCCAGCTCTTGTCCTGCATAGACCATCACAGGGTTGGTGCCCAGTGTGGCTGCCACAATCATAGCTGGCTCAGCACACATACCTCGTCCACAGAAGAATCCACTGGCGATACGCTGCTCGTCATGATTCTCCAAGAAATAGAGCATATGCTCGCGTATGTCGTCCACGGCTTGCCATTGCTGAGTGATACCCTCCGCAGGCCAGTTCTTGCTGGTCACGCCGCGCAGGTAGTCGTACATGCCCACCTTATCGTATAGGTAGTCAAAGCCAGCAGCCAGATAGTCGCGATAGAGCGATGGATTATACACCTCAGCGATAAAGAGCAGTTCGGGATATTGCTCTTTGACTTGTGCGATAGCCCATGTCCAAAAGGCCTGTGGCACCATCTCTGCCATATCGCAGCGGAAACCATCAATGCCTTTACCTGCCCAGAAAAGCAAGATATGTAGCATCTTATGCCATGTGTCAGGGATAGGGTCAAACTGCTGTTCGCCACCATTGAGGTAGAAGACACCATAGTTGAGTTTGACTGTCTCATACCAATCGTCTTTGGATGGATGGGCTGTAAAGCAGTCATTGCCTGTCGCACGGGCAGGATTCTCTTGATAGCCCTCTACATCAAAATGCGGTGCAAATGGCTCGCCCATATAATAGAAATTGTTGAGCGGTGAGAATGCCCAATTAGGATTATCGTTAGCACCCAAGTCCACAACTCCCTTGGGCTTGCAACTGGAGTGATACTCGCGTGCCACATGGTTAGGCACAAAGTCAATAATCACTTTCAGATTTGCATGGTGACTACGTTCTACCAATTGGGTGAACTCTTGCATACGACGACGTTTGTCTTCGCATAGGTCGGGGTTAATGTCGTAGTAATCGGTGATGGCATATGGGCTGCCAGCCTTGCCTTTGACAATAGCAGGGGTGTTGTATTGCGCAGTGGCATGGCGAATAACGCCTGTGTACCACACATGCGTTGCGCCCAAGTCGCGGATAGCGCGCAGGGCTTTGGGCGTAATGGCGTTCAGCGTACCTGAGCCATTCTCTTGGAGCGTACCATTATGACGGCGTGTCTCGTTGTAGTTGGTGAAGGTACGCGGTAATAATTGATAAATAATTGGTTTCAAGGTTCAGTGCGTATTTGCATGGGGAAGCCACTTGCGTGGCTTTCCCATCTTAATTCATAATTCAAAATTCCTAATTAGCACAGCGTCATAGTGTCAGACGCAATCATCCATTCTTCGTCGGTTGGGATGACGCATACTGCCACTTTGCTGTCTGGCGTAGTGAGCAATGCTTCTTCACCACGAACGCCATTCTTGCTCTCATCAAAGTCTATGCCCAGATAGGTCAGACCCTTGGTTACTTCAGCGCGGATATAAGCATCGTTCTCGCCGATACCGCCTGTGAAGACGATAATATCTACACCATTGAGTGCAGCGGCATATGCACCAATATATTTCTTCACACGGTAAATGAACATGCGGCGAGCGAGGTCAGCGCGCTCGTTGCCCGCTTGAACGGCGTTCTCAATATCGCGTGCATCGCTGGATACACCACTCACGCCCATCAAACCTGATTTCTTATTCACAAGGTTAGAGAACTCAGCGGTGTTGAGGTTCTCTTTGTCCATGATATAGGTGGCAGCACCCAGGTCCAGGTCTCCCGAGCGAGTACCCATCATCAAGCCCTCTACAGGAGTCAGACCCATAGAGGTGTCCATAGACTTACCATCACAGATTGCGGTACAACTACCGCCATTGCCAATGTGCGCAGTGATGATCTTTTTGCCCGCAGGATCTACACCCAAGTACTCGCACACACGTGCGGATACATAGCGGTGAGAGGTACCGTGGAAACCGTAGCGGCGGATAGCATACTTCTCATACAACTCGTATGGAAGAGCATACATATATGCCTCATCAGGCATGGTTTGGTGAAAAGCGGTGTCGAAGACAGCCACTTGTGGCACGCTTGGCAAAGTCTGCTCGATGGCCTCAATACCCTTGAGGTTAGCAGGGTTGTGCAGCGGAGCGAGCTCAATGCATTTGACAATCATCTCTTTCACCTCAGGGGTAATGATTACAGATTGGTTGAATTTCTCACCACCATGTACTACGCGGTGACCTACAGCATTGATTTCCTCCAACGATTTCAGGCAACCAATCTTCTCGTCAATCAAGCTATTAAGAATAAGTTGAATACCCACAGTGTGTTCTGGCATCGCTTGCTCAATCTTCACTTTCTCGCCGTTAGGCAATTTCACTTGCAAGAACGAGTCTGGCAAGCCGATTTTCTCTACTCCACCTTGTGCCAAAACGGCGCGGGTGTCCATATCAAAAAGTTTGTACTTGATACTGCTACTTCCGCAGTTAAGAACTAAAATCTTCATATCTATATATGTGTTTCTATGGTTAATATTCGTTGTTTTTCTACCCCCTCCCCTCAAGGGAGGTGTTGGGGTAGGCTCGTTTTATCATTTCATTCCAATGGCTTGGTTAGCGGTGATGATGACCATCTGCACAATGTCTTGTACCTTGCAGCCGCGGCTCAGGTCATTGACTGGTGCTGCTATACCTTGCAGAATTGGACCTACTGCATCAGCACCCGAGAAACGCTCTACCAGTTTGTAACCGATATTACCCGCTTGCAAATCTGGGAAAACAAGCACATTGGCTTTGCCTGCTACAGCAGAACCTGGGGCTTTCTGTTTGCCTACGCTCTCCACGAGTGCAGCATCCAATTGCAACTCGCCATCGAGTGCTAGTTCGGGTGCCATCTCGTGCGCCAGGCGTGTTGCCTCCACCACTTTGTCCACGAGTTCGTGTTTTGCACTACCTTTGCTTGAGAAACTGAGCATCGCTACGCGTGGCTCAATGCCGCCCAATGCTTTGGCGGTCTCAGCAGTCGTTACCGCAATCTCTGCCAACTCTTGTGCATTAGGACATGGGTTCACGGCGCAGTCTGCAAACACAAGGAAACCTCCTTCGCCCAAGTGGGTGGCAGGGGTGAACATAAGGAACGCACCTGATACGATATGCACACCAGGACGGGTCTTCAATATCTGGAAGGCAGGACGGATAGTGTCGGCAGTAGTGCCACGAGCACCTGCCAATTCGCCGTCGGCATCGCCATTCTTAATCATGAGGCAACCCAAATAGAGTGGGTCTTTCACTTTCTCTGTAGCTTGCTCCAATGTCATGCCCTTAGCTTTGCGCAACTCGAAGAGCAGGTTAGCATATTCAGGCATCTTAGGATCGGTGAGCGGATCGACAATAGTCAGATTCTCACCACGGAGTATATATTCATATCCTTTCTCCTCTGCCATCTCACGGATAACAGCAGGATCGCCGATAAGGATAAGGTTAG
This sequence comes from Paludibacteraceae bacterium, assembly GCA_017558065.1. Lineage (GTDB taxonomy): Bacteria > Bacteroidota > Bacteroidia > Bacteroidales > Paludibacteraceae > Colicola. The sequence goes on from JAFYWK010000056.1 coordinate 60,496, forward strand.
CCACTTTGTCTTTCAAAAGCAAATTAGCAGCCTCCAAAGTGCGAGGTTCATCGCCTTCGGGAAGCACGATGCGCTGCGGATTCTCTTGCGCACGTTTGAGCATTTGTTGTAGAATTTCCATATGTTTGTTCTATTTATTTACTTCACTTATCAAATAGCGTGCAAAGATACGAAAATAAAAGCACATTTGCAAGTAAAATTGCCAAAACTTTCTTTTAAGGAGAGGAAAGTAGGCAAAAATATCCCTAATATATACAAAAAATTCATACTTTTTGCGTTTTTTCTTGGTCAATCCAATTTTTTGTAGTACCTTTGCAGTCGCATTCGAGAATTGCAGGTCCTATAGCTCAGTTGGTTAGTAGCACCTGACTCATAATCAGGGGGTCCTTGGTTCAAGCCCAAGTGGGACCACAAAAAGAGTTGCCTAATTTAGGCAACTCTTTTTGCTTTATATCCTATGAAATAAGAATAATATGCTTAGAACTTCCACTTGATACCTGCCAAGAAATGGATACCTTGTGATTGGTAGCCATAGAAGATATCGTGCTTGCGGTTGAGGTAGTTGTTGAGTTGTAGATAGGCTATCAACCAGCGGTTGATGGCATATTGTCCTCCCAGATTGAGTGTGATAGTGGGCTTGAGTAGTTTGTCTCCCTGTGTGGTGCATGCCAAACGGCTACCTGCGAAGTGGTTGTCGGAGTAGAGACTCCATTTGGAGTCAATATGTATATCTACGCGTGCGTGCGCGTCCCAGTTAGGGCGATCATAAACGGGTAAGGAGTCAGAGAAATGGAAATAGTAATTGCCTTGCATGTTGAGTTCCACTATATCGCGGTAATGATAGTGCAAAGATGCTCCCACCTTGCAGGTATGATACTCTGCCTGATCTAAATGATACGCTTGTACGGCAAGAGATTGGGCGGTATCAGTTTGTGCCACCATCACATTGCCTTGCTTGGTATAGGCGTATCCGCCGTAGATGTCCAGAAGCAATGTTTTGATAGGGCGAAGCTTGAATCCGAGCTGTGCATCCACAGGCATGTAGTCGCGAGGCGAGCGTTCATTAAGCCCCTCTACGATATTGAGGTAACGGTTGTATCCTAAGTATTCTTCCACAGACCCTATGCCAAATCTACCTTTAGCACGGGTATAGACATGAAAGAGGTCATCCATCATACGCCACTCCAAGTTCACATTGGGCGAGGGGGCGAAACTCAGGTTCTTGATCGTACTTAACATCTCTCCACGACCAATATGCATATCCAAATTGATTCCCGCGTGCAGGCGTATATGCTTGGTAGTAAGCGTATAGAATGGTTCCAAACAAATCGCATGATGTGCAGAGAGTGCTTGTGTGAGCGATAGTTGGTCACTCAGAGGGGTGTACATGTGGTTTTGCACATATGCCTTGACACCAGCGCCATGAAGGTCGTTGCTCCATCCTATGTCCAGATGGGATTGGATAAGGTGCTCCACCATGTAGTTGGTGGCGATGAAGGCAGCATAACCCGTTTGCACTCGGTATTGCACGGGCGACTTGGCTGTAGATTCGACACCTATTTTAGCGTTGGCTTGCCATAGTGTTTGCCAATCGGATGCACGCAACTGAGATATAGATGTGCATGACAATGCGTGGTTGCCATCAAAATAGCGACCGTAATAGGAGTAGAAATCATTGTTGCCTTCAATGCCTACATAAAGGTCTGCCCCCGATAGATGAGTAGTCACCAGCATGCCCAATTGGGATTGCGAATAGGAATCTATACCCCAATACGCATCGTGGTTGGCATAGAGAGCGAGCGACATCTTCTTCTTATGGTGAATGTCGTATCCGAAGTGAAGGTGCGTGTTGCGGTAGCCAGCAGCGCCGTCTAAGATACCCTGTAATGGTGATTGAGGTATGAAACGCGTCTCCGCAGGTGGCAGTTGGTTAACATTGTAACCAATAGCCAAGGAGTCGGAGTAGGTGGAGTAAATAACGGGGTTGAGTTGCAAATCGGGGGTGATGATTGCAGGGCGCGAGTTGATCTTGCCCGCACTTTGTATGACAGGTTGGAAGTCGCGTTCTACTGTCACTACTCTGCTCAGGGTAGTGTCGTTCTGAGCAGATGATAGTTGGTAGTTTCCTGTTGATAATAGACAGATTGCAATGAATAGTATGATAGACTTTCTCATAGTGATTCCTCCTCTGTTTCGTAATTTTCTTCCTCTACTACCGCGTTCTCTGCCTCTTCAATGGCAGCTAGCTTCTCGGCGATAATTGTTTGTATATCATCTTCTTGGCGATAATTGCTCTGCAGTGCAAGGAGATATTGTTTGGCTTGGAAAAGGTCATCGCGCTGCATATTGATGTCGGCTAAGAGTATCATACTTTTGGCCAACCAATACTGCTGTGAGGTCTGCATCTGGGTGAAGGACATGATTTCTTGTTCCGCCAAATCGGTAGAACCGAGTTGCAGATAGGCATAAGCCAATTGATATTTAGCTTCTGCTCCAATAGCGGTGCGCACCTCTTTGGCAAGTGGCGTAAGGTCCACAACGGCTAATCCAAATTGCTGGTCATGCAGGTGGGCTTTCGCGCGGAAATAGAGTGCTTCTTGGCGGATTGGTTCAGAGAGCGCTTCTTGCTCGAGCAACTGAGTCGCCACTTCTATCACCGATGCGGTGTTCTTCTCTTCTTGGCTGCATCGTAACATGCCCAATAGGGCTGTGATACGATTGGCAGATGATGAGGCGAATTGCAGCATGCGTTGGAAATAGGTATGTGCAGTCTGATAGTCGGCCTTGTCATAGGTGAGTTCGGCTACGCGCATACATGCTTCTTCCAGATGCGGATTGCCGTCCATGTCAGCCAAGATGCGATACTGCTCAATCGCCGCATCATACTGGTGCAGTTGGTAGTAACTATTGGCTGCATAGTAGCGTGCCGCTACGCAATAGCGACCTTGTGGGCAGAAGGTTGCCAGATAGGTGGTCAGACCTGCTGCTGCCTGTTCATAATGACCCATGATGTATTGCAATTCGGCAGTAACATAGACCAATGAGTCCTCTTGAGTAGTGGTTTGCATATTGATTTTACCCAAGGTCTTGGTATATGCCAAGTAATCATTGATATTATTCGTCTCAACGTACACTTGTTCCAAGTTTTCGAGGGCAGTATATGCCTCTTCGCTACCAGCATACTTCTCGATGGTGCTCTTAAATGCAGGAATAGCATTATCGTATTGATGCAATGTGCGATACACCATACCCAACTCCAGAGAGGACTTGGGTGCCTTGTCGCTATTGGGGTACTGCTGGATGATGCGTTGATACACTTCGACTGTTGTTTGAGGTTGGTCTAATTGCAGGTATGCACGAGCCGTTTCGTAGAGAGCATCATCAGCATAGTCCGAACGAGGATAACTGGTCGAGAGTTTCTTCATTGTTTGAATTTTCTCGGGGTAGCGATGCAGGAATCCCAAGGCATATCCCTTTTGGAAGAGTGCATAATCGACCCCATATTTGGAGGCTTGTGCCACGCGGTCGTATGTTGAAATAGCATCGTCGAACTGGCGCGAATGGAACAAGCAGTCGCCCAAACGATTGAGGGCATCAAGATAGGATGTTTGAGCTGGATTGGCTTGCTTGATATACTGACGGAAAATACTTTCTGCTTGCTTCAGTGATTGCTGATTGAAGAGGGCGTATGCCTTCAAATAGAGTGCAGTTGTCTTGTTCTGTGATGAAGCGGCGTTTGGTTGCTTCTCATAGCGCTGCAGGTCTTCGAGGCAGGCTGCATATTGCGAGAGACGATAGTGGCTTTCTGCTCGGAGAAAATATGCCTCTGTCTTGTACTCTGATGATTGTTGTTCGTTGTCAATCACCTCTGTCATCCATTTGATAGATTCCTTCATATTGCTGCGCAAGAAGGCGTCAATACCCATCTGATAGCGTAGGTATTGCATGGTCTCTCGCATATGATCATCGGGATGCAGGATAGCAGATAATGCTTCGTAGGCAGCGGCATAGTCCTTGCTATTCATGTACATGTCTGCCATCAAGGCATAGACTTTGCTCGCGTACTTCGTGTTGGGATATTCGCGTAGGAAGTCTTGGAAGGCAGTGATACTCTCACCCAGAGCAGACCCCTGTAGATAGGTGATCTGTACGTAGTTATACATCGCTTCTTCGCGCAGGCGAGGACTGATGTTGAGTCGCATGGCGGCGGCGTAGGACAGTTTGGCTTTCTCTTCATCACCAATGCGCAGGTAACTATGACCGAGGTGCAGATATGCACTTTCGGAGATGGAGTCTTTTTGCTCTTTTACGTTTTTGAGTTGCAGCACCGCATCTTGGTATTTCCCTGTTCGATAATTGGCTACACCTAATATATATATATCGCCGCGTAGGGGTTCTTTCTTCTGCTCTTTGATGAGCGTTTGATAGGTGGTCAGGTGTTCGATAGATTGGTCATAGAGACTATCTTGATAGTACATCTCGCCGAGCATGCGATGTAGCTCGTAGTTGTTTTGGTTCTCAGGAAAAGCGTTTAGCAGGTGATTAGCACGCTCATATACCTTGTCGTATTCGCCCTGTGCATAATCAATCTGGATGATGTAGTAGGGCACAATCTGCTGGTAGCCACTCAATTGCTCGACAGCCAAAAACTCGGCTAACGCACGTGGGAACTCCTTCATGCAATAGTAGCAGTAGCCTGCATAGTATCGTGCGTGGGGAGTATAGAGTGAGTTTTGGTTTTTGAGTCGGAGCAATTGGGATAGAGCTTGTTGGTAGTTGTTTTGTTTGACGAGCGTATATCCCCAATAGAAATACAACATAGGTTGTGATTCGCGCGAGAGATTCTTGGCATTGACCTTGTTGAATGCCTTGATGGCTTGCTTGTATTTTCCCTTTTCTGCGTATAGTACACCTTCCATGAAATAGATTTCATCGGTGTAGGTGGTGTAAGGGTATGACGCCATGTACGCCTTTAGGTTAGCAGGCGTAGTTTTCAAGCGCTCCTCAAACTGCTGTTGCAGTTCGCGAAAGTCTGTTTCGTAGTCTTGCGCGCTGGCTACAGTGGTAGCCATAACGAGAGTGATGATATAGATGAGTAGTCGTTTCATTATGGGGAACAGGGATAGAGTGGTTTATCTTCTGCGGTTACGTTTTTTGCGTTGCAAGTCGCGTTGGCGTTTGTTGTTGATAGCGCGGATAACAACAGCCACCACGATGAGTACGAGTACTACTATGATGAAGATAACCAATCCGCTGCTCAGGTTGTCGCCCTTCACGCGTGACCACATAGCCAACATCTCTTCGGTCTTATCGCCGCAATCGTGCATCAATGCGCAACGCTCAATGACTGTTTGATCAGGATAGAAGACATGGTTAGCATGCACCGCTTCTGCGCCTTCGCCGAAGAAGTAGGTGAGGTTTGATGTTGCCTCTATCTCCTCATCGTTAGCCCACGCAAGAATAGTAGAGTCTGCCACTACGCTCACGTAGCCAATCTCCTCCATGTTGAGGATGGCATTTTGAGGCATACACATATAGTTGATAAAGTAGCTGGCCGCTTTGGCGTTCTTAGCGAAGATAGGGATGCACCAACCGTCAAACCATACGTTGCTACCCTCTTGTGGTACGAAATACTCGAGGTCAACGCCCACTTCAGCTGCTTCATCGATAGCCCATTGTGCATCGCCTGACCAGCTGAGGTTGAGCCACGCTTTGCCCTTGGTCATTTCCTCTTTGCCGAAGTCCACTTCCCAACCAGCGATATTATTCTTCATATTGGTCAGGAACTCCTCCACGCGTTGGATACGCTCTTCTGTCACATTGGCTACCAGCTCATTGCGGGTCACTTCGCCTCTGGCAATCTCGTCGCGATAAGCGTAGAGTACCACTACGGAGTAGATGTCGCGGAAGGCATCTTTCATGAAGACTTTGCCTGCGAACTTAGGGTTTTGCAGACCGCCTAAGGAGAGAATCTCCTCCTTATTCACCAATGCAGTATTGTACAGGATACCCGTTGTACCCCACATATAACCCACGGTGTAGTCTGCTACGCACACGCTGCTGTCGGGAGCCATCTGTTGGAACTTATCTATTGCGAAAGGCGATACCAACTTGGTATAGTCGGGCGTGTTGCCAAAGTTCTTGTTGATAGGTTGCAGCAGCTTATTGCGGAGCATACGCTCGATGATATACTCGGATGGACAGATGACGTCGTAGTCCTCCTGACCAATCTCAATCTCGGTGAGCATGGACTCGTTGATGTCGAAGGTCTGGTAGAGCACCTCCACTTGTTCGCCTGTTTGCTCATAGTACCACGCAGGGAAACCATTGAGCACATTCATGTCGATATAGTCTGCCCAGTTATACACCTTCAGCGTGTGCTCGCGGTCAGCAGCAAAAGCGTTAGATACCAATACACAAGGTAGCACCAAAGCGGCTACAGCAAAAAAGAACTTTTTCATTTCGTTTTGTTTTGTTGTTTATGGGTTCGTATATTCATTATTATCAGCAAGACTAAGATAGTCAAGAAAATCAAGGAGAAGAGTGGACGCAATTCTGGCGTCAAACCACCCTTTCGTGCATCTGCGTAAATAAAAGTGGACAATGTCTCCAGTCCGCTACTACCCTTCGTAAAGTAGGTTACACCGAAGTCATCAATACTCAAAGTCAAACTCAAGATAAATCCGCTAATCATACCTGGCCACAACTCTGGCATCATCACTTTGCGAAGCGCTTGGAATGGGGTAGCACCCAAGTCCAACGCCGCCTCATAGATATTCGGATTCATCTTCGTCAGTCGTGGCATCACGCTTAGCACCACATAGGGCGTACAGAACACCACATGTGCCGCAATTACAGTACCTAGTCCACGACTAATACCCAAGAATACAAACAGCAAGAATAAACTGATACCCGTCAGAATATCAGGGTTGATCATCGGAATACTATTCATAAAGGTGAGTATCTTCCTATCGCGATTGCGCATATGATAAATACCTATCGCAGCCAATGTCCCCAATACGGTAGAGATCAACGCCGACGACAATGCAATCACCACCGTGAAGAATATCGCACGGTACAAGTTAGGATCTACCTTCACCTGTGCCACGGCGTCATAGCCCGTAAATAGGTTCTCGTACAAACCAAAAGTGAACCCTGTCCAGTTACCAAATACCTTGCTTTGTGTGAACGAGAATATGATAATCAGCAGGATAGGGGCATACAATACCACCAGTAGCAACCACAAATACGCTTGTGCTGCTATGCGCGATCCCAATCCTCGCTGCTCAATCTTCGATTTCTTATAATTTTCAAACATATATCCTTGCCTTTAACCTTTAACCTCTAACCTTTAACCTCTAGCGAAGCGTCCACTCAACGATTTATATCCTCCTTATCTCCACCAAAGAAACTGGTCAATCCTATGATGATCAACATGATCAGCGACAATGCTGCACCGTAGTTCCACATCGCAATACCGCCTTCGCCGAAGCAGCGTTGGATGAGCGAACCGAACAGTGTCACCTTGTTATGGGTCAGCAACTCAGCGATAGCGAAAGTTGAAACCGTTGGCATAAATACCATCACAATACCCGAGTAGATACCTGGCACCGACAATGGCAATGTCACTTTCAAGAACACCTGATGACGCTTTGCGCCCAAGTCGTGCGCTGCCTCTATCAAACTGGTGTCCATCTTTTGCAGGGTGTTGTAGATAGGATAAATCATAAACGGCAGGAAGTCATACACCATACCAAAAAGCAACGCTCCTTCGCCCAACGGCAAACCAAACATTCGGAACAACTCCACCGTTGCAATCGTGCGCAACAAAAAGTTAATCCACATCGGCAGAATAAACAACATCGCCATCACCTGCGGTGTCTTAAAGTCTGCCATTGCCATGATGTATGCTGCGGGATACCCCAACAGCAGACAAATGATGGTCGTAATCAGCGCAATGGCCAGCGAATAGATAAAGGTGTTTATCGCTTCAGACTTGGTGAAGAAACTCACGAAGTTCTGTATCGTAAAGCTACCATCAGCATCCGTAAAGGCATACACGCCAATCAGCACCAATGGCAGAATCACCAAGCACAGCATAAACAGCGCATAGGGCCATGCCCATGTACTACGCGACTGAAACACCATTCTTAATTTACTATTTTTCATGCCTATAACCTATAGCGGCTTTGCCGCGTCCTATAGCCCTTCAGGGCGTCCTTTAACCTCTTTCTTATACAATCGAATATAACTTGGTGCCACGCGAATACCCACTCTATCGCCATCGTCCCACACATCGTTGGTATCTACAAAGATATCATCACCATCGTCCGTGCGAACAGTCAAGTGATAGTGATCGCCCTTGTACAAGATGAAATATACCTCGCCGCACAATACACCATCTTCCTCATCGTCTTGCAGATTCACGCGGTTGAAGTCCACTTCCACTTCCACCTCTTCGCCTACTTCGAATCGCTCTGCCACACGCTCTGGGATATCCCATTCCTCGTCCAAGAAACGCACACGATTATCCTCCAGCACTTCGCCATCGAAGGTATTGCACAATCGCTCTTTCTTCATCACCTGAATATCTTCGGGCTTCACCAGCAGTCCCACTTTCGTGCCTGGCTCAAAGGCGTGATAATCTTGAATCATCAACTCATACCCTTCATCGGTCAGCACAGTCATCTCATAGTGCACGCCCTTAAAGATACAGCTTTGCACTTCTCCATGCAACTGCCAGTTATCCTCTTTACCCTCTTGCAAAGTTCCGATATAAATATCCTCAGGACGAACTACCACATCCACTTCGGTGTCCTCGCCAAAACCTTTGTCCACGCACTCAAAGTCATGCTCGCAGAAGTTCACCATCTTATCTTTCACCATAGTGGCATCCAAGATGTTACTTTCTCCGATAAAATCGGCAACAAAGCAGTTTTGTGGCTCGTTATATACATCGGTTGGTGTACCTATTTGTTGGATCTTACCCTCGCTCATCACCACCACGCGGTCGCTCAATGTCAATGCCTCTTCTTGGTCGTGTGTCACATAGATAAAGGTGATACCCAACTTCTTGTGCATCGCACGAAGCTCCATCTGCATGTCCTTGCGCATCTTTAGGTCCAGCGCAGCCAATGGCTCGTCCAGCAGCAACACCTCTGGCTCGTTGATGATTGCACGCGCAATCGCCACACGCTGTTGCTGACCGCCTGACAGACTATCCACATCGCGGTACTCATAGTCGGTCATGCCCACAGTCTTCAGCGCCTGCTTCACCTTCTTCTCAATGACTTTCTTATCTACTTTCTTCAGTTTTAATCCGAAAGCCACATTGTCAAATACATTCAAATGGGGGAATAGTGCGTACTTCTGAAACACCGTATTCACATCACGCAAGTGTGGCGGCATGGTGGTTACGTCCTCGCCATTCAGCAAAATATCACCCTCTGTTGCCACTTGAAAACCAGCAATACAACGTAGCAACGTCGTCTTGCCGCAACCAGAAGGGCCTAAGATTGTTACGAACTCGCCTTTCTTGATTTGAAGGCTCACATCGTCCAAGGCAAATTTACCGTCCTCAAACTGTTTGGACACATGATTTACCTCAATGATAAAATCCGATTTCTGCATTTCTTTTGTCGCTATGGTACACTATAAGTGTAATACATAAAATTTCGTTTTTGCCAATTTGGGTGCAAAGGTACAAAAAAAAATGCACAAATACAAAAAAAAACGAGCAAAAGTTTATTTTTAGGCTCGTTTTCTCTGTATTTGGGCTGCGTGGAGTGGCAGTAGCTTCGAGGTACTCGCAGATTTGCGAGGGGTGTCCTCGAAGGTACAACCTTGCCACTCTACGTTAGGACGAAGTCCGCACATACGCAAATGCGCAGTGCATTTTTTGGATAATGGACGCCTTAAAGGGACTTCAGGCGCAGCGATCTTCCATCTTCAAGCGAAGCGAACTAATCTCTCTCTCCCTCGCACACCACTCGATTACCATTAGCCACATCCTGCCAACCGCGACCTGACAAATTCTCATTGAAACATTTTTGTGCAACCAATTGTTTTTCTGTGTCTATGTTATGTTACAGTGTTACGGTTGTTACAGCAATATCCTATATGTTGTGTATTTAAAGAACATAATACATATGAGAAATAACTGTAACACTGTAACAACTGTAACAGGTAGATGTCAAGATACTTCTCGGTGATATATTTGATCTTTCATGCGGAAATTGCGTTCTTGCGCCACTTGCAAAAGAAAATCCCTATAACACATTTATGCAAGCATATGTGCCATAGGGCTTTCCTTTCAGTACCGCGAGCGGGACTTGAACCCGCACAGCCATCACTGGCCAAAGGATTTTAAGTCCTTCGTGTCTACCGATTCCACCATCGCGGCTTGAAATCGGGTGCAAAGGTACAATAAAAAATGTAATTATGCAAGAAAAATGCATAAAATATCATATTTTTTGTGAAATTTGCATAAAATATTTGGTCAATTAAAAAAAAAGCACTACCTTTGCAGTCGCTTTCTGAAAAGAACGCATGTTTTGGTACCTTGCCCGAGCGGTTAGGGATCGGTCTGCAAAACCGGGGACGGCGGTTCGAATCCGCCAGGTACCTCCAGAAAAGAGCCGCTCAAGAGAGTGGCTCTTTTTGTTAAACCTACACCATCACATCCTCCCCTAAAGGAAGGAGGATATTGGACGGCGTTCCGCCTATTGGGTATAGAACGTCGCCAAGTGAGTATGGGATATTGGGTATTGGAAGCCCTTTGGGCTATTGGATATAGGACTATAATAATGAAAGAAATAGAAGAAATAACCAGTCAGGAGTATAAGTACGGTTTCACAACGGATGTGGAGACCGAGGTTATTCCTATGGGGTTGAGCGAGGATGTCGTTCGACTGATTTCATCGAAGAAGAATGAACCCGAATGGTTGTTGGAGTTCCGATTGAAGGCGTACCGCAAGTGGCTGACAATGGAGCACCCAAGATGGGCGCATTTGGATATACCAGAGATTGATTTTCAGGCGATTTCGTATTATGCGGCACCTAAAACGCATACGGGAGATGAGAAGAAAGAAATCGATCCTGAACTGATGAAGACCTTTGATAAGTTGGGTATTCCGTTGGAGGAGCGTGCTGCGTTGGCAGGCAATATGGCAGTGGATGCAGTGATGGACTCGGTGTCGGTGAAAACAACTTTCCGAGAGACATTGGCGGAGAAGGGAATTATCTTCTGTTCTATCTCGGAGGCGGTGCAAGAGTATCCAGAACTGGTGCAGAAGTATTTGGGTTCGGTAGTGCCAGCGAGCGATAATTTCTATGCAGCATTGAACTCGGCGGTGTTCTCAGACGGTTCGTTTGTGTATATACCCAAGGGTGTGCGTTGCCCGATGGAACTGAGTACCTATTTCCGTATCAATGCGGGTAATACAGGTCAGTTTGAGCGTACTTTGTTGGTGGCAGATGAAGGTGCCTATTTGAGTTATCTGGAGGGTTGTACTGCGCCTATGCGCGATGAGAATCAGTTGCACGCAGCGATTGTGGAGATTGTGGTGCATAAGGATGCGGAAGTGAAGTATTCGACGGTGCAGAACTGGTATCCTGGCGATAAAGAAGGCAAGGGAGGTATTTATAACTTCGTGACCAAACGCGGAATCACCCACGAGAATGCGCGATTGAGTTGGACACAAGTGGAGACGGGTTCGGCAATCACATGGAAGTACCCAAGTTGCATATTGAAGGGCGATAACTCCAGTGCTGAGTTCTATTCGGTGGCAGTGACCAATAACTACCAGCAGGCGGATACTGGCACAAAGATGATACATATAGGTAGGAACACGCGCTCGCGTATAATAAGTAAAGGTATATCGGCGGGCAAGAGCCAGAACGCGTATCGCGGACTGGTGCGCGTGATGCCTAACGCAGAGAACGTGCGCAACTATAGCCAGTGCGATAGTCTTTTGTTGGGTGACAAGTGTGGGGCACATACTTTCCCAACCATGCGCATACAAAATCCGACAGCGATCATTGAGCACGAGGCAACGACCAGCAAGATTAGCGAGGACCAACTCTTCTATTGCCAACAGCGTGGCATAGGTATAGAAGATGCTGTGGGATTGATAGTGAATGGCTACGCCAAGGAAGTGATGGATAAACTGCCGATGGAGTTTGCGGTAGAGGCGCAGAAGTTGTTACAGGTGAGTTTGGAAGGATCAGTAGGATAAACACATAAACCAAATTTATAAATAAAAACAATTAAAAACAATTATGGCAAAACGATTTTTTGGCATTTTAGCGGCTTGCTTCATGTTCATGACAGCAACTGCTGCCACATTGTTCCCATCGCGTACTGACTTTCGTGATGAGTCCATCTATTTTGTGATGACTACCCGTTTTTACAATGGTGATCCTCAAAATGACACCCAATGTTGGGACGCTCAGAACTACAACGTAGGTGACCCTGCTTGGCGTGGTGATTTCAAAGGTCTGATTGAGAAATTAGACTACATCAAAGCCCTCGGTTTTACCGCAGTATGGATTACTCCTATCGTGGAGAATGCTTCTGGTTATGACTATCACGGTTATCACGCTCGTAACTTCTCAAAAGTAGATCAACGCTATGAGAGCGAGGACGTGAAATTCCAAGATCTGATTGATGCCGCTCACGCAAAAGGTATGAAAATCATCTTGGATATTGTGTTGAACCACACAGGTAACTTCGGCGAGGAAAACCTCTGCAAACTTTTTACCCGTGATTGGGAGGCAGACCAAAGCAATATTGATGCATGTATGGTTCCTTACACCAAAAAAGATGGTGGTAAATTGCCTGATAACTATTTGTCTATCCCTGGTGGCGAGCAATATGCTAAACGCTTGGCAGAAATGAAGAACACCGATGGACAAAACCACGATAAAAACAACTATTGGCACCACTATGGTAACTTTAACTGGGATGATGACACCCGTTGGTGGGCACAAATCGCAGGTGACTGTGTGGACCTCAACACCGAGAATGCATACGTGGCTAACTACCTCGTGAAATGCTACGGCGAGTTTATCAAAATGGGTGTGGACGGTTTCCGTATCGATACGGGCGGTCACATCTCTCGTTTGACTTTCAACAAGAACTTCATTCCTCAGTTCACTGCATTGGCAGAGCAACACAAAGCTGCACGTAATGGTGGCGACTTCTTTATGTTTGCTGAGGTGTGCTCACGTGATCGCAATGTGACCTACCGTGGTCAAGACCGTTTGAGCCCATACTTCTATACCTGGACGGAGAAAAAGAACTACGCATGGGATAATAGCGAGACTTCTTGGAACAGTATAGTAGTTATGGAAGGTGGCAAAGGTAGCCACACTAACGTGACTTCTGTAGATCAACACGCTGCTGATTACGTAGGTCAATACAGCGACGGGCGTACATCGAACAACGCATTGCTCAATGGTAATACCTATCATACTCCTGATTATAGCCAATACTCTGGTTTGAGTGTGATTGACTTCCCAATGCACTGGAACTTCCGTAGTGCTAATGAGGCATGGGGCGTGAAGGGTAACGACAACCGCTACAACGATGCTACATGGAACGTAGTATATGTAGATTCTCACGACTACGCTCCTGACGGTGCACCAGAAGGTACACGTTTTGACCAAAGTGAAGACACTTGGGCTGAGAACTTGGCATTGATGTTTACTTTCCGTGGTATCCCTTGCGTATATTACGGTTCAGAAATTCAATTCAAGAAGGGTTGCGTGATTGACAAAGGTCCAAATATCGCATTGAAAGAGACTGGTCGTGCATATTTTGGTGGTTATATCAAGGGTGAGGCTAATGTAACCGACTTTGCTGAGTACAGCAACGCAACAGGTAATATTGCACAAACATTGAAGCACCCACTTTCATTGCATATCCAACGTTTGGCTAAGATTCGTATGGCAGTTCCTGCTTTGCGTAAAGGACAATATAGTACTCAGGGTTGCAATGGCTCGTTTGCATTCAAACGTCGTTATACCGATGCTACTACCGACTCATACGCTTTGGTAACCATTTCTGGTGGCGCAACCTTCTCAGGTATTGAGAATGGTACATACGTGGATTGTGTGACCGGTGATAAAAAGACCGTTACCAATGGTTCGCTTACGGTTTCATGCTCTGGCAAAGGTAACTTGCGCGTATATGTGCTCAGCACTACAAAAACTCCTGCTCCTGGCAAGATTGGCGTAGATGGCAAATATGTATATGGTTCAAAGAACGCTGGTAGTTATCCACAATGGGATGGTACACAAGAGGAGTTGGACGATCGCTTTGGAGCAGGTGGCAATGGTGGTAATACGAACTGGGGTGATCCAGTAGAACCATGTTTGGCTTCAGCTACTGAGCGTGTTGTATTCTTCAAAGGTGACCAAGAGTGGGGTACATCTGTTGCAGTGCATATTTGGAAGGGCAGCACCAATTTAACGGGTAACTGGCCTGGACAACGTGCAGAGCATCTTGGTGGTGGTACGTTCAAATTCGTTATTCCTGAAACGATGACAGGTGATGGTTCTGATTGGCAAATCATTTGGAACAATAATGGTGGTGGCAAGCAAACTGCTGATTTAAAATTCCAAATGCGCGGTCTTTACACTGCTGCAGGTTATCAAAGCCTTGTGACCAAACTCTGCGAGGGTGGTGATACAGGTGAAAAACCTGTTGATCCTAAGCCAGAGGATCCAAAGGATTCAGAAATGTGCTTGGAGTCTGCTGATGAGCGTGCGGTGTTCTTCCAAGGTTCAGACTTTGGTACAGCTGCCAATGTATATATGTGGGATCCTGCTAATGGAAATAACCAACTTGCAGGCGCATGGCCAGGTACTGCTGCTACTCACTTGGGCGATGGTACGTTCAAATTCGTGGTTCCTGCGAGTGCTGCGGGCGATCCTTCTACATGGATGATTATCTGGAATGGCAACAACAAGCAAACCGCTGACCTTGCCTTTACAATGCACGGTCTGTACAACTTCAGCGGTTGCAATGGTACTGTAACAGCATTGTGCGACGGTGGTGAAACACCTAATCCAGGCGATGATCCAAAACCAGAAGATCCTAAGGAGGGTATTACCGTGAAGGCAAAAGTACCTGCACATTGGACTAATACTATTTTGGCTTGGGTATGGCCTACAGGTGGAGCGGGTCGCGAAGTGACTCCAACCAAAGATGGTGAGTGGTATGTGGTAACTGAAAACACCACAGAGTTGAATATCATCTTCAAGAATGGTTCGGAATGGAGTGATCCAAACCAAACCGTGGATATGACGTTTACTGCCAATACTTGCATCCAACTCTCTCAATCTGGCAATGATAAGGCAACTTACACTGTAGTAGATTGCCCAGAATCAACCGATGTAGAGAATGTGGAAGTGTCTAAGCCACAAGCTCGCAAGGTGCTTATCAACCAATCCTTGTACCTCGTGATGCCAAATGGCGATGTATATGACATCTCAGGACGTCAAGTTCGTTAATTGAACGAGATTTACATAAAAGAAAACGCTGCGCAGTAGAATGTGCAGCGTTTTTTTGTGTTTGTAAGTGATCAACCCATGTTCCGTTAGAGTGTGTGTTGGGAAACAAAAAAGTCGCTCTATTAAGCGACTTTCCTCTTGTTGCGGAGGGCGGGATCGAACCACCGACCTTCAGGTTATGAGCCTGACGAGCTACCACTGCTCTACTCCGCGATATTATCAACTCATTTCTGAATTGCGGTGCAAAGGTACAACAAAAATTGCACATACGCAAATTTTTTTAGAAAAAAATGCATTTTTTGGCAAAAAAAATAGCGTATGTGCTGCAATTTGCGACCGTAGCTTCGGGGGAATGCGGTTTTGCGCAGGCGGCGTCCGAAGGTACAGTTGTGTCGCTAATTGAGAGGGCGAAGCCCGCACATGACCAAATATTTTCACACTTTTCGGCAAAAAATATGATATTTTTGTGTATTTTCTTGCGTATATGCGTTTTTTTTAGTAATTTTGCGCCCTATTTTGTGCGTGGGTACGATACGCGTGCGCGAGATAGCATAGCAGAATAAAAAATACTAACAATAAAACTAAATTAAAATTATGCAAAACAAAGGACTTGTTATTACCTTGGCAGTATGCTTGGCTTTGGTGAGTGCGTTCTATTTGTCATTCTCTGTAGTGACAAATCACTACGACAACAAAGCAGCAGAGTATGCACAAGGTGATGATGCAAAAGAGTACCAATACTTGGACTCTATTGCTGGTGAGAAAGTGTGGTTTGGCTACACATTGAAAGAGTGCCGTGAGAAAGAGATCAATCTTGGTCTTGACCTCAAGGGTGGTATGAACGTAACAATGGAGGTTTCTGTGCCTGAGATTATCCGCGCATTGAGCGGTTATAACACCACAGAGAACTTCAACAACGCCATCGCTTTGGCACAAGAGAAACAAAAATCTTCGGGTGCAGACTTCTTGACCCTTTTCTTCGAATCATTCTACGAGATTGACCCTAATGCTCAATTGGCATCCGTGTTCTCTACTTTCGAGCTTCGCGAGAAAGTAAGCTTGAACTCAACCAACCAAGAGGTGGAGAGCGTGGTTCGTGAAGAGGTGCAAGGCGCAATTGATAACTCATTCAACGTGTTGCGTACTCGTATTGACCGTTTTGGTGTGGTACAACCAAATATCCAAAAGCTCAGCCAAACAGGTCGTATCTTGATCGAGTTGCCAGGTATCAAAGAGCCAGAGCGCGTTCGTAAACTGCTGCAAGGTTCTGCTAACTTGGAGTTCTGGGAAACTTATGACTTGGCAGAGATCTTGCCACAACTCTCTCAAATCAACAATGAGTTTGCTGCTCAAAACGCAAGCACCGAGGCTGCTCAGACAGATGCTGCTCCTGTAAAAGAGGAGGCAAAAACTGAGGTAGATGATTTGGATGCCTTGGTAGAAGACTTGGCAGCAGATAGCTTGGCACAAGCAGAAGCAGATCAAGAGGCCGCATATGAGGAGTACAAGAAAGCTAACCCATTGTTCGCCCAATTGCAACCATCTGTTAGCCCTGCAGGTCAACCATATCAAGGTCCTGTAGTAGGTACTGCACACTATACTGACACTGCTAAGGTGATGGCTATGCTCAATTCTCAAGTGGCTAAATCGTTGCTCCCACGCGAGTTGCGTTTGTGCTGGACTGTGAAGGCCATTGACGAGGCAGAGGCATACTACCAATTGGTAGCATTGAAATCTCAAACCAGTGGTCGTCCATCATTGGAGGGTGATGTGATCACCGACGCTCGTGCAGACTTCGGTCAAACATCTGCTTACGCTAACGTAAGTATGACCATGAACGCTGAGGGTGCGCGCGACTGGCAACGTATCACACGCGACAATATCGGCAAGTCTATCGCTATCGTACTCGATGGCTATGTATATAGCTTCCCAACTGTACAAAACGAGATCGCAGGTGGTAACTCACAAATCACTGGTAACTTCACCGTAGAAGAGGCAAAAGACTTGGCTAACACCCTCAATTCTGGTAAGATGCCTGCGCCTGCACGCATCATCCAAGAGGATGTGGTAGGTCCATCACTCGGTCAAGAGGCAATTCATGATGGTCTCTGGAGCTTCGTGATTGGTTTTATCTTGATTCTCGTTTACATGATCATGTACTACGGTTTGACAGCAGGATTGATTGCTGACTTTGCATTGCTCTGCAACGTATTCTTGCTCGCAGGTATCTTGTCATCATTCTCTGCTGTATTGACCTTGCCTGGTATCGCCGGTATCGTGCTCACCATGGGTATGGCAGTGGACGCTAACGTACTTATCTACGAGCGTATCCGCGAGGAGCGTCGTGCTGGCAAGAACTTGCGCAAAGCTATTGAGGATGGTTTCGGCAACGCTATTTCTGCGATTATCGACTCTAACGTGACTTCATTCCTTACAGGTGCTATCTTGGCTATCTTCGGTACTGGTCCTATCAAGGGCTTCGCTGTTACCTACATGATTGGTATCATTTCTTCTTTCTTGACCGCTGTGTTCGTTTGCCGTTTGTTGCTCGAAGCATATGCTAAGAAAGAGAATGCTAAGGAGCTCAACTTCACCACCAAACTTATGCAAAACTTCTTGCAAAACACCAAAGCTAACTTTATTGGTGCTCGCAAGGTGACATATATCGTATCAGGTGTATTGGTACTTGTAGGTATCTTGGGTGTGAACCCACACATCATGGGTAAACTCAACCTCGGTATCGACTTCTCTGGTGGTCGCAACTATATCATTCGCTTCGCAGAGCCAGTTAATACACAAGAGGTAAATGCCGCATTGGACAATGTCTTCATGGAGGCTAAGACACAAGCAGGTGACGAGGAGACCTTCGCCCTCAACGTAATCACCATCGGTAACGCTAACCAAGTACGTATCTCTACCAACTACCGTATCAACGACAACTCTGAGACTTTGGATGACGAGATCGAGGCATTGCTCTTCGCTGGTTGCCAACAATTCTTGCCAGAGGGTATCACCTTGGATGAGTTTAAGTCCACAGAGATTAACCCAGAGATTGGTATCATGCAATCACAAAAGGTAGGTCCTGCTATTGCAGACGACATCACTCAATCTGCTGTTTGGGCTGTATTGGCTGCGTTGGTAGGTATCTTCCTCTATGTGTTGGTTCGTTTCCGCAACTTCGCATTCTCTGTAGGCGCGTTGACTGGTTTGGCACACAACACCCTCATCGTACTCGGTGCATATGCGCTCCTTTGGAAGGTGATGCCATTCTCTATGGAGATTGACCAAGCGTTTATCGCTGCTATCTTGACCGTTATCGGTTACTCTATCAACGATACCGTGGTTATCTTCGACCGTGTACGTGAATACACAGGTTTGTATCCAAAACGCGACCGCAAGCAAAACATCAACGATGCGTTGAATCACACACTCAGCCGTACCTTCTCTACTTCGATGTCAACCCTCGTAGTATTGATTGCAATCTTCTGCTTCGGTGGTGAGACTATCCGCGGATTCGTATTCGCATTGCTCATCGGTGTGGTTGTAGGTACTTACTCTTCACTCTGCGTAGCAACTCCTTTGGCTTACGATATTCAAGAGGCAATGGAGCGCCGCAAAGCTAAGAAAGCTGAACTCAAGAAATAATAGTGCTATGCGCATATGCGCGTGCGCACATAATCTATAAGGTACTGCCCGGCATACGTCGGGCAGTACTTAAAAAAGAACAACATTAAACACTAAACTCTAAATGAAAACGAACATGAAGAATGATTTTTTGAAATTCGCCGTGTCTAACGGCATGAACTCGATGCATGTAGAGAATGCCATGAATGCATCGGCAAGTTACATTAGTCCATCAATCTTGGAGGAACGCCAACTCAATGTTACGCAGATGGATGTGTTCTCTCGCTTGATGATGGACCGAATTATCTTCTTGGGCACTGAGGTGAATGACTACACCGCCAATGTGATTCAAGCACAATTATTGTATTTGGACTCCGTGGACTCGGATCGCGATATTAGTATTTATCTTAACACACCAGGTGGCTCGGTGTATGCAGGTTTGGGCATCTATGATACGATGCAGTTTATTCGTTCGCGCGTTGCGACCATCTGTACGGGTATGGCTGCCAGCATGGGCGCTGTGCTGTTGGTGGCAGGCGAGAAAGGTATGCGTGCCGCATTGCCTCATAGCCGCGTGATGATTCACCAACCATTGGGTGGTATCCAAGGCCAAGCATCAGACATTGAGATCACAGCTCGCGAGATTCTCAAACTCAAGGACGAACTCTATCAGATTATTTCCGACCACTCTGGTCAGACAATGGAGAAGATTCGCCAAGATGCCGACCGCGATTACTGGATGACTGCTGAGGAGGCACTCCAATATGGTATGATTGATAAGGTGTATCGCCGCGAGAATAAGTAACGGATATGGCTAAGAAGAAAGAACAATGTTCGTTTTGCGGACGTGAGATGCCGCATATGTTTCGTGGCGATGATGGCAGCTTGATTTGTCACGACTGCATCGAGGCGGGTCACAAGATGATTCGCGAGATGAAGCAGTATGTGGAAGAGGAGACCGATGTCAAAGGTTTAGATCTTAAAACGCTGCCCAAGCCAGCTGAGATTAAGGCTTTCCTTGACCAGTATGTCATCGGTCAAGACGATGCCAAACGCTATCTGTCGGTGGCGGTATATAATCACTATAAACGTGTCTTGCAGCCCCGTGAAGAGGGTGGAGTGGAGATTGAGAAATCCAACATCATTCTCGTCGGCTCCACAGGTACGGGCAAGACCCTCCTTGCACGCACGATTGCTAAACTCCTCAAGGTGCCTTTCACCATCGTGGATGCTACGGTGCTAACCGAAGCGGGCTACGTGGGCGAAGACGTGGAGAGTTTGCTCACACGCCTCTTGCAGGAGTCGGATTACAATGTGAAGAAAGCCGAGAAAGGTATCGTTTTTATCGATGAAATCGACAAAATTGCGCGTAAGTCTGACAATCCATCCATCACCCGCGACGTGTCGGGCGAGGGTGTGCAACAGGGATTGCTGAAGCTGCTCGAAGGCTCGGTGGTGAATGTACCACCTCAAGGCGGTCGCAAGCACCCAGAGCAGGAGTTTATCCATGTCAATACGCAGAATATCCTCTTTATTTGCGGTGGCGCTTTCGATGGCATTGAGCGTAAGATAGCCCAACGCATGAATACCCAAGTGGTGGGTTTTGACGCGGCAAAGAAGGCACAGGCGATTGATAAGAGCGACCTTTTGCAATACATAGCGCCACAAGATTTGAAGTCGTTTGGTTTGATACCCGAGATTATCGGTCGTTTGCCCGTTCTCACCTACCTCAAACCCCTCGACAAGGCAGCGCTGCGCAATATCCTCACCGAACCCAATAATGCGTTGGTGAAACAATATCAAAAGCTATTGTCCATGGATGGCATCGCGCTCACTTTTGCGCCCGATATGCTCGATTATATCGTGGATAAAGCCGTAGAATACAAGTTGGGCGCGCGTGGTTTGCGTGGACTGATGGAGACGGTCATGATCGATGTGATGTACGATTTGCCTTCGTCTCAGGACGGTCAAACCGCTTACGAAGTCACCCGTGAATATGCGGCGCAACGCATCGAAAAAGCCAATATCAACCAACTCTCTTTAAGCGGAGAATAAAATCAACACAATAAACATGAAAAAAGCAATTATTATGATGACATTGGTAGCTACTCTTGTGGGCTGCTGTGCCAAGAAACCACACTACGAGAGTGTGGACGAATATCCTGTGAAACAAGGTTCGCTCAATGAGATGACCTATTCACCTGAGCAGACAACTTTCTCTGTATGGAGCCCTAATGCAGATACTGTGTATCTGAATCTCTATGCCGATGCTACGACTGTAGATCCATTGAAGCGTCTGACCATGTGCCGTCAGAAAGATGGTAGTTGGACCAAAACTGTCAAAGGTGACCTCAATGGACAGTTCTACACCTTCCAAGTGGTAGAGCCTACTTCTCGCTGGACACTTCATGAGACCCCTGGTATCTTCGCTAAGGCGGTGGGCGTGAATGGTCGCCGTGCTGCGATTATTGACCTTCCTGCAACCAACCCAGAGGGTTGGAACGAGGATGTGCGCCCTGCTTTTGCGGGTGCTAAGGATGCTATCGTATATGAGATGCACCACCGCGATATGTCTATCCACGCTACTTCAGGTGTGGAGAACAAGGGTAAGTTTGTACAATGGACCGAGCATGGCACCAAGACGGCTGAAGGCTTCTCTACGGGTATTGACCACCTCGTGGAGTTGGGTGTTACCCACGTGCAAATCTTGCCTTCTTACGACTACGGATCAGTGGATGAGACTCGCTTGAGCGATAATAAATACAACTGGGGCTATGACCCTGTTAACTACAACGCGCCTGATGGTGGCTATAGCACCAACCCATACGACCCTGCCACACGTATCCGCGAGATGAAGCAGATGATTCAGGCATTGCACAAAGCAGGTATCCGCGTGATTATGGACGTGGTGTACAACCACACCTTCAATGTGGAGAATAGCAATTTCACACAGACTTGCCCTGACTACTTTTATCGCCTTCACGAGAATGGCGATTTGGGTAATGCTTCGGGTTGTGGCAACGAGACCGCCAGTGAGCGCGCTATGATGCGCAAGTTCATCATTGAGTCTTGCCGTTACTGGATTGAGGAGTATCACATGGACGGTTTCCGCTTCGACCTCATGGGTATCCATGACGTGGAGACCATGAACCAGGTGCGCGCTATGATGGATAGCATCGACCCATCGCTCTTGCTCTATGGCGAAGGCTGGGCTGCGGGTGGTCCACTGTATCCTGGTGATGAGTTGGCAATGAAGGCCAATATGCAGAAACTGCCTAATATCGGTGCTTTCTGCGACGATATGCGCGATGCACTGCGTGGTCCTTTCTCCGATAACAACCGCGGTGCTTTCCTTGTTGGCGAGAAAGGTCACGAGGAGAGTATCAAGTTCGGCCTTGTGGGCTGTATTGCTCACCCAGAGGTAGATATGGAGAAGGTCAACTACTCTAAACAAGCTTGGACAGCTCAACCTACTCAATGTATCAGTTATGTATCTTGCCACGATGATATGATGCTCACTGACCGCCTCAAAGCGAATAAGAAACTGCGTCCAGGCGAGTTGCAACGCCTCAGCAAGTTGGCACAAACTGCCGTATTGACTTCGCAAGGTATGCCATTCCTCTGGTGTGGCGAGGAGATCGCACGAGATAAGAAAGGTGTGCACAACTCCTATTGCAGTCCTGACGACATCAACGCTATTGACTGGTCATTGAAGGCACAGAACATCGACCTCTTCCGCTACTACCAAGGTCTGATTGCACTGCGCAAGGCGCACCCTGCTTTCCATATGGGTGATGCTGAGTTGGTTCGCCAGAATCTACATTTCTTGGAGGCTCCAGAGGGCGTTGTGGCATACCAATTGAATGGCGAGGCAGTAGGCGACACCTGGAAGACCATCGTGGTTGTTCTCAATGGTCAAGAGAAAGCTACTAAAGTGGCATTGCCAGAGGGAGACTTCCACTATGCATGTGTGGACGGCAAGTGCCCAGTGGCGTGCGATGCTACGGTTGCTGGTACTATCCGCGTCGCTCCACAGACGGCAGCGATCCTGTATCTGGACTAAGATAGTGAAGCGTTGGCTCTGCCAATAAATAGTAAACAAAAAGGACTGCTTTCGGGCAGTCCTTTTACATTATTGCAGGTATGTCTTTTAATTTGTTATCCTAAGTAGGTTTTGAGAATTCTGCTGCGCGAACTTGCTTTCAAGCGGCGAATAGCTTTCTCTTTAATCTGGCGGACACGCTCACGAGTGAGGCGGAACTCAATGCCAATCTCCTCCAATGTCTTTTCTGGTACACCAATACCAAAGAACTTACGGATGATGTCTGCTTCGCGTGGGGTCAGGGTTGCCAATGCGCGGTCAATCTCGCGAGAGAGTGATTCGTTGATCAATGTGTGGTCAGCGTTTGGAGAGTCCTCATTGACCATCACATCTATCAGACTGTTGTCTTCACCCTCTACAAAAGGTGCATCTACACTCACTTGGCGACCCGACATCTTCAGTGTGTCTGCAATCTTATCCACAGGTATGTCCAACAATTCTGCCAATTCTTCGGCACTTGGCTTGCGCTCATGCTCTTGCTCAAAGCGTTGATAGGCCTTGTTGATCTTGTTGAGAGAACCTACCTGGTTCAGCGGAAGACGTACAATACGCGATTGCTCTGCCAGGGCTTGAAGAATAGATTGGCGAATCCACCATACGGCATAGGAGATAAACTTAAAGCCTCGTGTTTCATCAAATTTTTCTGCTGCTTTGATAAGCCCAAGGTTGCCTTCGTCAATAAGGTCAGGAAGGCTCAAACCTTGATTTTGGTACTGTTTTGCTACAGAAACTACGAAGCGGAGATTGGCTTTCACCAATTTCTCCAAAGCGGCTCTATCCCCATTGCGGATTCTACGGGCCAATTCTACTTCTTCGTCAACGGGAATCAGCGGCTCACGACCAATCTCCTGCAAATACTTGTCAAGCGAGGCCGATTCACGGTTGGTGATTGATTTTGTGATTTTTAACTGACGCATGTAGTACAGTTAACTTTTATGATTAATAGTTAATAATGAAAAGCAATCATAATTCAAAATTCTTAATTCAAATTCTCAATTACCATCGCTTTGTGATCCGGTCGGGATTCGAACCCGAGACCCACAGCTTAGAAGGCTGTTGCTCTATCCAGCTGAGCTACCAGACCCTCGCGTTCGGCAATCTCACGCATTGACTGACGCTCTGCGTCATTGGGCGCTCGATGCCTCCGCTCTTACCTCGAAGCCACGTGCTTCTCGGTATTTTTTTGCGCTGACTATGCACGAAATCACCCGTGTAGGCACACAAAATCGTGCCTACAAAGGCAATTTGGGTGCAAAAGTACTGCTTTTTTTTGACTTATGCAAATATTTTTGCAAAAATCTGTAAAATTATTACAAAAGTTCTTCAAAAAGCTTTTGCAAGTCAGGTTTGCGGATAGCACCTACTTGACGATGAACCAACTCGCCACCCTTAAAGAAGAGGATGGTAGGAATGTTCATAATGCCGTATGCAGCACATGTCTCGTCGTTGTCATCCACATTCACTTTGCCTGCTATGATACGACCTTCGTACTCTGCTGCCAATTCATCAAAAATAGGAGCAATCATCTTGCATGGCCCACACCATGGAGCCCAAAAATCTACCACGAGGGGTTTGCCCTCTGCCAACAACTCTTGGAAGTTAGCATCTGTAATCTCTTTTGCCATAAATCTTATATTTTTATTATTTTATTTTCTATTTCGCCAGCCAACAACTTATCGGTCAGCGGGTCTTCTATTAGTGTTTGTATGGCGCGCTTGAGTGGGCGCGCACCATATTGTTTGTCACGTGCCAGACGAAGTATTTCCTGTTGGGTCTCATCACTCAGTTCCAAGCTATACCCCATCGCCTCAAGACGTACCTGTAAGGGGCGCAGTTCGAGCCACAATATCTGTGCCAAAGCCTCGTCATTGAGCGGATGAAATACGATAATGTCATCCAATCGATTGACAAACTCAGGTGGGAAAGTGCGTTGCAGCGCCTTGGTGAGCATACGCTCCGTCGCTTTATCGTCCAGACTATCAGCTCCAAAGCCGATGCCAGCACCAAACTCGCTCAGTTGGCGTGTACCCACATTGCTGGTGAGGATGATGATGGTGTTCTTGAAATCCACAATGTGCCCCTGACGATCTGTCAGTCGTCCTTCGTCCATGACTTGCAATAGTACATTGAAAATGTCAGGGTGCGCCTTCTCTATCTCATCAAAGAGCACAATCGAATAGGGCTTACGCCGTACTGCTTCAGTCAGTTTGCCTCCATCCTCGTGTGCCACATATCCAGGAGGCGCTCCTACCAGCAGACTGACAGTATGCTTCTCCATGAACTCCGACATGTCAAAGCGTATAATCGCATTTCGGTTGCCAAACATCTCCTCGGCGAGGCATTGTGCCAAGTGTGTCTTGCCGACACCTGTCGGACCGAGTAGGAAGAATGTTCCGATAGGTTTGCGTGGGTCGCGCAATCCCATACGCGAACGTTGAATCGCTTTGACCACTTTCTTCACTGCCTCCTCTTGACCTATCACACGTTGCTGTAATACGTCTGCCATCTGTCGCAGTTGTTCGCCTTCGGCTTGTGCCACCCTTTGTACAGGCACGCCTGACATCTGGCTGACGATACGTGCCACATCTGCCTCGGTAATCTCTTGCCTCTCACCTATCACCTCTAACCTCTCACCTTTCCAAGCACCCACTTCGTCCATCGCATCAATGGCTTTGTCGGGGAACTGGCGGTCGGTGATATATCTATCAGTAAGGTTCACGCACGCGCGTAGGGCCTCCTGCGTATATTGCACATGGTGAAACTGTCCATACGTTTCGCTCAATCGTGTAAGGATAGTATAGGTCTCGTCTGCATTGGTGGGTTGTACGGTCACTTTTTGGAATCTTCGTTCCAATGCCCCATCTTTCTCAATGCTGGTGCGGTATTCGCTGATGGTTGTGGCGCCAATACATTGTACCTCGCCACGCGCCAAGGCGGGTTTGAGGATATTGGCGGCGTCCAACGAACCCTGAGCATTACCAGCGCCCATGAGGGTGTGTATCTCGTCGATAAAGAGAATAACCTCTGGATGATCGTTGAGTTCTTTGATGACTGTCTTGATGCGCTCTTCAAACTGACCGCGGTAGGTAGTGCCTGCCACCATAGACGCTATGTCGAGCGAGATGATACGCTTGCCCTCCAAGGCAGGAATCTCTTTGGCTACAATACGCAGTGCCAGTCCCTCCACGATAGCGGACTTACCCACACCAGGTTCGCCAATGAGGATAGGGTTGTTCTTCTTGCGGCGTGACAGGATTTGTATCACGCGGTCAATCTCTATCTGACGTCCAATGACGGGGTCCAGTTCGCCGTTCTTGGCTTGTGCGGTGAGGTCGCGTCCATACTTGGTCAGGGCAGGCGTATCGGTTTTGCCTTTCTGTTTCTTGCTGTTGCCCATGTCGGGACCGAAGATATGGATTGTTGTCTCGCGCTCTTGTGGCTGTTCATCGAGGGTCAGCTCGCCTTGTGGCAGCGGGTCGGGCTTGGGGTAAAGACGTTCGATGCACTCATAATCTATGCCATGTTGTTGCTCCAGGTACATGGCGGGGTAATTGATGCGGTCGCGCAGCAAACCCATCAACAGGTGTACCGAACCGCAGGTCTCTGCCTGATAACTGCGTGCTTCTATACCCGTGAGGCGTACCACACGTTCGCAGGCGCGCGACAGTTTCTGCGTTTGAGTCGTTTCCGTCTGTCGCAAACGCTCATCTATCTTGCGTTTGCACTCCACAGGGTCCATGCCTGCTTGCATGAGCAGTTCGAATGCTTTGCCAGCACCCAGACGTATGATACCCAACAGCAAGTGGTCGGGCATAATCTCAGCATTGCCCAATCGACCAGCTTCCTCGCTGGCATAACTGAATATTGTATGTAAGTTTGGTGTTTGTTGCATCTCTCTTTTATCTAAGTTCTTCAGGGCTTTAGCCCGATCTACAGCCCCGTAAGGGGCGATCTTCAGGCGCTTAGCGCCAATCTCTCACCTATTTATAAAAATGCCACGCCAATCCCGCGCGGAACATATCGGGCGCCATAGGATAATGAGGCATGCCAAAGTATTGTTTGTTCATAAACGACGCGTTGAAGTGTTGATATTGCGCAAATAGTTTGAGTCGTATGTGCTTCACATAGAAGTTGGCATACATATTCATCACGGGGTAGTTACCCACCTGCTCTTTGTTTTGTATGCAGAACTGTCCCAATGCGGGATTGAGTACAGGGGCATAATATTTGGTGAAGAACCGCATGTCCACACCAATCTGCACGTCCAATGCTTTCACCCAAGTGCCGTGATAATACAGGTTGTTGTACATCGTCAATGTCGGCAGTGGCAATGCGGCAGATGAGGAGTGTTGATACACAATGCTATTATCCAGGTTCAGCCAGGGTGTGGTGATGTTGAGTTGCAAGTCTGCTGCCAGTACCTGTATATTGCCGTCCATCTGTTTGGGTAAGCCGTTCTCATCAAAATAGATATGCTGTGTGATGTTCTCAAATGCCACTTTCAGCTTGGGTTTCACCCATTGTGTGGGGTATGCCACTTCGCCGCCTATATAGAAGCGGAGCGTTTTGTTAAATTTGTTTTCCCACTGATAGTGGTTGCTGCGGTAGTGTTGCAGATAGAAGTCGGGCGCTTCGTTCTTGATGTAGGCATGGGCGGCTAATGTCATGGAGTCTTTGCCCAAACGGAACCCCGCATCCAGATGGCCGTTCACCTGAAACTCACCCAATTTGTATCCCAACAGACATACATTGCCGTCAAAACCATAGTGTATATGCTCGCCGCGGTTTTTGTACAATGCTCCACCTATGTATAGGTTGTTGGTCCATTGTGTATGGTAAATAGAGTCTTTGATGGGTGACTCTGGCACAATGCTATCGCGCAGTACATGTCGTTGTGTCTCGTTCATGACATATACGATAGCGCCGAACTTCAACCACGTATTGAACTCCTCTTCAAAGGTCACTGACAATGTGTTTTTGATGCTCAGGCATGCTGCCGTGTCGTTTGTAGCCACCGAATCGCGGTAAATATCCGAATAGAATCCCTGATTGGCTCTCTTCTCTACGTAACGTTTGGTGGCATCTGCGGTCTCAAACACATGTCGGAAAGTGGTCACAGGCACATATTCTATTTTCACCGAGTCTTTCTTCACCCAATTGCCTTCTTCGTCGCGTTCGCGATAATTCACTTTGCGTTCGCGCTCCACGCAAATGCTGTAGTAGTGGTTCAGGTATCCCGACAGATAGCGCAGTGCCGACATACCTTGCAGTTCCACAGGCATATCTTCGGGTTTGAGACTACCTTGCAATTGCGTGGGGTCGCTCAGACCGCCGTTCTCGAAGTTGCTCAGCGTGTTCCATGTGAACGCTCCTTGCATCGAGTAATGGTCACCGTTGTAACTGCCGAATACTGAACCAAACACGGTCTTACCTTCTTGCGAAGCAAAACGACCGTACGAGTTCAAGTAATCAATCGTCATACCCAAGTTCGTGCGGCGGCTCACATTGCCCGTGAACATGAAGCTAATATCGTTTTGGTCCAGGTTAGTGACGAAGCCCTTTTTGTATGCCACGCTCGAATAGGGTGTCGTGGTGTGATAATAGGTCACGTTCTTCGGCGCGATGATATAAGGCGTGTAGGCATCGGCAAAGATAAAGTCTGCTCGCTTATCGCGATCGAAATAGATACGCGATTGGGTAGGGGAGATGAGATTGGAGTTGGTGGTGTTGGAGATGGAGTAGTCATTCAGCACGTCGCGCATGGGCAAGTGCATGTATGACGTATCAACCATGGACAAGGTATCCGCGATACCTGTCCATGGATCCAGTTGCCATGTGCGCATGATAGTCGGCACAGATTTCTCTGCAGCAAACAGACCAACACTACCGCACATAATAACTACACACGCTATTATGTGTCTCACCTGCATTCTTCTACCTTATTCTTTATTTTGCCGTTTTCTTGGCACCTTTCTTGGCTTCCTTGAGTTGTTTCTCGAGGCGCTCAATCTCCTTTTCTTGGTTTTGGATGGTTTTGAGCAACTCGTTCAACTCTTCGTTCTCAATCGTAGTAGGATATTGCTCCTCTACGCGTTGTAGGAAGTCAGAGAGGATGTTCATATAGTTGATGAACGCATCGTATGCCGACTCAAACTGCGTAGCGCCTTGGTCGATATGGTTCATATAGTGCAAGTAGTTCACATCTTGCAGGATGAGCCAATCGTGCTTGAGTTGTTTATCTTGGCACAGGTGTACGCGCTCAGCCACGGCGTAGAGTTTCTGCAACGCCTCTTGTTGCAGGTCATTGCCGTTATAGGTGCTGATATCCTTTGCCTCGCCTGCCCATGTCAATGGGTAAGGCACTACTACTGCATCGTTGGCTGCACATTTCTTGGCTACCTCGCCTGGGGTCATAAAACCGATGCCTTGCTCCAGAGCGAAGTATGGCAATGCCTTGAGGAAATCAAAGATTCCTGTCGTAGCAGGTTGGCGCAGACCGAAGGTCTCGGCTCCCACCCATATGTTCACCACTTGCTCCTCTTCTGGCAACCCAGCGATGGACATCGCATATTGCTCGCCGTCCATTGGGAAGTTGTGCCATGCAGGGTCAGAGAAGTGGAATGCCAACTCATCGCTGAGGCTCGTGTTGCGGAGCAGCACTTTCAGCTTAGGAGCAGCACTGCTGCTATATACGTAGTTAGGGCTCTTCCAACTCAGGATATGCTTTGCGCCCTCGGTCATCACAGCTTTGAAGCCCATCTTATGCAGACGAATAGCTATCTCATCGCTGTAGAGCAGTTCGGACAGACAAGCGGTCGTGGACTCTACGCCCAACAGTTGCTTCACTTGTGCTTGTTGTGCTTGCAACTGTTCTGCGGCTTCGGTGTCGCTATATACGCTGGCGAGCGAGTAGGAGTAAGGTGTCACCACAAACTCCACGCATCCTGTACCTGCCAACTCCTTGAGCATATCAATCATCTCTGGGTCGTATTGCTCCAGCATCTCCAACATCGTACCCGACACGCTCAGCGCGCAGTGGAATCGACCTCTGGAGAGGCGAATCATCTCTGCTATGGTCTTGCAGAGTGGCATATACGATGTGTTGATGAGCGATGCAACGCGATCCTCGGTCTGCATGTCATCATAGTAGTAATGGTCTTGACCAATCTCAAAAAAACGATAGCGCTTCAAACTGTAAGGCGCATGCATTTGAAAGCAAAAACAAATATTTTTCATGACTTTATTTATATTACTATGTTAATAATTCTAACCTTTAGCCTTTAACCTTTAGCCTTTAACCTCAATACCCGTTAATCACCAAATCATAGATACGGCGCACTTTCAATCCTGCGTCATACCACTTGATGTTGTTCACCTCGTTGCGACCCAACTCGCGCAGCGACTTGTACATAGCTGGATATTTCACAATCGCGTAGATGGCATCTGCCATGGCGTCGATGTCCCAGTAGTCGGTCTTGATGGCGTGTGAGAGGATCTCGGCGCAGCCTGATTGGTGGGAGATGATCGATGGGCAGCCCACTTGCATGGCCTCCAGTGGCGATATACCGAATGGCTCGCTCACACTTGGCATGATATACACATCCGAGTCAGCCAACACCTCTTGTACTTGGCGCCCGCGCATGAAACCTGGGAAGTGGAACTTATCCGCAATGCCGCGTTGTGCTACCAGGTCAATCATCTTATTCATCATATCGCCGCTACCTGCCATCACGAAGCGCACGCCGTCGGTCTTGGCCAATACGCGTGCTGCCGCCTCCACGAAGTACTCTGGACCTTTCTGCATCGTGATACGACCAAGGAAAGTCACCAACTTGTCCTTTCTGTCGTGCTTCACGAACTCCTCTGGGTTAGCCAGCGGCTCCACAGCATTGTGCACGGTGCTCACTTTGTGAGGGGGCTGACCATATTTCTCAATCACGGTGCGGCGTGTCAGTTCGCTCACGCACATGATGTGGTCTGCCTCGTCCATACCGCGTTTCTCAATGGCATATACCGTTGGATTCACGTTGCCGCGGCTGCGGTCGAAGTCCGTAGCGTGCACGTGTATCACGAGTGGCTTGCCCGAGATCTGCTTTGCAAACACACCCGATGGATAGGTCAGCCAGTCATGGCTGTGGATAATATCAAAATCCAACGCGTGTGCCAATACGCTGGCTACTGCCTCGTAGTTGCCTATCTCCTCCAACAGGTTGTCGGGATAGCGACCCGAGAAGCCCACGCAACCCAAGTCATCCGTACCGATGCGCGAATAATCGTAGTGGATATTATTGCGCAGGTGATAGTACTCTTCGGGCGACATCTTG
The DNA here is from genome assembly GCA_017558065.1 of Paludibacteraceae bacterium. Taxonomy (GTDB): domain Bacteria; phylum Bacteroidota; class Bacteroidia; order Bacteroidales; family Paludibacteraceae; genus Colicola. The sequence goes on from JAFYWK010000056.1 coordinate 92,062, forward strand.
CCCTCCATGCGATGGCGAACATAATCGTAGTCGTTGTCTTTCCACACTACGGGTACGCTGTTCGCGCCTATAATCTTCAAGAATGATTGGTCCTCATCGCCCCATGGCTTAGGAATCACGAACGTGATCTCCATGTCCTCTTGTTGTGCCATGCCGCGTGTTAGACCATAGCTTGCTGTTCCGAGTCCGCCCAAGATATGTGGGGGGAACTCCCAACCAAACATTAATGCTTTCATAACTCTTGCCTTTAACCTTTAATCTTTAACCTCTAACCTATCCAACCTATTGCACACCTCTATCACGCTTGCCACGCTGGGCGCATAGCTCATGCCGCCGTGTCCGCGGAATGGTGGGTTGCCGTCATACAACTCGTTCAGGGTGCCGACGCACAGTTCGCTCATCTCTGCCTCATAGCCCATCAGCAGACGGCGAATGAAGTTCTCGCCTGAGTGTTGATATACCTTCAGGTATGCGATGGCGTATGCCGCTATGGTCCATGGCCATACAGGACCGTTGTGGAAGTTCCTGTCGCGCTCCAACTGACCACCTATATATACTGGGCGATAGTCGCCGCTCTTAGGCGATATGGTGCGCAGACCCTTTGGTGTGTATAGCTCTTTGGTGCAAATATCCACCACAGCTTTTGATTGGCGTCTGTCGAGTGGTGAGTATGGCAGACTGGCTGCGATGATCTGGTTCGGACGAACCTCCTTGTTGTGGTAGTCGCCATCCACATAGTCGTCCAGATACATGCCGTTCCAGAACGTCTTGATGAAGCTGTCCTTCGTTATCTCTGCTTGATACTCCATCAGGTCAGCTATCTGCTCTTTGCCCAACTGACGTTGAATGTCAGCAGTAAAGAGGCGTGCGTTGTACCACAGCGCGTTGATCTCCACCACGTAACCCGTGCGTGGGGTGATCGGACGACCGTTCTCCACGGCGTTCATCCATGTAGCAGGGCGCTCCTTGCCGTCCACCCACAGCAGTCCGTTGTTGTGCAAGAACAGACGTGGGTGTTGTTGCCTACGGATAAATAGCATGATGTCTATCACCAACTGTCCGTATAGGCGTGTGGCTTCCTCCAGCGAGGTGTATGCCGCATATTTCTGTATAGCGTGAATGAACCACAGCAGCACATCGGGCTCGTCCATACCGACCAACTTATGCTCCCTGCCTTCCATGAACGCACGCACTTCCTCTACGGCGGTCTTGTTCACGATGGCGTCCCAGTATTCTGGGCGACCGATGCCTAACGTACAGCTGTGCATCGCCATAAACTCCTCGCGTGCCGATGCCTTGAACCATGGGTAACCTGCCAACAGGTAGCACTTATCGCCTTCTCTTTTGTACAATTGCGATGCAGCGTTCTTCAAGCAACCAAACATATCGTTGCGTGCCACGCGGCGGTCCAGCTCTTTCTTCCACAGGGCCTTCAGGGTCTTGGTGCTGACTTCGCTGATACCTGCCGAGAAGATAACGCTCTCGCCTTTCTTCATAGGCATCTCAAAGTAACCTGGCACCAGTTGATCTTCCTTGTACTCAAAGCCGCGCTCTTGCTCTTTGTAGTATTCGATGTTCTTGTACCATGCAGGTGCGTGGGTGTATTCCACTTTCTTTGAGCACTGCATATACAGCTCAGGGAAAGCATTGTACATACGGTTTGCGCGTCCGTTCTCCACTTCGCGCATGTCGCTGTTGGCGTCTGCGTTCTCTTTCGCCAACTCGTGCACGCTGCGGAATGCCAAGTATGGCTTCAGTCGCAGGGTAGTAGGCGAGTGTGCCTCTACCAGCGTGTAACGAATTAGCACGCGTGGCTCAAAGCTAACCAGCATACGCTCTTTGGTCAGCACTACGCCACCCACGCGGTAGGTGGTCTTACTGATCACTTCGCAGTCAAATTCACGGATGTACTTATGTCCGTTGGGTGAGAAGTTATTCCATCCATACTTATGCAATCCCAAGTTAAACTCCGCACCGTGTTGGATGACAGTCTCGTCCAAACTGCCCAATAGTACATAATTGTCTTCAGGCAACTCGCCTGCTAATGGCAGTACCAGTTGTCCATGGTATTTGCGCGTGTTACAATCAATCAAGGTGGTTGAGTTGTATGCGCCCGCACGGTTAGTGCGTATCATCTCTTTGCTCAAACTCCGCTCCAAGTTAATGAGCAAGGTCTTGTCAAAATTCAGATAACTCATATATATAGCCTTTAAACTTTATAAATCTTGCCTTTAGCCTCTCGCCTTTCGCCTCTACTCCCTTCCCCTCAGGGAGGGGCTGGGGGTAGGCTTTTCTCTCAACTAAACTCCCCCTCGTATTTCACTTCCGCGTCCATAAAGAACTGCCGTATCTGCTGCTCTGCATCGCGCTTGCAGATGAGCAGCACGCCGTCCGACTCCGCTACGATGCAGTCTTCCAGTCCTTGCACAACCGCTAAGCGTCCTTTGGGCAGGGTCACGATATTGCCGTGACTGTCGTAGTAGGTGGCATCGGCGTGTAGGGTGACGTTCTCGTTCTCGTCCTTGTCGCTCAGCTCGTACAGCGAACCCCATGTGCCGAGGTCGCTCCAGCCGAAGTCGCTGGGTATGACGTGTACGTTCTTGGCTTTCTCCATCACGCCGTAGTCGATGGATATGCTGGGGCAGGTGGGGAACATCTGCTGAATGAAGGCATCCTCATCGGCAGTACCCATCACCTTGTCGCCTTCGGCAAACTTATTTGCCATTTCGGGCAAAAACTCTTGGAACGCGTTGAGGATAGAGTCCAAACTCCAGATGAATATACCCGAGTTCCACAGGAAGTCACCACTCTCCAAGAACACTTTTGCCAGCTCCAAGTTCGGCTTCTCCGTAAAGGCCTTTACTTTGCATATCCCCTCTCCCTTATCCAATAGCGAAGCGTCCCTTAGCCCGTTAGGGCGTCCAATAACCTCCCCCATCTGTATATACCCATACCCCGTCTCAGGTCTTGTTGGTTTCATACCCAAGGTGAGTAGTGCATCATTGTTTTCGATGAAGTCAAACCCTTGTTGAATGGTTTGTCTGAAGGTCTCTTCTTGCAGTATCAAGTGGTCGCTTGGCGCCACGACTATTCTTATCTTGTTTGTTGTCCCGCTATGCGACTCCCCTCCTTTTAGGGAGGGGTTGGGGGTAGGCTTAGCCATCGCTTTGATTCGTGCCGCAGCGTATGCGATGCAGGGTGCGGTGTTACGTCGGGCTGGTTCACACAGTACTTGTTCGGCTTTGAGGTCGGGTATTTGTTCCAGTACCAGATCGCGGTATATTACATTGGTCACGATCAGGATGTTTTCGATTGGAACGATGGGTCGGAAGCGGTCTATGGTCATTTGCAATAGACTGCGTCCTGTGCCGAAGAAGTCCAGGAATTGTTTTGGTTTTTTGTTTCTGCTAAATGGCCAGAATCGGCTACCCACGCCTCCTGCCATTATCACACAATAGTTGTTTTCTGTCATGGTATATATTTTTGATTTTTTGAATCTTTAAATCCTTAAATTGTTGAATCTTTGAATCCTTAAATTATTAAATTTGGGATTTATATACTTGTTGACACTTACTGTCATTATCGGTTTTGTTTTGCTCTCCAAATGCGGCAGAGCTGCATTTCATTAGAGCAAAAACAAAATCTTCCTTCAATTGACGATAATTGACATCCAAATTGACCTAAATTGTCGTTTAGAATAAAATCAGTGTCAATTCGTATATAGTTCCCTTAAATTTTCCCCTTCCTTTTATTTCGCCCGCAAAGGTACGACTTTTTTTTGGGATATGCAAGAAAAATGCCAAAAAAATCTTCACCTTAATTATCTATCATTGATTCTCATTGTTTTCATCATTGTTTCCTTTGGTTTAGATAGTTTGGATTTCTTGGCGCTCGCGCCATAGGATGTTTATTGTTTTCATTGTTTATTTATTGTTTTTATTGTTGAATATGATTGTTTTCATTGTTGAATAAGGTAATTTTTGTTTTAATAAATATTCCTTGTTTTTTTAGTGGACGGTAGTGGTTTTTATTGTTGAATCTAATCTTCTTTATTCACCCCCTCGCTCCTCGTTTCCTCCGTTACGTTACCGACACATAGCCGATACATAACCGATACATAACCGACACATACGTATACCCCACGTATACCCTACGAATACCCCGTGAATACCCCATGCCTCATTCTACTAGGTAATTACCTATAACTTGGCACTAGGATCGTATAGGGTTTATATTGTCTTATAGATTCTACATAAATAGTTGATATATAGTATATTACACTTGCGTATATCAGATATTTTTTGTATCTTTGTATCATATTTTTAGTGTTACAAAGTATGAAAATCAAGCAATCCGACATGGATATTATCTACATCACTGAGCACGCAGAGGATCTTTGGCTTCGTTTTCGGTGGAAAGATGGCATTCCTATTTGCCCCTACTGCCAAGCTAGTCAGAAACAATACAAATGCATTGACTGTCGCTACAAATGTAATTGTTGTAATAGACGCTATTCAAGTCGTGTAAAAACCATATTCCAAAACTCCAAGTTATCCATTCAAAAGATAGTGCTTGCCATCTATCATGTATTATCTACGGAAGCGGTATCCGCTATTTCTATAGCTCGTTTCATAGGTGTGAGTTATGATACTGGTTGGTTATTCATGAAACGCCTTCAATACGCAACTTTGCAAGAAACAGCAATAACAGGCATAGTGGCTTTGGATGAGGTGTATTTAGGGAGTCGGTGGCGCAATATACATTGGAAAAAGAAATTAGAAATATTGCATGATTATCGTATTATACCACCTGAGAAAGAGCGATTTACGCTGTCAGAAGCAGGACAAGCAAGAGATGCATATAAAATGCCCGTTTTGGGTGGGACAGACGGAACGAGAGTGTTTTTGCAATGTTTACAAAATCAGTTTACATCCACCGATATACAGGACTTAATGCAGCGGTTTGTACAAGATGCTAAAATGATTGTGACAGATGATTCGTCGCTATATAACTTCCTATCAGATAATCACGAAATCAACTGCCACTCACATAAACAATATACATCAAAGAATGGTTATTCATCTAATTCCATAGAGGGAGTATTTTCGCATTTTAAGAGGCGGTTTAGATATGCAACAGTGCACTGCAAAGATTGTTATATGCAGTTATACTTAAACCTATTTGTCGCCAAGTGGAATATTAGGAACTGCACAATGGAAGAATGTTTTGGGAGTATATTTGGATATATAACAACTGGTAAAACATGCAGAGTGAAGGACATTAAGGAGTGTACAAAGCAATCTGGTAAGAAGGAATTAATAAGAGCCAAACAACAAAAGAAAAAAGAAGATGTTGAACGCATGCAAAAGTACATAAATGATAATCAGGAGTTTATCAAATCTATTGAGGTGAATGGGCTAACCCTTTATCCACAACATAATCCTAGTGCCAAGTTATAGGTAATTACCATTCTACTATGACAGAAGCCTGATGCGCACCCCTGGAACTAAAACCCTATTTCAACAGCTAATTTAACTAATTGCTATAATTATTCGTTCCATTCGCCGCTTTACCATGTCTTTTAGGGGTTGATTGCGCTAATTCCTATAAAAATTCGTATAATTTGTTCCATTCGCCGTTTAATCATATTCATCGTTAATGTTCTTTAGTTTTTAATGGGCAGTAGTGTTTTCCTTCCTTTCAAAACCCGCAATTTTTATGTTCTGCAACATGTTTTCCGCTATCTAACTTGCATGTATCTTATTTTTTTAGTACCTTTGCAAGATTTTTATGGGCTCATGCCTCGCGCAGGCGAGCGCCGCGAACCATAAATACCGCCCCAATCGGCACAATTAACAAAACAACAATTTTGACTAATTTTGTCTAATATACAGTAATTTTGTAACGACAACAAATGACCACACCTCAATTCATAAGAAGAGACAGCATGTTAGCGGATACTGACTATGTTCAATGGTTGTCAGACCTAAAACAGCGCTATCGCCAAAGTCAAGCGAAAGCTGCGGTGCATGTCAATCATGGCATGTTGGAGTTCTATTGGTCATTGGGTAGAGATATTGTTGCGCTGAAAGCTGAAAGCAAGTGGGGAAGTGGTATTATTAATCAGTTGAGTGTAGATTTACAAAACTTGTTTCCTTCTCAAAAAGGCTTTTCTGCACGCAATATATGGGACATAAAAAAGTGGTATCTCTTTTATTCTGAGCAATTTATAAAACTGCGACAACCTGTCGCAGAAAATCTTGAGACAAAACTGCGACAACCCGTCGCAGAAGTGGAAGAGGCAAATCGCCAACAGCCTGTTGACGATTTAGATATGCCGACTAAATTTGCTTTCGTTCCGTGGGGACATCATATAAAGATATGCACAAGATGCCACTCTCTTCAAGAGGCTTTCTTCTATATTAACCAAGTTATCGAAGGCAACTGGAGCAGAGGACGATTGGAGGATGAGATTAAGGGCGATTTGTTTGCTCGTCAGGGTGGAGCGATTACTAATTTTGAAAACACCCTTCCTGCCCACCAACAAGAATTGGCACAGGAGATACTAAAAGATCCATATAATTTCGCGTTCTTGGATATTGAAAAGGAGCATGACGAGAAACAATTGGAAGAAGCATTGGTAAGCAATATTACTCGTTTCTTGTTGGAATTGGGACAAGGATTTTCATTTGTAGGACGCCAAATGGAATTGCAAATGCCTGGCGGACAGACATTCTATCCGGATTTGATTTTCTACCATATTCCACAACATAGATATGTGGTAGTGGAATTAAAGGCAGTTAAGTATATTCCAGAGTTCGCTGGTAAACTTAATTTCTATGTCACTGCTGTAGATCAGTTGATGAAAGGAGAAGGAGATAATCCTACCGTGGGACTAGTGATTTGCAAGTCAACAGACAAAACTGTTGTAGAATGGTCGTTGAAGGATATTTGCAAACCTCTGGGAGTAGCAACCTATCAGTTAGAAGAGGTTGTTGAGCGTACAGTAAGAGAAATCGAAATGGGAAATCAAGCTACCCACCAATAATTTTGAGTAATTTTAGAAGAAAGCAGCGATGCACATAACCTCTAACATATCACTTCTTGATCGAATGGTAGCAAACTATTCGGCATTGTCTAATTTGCTGTATAGCAGCGAATTAGACCGTATGGGGGGGGGTAATTCTCAATTCGCAAAATACAACTGCGCCAATAGCGCCTATATTGTACCATCTATGCTAACATAGGTGGTATTTTTTGTTGCACTAAAATAACAAACAACTAAAATATTAACTTATAAATCAAAACATTTATGAAAAAATCAATCTTTTTATTTTTCGCAGCCATCCTGTGTGCGATGAGCATTAGTGCTGCGAACATGAAAGGAGGCGAGGTTTTGTACCTTAAACCAAACTCCGACTGGACATCATCTAATGCTTGGTTCGCAATTTACTTGTGCAATGGTTCTTCTAGTGCAACATGGGTAAAAATGACCAAATCTGGCAATTATTACATGGCGACAGTCCCTACAGGAGACTACAAAAATGTTATTTTCGTCCGCATGAATCCATCTAATACATCCAATTTAGATTGGGGTCAAAAATGGAATCAAACAGCCGACTTGTCTTTTGATCAGAAAAAGAACTGTTGTACGATTACTGGTTGGGATAAGAGTAGTTCTTGGGGCACATATCAACCAGTTTCAGATGCATCATTAACATCTTCTGCTGCAAACATATTTGTAGGTGGACAAGCAACTTTAACCGCAAAATTAAGTTCTAACATAAATGTTAACACCTTAAAATCCACATCATACGCAATCTCTCCAAACACAGGAGCAAGTATTAGTGGCAACACTTTTACCGCAACTGCCGAAGGTACTTACACAGTAACAGCAACCGTTACTTACTATCCTAATGGTTGTACAGGTTTGACTTCTGGTTTGAAAACTGCCACTGCTACAACAACTATCGTTGCAGAGGTTCCAGCAGAGGAGACACACGATGTGACTGTTTCATATCTGTGTGGCTCAACTAAGGTTGCTGACCCTACAACTGTTAATACAGTAGGTGTAGAAACCCCTGTTAAAGTGACCGCTCCTGAAATAGCAAAATATACTTTCGCTAATTGGACTTTAGGTGCTGATGTCGCAACAACCGACGCTCTTACCTCTAACGAGATTAACATTACCACTAAAGCAGGAGGAAGCGACTTTACGCTTGTGGCTAACTATGAGAAAGCCAAACTCACCTATACCGTTACTGTTCCAGCTGGCACAGAGAACTGCTATCTTGTAGGCGCAATGAATGGTTGGGATGTTGACAATCCTATCGAAATGACCAAACAAGGCGAGAATGTCTTTACGACCACTCTTGAAGGTGTCGCAACTACAGACGAATACAAATATCTCAGCAAAAAAGGCTCATGGGATTATGCAGATGTTCAAGAATCTAACCGTACATGGAGTGCAAACGATGTTGTCACTGCATGGAAAGACCCATTGGCAACGGGCCTTTACCTCAGAGGTTCTATGAATGGCTGGGGAACTACCGATCACTTGAAAAAAGCAACAAAAGAGGCAACTACTGCAACTGTAACTATTGCATTAGAAGCAAAAACGAGCTATACGCTTAAGGTTGCTGATTCAGATTGGAACGAGGAATATGGAACAGGATCCTTTACTGCTACCGCAACAGTAAAATTGACAAGTAAAGGTAGCGATGTAAGCTTGAAAACTACTGCTGCTGGTGATTATGTCTTCACATGGGAAATGAGCACAAAAAAATTGACTGTTACATATCCTACATTATATGCAGTAACCGCAACCGCGAATGATGCCGCAATGGGTACTATCGTAGGTGCTGGTGATTATGGAAAAGGTTCTACTGCAACTCTTACCGCAACTCCAAACGATGGCTATCTATTTGTAAATTGGACAAAAGGCAGCGAAATCGTTGCTACTACTCAAGAATACTCTTTCAAAGTTACCGAAGCAGTTGCACTCGTTGCTAACTTCGAGGTTGCACCAGAAGAGGTACACAATGTAACCGTTTCTTATGTATGTGGCGGTAACAAAATCGCAGATGACCAAACCGTAGCTGCTGTTGGCGAAACATCAGCAAAAACAGCTGAAGCTCCTGAGATTTGGGGCTATACATTCTCATCTTGGACACTTGGTGCAGGTGTCACATCTGCGGACGCAACTGCTAATCCTATCAGCATAAACATTGTTGCAGGCGCTAGCGATTACACGCTTACTGCTAACTACACCGAGATTCCAAAGGTAAAGGTCTATGTAGTTAACAACAAGAAGTGGAGCAAAATTAATGTATATGGTTGGAAAGACGGAGAAGCGCAAGGAACCCCAGCATGGCCAGGACAAGATATCACAGCAAACAAGGAGACAGAACAAGTTGCAGGTTTTGATGTATATTCATATAGTGTAGTTCCAGGTTCATACGACAATCTTATCCTCAATAACGGTAGTGATAAAACAGAAGACTACAAATGGACTAATGGCAAATACTACTATGTAGGCGCTGCTAAAAACTATTCAGGTGGTACAAAAGAGGAAGTTCAAGATGCACTTGTGGATTATTACACCGTTGTTGGTTCTAAAGAAATTTTAGGAACCGAATGGGATCGTGCTAATAACAACAATAGGTTAGTGAAACAAGGCGATAACTCTTATAAACTTGTAAAAGAGAATGTTGAGTTGCCTGCCAACACGTATGTGTGGAAGATCGCTAAGAATGGTGAATGGTGGAATGATCCTGATTTTAATAAACAAAATAATGAGATTAATATAACAACAGCAGGCCTTTACAATATAACATTTACCATGTCTTCTGACTTAAAGACGGCTACTGCAACTCCAGAATTAATTAGTGAAAGTGAAGATATTTTCGCAACTGGTTATGTCTCAGGTAATGCTACTTTAACTGGTGGTACAGGCTGGCAAGGTAATGAATTTGAGATGGAGTATGATAAGAGTTCAAAGACATATACATGTACCTTATCAAACTTGCAAATCAATAAGGAATATGAATTAAAAGTTGTTATTGGATCCACTTGGTACAATTATGATAATCTCGTTACTCCAATCCCTAGTGGTGTTACCAAAGGTAACGATGGAGGTATAGCATTTGAAATGGAGACTGCGGGTAATGTGATTGTTAAATACAATGCGGAGACAGGTATTACAATTACAGGTAACTTCCATATTCCAGTTCCTTATGACTATTACATTGCATGGTCTGCTAACAATTGGAAAGGCAATGATGAAGATTATGGAATGTCAGACGATGACGAAAATGGTATTTGTGAAAAAGTATTAAGTCTCAGTGCTGGTGATTATGATTTCAAGATTGTTACCCCTGATGGATGGTATGGTAATTCTGGAAAATTTGAGCGTGCAGAGAGTGGTAATGCTTGGACGTTTAGACTAAAGAAAGAAGATAAACCAGAAGAAGATGAAGCAAATGCTCGCATCTACGCAGATATGGCGGGTGATTATACATTTGCATGGGATAAGGCAAATAAAAAATTAACTATCACTTACCCAGAATTACCTGATTTCAGCAAACAAAGCACTACCATCTATTTCCGCCCTTCTGCTGATTGGAAACAAGAAAGTCCTCGTTTTGCTGCATATTTCTTTGGGGCTAGCGCTGAACAATGGGCAGAAATGACCGATAATGATGGCGATGGCATTTATGAAGTGAACAATACAAAAACACACCTGTCTGTTAAGTTCTGCCGTTTGGATCCAAAAAAGGCAGATTACGACTGGACCAACACTGTATGGAATCAATCCTCTAACTGCGCTATTCCATCTACTGTTGAGAATTGTTGGGTTGTGAAAAATGGAGAATGGGATGGTGCTACTGGCACATGGGCTATGCCATTGAGTAGTGGCGATAATAGTGCTGCAATCGATGCAGCAGAAGGTCAAAAAGTCACCGCATTAGTCAACCGCTCACTTGTTAAAGACGATGGCTACTACACACTCTGCGTTCCATTCAAGATGCCAGCTTCGTTGGTAGGTAAAGCGTACCAAATTTCTGGTTTGATTCAAAAAAACACAGACTATGTAGAAGTTAATTTAGCAGAAAGTAGCCAGATAAACGCTGGTGCTCCATATTTGATTGAACCTAGTGAAACAAAGGATTATTTGCTAGTCGAAAATGTTACTATTGTAAAGACTACAGGTGAATCTATTGCAAAATCAATCTCAGGTTTGTCAGTAGCGATGCAAGGTGTGATTAATGGTGATGGTACTACTGATGGTTTGTATTGGGTAGGTAATGGTGGTTATTTGTACAACGATGATGTCGCTAAATCCGGCTTGCGTACCTATTTCAATATTACAACCTCATCAGGTATCGCTCCACGCTTGCGTGTCGTAGCTAGCGAGAATGTTGAGACTGGCATTGATAACATCGTTACAACAGACACCCCTGTTAAGGTTATTGAGAACGGCCAACTCATCATCATCCGTGATGGCGTTAAGTATAATGTACATGGACAAAAACTCTAATGATAACACCCGTCTATCCCTCCCTTCCCTTTAAGGAGGGGCAGGGGGTAGGCTAATAATATTGAACTTATGAAAAAAGTATATTTAGCGCCTCAGACGGAGGCAATCCAATTGCTCGGAGAAAATGCCATCATGGCGGCGAGTGTTCCTGTTGGATATCAATTGCCATTTGGTAACCCTGGTGACGGTGGCCAACCACGCTAACTCTCCCCACCTTAATCAATTTTGTTGTACTTACAGCCATTGGCACTACGTTCCCTTTGGCATTTTGTACAAGCCCATTTATCTCTTCCACACCAACCGCCCCAAAAAGGCGGTTGGTTGTATTAAGTCCAACATAATCATACGAAAAATATCTTAAATGGTACTAAATTGCATAATTTTTGCACAATAATTTTCAAATCTCAAAAAAATATAGTACCTTTGCAGCAAAAATAAGGATGATGTACTAATGAGTGCAACGGATTATTTAAATAATGCACAAGAGTGGTTAGCTCAGCAATCTCAAAGAACGATCGATTACCAATGGGAGATTCAGCATCACAACCAAATGCACAAAGCCTACGAAACCTCCTGGTAGGTCTTTCTCGATTTGAGCAATTTCCAGTAGCAATACAATGGGCAAGGGAAAACCATTTGTCTCTTCCACACCAACCGCCTCACAAGGGCGGTTGGTTGTGTTATATGTTTTTGGCATAAATTTTGATAAAACTCCTCCAAAAATACAAAAAAAATAGAAAAAGTGTCACTTTTTCAGAAAAAAACTTGTACAATTCATTTTTTTGTATTACCTTTGCACCGAAATTAAAGCATCGCCCTACTTTCCTGTAGGGATAAGAGCCACTTACGAGTGGCTTATTTTTATAATATGACGTAACATGGAAAAGAAAACACGAGTAACTTTTTATGTAGATGGTTTTAACTTCTACTTTGGACTACGCAGAACACGCAAAGCGGACAATGCTTGGTCTAACACCTATTGGATAGATTTAGTTAAACTCTTTGATAGCTTTTTGGGACCTGACCAGCAATTGGAAAAGGTAGTGTATTTTACTGCTTCACCGTTAAGCCCAGAGAAAAATAGTAGGCAGAGTGCTTTCTTAAATGCAAATAAGTTACTTAATAAGGGGACTTTTGAAATCATCAGAGGAAAGTACTTAGAAAAAACTATCGTTTGCCCATTTTGTAAAGGAAGCATTAACAAACCTGAAGAGAAAAAAACTGATGTGAACATATCTGTTCGAATGATTGAAGATTGTGTGTTGAACAGAACAGATAAAATCGTATTAGTAAGTGCCGATAGCGATTTGATACCACCATTAGAATTTATACAAAAACATTACCCTAAAGTGGGTATTAAGGTTTATTTTCCACCGTCTAATTTTAGCAATGATTTGAAAGATAATATGTTGCATCACAGGAGTAAACCTGTGCTGTTGGGTAATAATCTACGAAAATTTGAAAATGCTTTAATGGAAGATACAGTACAACAAGGTGAATTAAAGTATTCTATTCCTGAAAAATGGCAACAATTTAGAAAATAACTCAATGTGTGGATGCGTACCCCCATTAACCGCTAATATAGCTATGTGTAAAGTAGAAGCAAACACTCGTGCTGCTGAGATTATTTGTGAAGCTAAGCAAGCTATTGAAAACTTCAAAAATGGTACTGTAGAAACAGTATCTATGGATACCTTTTTGCAAGAATTAGTATGATACAATTTAGAGGAACAAAAGATTTTGGACGATAAATCTGAGATGGCGAACATATCTGATGAAAAAATAACCGAACTTCTCAAAGATTTGCTATCCAATCATTAATTCGATTATGTTTCTGTAGAGTTTCGCTCCACACTTCCTTTGGCATTTGTACACAGCCCATCTGGCATTTCGTACACGAGCCCTTTTGCATTTTGTACAAGTCCATTTATCTCTTCCACACCAACCGCCTCACAAGGGCGGTTGGTTGTATTTACCTTGCCTTTAACCTTTAACCCACACTCGGCTGTCATGTGCACGGCGGTGGTCCGCCGTGTCCCCCTGCCTCTCACCTGCCAAAGGCAGTGTTTTGACGCAGATGCCGCTAGGCAGATGCATAAGCGCTACATTGTAGCGCGTGTCAAAACCTCAGAAGAGTTCGGTAGAACATTGATTATTCCGAAGGACTATGAAAGGTTCGAAGAACATTTGAAATTATTGGTAGTAATGATGCACGATAGTGCAGCATGAGTGGATAAAGTAGTTGGATGATGCCAAGCTGGCTTGAGCAGCAGACAGATAGTTTAGCCACGATAGATGGCGTACAACGACATCGGACTACCAATATAACACAAGAAAATATTTTTGTATATTTTTGCAGCGAGCGAAGCGAAGCGTATTTTTGTATAAAAAAGAGCCGCAATGTCACACATTGGCGGCTAATGTTTTGAACATTTATCTGGCGATGCCAAAACGAAGTATGGCATCAGCACCAAATATAACCATGAATTGACAAAAATTGACACCTTATTGACGTAAATTGTCTTAAATATACACCCCTGTCATTTTTAACTATTTTTGTAGCCATCTAAGATGGCGTATTTTTGTATTAAAAAGTGTCTTCAATTGTCTCCTTTGTTGTAGAGGAGCGTATTTTTTGCATTTTATTTGGTTGATTAATAGAAAATGACTACCTTTGCAGAAAATTTGAGCAAAATCCACTATGATATATAGAGTTTTTTATATCGCCATCCTCTGCCTATTCTCTCTCTCCTTATCGGCAGAAACCCTCACAGGCACTTGCGGGGACTCGCTCTATTGGTCTTTCGATACCGAAACCTGCCACCTCGACATCTCAGGAAAGGGCAAAATGAACCTCACCAAATACCCCGCATGGACCAAGAAGAATATCACCATCGCTTCGGTCACTTTCCCCGACAGCATTACGTCCATTGATAGCTATGCCTTCGAAGAACAAGCACTAACCGAAGTCCGTATCCCCGCTTCCGTCAAGAAGTTTGGCAGAGATGCTTTCGCACAAATGCCATCACTCTTGCGCTTCCACTACGAGGGCGAGGGCTATGCCGAGTCCGAGTATGGCATACTCTACAATTGCTACAACCTGCGTTATTTCCAAGGCATCACTCGCATGCTTTCCTATAACGATGCCCTCGACACACTTATTGTTACCTATGGCTATGCTTCCGCTAATTTCCATCAACTATCATACATCGACGATTCACGTGCATACGACACACGCCTATCGGGCAAATATAGCACCACCCCTAAGAAGATTCAAACCTACTATCTTCCCGATGAATTGGAGCAAATTGGCAACTTCCTCTTGTGCTATGCCACCGAGCTGGGCGGTATATCCATACCCAACAAAGTACATACGATAGGCGCAGGAGCTTTTCTGCACTGTTCTGCGATGGACTCGGTCGTTTTCGAGGGCGATGGCATCCAGACTATAGGCGACAGCGCTTTTAGCCATTGCACTTCCTTGTCCTATATCTCTCTGCAAGATACCATTCCGCCTATCGTGTACGAACATACCTTTGATGGGGTCGATCGCTCTATTCCTATCTATATCCCCGCACATTCCACAGAGCGCTACCAATCTGCACCCTATTGGAGCGAATTTTTCCATTTTGTAGAACCTACACCTACTGCACTGGAGCAAAGCCACAACCAACCAACGAATTCTTCCGATTTCAACGGAAAAAAAGTCCTAAAAAACCAGCAACTTCTTATCCTGCACAACGGACAAACATACACTCTTTTGGGACAACACTAATGCACATCCCCATTAGTGTAGAGCGGCTGACTACCGCTCTACATTTCTTTTATTTATCAATTAAATGCTATGAAGAAACCATTTTTTTCTTATTCCTCCTATCTCTGGTAATGCACACGCTATGCCTTGGAGCCAAGACGTAGAGGCTATCCTGCAAGCATGGTATAGCGGTTCCGAGACAGGACATGCAGTTGCAGATGTCATCTTTGGCGATGTCAATCCTTCGGGCAAACTGCCATATACTATCCAACCTGCTTTGGCAGATTATCCTGCACACCAATATGGTGAAATTGCCTATCCAGGTGTGGACAAACAAGTGCATTACATGGAGGATATCTTCGTGGGCTATCGCTATGCTGACCTCTATGGTACACGTCGTCCAATCAAGTACGCTTTTCAAGGAGTGCAATATACCATCAACCCTCCTAAACGCAAACCTACTTTCCCATTTGGCTTTGGCTTGAGTTATACCACGTTTGCATACGGCGAAGCTACATTGAACGGCAACCAAATAACCGTCTCTGTTACTAATACAGGTGCGCGTGCAGGACAAGAGGTGGTGCAACTCTATGTTTCAGACAGCAAAGCATCAGTCGCTCGTCCTAAAAAAGAACTCAAAGGTTTTGCTAAACTTACTCTGCAACCAGGCGAGACCAGGCAAGTCACCTTTACTATTACACCCGACGTGTTGGCTTTCTTTGATGCCGATGCACACAAGTGGGTGGTAGAGCCAGGCAAGTTCGTGATGCATATCGCCAGCAGTAGTGCCGATATTCACGCCTCTCTCCCTTATGTAGTATCTGAACCTATCAATCTTTAATAGCAGATAAGTTCTAAACATAATAAAAATCGCCATTCGTGGCGATTTTTTTTGCATATATGCGAAAAAAGCAGTACCTTTGCCTGCCGATATGTTTTTCTCATGAGACAAGTCACTTACATATTACTCCTTTTGTTGAGCATAGGCCTCTCCTCGTGCCGTCGTCCCGCTATGCCCAAACCATACGGATATTTCCGCATTGCTATACCCGACACATCGTATGCTAACTATACTCCTAAGGACTATCCATACGCTTTCCGCCTCTCCAATAATGCAATAGCACAACCCCTAAACAAGGAAGGCGAGAACTATTGGGTAGATATCCATTACCCTACGCTCAATACAACCATTCATTGCAGCTACAAACCTATCCGTAATAATCTCCGTACGCTGGCTCGTGATGCACAAGAGTTCCTCTTTAGCCATAGCACCATAGCTTCGGCTATCCCTTCGCAGGAGTTTGCCAATCCTGAACAAAATGTCTATGGCGTATATTACGAGCTACATGGTAATACCGCATCGCCTATTCAGTTCATTTTGACCGATTCCACCGAACATTTCTTCCGTGGTTCTATCTATTGCAATACCATACCTAACCAAGATTCATTAGCCCCTATATACGACTATATGCGCCACGATGTGCGCATTCTAATGGAATCCATGCAATGGCAGTAATGCAAGAAATACTATCCGCTCAAGGCAATGCGCGCAAGTTATTGGTGGTCTTGATTGACCCTGACAAACCTGTGGCAATTGAAGCGTTGTCCCCCCACCTCTGTTTGCCTGACCTTATTTTTGTAGGAGGTAGTACAGGTCATCAAACAGAAGCATGTGTCACACAATTGCGTCAATATACCAATCGCCCCATCTTACTTTTCCCGGGTAATATAGCTCAATTCACACCAACAGCTGATGCCTTACTCTTCCTCACACTCTTGAATGCACAAACACCTGACGTGCTCATCAATCCCCATGTACAAGTGGCGCAAGAGGTCTTACGCTCTGGAATAGAATCAATACCGATGGGGTATATCTTGGTGGACGGAGAACGCAAAAGTAGTGTTGAAATGGCTACAAACTGTACTCCGATATCCCAAAAGGACGTTGATACAATAGTATCTATGGCAGTAGCAGGGCAGTTATTAGGCAAATCCCTCATCTACCTCGAAGCTGGTAGTGGCGCCCACACGCCCGTTTCACCCGATATTATTCGTGCGGTGCGTGCGCAACTGCAATTGCCCCTTATTGTAGGTGGAGGTATTACTACGCCGCAAGCTATGCTTCGTGCTTACGAAGCAGGTGCCGACATGGTAGTCATAGGCAATCACTTTGAGCAATATCCCGATGAAATCGCAGATTTTGTTCGAATCAAACAGGATAAATATGGAGAATGATATCCGCTATATGCAACTCGCACTTGCCGAAGCGCAAAAGGCATTTACTATGGGAGAAGTACCCGTGGGTTGTGTGATTGTGGCGGATGGACAAGTTGTTGGCAGGGGACATAACCTCACTGAGACACTCGCTGATGTTACCGCCCATGCCGAAATGCAGGCCATAACTGCTGCGGCGAATACACTGGGTGGTAAATACCTGTCACAATGTACGCTATACGTCACAGTCGAACCATGCGTCATGTGTGCTGGAGCTATCGGTTGGGCGCAGGTCAAAAGAGTGGTGTTTGGTGCTGGCGATGAGAAACGCGGATTTACCCTTTTTGCTCCAAATGCCTTGCACCCGAAATGCACGGTTTCATCGGGTGTTTTAGAACCTGAATGTCGCGAACTGATGCAATCCTTCTTCGCTCAAAAACGAACTAAATAATCAAATAGTAAATTGTCAAATAGTACATCAATATGAAGTCTTCTCTCCGAATATCCCTTCAGGTATTATCTTTTGCGCTATTAGCGGCTTTGTCTATTTATCTTGCTCCTAAGTATAGCAACCCCTTCAAGTACCATTTCGAGGTCGGACAACCGTGGGCATATGGTCTTGTAACGGCAGAATCTAATTTTGCTATCTACAAGACAGACGCACAATTGGCTATCGAACAACAACAAATCTTGCGTGACTATGCTCCTTGCTATGTGCTTGATACAGTAACTCTGCATGACCATCTCTATGTGCTGCCGCTCTCGGAGATGGATCGCTTGCGCTCATTAGGATGTTCCAAGGTGTCTGTGTTGCACAACCGTGTGGCAACACAGGTGCCAGTAGCGAGTCTCTATACTCCCAAAACGGCATACGAAAAAACGCATAAGAATATTGTCCCTAATCTGCAATATGACTCGATTACATCGGAGAATATGCGCCAAAACCTACTATCTTCTATCTCGCTCACAGAGGGCGTGGTGCAGGCAGGGGAGAAAATTATTGACACAGGTGAGATTGTTTCTGAACACACCTATCAGATATTGGAATCCCTTCGCCGTACCATAGAAGAGCAAAATATCTCACACCGCCAGTCCTTTACATCTACTATCGGAGTGAGTGTCTATATCGTAATTCTTGTTGCGCTATTTGGATTATATCTCTATACCTATCGCCGCAAACTGCTGGACAACTTACGCAATATCCTATTCTTTACAATCCTCATGGCACTTGTGATTAGTGCTGCATTCTTAGTGTTGCGTCACTTCTCTGCCAGCTACATCTTCCTAATTCCATTTGCGTGGGTGCCTATCATTGCGCGGGTATTTTATGATTCGCGAACGGCTATTTTTATACATATCATCACTGTTTTTATTGTGTCTATTGCTGCTCCTGCACCATACGTATTCATTCTCTTGCAGGTCATCACGGGTATCGTGGCTGTCATCAGCTTGCGTGACATGACACAACGTGCTCAACTGGCACAAACGGCCTTGTTCACGTTTTTGATGTATAGCGTTGTATATACCGCCACAACACTTTTGGTGACAGGCAGTATTACGAATGTAGAATACAACTACTATATCTATTTTGCCGTTAATGCGGTACTCGTGATTTGTGCATACGGACTAATATTCCTCTTCGAACGCACTTTCGGACTAGTTAGTAATATCACTCTTGTCGAACTTACCAATGTCAATTCCAACCTTATGCTGGAGTTCGCGGAGAAGGCACCTGGCACATTCCAACACTCATTGCAGGTTAGCAATCTTGCCACCGAAGCCGCCAAACGCATAGGCGCTAAGGTGCTACTTGTTCGTACAGGTGCACTCTATCACGACATCGGTAAGATGTTACACCCAGAGTATTTTATCGAAAATCAATCGGGTGTCAATCCATTGCAGTCTATGCCTTACACCGAGGCGGCCAAGGTTATTATTAGTCATGTCGAAGATGGCGAACGCATAGCGCGCAAGCACCATTTGCCCGAACTCATCGTGCATTTTATCCGCTCGCATCATGGCACATCTGTCACTCGCTACTTCTATAATTCTGCGGTGAATGCGGCAAAAAGTGAAGGAAAAAGCATTGCTGATATTCGTAAAGAGGACTATGCTTATCCTGGTCCTAAACCTTCTACCAAAGAAGCCGCTATCCTTATGATGGCTGATGCGATAGAGGCACGCTCTCGTTCGCTCGGCGAAATGACCGAACAGACCATCTCCGATATGGTGGACCAGATGATTGACCTGCAGGTGGCGGATGGTCAGTTTGCCGAAACAGTACTTTCTTTCAAAGATTTAGAAGATATACGTGCCGTCTTCAAGCAAAAACTCATTGAGATCAATCACCACCGTATTGTATATCCTACCATCGAGGAAAGCAAATAATCCAACTCTACCCAATTCTAAACAACTCTACACAACTCTACACAACTCTAAACAACTCTAAACAACTCTACACAACTCTACACAACTCTACACAACACTACACAATGCCACACAATTCTAAACTATACCTCGCCCCCATGGAGGATGTCACTGATCCTGCCTTTCGCCTGCTTTGCAAGCGATTTGGTGCGGCACGTGTTTATACCGAGTTTGTGAATGCAGATGCCCTCGTGCGCGATGTGGCATCCACTACACGCAAACTCCAAATCTCTGATGAGGAGCGTCCTGTGGCAATTCAAATCTATGGTCGCGACCCCGAGAGTATGGCAGATGCTGCGCGTATCGTTGAGCAAGCAAAGCCCGATTTCATCGACATTAATTTCGGTTGCCCGGTCAAGAAGGTGGCAGGAAAAGGCGCAGGTGCTGGCTTGCTCAAAGATATCCCTAAGATGCTCGATATTACCCGTGCGGTAGTTAATGCGGTTCACACACCCGTTACGGTCAAGACTCGCCTTGGCTGGGACGACAACAATCGTATCATTACCGATATCGCCGAACCACTGCAAGACTGCGGAATCGTGGAACTCGCTATCCACGGTCGTACACGCTCGCAGATGTACCGAGGTGAAGCCGATTGGTCGCTCATACGCGAAGTAAAGAACAACCCACGTATCCATATACCCATCATCGGCAATGGTGATGTCACTACTCCCGAACAAGCCAAGCGTTGTTTCGATGAATTCGGAGTAGATGCTATCATGGTAGGTCGTGCTACTTTTGGTTGCCCATGGATTTTCGAGGATATGCAGCACTATCTTTCAACAGGCGAACTGCTCCCTCCTCGCACTATGCAATGGTGTGTGGATATACTCAAGGAACATGTCGAGCGTAGCATCCAATGGATAGGTGACGAACGCAAAGGTATCGTGCATAGTCGGCGTCATTTTGCTGCATCTCCAGCTTTCAAAGCCCTATATGACTTCCGACAAACACGCATCGCACTACTTCGAGCGGATACCAAAGCAGAAGTCTTCCAAATTATGGATGAAATAGTCGAAAAGTGGGGATAAAATAAACTTTTTTTCATAAAACTTGCATATGTCGCGAAATTTTACTAATTTTGCGGGCTTTTTCGTAATATGCGCAATGTGCGCGTACATATAGGCACACAAAAAGATTATGCAAAACATCAGAAATATAGCAATCATCGCACACGTCGACCATGGTAAAACTACCCTGGTTGACAAGATGTTGTACACCGCCAACCTCTTCCGTGAAAACGAGCAGAAAGGCGAGCTTATCCTCGACAACAACGAGCTTGAGCGTGAACGCGGTATCACTATCCTTGCGAAAAACGTAGCCATTGAATACAAAGGCTGCAAGATCAATGTGATTGACACTCCAGGACACGCCGACTTCGGTGGCGAGGTGGAGCGCGTGCTGAATATGGCAGACGGCGTACTGCTGCTCGTGGATGCCTTTGAGGGTCCAATGCCACAGACTCGCTTTGTGCTACAAAAAGCCCTTGAGCTCAATCTCAAACCTATCGTAGTCATCAACAAAGTAGATAAACTCAACTGCCGTCCAGATGAGGTACAAGAGGAGGTATTTGACCTCATGCTCAACCTCGACGCCACAGAGGAGCAACTCGACTTCCAAACCATCTACGGTTCGGCTAAGAACGGCTGGATGTCCACCGATTGGCACAAGCCAACCACTGATCTCACAGCATTGATGGACACCATCATTGAGCACGTGCCTGCGCCAGAGATGTTGGACGGTACACCACAGATGCTCATCACGAGCTTGGATTACAGTCCATACCTCGGTCGTATCGCTGTGGGACGCGTACACCGTGGTGCCTTGAAGAACGGTCAGAACGTGACCCTCGCAAAGAAAGACGGCAGCAAAGTACGCTGCAAGATCAAAGAGTTGCACACCTTTGCGGGTATGGGTCGCGCAAAAGTGGAGGAAGTGAAGTCAGGCGATATCTGCGCACTCATCGGTATTGAGGGCTTTGAGATCGGCGATACCATCTGCGACTTCGAGAATCCAGAGGCATTGGATCCAATTGCTATCGACGAGCCAACAATGTCCATGGTATTCACCATCAACGACTCACCATTCTTCGGCAAGGACGGTAAGTTCGTGACTTCTCGTCACATTCAAGACCGCTTGAACAAAGAGTTGGAGAAGAACTTGGCGTTGCGTGTAGAGCGAGGAACAGATGAGACATCGTGGAACGTGTTTGGTCGTGGTGTGTTGCACCTCAGCGTATTGGTAGAGACCATGCGTCGTGAAGGATATGAGTTGCAAGTGGGACAACCACAAGTAATCATCAAGGAGATCGACGGCGTGAAATGCGAGCCAGTGGAGCAACTGACCGTGAACACCCCTGAGGAGTGCTCGGGCAAGATCATTGAGTATGTATCCACCCACAAGGGCGAGATGACTCGTATGGAGATGATCAACGACCGTGTGCAACTGGAGTTTGTGATTCCAAGCCGTGGTATCATCGGTATGCGTACATATGTGCTGAACGTGTCAGCAGGTGAGGCAATCATGGCACACCGTTTCTTGGAGTTCCAACCATACAAAGGCGAGATCGTGAAACGCAACAATGGTTCGCTCATCGCTATGGAGTCAGGTACCGCTTACGCATACGCACTTGACAAGTTGCAAGACCGTGGACGATTCTTCATCAGTCCACAAGACGAGGTGTATGCCGGTCAAGTGGTGGGCGAGAGCTCGAAAGAGGGCGACATCGTGATCAATGTGACCAAGTCAAAGAAGCTGACCAATATGCGTTCGAAGTCGGCAGACGACAAGGCGGTATTGCCACCACCTGTGATCTTCTCGCTCGAAGAGGCATTGGAGTATATCAAGGAGGATGAGTATGTAGAGGTGACACCTAACTACATGCGTATCCGCAAGATCATCCTCGATGAACTCGAGCGCAAACGTGCGAATAAAAACTAAATAACAATATACAATTATGCAATTTAATCAAACAGAAATCAAAGACCTCACCGCGGTTATCACGCTCACAGTGGAGCCTGCAGACTATCAAGAGGCAGTTCAAAAAGAACTTATCAACATTCGTAAGAAAGCTAACATCCCAGGTTTCCGTCCAGGTATGGCACCTAAGGGCATGTTGCAAAAGATGTACGGCAAGAGCATCCTCGCTGAGGTAATCAACAAGGTTATCGGCGAAGGCCTCAACAAGTACATCGAGGAGAACAACCTCAACCTCCTTGGCGATCCATTGCCAAACGAGGAATTGACTCCAGAGGTAAACTTCGACACACAAGACACTTTCTCTTTTGCATTTGACATCGCAGTAGCTCCAGAGTTCGACGCTATGCTCAACGGCAAGAACAAACTCACCCAATACACCATCACCGTTACCGACGAGATGGTTGACAACCAAGTGAAGAGCTACGCTCAACGCTTTGGCGATTACGTACAAGCTGAGGTTGTAGAGGAAGGCGATGTACTGAAGGGTCTTCTCACCGAGCAAAAAGAGAACGGTATCGTGAAGGAGAACGGTATGTTGACTCCTGCATATATGTCTGACAAAGAGCAAGCTAAGCTCTTCGCAGGCGCTAAGGTGGGTGATGTGATTACCTTCAACCCAACCAAAGCATATGGCAACTCTGTAGAGGTTAGCTCTATGCTCGGCATCAGCAAAGAGGAGGCAGAGGCATTGACCAGCGACTTCACTTTCGAACTCCAAGGCATCACCCGTCACCAAGCAGCTGCTATCGATGGCGAGCTCTTTGCTAAGGTGTACGGCGAGAACAATGTAGCTGATGAGGCTGACTTCCGCGCACGCATCAAAGCTGAGATCGAGCAAAACATGGCTGAGGACGCTAAGTACAAGTTCGGTTTGGACGCTAAAGAGGCTGTAATGAAGAAGATGGCTAAGGTTGAGTTCCCAGAGGCATTCTTGAAACGCTGGGTAAAAGCCACCAACGAGAAGATGACTGACGAGGAGTTGGAGAAAGACTTCCCAGCTATGGTGGACGAGCTCCGTTGGCACTTGGCGAAAGACCAATTGGCTAAGCACTTCAACATCCAAGTAGAGAAAGAGGATGTAGAGGCATACGCTAAAGAGGTGGCTCGCATGCAATTCATGCAATACGGCTTGATGCACGTAGAGGATAGCTACTTGGCTAACTATGCAGAGCAAATGCTCAAGGACGAGAAGCAACTCCGCGGTATCGTTGAGCGCGTAGCTGAGAACAAGATCTATGCTGCACTCAAAGGCGTAGCTAAGATCGAGGAGAAAGAGATCAGCCACGAGGACTTCGGCAAATTGTTCGCTTAATAATTATACCTCGCGAAGCGACACAACCAGCCCTTTAAGGGCACAAACCTCGGCGTAGCCGAAAATATAAAACACAAAGACATCGGTAGGACAACCTATCGATGTCTTTTCTTTGATTTTGTTCCCGCACTCTGTTATGTGCACGGCGATAGTCCGCCGAGTCTTCCTGCCTCCAATCTCTAAACTGTAGGTGCTCTGCATCGTCCTCTAAACAGTACATATATTAAGATTCACTCCCCTTGTACCATCCCAATCTTCCTCGGGCTAAAGACCAAGGACGAACCAAAGATGAACCAAGGAACAACCAAAGAACTTCCAAACACAAAAAGTGCATTTTATTAAGATTGCCGTCTCTTTTATCTCTCTTATCCCTTGCCTCAAAACACCGACCGACGAGCGAGAGAAGACCGAGAGAAGAGCGAAGCGTTATCGTGCCCTTGCGGCTAAGAACTCCGCACTTTTCTTAAGATTGGCTCCTAAAAAGTTTGACTCTGTTCCTAAAAAAGTTGACTCATTTCCTAAAAAAGTTGACTTATCTATTTCTCAACAAAACCACCCTATTACCCTTAAAACTTTTAAAACTTCTAAAACTTTTTCCACTAAAAATTTGCACATCCGCAAATTTTGTAGTACCTTTGCATCGTGAACCTGCGCTGGGGATGTCTGCACATCAGCGGCGAAGGGTAGCAGACATAATAAAAGGCGTTTATTGGCGCTTGTTTTGGTACTCTGAAAACTGGAAACTTTCGTAACCCAAAGCAAGAGAGCGATAAATGCCCCTTGGTATGTATTATTCGTTGTGCTTCACAACGATTAGCATATCGGCGTGGGCATTCATTGTTTATTCTTGTTACAAGGTTTTCCAGTACCTCAGAGTAGAGAATAAGCAAAAAGAGGTTCCACGCTTTTTCTATAATTATACCAACGGGGCGTTTGGAGCCAACTTCCCACAAAATTAACAATACAATGAAGAAAATTCATTTGCTCCTTTTGAGCGTTACGCTGTGTTTGTTCTCAGCGTGTCACAATGACATTTGGGATGCCATTGACGGACTTGACTCCCGTGTCACCAAACTCGAAGAACTCTGCAAAGAGATGAACACCAACATCACTTCTTTGCAAACTATCGTGGATGTATTGCAATCCAACGACTTTATTACAGGTGTAGTAGAAATTAAAAAAGATGGCGAAGTGATTGGCTATACCATTACTTTCGGCAAACATGACCCTATTACCATTTATCACGGACAAGACGGAAAGGATGGTCAAAATGGCGCAGATGGTAAAGATGGTCAAGACGGACAAAATGGCTCCGATGGCAAAGATGGCTCTACTCCTGTGATTGGTGTAGCACAAGACACCGATGGAGTATATTATTGGACATTGAATGGCGAGTGGTTATTGGATGACAATGGCAACAAACTCCCAGTTTCAGGCAAAGATGGTCAAAACGGAACC
This sequence comes from Paludibacteraceae bacterium, assembly GCA_017558065.1. Taxonomy (GTDB): domain Bacteria; phylum Bacteroidota; class Bacteroidia; order Bacteroidales; family Paludibacteraceae; genus Colicola. The sequence goes on from JAFYWK010000056.1 coordinate 117,745, forward strand.
AATGGCTCTAATGGTCAAGATGGCACAGACGGTAAAGACGGACAAGATGGCGAGGATGGCAAAGACGGTGCTGATGGTCAAGATGGTAAAGACGGTAAAGATGGTATTACGCCACAACTGAAGATTGAAGACGGCTATTGGTACATCTCTTATGACAATGGTACGACTTGGACACAACTTGGCAAAGCCACAGGCGAAGACGGCAAAGATGGTACTGATGGCGAAGATGGCAAAGACGGACAAAACGGTACAGATGGAAAGGACGGGCAAGACGGCGATTCTATGTTCCAATCCGTAACCCAAGATGAGAACTATGTCTATTTCACCCTTGCTGATGGTACAGTAATTAAGATTGTAAAAGGTAGTGGTAGTAACGACCAACCAAATTCAGAGTTTATCTTTACTATAACATACGACCCTAATGGTGGTGAAGGTGTGATGGAAAAAGACACATTCTATTATGGAGAAACCAAGAACTTGACCAGCTGCAATTATAAGAAAAAAGGACATCATTTTATGGGATGGAACACCAAAGCTAATGGAACTGGAGCTCCATACACAGACGCTCATCAAATGACTATCGAAAAAAATATCACTTTATATGCGCAATGGCAAGAATATGAGGCTGTAGATTTGGGATTAAGCGTCCTATGGGCGGCTTTTGATGTTGGGGCTACTGCTCCCCAAGAAATTGGATACTTATTTGCATGGGGTGAAATTGAACCAAAAGAATATTCTCAATTCACTTGGTCTACATATAAATTTGGAGGTTACTCTCAATTAACTAAATATTGTACTGAAGGTGCTTATGGAATATTGGATAACAAAGTAACTCTTGATTTAGAAGATGATGCAGCGAATGTACATTGGGGAGGAGATTGGCGCATGCCAACAGTTGAAGAAGTTACTGAATTAATAGAAAAATGTAAATGGAGTGGCTATGTGTATGCGAGTGGTAACGGTAATTCTATACACTTCCCAGTGTATGGACATTCATATTTTGGTACCATGCATTATGGATATCGCGCATGGTCTTCATCACTTTCTTCTCAAAATTCTAATTATGCTAAGGATTTTTATGTACATGACCGAGATATAAACATGAAATTGTATGATAGAGAGCGTTATCTTTATGGTTTTATTCGACCTGTTAAAGATAAAAAATAAACTTAATTATCAGGGTACTATTAGATATACTCATGCGTATAGTATCTATAAAAAATATCAATACAAAAGTTATTATTATTTAGAAACTTATGAAATATAAAGATTTTGAATATGATTTTGTAGAAAGGACTTTGAGAAACATTGAATGGATTGCGAAACAAAATCCTACAGTCAAAGACGATCCAACATCTATGACATTTTATGAATTTACAAATCTCATCAATCAGTGTTTAGGGTTGATAATACTTGTCAAAGAGTTATCTGATGACAGTTTTGTTAAAAGCTTACCACAAGCAATAGAACATTATAGTTTAAGAAAAACTGATATAGATGGGCTTGCAGACAATGACCTTATCCTACTCAATGTTCTAACTCACCTTCGGAATAGTATTGCTCATGGACATATACAGCAAAGTGATGATGGTAATGATGAAATAACAGAAGTAGTATTTTGGGATGCAAAACCGTGGGAATTAAAGAAAGAAAACAAAGATATGACTATAGACAATGCAGAAGTAAAGATTTTTCTTACATTTGAGAAATTGAAAAATTTTGCAAATACTATCGCTAACGAGTATCTTATCAAAAAAAGGATTAAGCAATAATCCTCTATCGAATCCTCTCGCCCTGCAAGTCATTTGCGGGGTGAGTTTTTTGTAGATATTAGAAATACTACTTACTTATGACAAATTAGATATAAGTATATCTCATGGTAGGTAACATATACGGCATTTGCCAAATCACGCAGATAATCTTATATTTTCTCATAAATTTGCACATTTATTTGCTTATGTCAAAAAAATCTAGTAACTTTGCAGCAGAATGATTTATTGTGTAGTCATTCTACGATTAGTATGGAAAAATGTACTATCCAATAAATAGGTTGGAGGCATTGGGCTATTTATTATTTTAAATAGATGAAAAGTCATTGAGTTTATTAATGCAAATATTAAAATATAAAATATTAACAAAAACACAGATACTATGGCAAACAAAATTCTACTTTTTAATCACAAAGGAGGGGTCAGTAAAACAACTTCCACAATGAATATTGGTTGGAAATTAGCAGAACTAGGAAAAAAAGTCTTATTAGTTGATGCAGATCCCCAATGTAATTTATCAGCATTTTTCTTAAATGATAATTTTGATCAATATTATGATGACGAAAACACGAAGAACAATAACCTCATGGCAGGGGTACAACCTGCATTTATTGGTTCCCCGAATCCGATAAATGCTTTAGATTGTCCAGTGCATCCTCGAAATACAAACTTATTTTTATTACCAGGACATATGAATTTGTCAGAATTAGAAGCACAACTAACATTTGCATTAACAGCTTCTATGACCTTGACAGGTTTGCAAAATCTACCAGGTTCATTCAACGATTTAATTGATAAAGTTGTTGCCAAATATTCTATTGATTATGTTTTAATGGATGTTAACCCTGGTCTTGGTCCTATTAATCAAGTTTTGTTTTTAATTAGTGATGGATTCATTATTCCTACAAATCCTGATTTGTTCTGTATTATGGCGTTAAATAGTCTTTCGCGAATTTTACCTACATGGATACATTGGAAAAAACAAAATATAGATGCTTTTGCTGATGCTGCTTATCCGCTGCCAGATACAACAACACGTTTCATCGGAACTTTAATACAACGATTTAACATCCGCAATGGTGTTGCAGCAGGACCTTATAAGGATCTTATTCAGGTCATTAAAGATATGACAACTAATAAATTTGTCCCTGCAATTCAAAACGAGGGTATGATATTTGAAGAGGATAAATATATATTTGATAATTATTGTTTGTGCGAAATCAAGGATTTTGCCTCATTAGGTCAAAAAAGTCAACAATACCATGTCCCTGTGTATGCCCTTGCTGATAACGAAATTGAGCAAACTGGTGTTGTTTTACAGCAACAAATAATAGCTCGAAATAATTTTAATCAACAATTTACTGATATTGCTAATTTCATAATTCAATTATATGAATAATGCATACGCTCACTTTCTATCATCTATTTGTGATATACAAAAATTGGGATGTATATATGACCAAACACTTAATCAATATCCCCTTTTAGATAACGAATTAAAGGATATCTTACGTGCGCAAATCGTGTATGCTGTAAGTGCAATGGATCGCTATATTCATGAAATTGTCAAAATAGGAATAATCAACTCTTATTTAGGCCAAAAAACTCCAACAGAAAAATGGAAGAGCACTTGTATTCCATTACCCAAAGTACAGGATATTGTAAATATTGAGAAGAGAACAGATTTGTCATCCTTTCAAAAAACGACTTTAATAGCACAACTATTGAATCAAATCGTTGAGCCTATTTTAAAGAACATGTCCTTTCAACATCCCGATAAAATTAAAGATGCATTAAGTTATATTTGGGAAGAGCCACATAAAATGCAAAGCGTCACGACTGTGATAAACTATAATCTAGTAGGAAACAATAGCAATGAAAAAACTAAATATTTAGAGCAAAAATTACAACTAATTGTGACAAGACGAAATAAAATTGTGCATGAAGCAGATTGGGATATTACAACTGGAGATAGATGTGCAATTTGCAAAAATGAAGTAGATGATATAATCTCATTCATAGAAAAATTCGTAATGGCTATTCATAGTAAGATTATTTAACATTAATTCTTTAAGACAAATTTTTATAATATTTAAATAGTTTGTTGGATATAAAACTTAAGAACAATGTCTTGATTTTCGGCACTAAAACAAAATAAAACACAATAAGCACACAAGCGGGAGACGTTGGTAATCAACACCTTCCGCTTGCTTTAAGCGTCTTTTTATAGCAAAATTTACAAATCTTCGGCACAAAATCCCTTCCGTGCCGAAGATTTTTGCAGCATTATTACAGAAGCACATTTATAGAAAGCCACCGAAAGCCCATAGAAGTCCTAGAGATGTTCTTGTCTTGTTCTATGCTTGCGCTGATTCCTCAAAGTGGGGACTTTTCGGGCGCTACGCTCGGAGTGCGTTCCGTCGCACTCCTTCAGGTCCCGAAATTTACGGGGAACTTGTGGGACTCTCGCTAAAGTCTTGGGCAAACTAATTTGATAATTGCAATATTGTTTGCAAAATAAGGGAAAACAACTTTGCCATTGTGCACCTTCGTCTTTTGTCCAGTGTAGAGTTCTACGACCTCTGCGCCTTCCGCAAAAGTGTTGTCAAGGCAAATCGCTTGTCCTGCTATCGGTAGTACACGAATAACCACTGTATCATTATCGTTGTATCGTGCACAAGTATGCACATCTATCGTATGTTGCTTGCCTGTGCCAATCACGGGATAGGTTTTGCGTATCTGCCCTAAACGCTGAAAATGTTGCAACTGATTTTCATTAATATCGCTCCAATCCATATCTGAACGAAAGGCTTGATCACTATCTACATTGAAGCGCGCATCACTCAATTTTCTACCAGTCTCATCTCCATAAAACACTTGCACGGCACCTGGAGCCAACAATAGTGTGGTAGCGCAATCAATCATATTAGACATGTCTGCATCGCGATGATACGAGTTGTTGAGATAGCTAAATGGGTGCCAATTCGTGTACATATTCAGGCTATCGGCATACGCTTGCCAAGTATATACTATCCCATCCAAATCGCCGTGCTTAGGGAAATAGAAATTGACCATACTTCCAAATCCCGCACTTGCATATTCGGGTTTATAATCTATTGATGCGCAATCGAAGTCGCCAGTCATATAAAAATCCTCTGTCCATTGGGCTGCGGCATCTTTGGGATGAGCCAAACGCCACTCTCGCAATGCCTCGTTGCAGGCGATATGCAGAGCTTTCCAACTATCTATATGAACATTCTCAACAATATCACAGCGGAAACCATCAATACCAAATTCGCGAACCCACGAGGCAATCCAATCTACTAAATGTTTTTGTACAGTGGCTTTTCGGTCTTTGCGTAGCACTCGTGCAGAAGGATTCACCCACGCATCATTCGCTTTGCCCTCTGCTTTCCATTTACGTTTGAGAAACGCAGGGATACGAACCATCTCCGTACTTTCCTCTTTGAAGTCAGGCATACCAAACACCGTTGCCTCTAACGGATTATTCTCGTCCCAATGCTCATCTGGCATACGAATCCATGGACGGTCATACCAACCAGACCATGTCAATCGCTGCGCAAAGAAATCATCAAAACTCCACTCACGTATGTGTTCTGCTGCTTGTTGCGGGGTCAATCCCATTTCTGCAAAACCATACTGTATGGCATCTAATAGAGTCGGATAACCTGGATTATTCAAGTTAGCTCCGAGCATCACGCGTATTCCTTGTGCATGCAGTGTATCTACCAATGCACGAAACTCCTCTACTGTTCCATAGTTCTTATCTATTTGGGTGTAATCCAATGGATAATAACCATGATAGCCATAGTGCGGAAAATCGTTGATTGAGCCACTGCCTGACATCCAACCATGGATTTGTTCATAGACATCAGTCATCCATACAACATCCACTCCTAAATCGGTGAAGTATCCCTCTTTGGCTTTTTGCAACATACCTTTGAAATCTCCGCCATGAAAGGTGGCAGCATTCAATTGTTCAGTACCATAATCAACGATGCGCCCATAGTTGATATCATTGGTGGTATCTCCATTGCAAAACCGATCAGTAATGACAAAATACACCGAAGCGCCACGCCAATCAAATGTGTCTGCCGTGTTATTTGAGGCGAACAACGATATTGCGTTACAGACCAATACACTAAATAGAATGACTTGTTTCTTCATACAATTATGTTTAATAAATCATGTAGTTATATTTAATAAATCTTTATATTCTCGTACAAATTCTATGCAAAACCTATAACTATATAGCAGCATTTTTATACATTTTTAATATTTGAACAGATATAATTTTAGTAGGACAATCAAATAAAAAATCTATAACATAGTGTAGATAAACATAATACCCCAATTTGGGGATTGTGTAGATGAGGAGAAAGCGATATTCGCAAGAGTATGAGCAAAAAATGTGATTTTTTAGGTGATAATTGGTAATCTTCGGCACAATCTTCGGCGCGCGAAAACTTTTTTCAAAAAAAATACAACCATGCGGAAGTGGTTATAATACAGCCACTTCTGCATGCTTTATATGCCACATTTCACTCAAAAATCTGCAACCTTCGGCACAAAATCCCTTCCGCGCCGAAGATTTTTGCAGCATTATTATAGAGATACGTTTATAGAAAGCCACCGAAAGCTCATAGATATCCCACAGATTTCCTATGGTGCTCCCGAAACTTGCAGCACGCCTATTCTGTCAAAATACCAACAATTAAATGACGGCTTGAAAATGCGACAAAAGTACGGGTTTATGCAAAAACATTTGCATATATCAAGGATTTTCACTACCTTTGCAGTCTAATTAACAATAATAAAGAACTATGCGTATACACTTTATAGCAATCGGTGGTGCTGCCATGCACAATCTGGCAATGGCAGTGGCTACCAAAGCAGGATATGTGGTGACAGGGTCGGATGATGAGATATTCGACCCTGCGCGTACTCATCTCGAAAAAGCAGGACTGCTGCCTAAAGAGATGGGATGGCATCCAGAGAATATCACCTCTGATATTGATGCTATAATCTTAGGTATGCACGCGCGCGAGGATAATCCAGAGCTCGTTCGTGCACGTGAATTGGGAATCAAGATATATTCTTTCCCAGAATACCTATACGAGCAAACCAAAGACAAGATTCGCATCGTAGTGGGCGGTAGCCACGGCAAGACCTCTACGACCTCTATGATCTTGTATGTGCTCCAACGCCTAGGCATCGAAGCCGATTATATGGTAGGTGCTCAGATTGAGGGCTTCGAGCGCATGGTACGCCTCTCTGATACCGCCAAATATGCAGTATTTGAGGGTGATGAATACCTAACATCTCCGCTTGACTTACGCTCTAAATTCTTGTGGTATCACCCTCATGTGGCGATACTCACGGGTATAGCATGGGATCATATCAATGTATTCCCAACTTTTGATGGATATGTGGACACTTTCCGTAAGTTCGTCGATGGAATCGAGGAAAATGGCACATTCATCTACTATAAACACGACTCTAACTTGTGCGAGATCGCATCTCAAGCACGACCAGATATACAACTCGTTCCCTACGAAGCGTATAACAATTCTACACCATCCTACACAACGCCACACAACGCTACACCATTCAAGATCTTCGGTCGCCACAATATGGAGAACCTGCAAGCTGCGGCATTGGCCTGCGAGCAAATAGGTGTGAAGAGAGAAGATTTCTACCGCGAGATTGCCACTTTCACGGGAGCAAGCAACCGATTGGAGTTTATCGATGAAATCGGCGATAATGTAGCATACAAAGACTTTGCACACTCTCCAAGCAAGCTTCGCGCGACAGTGAACGCAGTACGCGAGCATTATCCTAAGAAGCAACTAGTGGCTTGTATGGAGTTGCATACTTTCTCCAGTCTGATGGCAGACTTCTTGCCTCAGTACGAGGGATGTATGGAGCAAGCAGATAAAGCATTTGTGTACTTCAATCCTAAGGTTTTGGAGCACAAGAAACTGCCACCTATCTCCGCAGAAGAGGTTCGTAAGGCTTTTGGCACGGAAAATGTAGAAGTGTTTACTGACAGCCAACAGTTGCAAGCTCGTTTGCGCGAGATTGAGTATAAGAACACCGCCCTGCTGATGATGAGTTCGGGTAATTTTGACGGTGTGAACATCCCAGAGTTTGCACGAGAGTTGATCAGCTCAAACAAAAACGAAGACCAATCAAAAAAACAAGCTAAACTACCCTATACACACTGCCTGAACTGCGGTGCTGAGCTTCAAGGTAAGTATTGCCATGTCTGTGGACAAGAAGCCACTAGTAAAACACCTACAGTTGGTGCATTTTTAGTGGAGTATGCTAATCATGCTTTTATTTGGGATTCGAATTTCTTGAAAACTATTTGGAACCTGATTAGTCGTCCTGGTCATCTGACCAAAGAGTTTATTGCAGGAAAGTTTGCGTCGCATGAACATCCGCTCAAACTGAATATGTTCCTGTTGTTTGTGCTCATCACACTATTCGTATTTTTTGCGGGTACTGAAAAGGTGAACAATAAGGTACATAATATAACCAACAACGAAGCTGTACTTGCTGGCCTTCAACTTGAATTTATGATTGATCGCGGAGAACTAGATACCACACTGTTAAGCCCACAAGATACTGTTCTGTTGTTAGCACCTCTGTTCTTCGCTAATCAGTATCCAGGATTCATCCGTTGCATAGATACATTAGAATACACGAATGACAAAGGTCTTGACAAATGGATAGCGGTTATTCCGCACACATTCATTGAGGATAGCATTATGGTGGAGTACGAAAGCGGTTGCTATCGTATAAACCAAGAATTGAAAACAGCCCAAAACGAATTGATGTTAGTAAATTCCATTGCACAAGAACTAGTTGCTCTCATTGCTCGATACTTCCCATTGCTTGTGTTGTTCACGGCTCCATTCCTAGCAATATCGCTGCGATTTGTGCAACGCAAGAACCGCCTACCACGCATCCATCATTTCATTTTCGCCCTGCATTACACAGCCTTCCTTGAAGTGATAATGATATGCATTTTCCTGCTCCATCTAACGGTATCACCACCTATGTGGCTCTTGGAATGTGGTATGGTTATAGGTTCATGCTTGTATCTCACCATTGCTTTTCGCAATGTTTATGGAACTCGCAGCTGGGTGGGAGCCGCTTTCAAGGCACTGCTTACAAGTTTGATTTATGTGTTCATCTGTCTGCTGGTATTCCTTGGAATACTCTTGGTGGCTTTCTTTGTGGCTATTAATAACGCTTTGGTATAAAATTTGTACCTACACCAAATTAAACAACACTACACTCCTATGGATAAACAAACAAAACGTGATTACCTCTATATGCGCATGGCGCGTACTTGGTCTGAAAACAGTTATTGCGTGCGCCGCAAAGTAGGTGCTATCTTAGTCAAAGACCAAATGATTATATCTGATGGATACAATGGTACTCCTAGTGGCTTTGAGAACGTATGCGAGGAGGATAATGTATCCAAGCCATACGTGCTTCACGCCGAAGCCAACGCCTTGACCAAGGTGGCTCGTAGCCATAATAGCAGTGACGGAGCTACCTTGTATGTCACCGCTTCGCCATGTATGGAATGTGCAAAACTGATCATCCAATCGGGTATCAAACGTGTGGTGTATGGCGAGAAATATCGCATTATGGATGGCGTAGAACTCCTCGAACGTGCAGGCGTACAGGTGGACTTTATGCCCGATACCCCTGCCTCTAACCTTTAACCTCTAACCTTTAACCTAAATTTGTATGAAAAAGTATTTATTTCCAACCCTGACCATCGTTTGCCTATTATTGGGCTTTTTGATTGGTAATGCCGTTTCTAACAAAGTAAACGCGCAGCGCTTTTACATCCAGAACGGACAACTCTTCCAGCAACCTGAGTCGAAAGTAGATCAACTGCTACAGTTGATGAATCAAGCCTATGTCGATAAGATTGATGTAGATAGTATCACTGAGGAGGTGATGAAAGAGGTGGTTAAGCGTCTTGACCCACACTCTGCATATATCCCCAAAGAGGATTTGGAGATGGTGAACTCAGAACTATCTGCCTCTTTCTCGGGCATTGGTGTGCAGTTCTCTATTCAGAATGACACCGTACAGGTGGTAGCTGTCATCTCTGGCGGTCCATGCGAAGGTATGGGCGTTTTGGCTGGTGACAAGATTGTTATGGTCAATGACTCTAATTTCACAGGCAAGACTATTACCAATGAAAAAGTGATGCATGCCCTGCGTGGTCCTAAAGGCACGGAGGTGAAGATAGGCGTAATGCGTAGCGGCTCCAGCGAGGTGTATGATTTCACGATCACCCGTGGCGATATACCTGTGCATTCGGTAGATGCGAAGTTTATTATTGAGGCTAAAGGCGAAAGGCGAGAGGAGATGAAGATAGGTTTTGTGCGTGTGAATCGCTTTGGTGAGAATACGTATGACGAGTTTATCGCCGCTTTGGCATCGTTGAAGGGACAAGGTGCAACTGCCTATATCGTGGACCTGCGCGAGAACTCAGGCGGATATATGGATCAAGCCATTAAGATGGCGAATGAGTTTCTCAGCAAGGGCGATATGATTGTTTATTCCGAGGGTAGAGCATACCCTCGATATGAAGCAAGAGCGAACGGTTCGGGTCGATTCCAACGCGAGCCATTGGTAGTGCTGATTGATAATTTCTCGGCTTCCGCCAGCGAGATTTTTGCGGGTGCAATGCAGGATAACGACCGTGCCACAATTATTGGTCGCCGCTCCTTTGGCAAGGGACTGGTGCAACAGCAATTGCCTTTCGCCGATGGCAGTGCTATTCGTTTGACCGTAGCGCGCTACTATACACCATCTGGACGTAGTATCCAAAAACCGTATAAGATGGGCGAGGGCGAGGACTATGCGATGGACCTGTTGGAGCGCTTTGAACATGGCGAGTTTTACTCAGCAGATAGTGTACAAATTACCGATTCCACCGTGTATTTGACCAAGAAAGGTCGCGTAGTGCGTGGCGGTGGTGGTATAATGCCAGATGTGTTTGTCGGTCGTGATACAACGCTCTATACGCCCTATTTCAATCAAGTTGTGAACCGTGCCTATACGTATCAGTTTGCGTACCAATATACCGATCGCCATCGCAAGGAACTGAGCAGATACAAGGACTGGCAATCGCTGGAGAAACACTTGCTGAAAGCCAACTGGGTGCCCGAGTTTGTGGCATTTGCCAAGGAGAAAGGCGTGGAGCCTAACCCAGAGCAATTGGCTAAGTCCAAACCATTGTTGGTGCGTTTGGTGAACGCCTATATAGTTCGCAATATGTTGAACGATGAGGGCTTTTTCCCACTCTTTGAGCGAGATGATGATATTACCAACAAAGCAGTAGAGCAATTAACATCCTCACAACTCTAAACAACTCTACACAAATATAAACAACCGCAATACTTATGAAGCAACGATTTCAGCATTTCCGTGAATTTGTCCAATACGATCTTTGGCGTCACCCCCATGTGAAGACCCAAGACCCAAAGAAGCGTCTGTGGTACCGTGTCCTACAAACGGTGATTCTGGTAGCACGCGGTTTTAAGAACCAGGCCTTGGTGGTGCGTGCCAATTCGTTGTCGTTTGCATTGCTCTTTGCTTTTATCCCGATGTTGGCATTGATCTATGCTATTGCCAGAGGATTTGGCTTTGAGGAGATGGTCAGCGAACAGTTGGCAGGCAGTTTCTTGGCAGAGGCGAATGTGGCACCTGTCCTCTTGGAGTGGGTGGAACGCTATCTGGAGACGGCACGCGGAGGATTGTTTGTGGGTATCGGATTGGTGGTGCTGATATGGGCGGTGTATGCCTTCTTTAATATGCTGGAGAACTCGTTTAATTGTATTTGGAATGTCAAGAAGACGCGCTCTTTCGCTCGCCGCATGACCAACTACGTGATGACCCTGCTGCTGGTGCCAATATTAGTGGTGGTGACCTCGGGTATCTCTATCTTCTTGAACTCAACTGAGATTCTCGCCAGCGTACTGAGTGCGATAGAGCCGCTGCGCAAGTTTATGTTGCGTTTCATACCTTTCGTGGCTACCTCCGCGGTCTTTACGTGGATTTTCACTGCCATACCCAGCACACAGGTGAAGTTCTCTTCCGCTATTATTCCGGGCGTGTTGATGGGTTTCCTCTATCAGGTGGTACAGGCACTGAGTATGTTCCTCGTGGTATTGTTCACGCGCATGAGCATTGTGTATGGTGCCTTCTCAGCTGTTCCGTTGGTACTGATATGGTTGCATATCACCTGTTGGCTATTGCTCATAGGCGCCGAACTGGCATTTGCAATTCAGAATAACGAGCTTTTTGCCTACGAGCGCGACTTGGAGACTATCTCGCGTCGCTATAAGGATTATGTGATGCTCTACCTTTTGTCGGTGATTATCCGCCGTTTTGAGCAGGGCGAGCAGCCCGAGACGGCTCATGAGATGGCGACGGTTAATCAGTTGCCAATCCGATTGGTACAGCAATTGTTGTCGCGCTTAGAAGAGACAAATATCGTCCGCCGAGTGCTATCCGAGCAGGAGGAAGACCCTGCTTTTGTGCCTGCGATGGATACGCACCAAATCACAGTGGAGAAAGTGTTAGGGCGTGTCGCTGCGCATGGAACGGAGGCTTTCTTACAGCATACGCCACCCGAGATGCAAGCTTTTTGGCAACGCTACCTACAGATGGAAGCGTCTAATGCTTCGGATGATATACGGGTGAGTGACCTATGAGTAGATGAAGTATCCCGCTACGCCTGCCATGATAATCAGCAGGATAGGGTGGGAGAGAATATTGAGTGCTGATTTGAGAGGGTTGGCACTCTTTTTTATGAACATAGGTGCGATAGTCAAAAGACAGGTGACGGCGAAGATAATCCAACTGCTGCCGTCAATAAAACTAACCGATGGCTGACCAACGGGTTTCATGAGCAGGAGCGCTGCGGCACCAATCAAACCCAAGACCGACAAACGCAACATGTGCATGGTGCGAGTGAAGTAAATATTGCGTTGAAATCGGCTACTTATGACAAAATACACCTTGCAAATACTGAGCATAATCACCAGACTGGGAATGACGATAGCCGTCGTCGCCAGCAGACTTCCCCAGATATTGCCCGTGGTGGTATAACCCACATAAGTGGCACAGTTGATGCCTATAGGCCCTGGGGTGACTTGGCTGATAGCCAAGATGTCCACAAACTCCTCTTGTGTCATCCATCCATACTGCTCTACCTCGTGTTGAATGAGCGAGAAAATCGCCAATCCACCGCCAAAACCGAAGAGACCAATCTTGAGGAAACTGAGAAATAATTGCAAATATATCATATTCTCCTTGCCCTTTGGGCAGAAATCTAAACTATCTAAACTTTTTTATTTCGCTTTTCTACTATGTAGGTGTATAGCAGGGTGACTACTACGGTGACGAAGATAATCCATACGGGGGAGAGACCGCCGAGCCAAATCAGTAGGGCGCCTGCAATAGGTATGATAGCGGTAGCCCATGTGATCTTAGCGCTGGCAGCCATGCGGCAGAGCGGGGCGGCAATCAAGGCAACTACCGCAGGGCGAATGCCCTTGAAGACGGCTTCTACGGCAGGTAGGTCTTTGTAACTTTGAAAGACCATGGCAATAGCCAATATAATAAGGAAGGAGGGCAATACCGCACCCAACACGGTGGCAATCACACCGCGCCAGCCGCCAATGCGCCAACCGATAAAAATCGCCGAATTCACCGCAATAAGTCCAGGTGCTGCTTGCGCAAGAGCAATCATATTCATGAACTCCTCGCGGTCAATCCAACCCTTGCGGTCCACAATCTCACGCTCGATCATGGAGAGCATGACATAGCCACCTCCGATGGTGAAGGTGCCTATCTTAAGATATGTCCAGAAGAGTTGGAGGTAGAGCATGGTTGTTTAGTGGACGCTTCGTTATTGGACGGCGTTCCGCCTATTGGACGCCCTGTGGGCTACTGGTTATTGGTTATGGGCTTTTTCTTTGAGCTCTTGTTTGATGAACTTCACGAGCATATTGATAGCGGCGTTGTTGTGTCCACCCTGTGGAATAATCACATCCGCATAGCGTTTGCAGGTCTCAATAAACTGTTCGTGCATGGGTTTAAGGACGCGTTGGTAACGTTCCATCACCGCTTCGATAGTGCGTCCGCGCTCCACGATGTCGCGTTGTGCCACACGAATAAGACGGTCATCGGCATCGGCGTCTACAAAAATCTTGAGATCCATTTGCTGGCGGAGAATAGGGTCGTGCAACGCCATAATGCCCTCTACAATGATAATCTCGCGTGGATCCACATGAACGGTCTCTTGTTGGCGCGAGGAGGTGATGTAATCGTAGATAGGTTGCTCGATGGATTCGCCATTTTTGAGCAATTCGATGTGTTTGGCAAAGAGTGCCCAATCGAAGGCATCTGGGTGGTCGAAATTGATGTTCTGACGCTCCTCGAAAGGCACATGGCTACTATCGTTGTAGTAGGAGTCTTGAGGAATAACGACTACTTCGCCCTTAGGAAGGCGCTCAATGAGTTTGCGTACCACGGTTGTTTTTCCTGAGCCGGTACCGCCCGCAATGCCGATGATAAACATATTTATTGGTTGGTTATTGGACGCCCTGTGGGCTATTGGTTATTGGATATTGGGTGTTGGACGCCCTGCGGGCTATAGGACGGCGTTCCGCCTATTGGACGCTTCGCTATGGGAGTTCATTGTTTAATATCGGGTGCAAAGTTACGATTTTTTTTGCAAATAAGCAAATTTTGGTGTATCTTTGCAAAAAAAATGAAAAAAGTAAAAAAAATTGTAGTAAATCGGACAAGTAGTACGTCTAATGGGTAAACGTTAGTAAAAAGTTCGCGGCAAGGTAGCATAAAAACAAACAAAAGATATGAAACAAACCGAAAAAGACTTTGCGGCCCTAGTCAAGGAGCAGAAGAGCACGATATACAGTATCTGCTATATGTTCTCCAAAGACAAGGATGAGATAGATGATCTCTTCCAAGAGACATTGATTCATCTATGGCAGGGCTTTGAGAAATTTCGCAACGAGAGTAAGATTGAGACATGGGTGTATCGCGTGACGATGAATACCTGTATCTCGATGGACAGAAAAGAGAAACGCCGCGGCGAGCGTATTCCGTTGGCGGTTGATATTGACTTGTTCGATGAAAACGACAAAGACATGGAGCAAGTGCAGATGCTGTACAAGCGGATTCAGAAACTTGGGTTGTTTGACAGAGCGATAATCATGCTATGGTTGGAGAACCTAAGTTACGATGAAATCGGAGAAATTGTGGGTATCAGCGCAAAAAATGTGTCGGTTCGATTGGTGCGTATCCGTGAACAATTGAAGAAACAGTAACCATTAACCTTTAACGAATAAATAATATGGATGAATTGCAAGAAATGCGTGAGCAAATGGCTGCGCTGAAAGAGAAATTGAATAAGCAGGAGATTGTGAATGAGAAGAATTTGCGGAAATTGATGTTTCGGAAGGCATTGCGCTTTAAGGTCTTTATGTGGGTAGGAATTTTACTCATTGCGACTCCAACGGTTGCACTATGGATAATGAACTTTGCATGGTTTGAAGGAACACATACTGACTTTCAACTGATATGGGGGACTATAACAACGGCAATCATGCTAGCTATGTTAATTATAGGGACTTCAATTATAAAGATAAAGGATATTCGCTCTGGAAACTTGCAAACGGTAAAAGAGCAAATACGTAAAATGAGTACACCTCTTGTAGAAAGGAAATATAGAATCGTACATGGCGTCTTTAGTATCATGGTTATAGTTCTATTATTG
>JAFYWK010000057.1 GCA_017558065.1 Paludibacteraceae bacterium
CCAGCCTCAGAAGAGTAGGTCTGGGAACGGATTTCACGGCGACCGAGGCGGTGGATTTCAGTGCCACGCTCAGAGCGAATGAAAGAGGAGAAAGTAGCCATTACGTGCCTCCAAAATGGTTTTAGGTTGTTCTTCATTGCCTATGGAAAAAGACTAGCAAGAGTCGAAACTCAATGCTAGTCTTTTTTGTATCCATTAGGAAGTTTTTACATCATGGAAATCTTGCAGAAGCGGCTCCCAATCCTCCGCTGTTACATCTTTACAGGCATCCACGCAGAAGGGACAGTTCATATCTCCTACAGGACAGTGAATATGCCAGTGATGGTGAGAACGGCAGTGTCCAGCTAGAAACTCCGCAACATCGTAATCTTCATCAGCCGACAGTTGCAGTTTGATGGTGTATACTCTACTCATCGTTAGTCTCCTCGATAAGTCTCTTCCACTGGTGAGCCTGTATCTTATGGCACACGTCTCTATCCATCTTTCCCTGTTCAGTGAAAGGGCAATCAAATGACCCTATGGGACACATCTCAGAACGACAGAGCCTTGCCATCCCTTTAGCTACGCTACTCGTCTCTTTGAGCGTGTAGATGGGAAGTTTTATCTCAATCTTGTTCATTACTGGTCTCCGTAGAAGGAACAAGGACATTCATCCAGTCTTCGGCAGTAATGTTCTCACACCGCTTATCGGTAAAGGGACAGGAGAGAAAACCGATAGTGCAGTGAGGGCTACATCTACACCTATCCGCCATAAACTCACATTCCTCTTTGTGGTTGAACTCGGAGAACTCGATAGCATCAACATTCAGTTTGTAGTGATAACTAGGCATTATCCGCCTCCTTCACCTTCTTCACCTTCACTTCCTTTTCAGGAGGAAAGAAGATATCCGCACACTGAACGTGTCCGCCGTGCATCCGAATATCACCACCGTTCTGAGCCATGTTGCGAATATGCTCCTTGAACTTCTTCACAGCGGCGGCAGGAGTGCCGAGCTTCGTCTTGTCCATAATGCACTGGACAATCTCCTGCGGGGTGAAGCATCCCCAAGCCAGCATTTCATTGATGGTAGCGGCCATCCCACGATGACAGCACAGTGCGTTGATTTTGGGTTTATTCTGAGCGGGTTCGATATCCACAACAGTTCTATCAATGTTCGACATGGCTTGCATCCTTATTGATAAAGGTCATAATAGTATTGCCATTCTCTTTCACATCAATGCGCTTCGCCTCATGGCTTATAAACATGGTTATGCGCATATAACCGCTGTCGTTGAGCCTATCGAAAACATCAGTCAAAGACTCACAATTCAGCACAGTGGTACTGACTTCCTCTTCGCACTCCGTAGGGTGTGTAATAATGATTTTATACATACATCCTCCAACATGGTTATAGGTTTCTAATAAGTGGTACACTACGCCATAATATACTGTGATGCAAGACCCTTCCAGTGAAAATCTTCATCCTTCATGCGCTTTTTCTTCTCCACAACAGGCTTGGGGAAGGTATCGACCATCAGCGGCTTCGGGAAGCTCGGGATACCCTTGTCATTGAACAGCGTATATCCCTTTCCGTAAATACCCTGATAACCATAGCCCGTATCATTGCGTTCGTAGTTATAGAGCTTCCACTCATTGTCGATTTTCAGAACACGATACGGGATAAATGCGCCAGAAGGATAGAACAGCTTCACATTGTCGAGCGTAATCTGTACGCCATCATCTTTACGCACACACTGATAGTTGTAGCGCAGAATAATAGCGTGATGCTTACTCGCCCAGCCATACATAAGATGAGAAGGCATAGAGAACGGGTAAGGAGTGAACCAACCTTCACCATCTTTCTGCTGATAGATGAAACCTGTTGAGCGATAGCAAGTCTGGTTCTTGCCAGTTACAGACACGCACATCTCTCCAAACATCTTATCCTTTGCCACTGTGCTATTCGGAATAAACAGCTTCATACATATACCCCCATTTGATACGTCTAGCGTTCGATTTCCGGCTCGTTTTTATTGTTTCTGGTCTTAGGTCTAAACTCGACAGAATAAGGCCCAAAATTGGTGGCATCCTTATTTATTTTCATTCTGTGAGTTTCAGTGGTTATCCCATTAGCATTGCACCACTGCTCAAAAAGTTCCCAGCTTACCCAGCCATGCCAGATAGCTCCATCGACTTCCTTTGCTCGTTCACGGATGGAGTAGTATCTCTTGTAATTGCCAGTATTATCCGTGCATTTGGCGTAGGTTTTGGGTTTATGATGCCATCCTACACATTTAGGACAGTTTTTTGTGTGATACCAAGAGTTTCTTTTTATTGTTACTCTTTCTCCACATTTTACGCACTCCGCTACGACATAATATATGCCATTTTCTTTATAGACATCAACACACTTGAACATCTCATGGGTTCGTCCTACGAGTACGCTAGTTTTCTCAGATTTCAGCACAGTCATTCTCCATTGTTGTATGGTTATTGTAAGAAAGTCCTTACACTGTATGAAAAATTTCCCATCAGCGCAAGGACTTTGTGTATCCTAGCTAGTCACTGAAATCATTAGTCCACATCTCACATTTGCGTTTTTCGGCGTTTGTTTCTATGTAGAGCTTTATTGATTTTATAGAAGTATCCGATTGGCAGTTGTTGAAATACCTTGCGGCTTTATCATAAAGCGGCGTTCGATAATGGTGTTTGGTATTATCCGTAAAGGTCACAATCACCAGCCAAATACCTTTATCCACTTCCTCTATGGTGTATTCCCTATCTCGGTCATCCTTTGCAACGAGCGTGACGCTTCTTATATCCGACTTCTTACGCTGTTTCTCAAATTCCTTCTTGGCCTCCTTTAGCGTTTCAAATTCGACATCATAACATTCCCATGCGAGAAGGTGAGAATAGACAACGTACTTGGTAAATCTGATCATACTATTTCTCCTGTAAAAATTTCCAGTATCTTAGAAGGGATTGCGGTTCTTGATAGCACCTTCGAGCCACGCCATTTGAGCGCGATAGGCTTCGATTGCCTCCCCAAAAGTTTCCAGATAGCGCGACTCATCCACGACACGTCCTTCGTACTCTTCCTCCGTGCCAGCTACACGATGGGTAATGATAGCCACGAAAGTCAGATAGATATCAACATTGTACCATTCCCCAAAGGTATCCCAACCCCACAGGTTCTCAATGCTACGACCTTTGAAGGTGTGCTTGATGCAAGTCCAGATGACTTCATCGCGCCACAGCCAGTGATTCGGACTGTCGATAGCCTTTTCGAAATCCGACCAGTCTTCTTCCTCACAATAGAACTTCACACACTTCTGCATCACGGTGCGCGTGTTGCCCATAAATTTCTGGTCGTACTTGAGCCAGTGCAGAAGATTTTTGAGCTGGTAACGATTAGCGAGGACAACCAAATCCTTACGCAGGGTGTCGTAGGTAGAGTTCATAAATTTCTCCAAATGTGTTATAGGGTTATTTCCATATGTAAATAGTGCCTACATCGAACAATCAATGCAAGCACTATTTATCTCACATGGCGAAGTATTTTTCTCCGTAAACCTTCGTTAGTGCGTATATCATGTTTATGGCTTCTACCCACTCAATGCGGACTTCCACAGAACCATAACGATGGACACCTTCATCCATATACTGTACGCCAGTGCGGATGTAGATGTCATCCTTATACAGGAGCATTTCCTTTTCGTCCCACTCTTGCGGATTACGGTCATTGAACACCTCAACCCATTCGGTAGTATCATCCACGTAGTATCCGATAACCATTAGTATTCCTCCTTACAAGGGTTAGAAAGGAACGGATTCCAGACACACACCACAACCGCTTTGTTATCCATGTCATAGACAACGAAGTTGGAGAAATAGTAGGTATGCCAATCCTCTTCGGGGGCAGTGAATATCCACCCCTCACCTATATGGTTCTCTATCCAGCAATCATAAGATGCTCTTTCGAGGGCTTCATCAATGGTATCTCCCCAATAGGTAGGACATTCGCCACTCATCACCATCACAGCCTTGTATTTCATATTGTCCTCCTACTCGGTGAACTCAATGCGCCTGATGATTTGGCACTCGAACGGGTTACACCAGAAAGTCCCATCCGTGCATACATCTTCGAGGTCTTCTCCAATAATGTGGAAGACGAACTGGCTCTCCTTTATGTTCTCAAGCCAGTCTTCGAGCAGGCTGATTTCATTCCTGCCGTACCACTTGATGTCGACCCAGACGTACATCCTGCAACCTTCTTTCTCCCGCGTAATGGTGGCTATATCCAGAAGGGACTTGAGGTCGTTGTCTTCTTCGATGAACTTATCAAAGGACTTCACAGCGTTCGCATCAAGAACGAGCGCAACATCACTATAGTATCCCATTTTATTCCTCCTCGTCTTCTTCGCAATCCGCGAGAGCCATGATTTCATCGACAATATTGGGGATGGGGCTAGTGACTTCGCCCATGTCCTTATCAACCATTTCGTCAATAAAGCTACTCATCGTCTTCATCCTCTTCGATTTCAGGTTCATTGGCGATCAAAGTGAAGTAGGGCTTGCCGTTGTCATCCATGTCCCACATACCGACATTACGGATTCCCTGTTCCCACGCATCCTTGGAAATATAATAATCTCCGGTAACTTCGTCCCAGATAATCCATTCATCGTCCAGTGCCTGTTCTATGAGTTCACGAGAAACCAGCCCATCGTACTCCGCGAAGATAGTTCCCTGACCCTCAACGTAAAGAGTAATAGCCATTATTGCCTCCAATGTGTTATAATGTTATAGCCTATGAAGGAATAAGAACACACGCCATGTATCATGTAAACACTTTTTTATATCCTATTCCCACATATTTCATCATATCATTCCTACATATTTATCAAAAAAGGCGGCTGTCGCCGCCTTGATTTTTTACTTTTCCCAATCATACTTCCAGTTATCAACCTTGCAGAAACGGTAATCACAGGGGGTGGTCTTGTTGTACCCAAAGTGGACGTAGTGCCGCCCATCCTTATAGTAGCAGTAGATGGCCTCAAACCACACCTTACGCTTGCGCGTATCGTTGGAGACGATAACCCTAGCACCCTTGACCATATCGGGCGTGTGCTCCATATATTTCCACTTCTTCGCCATTGTATTCTCCAGACGTGTTATAGGTTATTCTCCGATAAATTCTTTTATGGAGAAAGTAGGTTCAAACTCATAATAGTCGTTTTCGTTCCAAACGGGATTATCTTGCCAGTGGATAGTAAAATATACATATCCATTTTCAAAATCAAACTCAAGGTCGCTTGTGTGACGAAATCCGCTAACGTCACGACCTTTATCCAACAACCATTTATTTGCCAGCTCATTACAACGTCTCAGAATTTTGCTATAAGAAACAAGATCATCACGCGTTATCTTATTCTCGCCCATATCACCCTCCATAATTTATAGTTATGTGGGCAGGAAGATTCCTGCCTACGAATCAACTAGCCATACAGCCACTTCATAATCTTTCGGATGCCTTCACTGACTCTCAACTCTCGAAAATTCTCGCTGAATCCTCTTTTCGCCAGATAGCGCACACCATGGATTCCACGATAATTTTCCCGCACTTCTCCATTCAGGTCATACTTGTAGAGGATTTCCCGCCTGCGTTCACAAGCAATCAAACGCTGAAAAAGGTTCTTTCTAATCCTACGCATAAATTCCTCGCTTGTTATAGGTTTATAATTTCCACCATAAAACTATAATTTCCACATCATTACAAGAAATTTCCGACTCCATATATAAATTTCCATTCTATCCACACATAAGAATTTCCACTCTATCCAATCCATCGAATTTCAGCCCTCAAAATAAAATTTCCAACCCTATACACATATTTCTTGCTTTCGTGCCTCTATCGCCTTCCTACGCCCAAATTTCCCCATATAAAGAAATTTCCATTCTTCCCCACATACCCAAACCAACAGAATAATTTCCATCCTATCCAATATATAAATTTCCATACTAATCACATATTATTGTTTATCCATAAATTTCCACCCTTACCATTAATATCCTAACATAAAAGAATTTCCATCCTATCCCCTACACATAAGTTTCCATCCTATCCAATCCCATCACACACAACTTTCCAACTATCATCCTTTCTCCTACCTCCAATTCCTATCTCTCCCACTCACCCTCCCATCCACCCCAATAAAAAATTCCTCCCATCCACACACCCTAAACTCACATCTCATCATACCCTACACAAATCAAATCCTTTCCAACATACATCATACATCCTATTTTCCCACTATCCAATCCTATCAAATCCCATCCCTACACTATGCCATCATATATCACACATACACTATCAACGATAATTTCTCATTCACCCTTGTAATCAGTATCCAATACTTTATACATCATCTCAGTACCATATAGACTCAACTCCTATAAATTTCCCATCAACCCTTGTTTCCCCTCATCTCAACAGATTTTATACATGGTCTCCTGGTTCTCTCCCCATCCACACAACACTTTCTGCTCATTCATTATCCTATCCAACCCCAATTTCCCGTGGATTTCCCACTACCACATCAGCTCAAACCGATACCTTATATGATATATCCCCCATATTTTCTAGCAATATCTCCCATCAGCCCAGATATTGCACAGCTCATATCACATTTTCTAGGTATCCCATCCCATCAAGCCCCCATCGGTTACGGATCATCGGATGAATAAATTCTTGATTTGATATTGTGGGCCTGCTCACCTCAAAGTTCTATATAGGGGCGGGTATGGCTCAAATCACATAGTTTCTGGCTTGTGGATACCTATAAACAATAGATGATGTGAGGGAATTTCCCCTTGATGTGAGTTGAGGGGCTACGGATCCGTAATCGTGTGAGTTTCTCGTTCATCAAATCAAATCAGCGTTGTATGGTCCGTAGGATGGCGTGGTTCTTGAGTTGGAGATGATGGAATATTTCTCACATCATATCAAATCATGGGGGTTTAGCTCAAATTTCCAGCCTTCAAGTTGATGAGGCGTGAGGTTTGCCTAAAAATCAAATCCTATCAGCCTTGAGACCTGAGAATTTCCCGTATCCAGTCCATGATTTCTGAGAATTGGATGTGAGCCGTCCTATGATGGGAGTTTCTGGCCCTCAAATCCTATCAAATCAAGGTCTCACATCCCATCATATCAAATCCTGTGGGAGACGTGAGGTGTGATATGAGACTTTCCCGTTGAGATGAGCGGATTGTGCCATGATTTTGAGCGGAGGGTCGGCGTGAGAACTTTCCCGTGATGTGATGTGAGCGGATTAGGCAAAAATTTCTCGTGATAGGATATTGTGGGCATGAAAATTTTCCGTGATCTGATTTACGCGCTGGACGCAAAAAAGCCCCGCCGAAAGGCGGGGCTTGTGTTTATACTATATAATCTTCTAGCCGAACCCGCTTAACCATACGCAGGTGGTACAGCTTGCCATAGGTGGCGCACTTGCCGCCTTTACGGCGTACAGTACGGAAACGGCGGCCCGACATTTTTTCGGCGGCGAAGTCGTCCCGCACAACGTCCAACACGTTAGGGCCGTATTGGTAAATAAACGCTTTCTTTTCCAGCATATTCTTTCCCCTTTGGTTTGGGCTAGGCTTTTCAGCCTAGCCCTGTTGCTGTTAGTCGGTCACAGGCTTATGCAAGTTAGCAACAAAAGCCATTGCACTTTCGTGTTCTTCTGTCGTTGCCAGCGTATAAGCCAGCCCGAAGAAACATTCAGCCATAGTGGCGGCGAAGTCTGCGCCTTGTCTGCCGTTTTCCCAATGTGCGGGAAGTTCATCGAACAAGTCAGCCAGCTTGTAAAGCGTAGGCTTACACTTGCTGAATACTTCCTTTTCAGCAATGCCCCTTGCATAGTGTGCGGCATAACGCGGTTCAGGGAAAAGCTGGAAACGCTGACCTTTTTCAAGATAGTTTATAACGATGTCATCGTTATAAGTACCAGACTGGAAGGAATGGAAGCAAGTCCATTCTTTGAAGTATTCGCTAGTGTTTGCCAGCACGTTTTCGAGAAGTTCATGCACACGCTTATATGCAAGCGCATTGTCGGTATTGTCGCCAACGGTCAGAATATAAAAGGCGTATTCCACCATATCTTCATTCTTGAAAGACATAAGTTCCCCCATTGTTATAGGTTATCGTTTCAGGGCTTCCACAACGTGAAGAATAGACTTCGCAGGAATAAAGAAGCTGTACTGTGCGCCGGTGAACGTCCAACACAGTTCGCCGCACACCGTGCGACAACGTACAGCATAGCCGAGACCGTTCCACATCTCGACAAAATATTTGACAGTCATGTCATTCCCCTATGGTAAGGGGAAGGCTTGCGCCTTCCCCGGTGTGGTTAGCTAGTCCTTGCGCTCGATAAGGGCGGCAAGGCTAGGCGTACGCTTGAAATGGCAAGCAAGGAACAGGGGGAACAAGAGGACGCTGTCAGGAAGTATGCAACGCTTGACCGCGTTGCCGTTCCATTCCTTGCCGTCAATAAGGACGGCGGGAAGGCGTTCCACGTTCCAGCCATTGGCTTTCACTGCCGCGTGAAGGCCGTTTACCTTGGCGCGATGAAAGTCGGCCTGTAGGTGGAAACTGCGAACATGGTCGACCACTCGCTGGTCGGCGTTGCCCTGCTTGCCGCCCTTGCCAAGGGAAAACTGGTCGGCGATGTTGACCAGTTCCGCCCACGTTATGCCATGCGGGGCGTGGTCGATAATAGCAAGGTTGAACTGTCCAGCCGCGCCACGTTCAGAACCGTAAGCACTAGGGGCTTGACCGCCCTTCATGCGAACCATGCCGCCGGGCGCTGTCTTGCTCTCGACTTCTTCAAAGAAGGTACAGACAGTAGAGCCGGCGAAGGACTTCGCCGCGAACCTCTTGTGCATGGTCAAGGCGTGGTTGTCGCCGCGCTCTATCTTGACCTTGCGCTTGCTGGTCGTGGTCGTGGTGGTCGGCGTTGCCGCCGTGGTCGTGGTGGTCGTGGTGG
Organism: Paludibacteraceae bacterium; assembly: GCA_017558065.1. Lineage (GTDB taxonomy): Bacteria > Bacteroidota > Bacteroidia > Bacteroidales > Paludibacteraceae > Colicola. The sequence goes on from JAFYWK010000057.1 coordinate 9,026, forward strand.
TGGTATCGTCTAACATATGACTTTCCCCAATGTGCTATATTGTTATCTGCCAAAATTGGCTAAAAGCCCTTGCCTATAGTTAGGAAAGTAAAGTAGGCATAGACTAACCTCTTTTGCAAAACTTGTTTAGCGTTGCCCTTGCGTTGCAACGTCTTGCCCTTCCCTATATGTTGCCCGTAGCCTTGCCGCGTACCAGTAGCGGCTAGCCCGTAGGCGTTTTCAATAGGGCGCATGGCTTGCGCCCTTGGGGCTTTTGCCCCGCGTTGTATGGACTAATTATAACCAAAAAATAAAAACTGTAAAGCATAAAAAATAAAAAATATTTATTTTATATATAACTAGCTGTTTTTATTGCATATCTTTTTTGAAAAATGTATGTAAATGAACACACAAAAACAGCAAAAAATAGGCTCGACTTTACCCTTTTGTCCTACTGGAAAGCTAGGTGTTAGATCACCCTAACCAAGTACATTTTTGCACGACCTATTTTTCACAAGCTACCTACTGTTAGGCTACTCTAACCAAAATACTTTTTTCACAAGCCCCCCCACATAAAATCTTAGAAGCGGGGTACACCCCGCTTGGGGTCATAGCCCACCACAATTCTGCGAGTAAATTTTTTCGGATTTCGATTTTTCGGAGTCGAGAAGTTTTTCGGATTTCGATTTTTCGGGGTCGACCGCCTACCCCCCCCCGGTCTTTTTAGCGTTTTTTCAGGTATTTACGCTAAAAGCCGATTCAAAAATTGTCGGAGAAAAATTTTTCGGGATTCAAATTTTGGGGTGGACGGGATAATAGGATTACGGTAGTGTCTGTGGATATAGCACATAGGAGGCCATTTATGGCAAAGTATTTGAAAAGAAGTGATACGTTCGACTTCATCACGGCTAAATCTAGCAGTGGCGTTGACCTTGCCATTATGGATTATGCGTTGAAGTGTAGAGGGGGAGAGTGTGATATCTACGACACTTGCCCGTACAATGAAGGATACGAACTGTGCCAGATACACAAGCAATATACCAACCATATCATAAAGATGGTATATCGGTATGATAGGGAAGGTAAGCTGAATGAGCACCAGTTGCACGTCATAGGGATGACGATGATGCCGCTGTATACGCACCTGTTCAGATTCCAACTGGCTGAGATGGCACTGTCTACGCCTGTCGTATATGGTAAGACTATCTATATGCACCCCGTCTATAAGGAGATTCGTAACACTACGAAACTGCTGTTTGATATCTGGGCTAAGATGGGATTAGGTGTGGGTGTCAGTGCGCCGATGCCGGAAAGAGGGACAGGAGGCAGTGTGTATGACATTATATCGGCGGCAGAAGGGATAGATGAGGATGTGGAAGAGTCTGTGAGCAAGCAGACTAAGAATAAGGTTGAAGATATTGTCATCGTGGATGAAGCTATGGAAGATAGTGATAACGAGGACGATATTATGGATAGTCTGGAGAAGGCGCGAAAGAGTGTCGGTGGACGGACTAAGGGTAAGAATCGTAGAATGGGTGAAGAGGCAAGAGCATTGATGGAGGCCGCTGAGGAAGCGTCAATGCAAGGATTTACGATTGAAAGCGAGGACGGTGAAGAGGCTTTTGTCATCGAGGAAGGGTTTGACCCGCGAGACTTGCCCGAAGCGTCTGAAATCGACTTCCAGAGGGGTTAAAACGATGCAGTTCTTTACAAGTTGGAAACGTGTGGCAGATGGTGACTTGCCCGAACAGGCTGTCCCGTGTTTGATCATTAGAGATGGGCAGTACCATATTGCTCAGCATTATATAGGACAGGGGGATGCCCCATTGTGGGTCATAAAGGCATCTTATTATAGGTGTCGGCCTACAGACCTTTGGATGGAATTGCCTATGGAGAAAGAAATATGTGCGCTCTTCGACTGACAGCTAAGAAAATCGCTGAGTATAGAGACGGCGGCGAAGGATTTGTGAAATGGTGCAATGAGAACGTCCGCATTGCTATCTACCCGGAAGGGTCGGATATGGCGCAGTGGTGTCTCCTTGGTGAACTGCCGGAGACACCTAACCCGCATACGGGACGCTCATACGCTGGTATGTGGCGTAGCCAGCAGAAAATCCTGAAAAAAGCCCTTGAAATGAGGACTGACCCCAACGGTACGAAGCGTTTCAAGCACAGATTGATTGTTCTGTGCTGGATGCGCGGTGAGGGTAAGTCCGCTGTCGTTTGCTTGATTCAGATGTGGAAGTTCTTCTGCTGGCCTAAACAGCAAATTGTGCTGGGTGCTAACTCCAAGGATCAGACTAAGTTCGTGCATTACGATATCATCAAGGAAATGATATTGAATAGCCCGAACCTCCTCGAATGGATTGGCGGTAGAGAAAACGTACAGGAGAAAATGATTTGTATGCGCGATAGTAAGGGTGCTGTTATGTCAGCTATCCGCTCTATCTCGTCTTTCTCAGGTATCGTCTCCAACATCACGGGCTATACGTTCTCGGAAATGTTCGATATGAACAATCCGAAGTTCTTCACACAGCTTGATGGTTCGACCCGTAACGTGCCTAACGCCCTTGGTACAATCGACAGTACCGTGTCTACGAAGGATCACGTCCTTTATAAGATGTATGAGGCGTATGTTCAGAACAAAATCCCGGATTTGTTCTTCTCCTACCGCTGTTCACCCGCTGGAGACCATAACGACTTCTATCACCCGCAGAATACGCAGGCTCAGCTTGACTCCTATAAAGAAAAGTTCCCTGCCGCCGAGTTCGATAGATACTTCAAAAACCTCTGGGATGCTGGCGCAGTCCGCTTTTTCACGGATACAGACGTTGCTATGACCCATTATTGGGGTGTATATCAACACGCTAATGTGCCTGAGAAGCTCAGAGAGCGGATGAATGATATTATGGTGCAAAAAGGCATCGCCGCAGGCCATCTAAAGGAGATGGAAGAGCAAGAAAGCACTATTGCCCTTAGTGAGCAGTACAAATACGACCTTGCGCGTATCCAAGATATGGAAAAAGACCTCTATCCTGTCGAGGATACCTTCCGTCTTATGGATAATTTTGGCGAATGGACGTGCGCTACGAGCCGAGAATTGGCTTTGATGTCGCAAATGTTCAAGACAGACTGGTCAATCCACGTGGGTCTTGACCGCGCTGACCCCATGAGCACGGAAACTATGACCAGAACTATCCTTACAATGACTGCAAAGGGTCTTCCGGGGTCTCACAGTGGTTTCCATGCCATTATGGCAGGTAAAGAGCCGCCTTATATCTACATCACTATCGGTTTTGAAGCCTTCAAAGCCCATGATTTGGATGATATTAAGGAAACTATCCAGAAATGGGCTATTGCGGTGGACGGAATCGACACTTTTTGCTCCGAAAGATGGGGCGCATGGGACTTGGAGAAGTGGTGTCAAGACGAAGGCATCTCTTGTGAACTGATTTCTCCCACATATGAGAAGCAGAGAGCCTCTTTCAACGAGTTTTATAACCTTGTAAAGCAGGGAAGATGGAAGATTCCCCCTACTCATTTTATCGGTAGTCGTAACGAGGATGACGTTATTGATGAAGAATTGAAGATTTTCCTTCATGATCCTGACAAAAAGTGGTTTGGTTCTCCCGAAAAGAAGGCCAAAGGCGGCGTACAGGACGACTGTATCTACTCCGTAGGCTGGTCTATTTATGGCGGACGTAACCATACCTTTGAGATGTTCCGTCCCCGTGGGCGCAGTATGACAGGTATTGGCTATATTCCCGCTACAGGTCTCCTTGGGGCGTATTGACAATCATGGTTATAAATTATATCCATAATCTCACAGGAGTTGTAAATGGATAATAACGGTATTAAGCAGTACATCAACGATTTGCCTTCCGATGTGGCCCAGCGGTTGTCGTTTAGTCACAAGGCTTTTGCTGATGATGAGCGTTATTGGGCCGGACGTAAGGATGAAGATGGTTTTACTATCTCCATTCCGGGCGGTATCAAGAAGCAATCCCGAATTTACAAGTACCTGCAAGAAGAATGTTGGAAGAAGTTCTGCGATAATCCGCAAGTTCGTACTTCCGTCATGGATACGATGGGACGTCTTGCTGGCTTCGGCTTCGGCGTTCATTCCGAAGTGCAGGAGATTCAAGACACCATCGACCTCTTGACAGAGGATCCTCGTAACCGTCTGCACACCTTCCTTCCTAAGTACCTTGCTCGTGCTGAAATTGAAGGTGAGCTGTTCCTCGTTTTCACAGTTCACAGTGATGGGTTTGTGGAAATTGATTTCCGTGACCCCGGTACGGTTGGTGGCCCTTATACCGACAGCGGTATCCTTACCCTTCGTTCTAAGCCCACCATGCCCGTTGTTTACTGCTTTGAAGACGCTGTGGATATGGACGGTAACAAAGTTCCTCGTGAGCAAATCCCGTCTATTTATGTTGCTCGTTACCCTGAACTGCTTGAACAGCTTGCCAAGGAGAATGACGGTAAACGTAGTTCCCTTGATATGAAGCTGGTCAATAATAACCGTAATACTTCCATCCCGGCGTATAAACCGTTCAATGGCTATTATCGGTTCGTTGTTCAGTGGGATAAGGGCTTTATGACTAAGCGCAACCTCTCACACTTGCGTACAGTCATCAAGTGGGTCAACCTCTATGAGTCTTTAAAGATGTATGAGATTGACCATAAGCGTTCTTCTGGTGCATACCTCTGGACGTTTAGCTTCCAAGACATCACTGCCTATAAGATTTGGGCCTCGATGTCGGAGGAAGAGCGTAAAAAGACGGGTATTATGCAAAAGAAAACGCCGGGAGGAACTATTATCCTTCCTCCCGGCATGGAAATGCAAGCCACGAACCCCAACCTTCCTAAGATTAGTGATGCCGACTCTGACATCATTAATATGGTGGGTTCTGGTCTGAATACAACCTCCAGCATGATGATGGGTACAGAAGACAGCACCTATGCCGCCGCGAAAGCGTCCAGTGGGCCTATGTCTGACCGTATCAAAGACAGCATCAGTTGGTGGGAACGCTTCTTGCGTTATGACCTGTGGGATAACCTTTTCTTCATCCGCGAACAGATGGGCCTCTTGAAGTCCGAACATCCCGTTACACGTTGTATCGGATTCAAGAAGAAGAAGCCTCAGTTCAAGGAAGTGAAAGTACCCACACGCCGTCTTATTGACTTTTCTTTCCCGTATTCCGACCTTGGAAATCTGGAGAACTTGACAAAAGCGTACCTTGGTGTCAAACATGGATCCATGGCAGACGTCATGGGTATCCCGCGTGAGGAAATTGCGCGTCGTCTCGGTCTTGGCAACTACGCCAAACTTCGCCAGCAACACGCTGTTGAGGAAGAGATGTATACCGAACTTCTTCGTGTGGATGACCCGAACGCTGGAAATCAAGAATCTCAGCAGGAAAAGGCAAACAATAAGACTTCTTCTGCCAAATAGGAGATATAATGACAAAGGTAAAGACTGAGAAAGTCAACGCAAAAGCGTGTGTGTTCTCTGTGAAGGGAGACAATCCCTTCGCCTTTGCAAAACCTGCCGAGGGTAGCGACAGTAAGGAGCTCAAACTCTCTATTGTCGGTTACTCTGGCGGGGTTATTGAGAACCACTGGTGGTGGGACAATCTTGTCATGGACACCTCCGGTGTTGAGTTCCGCAAGGATAAATACCCTATCCTGTTTGACCATGATACAGACCAGCGTATTGGTTTTTCGGATACCCCCGAAGTTATCAACCACGCTATTGTCATCAACGGCGGTACTCTCCTCGATAACGAACACGCAAACAAGTTCCGTCAGGATTGCGAGGCTGGTTTCCCCTTTGAAGCCTCCATTCGTGTCGAACCCCTTGAAATTCAAAGACTTGGCGAGAATGAAGTCGCAGAAGTTAATGGATTCAAGTTTCAAGGGCCGGGAACTATCTTCCGCAAGTTTGTCTATAAGGAAGTGTCGGCCTGTAGTTTTGGCTGGGATTCCAACACGTCCTCCACGGTTGGTTTCTCTAAGGAAGATGAAGTGTCCTACACTCTTACAGAAAAGGAGACCAACATGGACATCAACAAGTGGAAGACAGAGGATCCCGAAGGCTACGCCGCTTTCTGCAATAGCCTGACTGAACCTCTTAACCAGCAAATCAGTGAGCTCCAGACAGCCCTGACCAACAAGGAAACCGAATTGAATACTGCTACTCAATTCAGCAACCAGCTTGAAGAACGCATCAACAAGCTGGAACGCGAAGCCATGCTCCGCGAAGAACAGGCTAATCAGGCCGCTTTCTCTGCCAAGGTGAGTGCTTGCCTCGAAAAGTCCGGCCTTCCCGCTCGTCTGCATAACAAGTTCTCCGCTACTATCAAGCGCGAAGGCTTTGTTGGCGAAGACGGTAAGTTCGATGACGCTAAGTTCAATTCCTTTATGGAATCCGAACTCAAGGAATGGAACGAAGCCATTCAGCCTGCCGTCCTCGGTGGCGGTGCTGGTGAGTTCAGCAAGGACGAACAGAAGAAGGACGAAAATGATCCCGCTTCTGCCTTTGGTTCTGTGGATGAGTACAACGCTTTCCGTAAGCGTCTGGGCCTCTAATTTATCCTGAAAGGAGCAAAAAATGAAGATGTATCCCGGTTCTACTTGGGAATCCCATCAGGTTAATGCCGTGTGGAATCCCCTTAAGGACACAGGCACAAATATGCCTTATGTCTCTTTCGCTGATAAGGAACTTGGCGAAAGCCCCCTCTACTACAATAGCCTCACTGCCGCCGCTCTGCTCATTGACAAGACCGTGATGCCCAACTTTGGTCATCTCCCCACTGGTATTATCATGGGCATTATCAACAAGGGCGACCAGCTTGGTTATATCTTCCCCGCTGACTTTGTTGTCACCGCTGAATCTGCTTCCAATAAGACTATTGTGGTCTCCGAAGCTGATGCTGTGTTCTTCAAGAATGGCATGACCATCACTTCTGGTAACGTTGTTGCTAAGATTGAATCCGTGGAAGTTGCTGGTGGTAAGGCCACAATCACTGTGGACACCGCTGTTTCTTCTACCGCTATTAGCTACCCCTTCGAGCGTTGCGTGGTGATTGACCAGCCCGTGTTCTCTGACCAGAACGGTGCGCTGACCTCCGCTATTTATAGCAACGCCACTGTGTACGCCGCCAAGCTCCTCAACGCTACCCCTGAACTGCTTGATAAGCTCGGTGCTTTCGTTGACGGACACGTTGCCGTTATTAAGTAAGGAGAGATTTACCAATGAAAGGCTATTCCAATATCCCCGGTTTGCATTTGACAGTTCTCCGTCAGCTTGCCTTCGACTACATGGCGAAGGCTCCCAAGCTGTACTTCACTCAGATGTTCCCCGACACCTCCATTGCTTCTGATGAAGCTACATGGGAAGTGGAACTCACATCCGCTGGCATCAGCCCCTTCGTTGCTCCCGGTGCTCCTGCTCCTCGCGTGGGCATTGATGGACATACAAGCGGTCGTGCCAAGGTGGCCTACTGGAAGGAAAAGGCTTATCTTGACGAATCCTTCCTCAACAACCTCCGCCGCGTTGGCTCCTTTGAAAAGGAATCTGCCGAAAAGCAGATGGGCCGTATGCTCCAGAAGCTGGTCTGGCGTTCCATGCGCCGTAAGGAATGGATGTGCGCCAAGGCCATTGTGGATGGTGGCTTCACCTACGCCGCCCAGAACGGTGTGAACTTCACTGTCTCCTACGGTCGCCCTGCCGTGAACACCCTTGCTCTCTCCGAAGACAAGAAGTGGGGAACAGGTTCTCAGCGCAACCCCATCGAAGACATCTATATGGTTCGTGACCATATGCAGACCCTCTTCGGTGTGAACGTGGACAACATGGTGATGACCTCCGCTACCCTCAAGAAGCTCGTCATGGACAAGGAACTCCAGGCTCTCCTGTCCAAGTCTGCTTTCGGTAACGGCGACCTCTTTGCCCGTCCCGCTCAGGTCATCGGCTCTCTGTTCGGTTTCGGCACAGTGCAGGTGATGGACGAAATGTACGACCTCAACGCTTGGGTCATGGCTGTGGAGGGCACAAACATTGTGGTGGACAACGCTACCGACTTTGAAGTTGGAGCTCGTCTGATGGTCACAAAGACTGATGAACGCTTCCGTTCTGAATGGCGTACTATCACCGCTGTGAACAAGCAGACCAACACCCTCACCATTGATACTCCCTTCCAGAATCCCCCTCTCGCTGGTCGTGACAAGGTTGAAATGCAACGCAAGTTCATGGATGATGACACCGTTGTGTTCACCAATCCCACCCACGAAGGCGTTCCCGCCAACGAGTTCCTCCAGGCCCCCTTCGGTATGGACGGTCACTACGGCCTCTACACCGACCGCAAGGACGAATGGGATCCGGACGGCGTGTATATCCGCGTCCAGGATAAGGGTCTCCCCGTCCTCTACAACCCGCAGAATACCTTCACCCTCAAGGTGTAATCGGGGGAGACATGGCGAGAGTTGTCCTCGTTGAGTGCAACATCTGCTATGCCTCCGGAAAGTTCCTCCATGCCGGACAAGAGTTCGACATGGAGGACACTTCCCTTGATAGTAAGGTGGTTGCAGTGTTGGAGGAACAGATGAAATACGGGCGCGTGGTTGAAAAAGTTTCAACGCCCAACGTATTTCCTCTGTCTGGTGTAAATACGGTCTCTACGGGCGGCGTAGAGGCTGGAAACGATATGACGGCCTACCCTACCGAAGTACAGGAAACCCCTGCCGAACCCGCCAAGGAAGAAGCCTCTTCTGAGGAAGAAGTTCCTTCCGCCGATTCCGTCATCGCTGACCTTGCCGCCGCCACGGAACGTACTCCCCGTCGTTCGATTGGCAAGAAGTAGAAAGGAGATTCTCATGGACAAGTCTGATGTTGTTGCCGCCCTTAAAGTCGCAGTCAAGGATATTGCAGACTTGTTCGAGGATTCCGAATTGGAACAGGCAGTTGACATCGCCTCTTGGGAGTGTGGATGGTCACTGCCTGTTACCAAAAACTTTAGATGCTATTGGATTATTGAACGGGCTAAACGCGCTTGCGTCAGCATGATGTGCTTCGCTACAGCCCACAAGTTCAAGTTCAAGCAAATCAATCTGAATCAGCGTTTCGAGCATTATCATGCGATGTTAAAGCAGATGGATCAAGAATTTGCGGTTGCTAAAAAGGAACACGCTGATGAGTTCCTTTCCTCTGTTATCGCTGATATGGCTCTTGAAGATAAAATCGCCGCATTGGGATACTATGTTCCTAACAGGGGCGACTATACCGCCGCAGGAAGTTTCCCTGTGCGTTAGAATAGGATAAACCATGCCTCGTAACTTGAATACCACGAAGGGCATCGGATACGATATTGCGGACGTGCTTGATGAACTCGGTATGTGTGTCGAGATTCAGGAGCGCGTCCGTCCTATTATTGAGAAGGTGGACTACGACTCCAATAGCCAGATGACGAAGCCGTTCAATGCTGAACACTTCCTCATGATGATGTTTACTCACGCAACACGGATTGTTGCTGGTGATTTACTGTATGCTGTTGCCCAGAATGTGCATTATCGTGTGATGAACTGTTTCCCCGAAATCTTTGAGGATACAGTGATTTATAAGCAAGGTATTGTGTATAAGTGTAATGAGGTCGTTTCTGTGTATCGCCCCGAAGAGGTGAGAGACCCTAAGACGCTTCGTATGCAAACAGGTTGGAGACCTATTCATGCGAATGTCCGTAGCCTTGTTACCGATAAGCTGTATGGTTCTGAGCTCAATACAGAAATGTCTTTTATTCAGTTAGACCTCCGTTCTCGTATACTCTATTTCCCCAAAAAGTTTGAGGTTCTCCAAAAAGACCGTGTAATGGTTATGGGCGGTAAACCGTATGAGGTCACAAACATAGAAACAAACACCTTCCCCGGGATGAATGTTATTTATCTTGAGGAAGACACAAGGCGATAGGAATGGCACTGGTAAAGAAACCCACATTGGATGTATATTGCTTGGGGGATAAATGGCCTGAGCAATTACGTCTTGATTTGCTCAAATATGTTCCGGGGGTTGTACTTCATCCGGCATCGTTGAAGTTGGATACCTCTACGATGCGTTCTAATTGGTGGTGCTATTTCTACGACTGTGAGAGCGTGTCCAAGTCTATTCTTGAGATTCTCGGTATCCTAGTTGACCCGACTCTTAGGGATGTCAAAACTGGTAAGCGTTATAATGGTTTCACCTTCTTCTTGTTGGATGAAAGTAATACTAACGAGATTTACTATTCGACCCGTCTTATCCATAAGGATATTCCTGTAGATATGGAGACACTTATTCCTTCCGTGGATACAGGGTTTGAACGTATTCTTGACGGGTGGGTTTACACGACCAATATCGGGTTGTCGCTCCGTAGGTATTAATCCATGATAAAAGCTAAAGTATCATCTGAGAATTTGCCTAAGTTAGTGCGCCGTTTAGAACGGGCTACGCTGTATATAAGTGAAAAGAGTAGTGCTATCGCTTATAATACAGGCATTTTCTATTTGCGCCGTGTGGCGGATGCTTTAACTAATCAACGATTTCATACAGCATTTAAGCAGTTGTCTTGGAGCACAATATCTAGGAAAGAGAAGGAAAACCACCCTATAGCGTTCTGGGTTGATAGTGGGGATTTATATGAAGAGCTCATGATAACTAAGCCTCAAGTTTTCAAGAATAGCGAAGGTAAGAAATCCTACGTAATTCGTTTTAGCCCCGAAACTTCGGAGAAGATTTACATGAACGAAGTGGAAGGTATTAGAAGAAGGAAATCTGATGGCGAAGGTTATGAGATTGTTAAACGTCCTGTGTTTAGACCGTACTTTGAAGAAATGACGGATTACATGAAGCAGGAAGGACGTAAAGCCCTGATGGACGTTGTTAAGGGTGTTCGTACTTACAAAACAAAGGCGAGGATCAGATGGATATAATAGACATAGTTCCTAGAGCTATCGCAGTCCAGCTTGAGTTGACACTGGATGAGGTCGATGCTATATCTTTGGCGTTGAGTAAGAGCTGTATCACCGTTGAAACAGACGATGACCGTACAGCCCAAGAGACGCTTATCCGATTCTCGGAAATGCTAAACTCAATACTGGACAAGTGCAATGTACCCGAACTGCAAGGAAAGTAACTATCAGGACAGCGTGAAGAAGTATCTCCTTTCTGCTTTTGCTGAAAGGGGGACTGCTATTACGTTCGATAGAACTTTACGGAATCCGGATATCCTGAACGAAGAAATCAACGATTGGGTTTCCGTGATTCATGGCAGTATGATTTATGGTTCAGCGACACTCCCTGTACTGTATATCTACTGCTGTACTCGCGGGGATGCGGAACAGTATAGACTTGTTCGTCTTGTGGATTATGTTCGCTCTCTTTTTATCGACAGAAGTATGCCGGATGGCGTAAAGCGTATTCCGATATATGACTTCGATGATGACGAACAGCCGCAAGTAGGCTTTGCTCTCCCCCGTGACATTGCATCGGGAGATACGTTTGACCTGAATGATCAAACGAAGGTCAGGCAACTCACAATTCAGTTGTGGTATCCTACTAACGATTCCCTCTGATTAACATCCAGTAAAGGAGAAAACTATGGCTCGTACCGGCCCTGTTACCCGCGATACTTCTTCTATCGCCCTTGGTCTTGCTCAGATTCGTGTGGGTGATTTTGCGACTAACGTCAAGACTGCTACCCCTGTTCTTGGTAAGAATGATTCTATCGGCGCACTCGCCTCTACCACATTCACATCCAACGTGGAATACTGGCGTTTGACTTCCGGCTTCCCCGCTCTGGAAGACATGGTTGTGCCGCTTTCCGAAACTGCCGCTCTTGAGTGTCAGTTCAAGGAAATCAGCCCCGCCAACCTCGCTCTCGCCAAGGGCATGGATCCCGCCGACTTCGAAGACGCCCACAAGGGTACTATTGCCCTCGGTACTGTGAAGGAATCTGTTCCCGTCCGTATGGAAGCTCACTACACCTTCCCCAACGGTAAGGACACCATTGACATCATCTTCCCCCGCGCTCAGGTGACATCTAGCGTTGAGCTTGCCTTCCAAGCCGAAGACAATGCCAACCCCACTATCACCTTTGAAGCCAAGCGTGCGGACTCCGAAGTTGCCGATGGCGATACTGCGTGGGATGATATGCCCCTTGGTTGTATCGTCTTTGGCGATGGTACTGGAACTGATGACAACGGCTAATCACATATCTGTGTGATTCATGGGGAGGGTTCGCCCTCCCCTTTCTGTAAACAAAAAGGATAATCGGAATGGAAAAAGAACAAGTTTTTGGTCAGGGTGCATACACCTTTGTTTATGGCAAGAAGGAACAGTATAATATCACCCTTTGGCCTCTCTCTGTGGGCGACCAGCTCAAGGTCTCCGCTCTCGTTACAGGCTTCCTGAATACCCTCGCTAGTATGATCATGGCCGAGGAACGTCCCTCAGAAGCCGCCGTTGTTTCTTCTGCTATTAATCTTGTTGCCCAGAATATCACAAAGGTGGTTGCTATCGCCGCTGACCTTCCCGAAGACGACGACCGTATCAAGTCTCTCCTCGACAACATGACCAATATGCAGATGGCTCAGCTTGTTGAGTATATCTGGGAGACCAATTATGGGTCTGTAAGAAAAAACTTCGCAAGCCTGATGGAAGAATTGGGGAGCCTGTTGGGCAAGCTCAAGAAGTAACGACCTTCACAATGGACAGGGTAGTTGCCTTATTTCTTAGGCACTACCCTCAATATACACATTTCCACATCTACCATACACCTTATCCGCGAGGAGGATTAACGCTTGACCAGCTTTTCTTTTTGGTGGAGGATGCAATTAAACAGAAGCGTGACGATACGTTAACCCTCGCGGCGTTACACGGTTGTGATGTTTCTAAGTTGCTCACACAGGAAGAGAAGCAGGAAAGGTCTACCGCCAAAGAGAAGGTGTATAATCCGAATGAACCCCTCTTCGGAGACCCGGAAATGTATAAGAATATGACGGAGGAAGAACGCAACAAAGCAACGGAAGCCATGATGGCTAAGTTGAAGCAGACTGGTCTTCCCGTCAAGATGAACACAAAGAGGTGATACAGATGGCAGACGGTGCTAATCTTGATCTTACATTTACAAGTGGTCTGGACGCATCCGTCCAAAAGTCGTTCGCCACCATTACCAAGCTCCTCAAGAGTATGGATAAGACTCTGGGGAGCTTGAACTCGTCTATGGCACAGATAGCCAAGGCGGGTTTACCGCTTAGTGATAGTATTGATTCTATCACGGTTGCCGCCGTAAAGGCCGCAGATAAAGTCGATAAGCTGGGGGATTCTTTTGTTGAGGCCGCTGAGAAGCAACAGGCCGCTTCTAAGCAGATGAAGAAGACCAGTTTTGAGCAAGCTGATATTCATCGCGTCACTTCTAAGCAGTACATGACTAATATTCGCTTGGCTGACCAATATAGCCAGCGACTTGCTCATATCGACAGCACTGTCAAAAAGACCTCTAAAGAATACGGTTTACAAGTATCCGCTCTTACTAAGACGGAACGTGCTTATCAGAATCTTATTAAGTCTTCTGATATGGCGGTTGAGCGTGTTGCTAAGATGGAGAAAGAGCTTGCCGCTCTTCGTGAGGAACGTAGCAAGTTTGCTACAAACTCTAACGAGGCTCTTACCCTTGACCCCCAAATCAAGCGACTCGAAGACCGTATTGAGCGTATTCGCGTCCTTACTACAGAAGAGGGACATAAAGCCCTTGTCGAAGCGTTTGATTACGACCGTGTTTTCCAGCAGAACCTCAAGAAGATAAAGAAATCCCAAATATTCACTGAAACTGAGAAGCATATTCAAAAGCTCAGTGAGTTTGGTGATTACGCTGTCGATATTTATAACCGACTTACTAAGAGTATGTCGGACAGCTCTGCTGAGCGTAAGATTGTCGAAAAAGAAGTTACTAGGTACGCGACAACTCTTACTAAAGAGCTTTTACAACTTGATAACGACATTCGTTCTGCTTCCTATAGCCGCCTTCATTCTATAGGCGATAAGGAGACATGGAATAAGTATAATGAGCGTGTGGAAATGCTCAAGGCGCAACGCGCCGAGTTGTGGGACAGTGCTACTAACCCTCACACATCATTTGAGACATACAATAATAGAAAAGCCGCAGTTGGTAATGATATTATTCCGCTCTCGAAGCTGGAACAGTATACTAATAAGTTATCAAAGTACGGTGAAGTAGCCAAGTCGCTGTTTAACTATCTCAACATCGGTCTTGATGAAAATTCTGAACAAATAAAGCGCAATTACGAAGCTGTTGAGAAGTATTTTAATCACGTTAATAAGAAACGTGATGAATTACAGGCTCAACGTACAGATAAGTTAGCTAGTCGTGAGGCGGCTGTCACCGATGAGGAAATAGCCCTTGTTGATAAGGGTTTAGATGCGCTCGATAAGCGCATTGCTAAGTGGGATAATAAGATATCCGCTGATGGTATTCTCGAAGGCTTCTTTGGGCATAAGTCTGGACGTGATGCCGCGTTTAGTTCCCTTTACGAATTGATGGGGGAGTTGCCCACATTCAAGAAACGTCTCGATGAGATTAAAGACAGCACCGTACATGGTTCTGTTGAGCAACGTCAGGCTATCACTAAGCTCAAGAAAGACTTTGACGAATATAATGATGTTCTCAGGGTCACAGATACCCTTACAGCCGTATCCGTCGCAAACCTTGACGAACTCAAGCGTACTAACGCCGCAGAAGATGCCATTAAAAAGCACCAGACTGTAGTTAGAGAGCTTGAAGGTATCCGTAAGAATTTAACTAATACCTTCTCCGGTGTTAGTGATTTTGGTGCATCTACCAACTTTAGTAACCTGATGAAGCGTTACTCTGGTATTCTTACATCTACCACTCCGTTTGGTGATAAGGCCCGTGGGTTGTTTGCTAATATTGATGTTAGCAAGCTGGACGAATTGGATACACGCCTTGGTAATATCAAGCAACAATATTCCAATGTTATTCCCACATTGCGCCATTTTGCGGAAGCGAATGGGCTTTCTGCTGATCAGGTCGCAAAGCTGAATGATGCAGAGTTCCTCCAACAAGCCGCTTTGATGAAGACAAAGGCGGGTGTTCGTAAGTTAGCTGAGGAGTATCTCGGTTTCCATAAGACATCTCGCACCTCTATCACGCTGTTTGACCGTATGGCGGCCTCTATGGGCAACATGGCGCGTTACGCTTTCGGCGCGTCCATCTACTACGCCTTCGAGAACGCATTGTTCTCTGCTATAGATTCTGTGGCGCAGTTCGACCAGAGCTTGAAGAACCTTCAAGCCATCACTAATGCTACGGATGCAGAAGTCGCCTTGCTCGGTGACGAAATCAAGAAGGTTGCTGTTGAGACCAAATATGGGCTGAAAGAAGTAGCCGAAGGCGCGACTATCATTGGTCAGGCTGGTTTTTCCGCTACTGAGACGGTCTCTATTCTTGGCTCCGCGATGAACCTTGCACAAGGTTCAATGTCTACTGTTACGGCCTCTGCTGACCTCCTCACCACTGTTATTGCCGCGTTCAACTTGACTGCTTCTGATGCCGCTACCGTTGCTGATAACATGGCGGCGGCAATGAACTACTCTAAGCTGGACATTGATAAGCTCCGTACAGCGTTCAACTACGTTGGCCCTGTGGCTATGGATGCTGGCCTGTCGCTGAATGAAATGTCTGCGGCCTTGATGGTTCTTGCCAACCACGGTATGAAGGCTTCCACAATCGGTACTTCTCTCCGTAACGTCTTCTCCCAGATTGCCTCCCCGTCAACAGCGTTGAAGGCCGCGTTTGAGGGTAATTCAGAAGCCCTTACTAGACTCCAAGACAAGACAACCCCTATTGTTGAGAAATTCACTATTCTCAATAACGCGCTTGGCACAACTTCTAATCTGTATGAGATGTTCGGTCTCCGCGCCGCTGGTACTGTTTCTATTCTGATGAAGTACCCTCAACAGCTCCAAGAGATGATTGATGGTCTCTATACGCTTGGCGATGCCGAACGTATGGCTGATAAGCAGATGGAAGGTTTCGCTAACCGACTCAAGAACTTCAAAGCCGCTATGGAAGTTGCGGCTGTAACCATGACTGAGCGGCCTGCCGGGGCTATGTCCAACCTTGTGAAGTGGGCTACTGATGTTGTAAGCGTCTTTACTACTGTAATGGATAGTAGTTTTGGTGATGCTATCGCCTACGTTACAGCATTTGCTACCACAATTGGCGGATTAGTCGCTGGCGGCAAGCTCTTTGTTACTCTTTTTGGCAAGGCTATCCCCTTTGCCATGTCTACTTTCACCACCGCATTAGCCGCTAATGGTATGGCATTAACTGCTAATACTGCCGCTATCGCCTCTGGTAGCGGTGTGTTGGTTTCCCGTGCCGCATCTACTGCTGTAGCCACAACCGCCACAACGGCAAACACAGTTGCCACTAATACCTCAACTGCCGCTCTTGTGGCGAATATTAAGGCTGGTACAGCGCAGATTACATCTATAACGGCTACCACCGCCGCTATAAATTTAAAGACCAAGGCTCTCCGCGCTATGGGTGTTGCTATGACCTTCCTCAGCAAACACCCGTTCGTGCTGGCGTTGAGTGCTATTGCTCTCACTATCGGCGCGGTGACTGGCGCACTTGCCGCTTTTAGGAAGGAAGAGGATAAAGAGTATAAGGCTTCCGTTCAGTGGATGAAGCAGAAGCGTGAACAGCTCGGCATCCTCAGCGCGGCTATTGAGGCTAATCGCAATCTGAGTGAAAATAACGAAGCTACCCGTATGAGCAACAACGTGTATGTTGCTACTAAAGTCCCGTTTATCGCGGAAGAGTTATTGGGTAACTTTGATAAAGATAAGACCCATGAAATTCTTACCGGGGCTTACCAGACAATTCAGGATGAGCTTGTTGAGACTGCTTCTTCCACAATGCTTAAGGCGGCTGAGAGAATTGAAAATCTCAAGGAAGGCCGTACTGCTATTCAGAAAGCATTTAGAACCAATCTCGAACAGGTTGATAATACACGGTTTATATCTACTCCTGGTATTTTAGGTTTCCGTACCGCACGTCCCGAAGATATAGTCTCCCAGCGTCAGGAATTATCTGATGATTTCTATACGCAAATGGCTACGAACGGTGATGCCATTCGTGCCGCTAATGCTGAAATGAAGGAGGGCTTTGGTGTTATAGAGGAGAACGCCAAGCGCGTTACTGATGGTCTTATCAAAGAATATGGTAGTATTGATAAGGCATGGGAGAAACTTACAGGACGCACTGTTGATAGCCTTGATAGAAGCGTTGAGTATATAGACCTTTATACTGCCGCGCTCGACCAAGGTTTAGCCGCTACAATCCTTAAGGCATCCCCCCTTCTCCTTGACTTGGTAGATATGTTCAGAGAGGCCAGCATTGCGGAACAAAAACTCGCTCGTTCCACAAGGGATGCTGACTTTGCGCTGAAAGAGCTTCCTGCTGTATTCAATGAGTTAGGTATTAGCGGGGGTACTCGCCTTATCAGCATTTTCAAAAATGTTGATGGCGGTATGCTCATACTCGCCAAAGCCGCCGATAAGTATCAGAAAACCTTAAAGAAGTTGTCTGATCAGAAGGGGGCTATGACAGGTGAGGCTTTCGAGCAAGCCAAATCCGAAGCAACTATTGAGTTCTATAATACGCTTACTAAGGAGTATGATAAGACATATTCCAGAGAGCTTGAGTGGATTGAACTTCGTAAGAAGTCCGCTATTTCTGCTAATAATATGATGGCGCAGTCCGAAGAACAACGTCTGCAACGTCAAAAGGCTATAGAGCTTGAGTATGCGAAGTTAAAAGAAGACCAAGCTAAAAAGGCTATCACTGATGAGCTCAATATTCTTGCTGGTAAAGCTGGTATAGAGCTTTCTCAGGAACAGATTGATATCATACTTAATCCTGATAGCACCCAACTTGATAATCTTATGAAAGAGCTTCCGGCTCTGAAAGATATACTCAAGTCTGAGGGTATAATGTCTGGTATCAAGCGGTACATAGACATTGTTCTCAATGCTAGTAACGCACAAAAGGAACTGGATAAGTTACCTAAAGTACGTTTTGGCACTATTGCTAAGAATGAGTATGATGCCGCTAAGAATCAGTATGATACGTCTATAGCGGAGACAGAGCGTTCTTATGCGACTGGTGGTATGTCTTATGATGACTATATCGAATCAAAGATTGCCGCTAGACAACGCCTGATAGAAGCCGAAGATGTCTATGTTGCTAAGTTACTCAAGACTGCTACCACAGAGGCAGATTGGGCTAAGTACCATAAAGCCCATGCCGCCCTTGAGGAAAACGAAGCCAAGGCCGCGCATGAAGCTGAGATGCTTCGTATAGAGAGCGCACGTTATAAGGCTGAAAAGTTTTATAACGAAAAACTGCTGAGCATTGATAAAGAAGCCGCCGCACTTGAAAATCGGGATATGAATGAATCCGACCGTCAGACCGGATTACTCAAACTCGAAGGCAAGCGGATTCAAGCAAAGATTGCTTATATTGATGCACAGCTCAACTCCGAGAGCATCAAGAACGATGAGAAGAAACAGACCGAACTTGAACTCGACCTTGAAAAGCAAAAGCTGGAACTCCAGAAGAACCAAGTCGAGCAAAAGCGGCTTGCTTACGACATAAGCAAGAAGTACATAGAGCAGGAGTACAAGTACGGCCTTGCCTCTAAGGAAGATTATCAGCAGTACATCAAAAAGCAGATGGCTGAGGGTAAAATTGACCCCATTGGAGGCCAGCGTAAGCTCTGGGTTACTAGCGACAATCCTTATGATGGTTATAAGGAAGGTCTTGCTCGTATTCTCGATGACACCCGTGACATGAACGATTGGATTGCGGAGGGTGTGGCTAACTTCCGTAATGAATGGCACTCCGCCATAGATGACTTTGTGGACGCTTGCTGGGATGGTTCAAAGTCTGCTGAGGAAATCTTCAAAGACTTTGCTACTAACATCATCATGGACTGGCAGAAACGTCTTTTGAAGATGTTCTCCGACCAGATGTTCGATAGTCTTATTCAACCGTTCTTCAAAAACACTATTGGACAGGATATTACGGCCTCAATCGGTGCTGGTCTTGGTAATACTGCACGGAATGTTATTAACACCACTGCTACCGAAACCGCCTCTGTAGCTACCCCTCATGTATCTGTGGATACGTCCGGGTTGCAGTTGAGCTTTAATGGTATGGCCCAGAATGTGCAGTCTACCATTGGCTCTGCTACATCCAGCATGACAGCCAGTGTTGAGAACGCTTCCGCACAATCTACATCGTTGATCACCTCGATGGCAGATGGAGCTTCTAGTCTCTGGAGTTTCTTAGGCAACGGATTCCAGTCATTGTGGGGTACTATTGGAAGTGGCATGAGCAATATGCTGTCTATGATAGCTTTCAGTATGTCTGGTAGCTCTAACAGCATGAGCTTCTTGGAACGCTGGCTCACAAACTCTATCGGTATGGGCTTCAAACTTGTTGGAGGTACACAGTGGGGAACAGGTACGGATGTTCTCGGGGGGCCGACTGGCGCAGGAACAGACGTGGTATCTGGTCTTGGTTGGAACGCCAAGGGTAACGTCTTCAAGGGTCTCAGCGACTTTTCCAACAGTATTGTGTCTTCTCCCACCCTGTTCACATATGGCGAACACTTGAGAGCCTTTGCCAAGGGTGCAGGAGTAATGGGCGAAGCTGGCCCGGAAGCCATCATGCCGCTGACAAGGGATAGCAATGGTAGACTTGGTGTAAGTGCAGAAGGCATGGGTGGTGCTCAGTGCATAAATAACATTTACATTGAGACCCCCGAAGGCTATACTGCGGAGCAGACGAGCCGTGTATCGAACAACAATGGTGGTGAGGACATTATGTTTACCATCGTCAAGCAGACAGCGGCTAATGTTGCTCAACCGGGATCCCCGATGTACCGCGCAATGCAGAATACCTTCGGAGCTTCCCAAGTTCTTACATCGAGGTAAATAATGGCTATACCTACTTGGCCTTCGACCTTGCCTCTCCAGCCCCTTGTTGACGGCTATGAGGAAACATGGTTTTCGCAGACTGAGTTCAAGACCCCTGACTCCGGCGCACCTATCGTGCGCCGGAAGCAGGCGTTATCCATGAGAGCTTTCAAGGTGAAATTTGTTCTTACAGAAGAGCAAGTAAACATCTTGGATAACTTCATCTATAAGACCCTTGAGGGTGGCGCACTGCGTTTCGAGTTTATTCACCCTCGTACTAAGGAATCTGTGGAGATGTCTTTTTACGGAAAGGATACATCTACAGAACTTGTTACGATTAGTGAGCCTAAAGGTAGAAGATTACCTAAAGACTCAGAGACTAAGGAATACCCTAAGACCGTATTTTACACAGCGTCTTTCACAATGATTTTGTGGCCCTAGGAGATAAGGAATGGCACGTAAATTAACGGAACGCCTTCGTGCATCTATCAACAATCCTGAGAGTGGTGATGTAAAAATCTTCCTTGTTACTATGAAACAAGGTGATAAAACCATTCAGGTTTGTTCTCAGGGCATTAAACGTCTTACTGTGGAAGACTATGAGACATACAGGTCATGGAACGAGGCTCGTGATTACGAATCGAACCTTGATCGTTATGTGACATATGGTGTCATTAGTAACGGTAGATTGTTTGAGCAAGGCGGGTTCTCCGTTGTTCTTTCTGAGGATAGCGAGGGTACAGTTCCGTCTGTTCAAATTTCTATCCCTAACGTATCACGCGATATCATCACGTCTATCGAGCGGCTTGAGAATAAGCCTGTAAAAGTTGATATTGAGCTCATCTTTGCAGACGCCCCCGATGATATATTGATGGCTCTGCATGATTTCGATATGACAAATATCTCCTACAATGATGATGCTATTACGGGTACTATTTCTAGAGAGTTACTCTTTACGGAGCCTGTCCCGACTCATCGTTTCGCCCCTACGTATTTCCCCTTCTTAGGTTGGTAATCATGGAACAGTTTTGGATGCAGAAGTACCTGCGTATCCCTTACAAGGTGCGCGGGTACGACTTTGATGGTTGTGACTGTGCTGGTCTCCTTCGACTGGTCTATAAAGAAGAGCTAGGGATTCTCTTGCCTGACTGGGAGAATGAGTATATCAATGTTCGTAGAGAATCCTTCCGAACTTTAGACAGCATCTTTGATGCTGAGACCTCTACTATAGGTGATTTCCCCATGAGTGTGCCTCTCGATGAGGTACAACCGTTTGATGCTCTTGTCTTTCGTGTTGGTACAGCAAGAGTGCATACAGGCATTGTTACTAAGAAGGGACGTTTCCTCCATATTCAGGAAGGCGAACACGCAAACATAGACGATTACAACGGCTTGAAGTGGAAGAATCGTCTGGTAGGAGTTTACCGTCATGTCTCAAGAATTTAATGCTCCCGCAACACCCTCTGTCAAAGTCCGTGGCTGGGTTGACCCGTTCCACCCTCAAGCTACGGCTTTTGGTTGTGTCATGGCTGGCACTACCGTAGCAGATGCCATTTCTAAAGCCTGTAAGGTCGCTAGGACGCGCAAACGCTATATGCGTAGGGGTTTGGTATACCTTGGAAGAAAAACCGCTCAGGGCGATTATAAATGGACTAGGATCCCCCAGAGTGCTTGGAATAAGGTTCGTCTCAAGCCTAACGACTCTCTTACGTTCCGTCTGCTCCCGGAAGGTGGCGGTGGCGGTAAAAGCCCTCTTCGTGCCATTCTGAACATCGTTGTGATGGCTGTGGCTGTGGTAGCTACCGTATTAACTGCTGGCGCACTTGCGGGTCTTGCTGGCTACGCTTCTTTTGCCGCTATGGCAGGAGCCGCTGGCGCAACAATGGCGACTGCCGCTGTTGTTGCTGGTGCGGCACTGGTTGGTGGTCTTGTGATGACAATGGGCCAGATGCTTGTGGATAAGATTGCCCCTATAAAGCAACAATCGCTTTCTACTACTGCCGCTGACCAAGAGGATGTCTATTCTCTCTCTGGCTCTTCCAATACCATTGATAAATGGGGTACTGTTCCTATTCTCTTTGGTAAGGGTAACTTTGCGCCTAAGAAGGCCGCCGCCCCTTATACTGAATTGAATAGCGATGATATGTATCTGCACGAACTTTTTATATGGGGTGAGTGTGGTTCAGGTGATATCAAGATTTCTAATCTCAAGCTGGGTGATACGCTTATCACAAAGTATGATAATGTGGAAGTAGAGACTTGGCGTTTTGACCCCAAGAGTCCTAAATATTCTAAGTTGTACCCCACTGGTGTTATCCAAAAAGACCTCAGTTTCCTCGTTCGTAATAAGGATGATGAGGGTAAATCTCCTAACTGGTACGAACAATCGTTTGCTAGTGACGATAAGCTGACACGTATTAGTGTTGATATCAACTTTAATGCCCTTGTTAAATATGATGGTGGGGGTAACGCTAAAAATTGTTCTGTTACTTTCCTTATACAATATAGGGAGAAAGGCACGTCCACTTGGAAGGACTCATATATTGTGAAGGTAAACGATGCGGACATTCCAGAGGCATCTCGTAATTATACTATTACGGCTAAATCATCCTCACCTGTTCGTAAAACATTTTATTTAAAAGACGAAAATGGTGTGTATGTTGGCGGTAATAAGTCATATGATGTAAGGCTCCGCCGTACCACTGCTGACCATAATAGTGAGAGTGAGGAAGACACAAAGATTCAGGATGATGCCTATTGGTCTGCTCTTCGTGGGCATACCACGCAGAAACCTATCAATATCAATTACCCTGTTGTCCTTACCGCTATTCGTATCAAGGCTACTGACCAGCTCAATGGCTCTATTTCTAATCTGACTGGTGATTACCAAGTTCATATGAAGAATTATAACCAAAGCAAGAAGCAGTGGGAGGTATCTGCTACACGCGACCTTATTCCTGCTATCCGTTATGTTCTTCAAGAGTGTTCTGCTCGTCTCCAGCCTGATTCTGTCATAGACTGGGATAACTTTATTGAGACAGATGCTTATTGGAAATCACTTGGCTGGAAGTACGACAAAGTTCTCAACTCTCAGACTTCCGTGCTGAATATGGTGCAGGATATATGTGCCGCTGGCCTTGCTTCTCCTACCTTTATTGATGGCAAGTGGGCTGTTATTGTGGATAAGCCCCGTGATGAAGTTGTCATGGGTATCACGTCTGCTAACTCCTGGGGATGGTCGGTTGACCGTGTTACTTCTGAACTTCCTCATATTATCCAGTGTGACTTTATTAATCAAGCCACATGGGAATCTGATATGATGGAAGTGGAGGTAGATAGTTCCTATAAGGAGGAAGGTCGCACACCCATCTACGAAAAGGTGACGTTTGATGGTGTCACTATTCCTAATAATGTCTATAAGCAGGCTCGTTTCCACTATGCTGATGCGAAGACACAGGTGAGAACAATCTCCATGACCATGTGGGATGAAAGCCTTGTTGCTACCCGTGGCGACCTTGTTTCTCTTTCTCAGCCGTATCTCATTCCTGCTGGTCTTGAGGCTGGTCGTATCAAGTCCGTTAAAACAAACGAACAAGGGTATATCACTGCTGTGACCACAGACGTTCTCAATACAGTTGGTAATGATACGGATGGTCTTGGTATAAAGATATATCTCAGTAATGGTACTATCGCTCACGCCAAACTTGCCGTGAATACTACTGGTGATGATAAGACTAAAACTTTGACTTTCAAAGAGCCTATCACTGCCAATATTGAGCGCGGTAATAAGTACACGTTGGGCTATTATGGGGAAGAGGATTTCCTTGCTGTTATCACTTCCATGAAGTTTAACGCGGACTTCACTTGTCAGCTCACTTGTGTAGATTACATAGGTGAGAAGTATGGCGTGTTTGACCCCAATTTTGAAATACCCACATTCCAGTCGCTTATCACGAAGCCTATTACTGCGTCCACATCCCTGACCACTACCCCCGTGGTAATAAATATTATCACGGATGAACGCGCCCTCATTAAAGTTGGCAATACGGTGAAATCACGTGCGATGTTCAGCTTCGGTGTACCTTCAAATATTGATAGTCGAGCCGCTTTTATCCGTGGACAATACCGTATTCATAATACACTTGATGGAAGTGAGGATGAAATTGTTCCCGGAAAGTGGGTCACATTCTTGAACATTCCTATATCTGAAACAACCGGATATTGTAATGAGGTAGAAGATGGTGAATCCTATGATTTCCGTTTCCAGTATGTAGCAACGGATGGTAAAACTTCCAATTGGAAAACAACGTGGGCAGGAAATGAGATGACTGGTATTACAGTTATTGGTAAAACTTCTCCTCCTCCCGCTATTGGTAATATATACTGTGAGACCGACCCCAATAAAGGTATCAAGTTGGGATGGTCTGGTGTAAACGTACTCGACCTTGACCACTATTCTATCATCGGTGCTGGCATTGGTGGAAGTATCGGCAATGGTGTCCCTGATGCTGAGGATGAAGCAGTCGCCATAAAGACTATCGACACACAGTTGTGGATTATGCCCTATGGCGCAGAGGGCGACCTGACATATGGTGTATACGCTGTTGATACATTGGGTAATATGTCGCCTACAATGGCTACTATTACCGCAAAGGCCGTTCCTCCTAAGAAACCTGTACCTGTATTTACGAAAACCCAAGACGGCGGTGTTATAACTTGGGACGATTGCAAGTCATTATGGGAGATTGACTACTATATCGTGGAAGACGTTCATAATGGGTATAAGCATGATACCATTGACCGTTACCTTGCACTGACACCGAGAAAGGCTGGTTATGACTACGATTTCAACATCACGGCTGTTGATATATATGGAAATACCAGTGAGGTTGCTAACATAGGGTTTACTGTTGAGAACCCCGCATTTTTAGAGCGCGATACAGAAGGCAATTTAGTTCCTGTAAAACAATGTGGTGTATCTGTTAAAGATACAAATCTCATTATTAGGTGGCCCACCCCCGTCTCATTGTTCCCTATAGCCCACTATAGAATAGTAGAAGGTTCTACCACTATTGCGGAGGTTAAGTCCACAGAGTATAGCATGGTTGCCCCTCTTGCGCCTGCTGGCAGTAGCACAAATACGCATAGCTATGGTGTTATAGCTGTGGATATCGCAGGAAACGAATCCGCACCTTTAGAGGGCAGTAGAACTATTTACCCCCCTCAAGCTCCCGGTCTGGTAATGGCTACTAAGAATGGAAGCGTTCTGGATATTACATGGGAAGCTAGTGTCTCCGATATTACTGTTTCTCATTATATAGTGAAGCACTATGCTACAGATACAGTGAATCCGAAGGTTACACTCATTCCTGAATACACATTGGGCGTGTTCGACACGACTTTTGTTAGTATTCCCGCTGTTATTACTGGTACTCATACATTTACTGTTACTGCGGTAAATGCTAGTGGTACGGAAGGTGAACCCAAAACTGGTACATTCACTTCGGTTGCTCCCCCTAGTGTAGTATTTGAGGATTGCTCTCCTGTTGATAATAACGTAATGATGCGCTATACCGTGGATGCCAATAAGGTATTTTGGCCTATCAAGGAGTATCAAATTTTTGATGTAGAATATCTCCCTGATAACACGCCTGTAAAAGCGATACTCGGACGCACCGATACACAGTTCTTTGCTGATATCAAAATGCAGGGTGGAACGTATACATATGGTATCGTTACGGTAGACATTGTCGGAAACGAAAGTGGCATGGTCACTCGCAATGTTGCTGTAAACCAGCCTCCTAACTTTATTCTGTATACAGATAAAGATAGTACATTCAATGGTATTAAAACCAATATGCTGTTGGATGGTGTTGGTGGTATGTATGGCCCTATCGCATACGATGATACATGGGCATCTAACGTATCACGCGTGGGTTCTATCCTGTCAAAGTCTGATGATACAGTTACTTGGGATGATAAGGTTCAGAACAATATGCCCTTCTTCTTCTCTCCCGAAGGGGGTAGTAACCTTGTAGGTAGCTACCAGGAGATAGTTGATGTTGGTACGTTAGTTCCTTCCTCCGCGATTACGGTAACTGTGACCAGTAATACGCTTTCTGGTAATCCTACCATGACACAGCTCATTGAAACTTCCGAGGATATGGTAACATGGTCTGTTGTTGATACAACTGGCAAGGCTCTTTCTAAGAACTTCCAATATGCGCGTATCACGTTGACATGGACAGGTGGCCTTATTTATGTATCAGATATTCATTTTCAGATGGCTTCCTCTGAAATGAATGATGCTGGTAATGTCATCTTTACAGATGAGGATTATGCTAATAACGACCCTGCTATCGACTCTACGGACGATGAACCCATTGGAAAGCTCGTGAAGTTCAACAAACAGTTTGTTGATATTATCGCTTTTACAGGTTTAACCGTTCGTGGTACGGGTCAGAAATCAGCTTATATTATCTTCAAGGATACGCCTAACCCTACATGGTTCAGAGTCTTCATTCTTGACAAAGATGGTAATCGCGCTCCTGGACAAGTTGACTGGTCTGTCAAAGGCGTATAGTTCAGTGTTGTGGGACTTTTAGAAGCTAAAAGTCCCACATATTGACTTTCGTTTTTTATTGGTCTACCGTTTTAATCACACATGATATTAATCCCTCAAGTGGAGGCATTTTATAATGGCTACGAGCATCAATAGTCCTAATCTTTCTAACCCGATTCGTACTGATGTACCCGCTATCAATACGATATTGAAGGCTCTCGCTAAATTTGACCCTTCTGTTCTTGAAGGTATCGAGAACGGTACTAAACGAATAGTTGCTAGTGGTGATCGTTATGTCGTTCAGTATTATGAAGATGGGTCTTGGACTACCAAAAAGAAGTTCGATATTGATGCCACATCAGTTAGTGGTAGTTATGTATCAGTAGAAGCCAAAGCTAATGCTATTGCTTTGCGTGATGCTGATGGTAAGTTAGCCGGTGATATTACTGGTAATGCCGCTACGGCTTCAAAAGCTATAGCATTAGCTTCCACCCTTTCTGTTGCTGGTGGCGGTACAGGTGCTGATAATGTCGCTGCCGCCCGTGCCAATCTTGGTGTGCCTCCTACTTCTCATGCATCTACTGGTACGTCTTATGGTGTGAGTACAGCTACAGAATATGGTCATTCTATGGCGGGTAGTGATACCCCCAAGGCTAATAGTGATACTGGTTCTGCTGGTACGGATACCACCCATTTTGCAAGGCAAGACCATGTTCATCCTGCCACTACCGCTACTGGTGGCGTGTTGGGTATGGTAAAATTATCCGATTACCCCAAAGATTCAGACGTTAACGCCGGTATTGCCGCTACACCGACTGCTGTTAAAAAGGCATATGATTTAGCAACGGAAGCTAAGACAGCCGCATCTGATGCCGCTACTGTCGCCGCCACCGCCCAAGCTACCGCTGAGAGTAAATTATCTTCTATCACTGCTGGTACGGGTATTGCTGTATCTGGCTCCACTGTTTCTCTTGGTACTGTGGTTACTGCTGGCAATGGTGGCCCTACTGCTAATGCTACTTTATCCTATGGTGGTACATTTACAGTTCCGTATTTTACTTATGATGCCTATGGTCGTGTCACAGGTAGAACCAATCGCACCATGACAATGCCTACAGCTCCTACCACTGTTAGTGGTAATGCGGGTTCGGCTACTAAATTAGCTACAGCTCGCTATATCACTATTTATAGTAAGTCTGGTGGTTATGGTAATAACTTAACAATGAGCAGGACAAGCGGCGTTGGTAATTTACGCGTATCTTTTGACGGGAGTGCTAACGTAGCAATAGCCACCTGCTCTGGTAATTGTTCATCAAACTGTTCTACCAGTTGTGGTGGTAGTTGCTCTACTGCTTGTGGCAGTGGTGGTACTGCCGGCGGTGATAGTTAATTTAGTGAGGTACAGTTATGGATAATACAACTCTTTATACGGTAAACGATAAACCGTTCTTTGAGTATCCCGATACGTTTAGAACAATTGATATATCGGCTGATACAGTTGACATCATCCAATATAAGGCTAGATACTCTTCTGAATGTGAGTACAGTATGGTATTACGCTCTGCCCCAAAGTTTGTTATGGGTACAGACCACGATACTGAGAACAAGAATGGTTATTATGTTTATTATAAACATACCATCAAACTTGAAGATTTACGTAAATCATCTGAGTTCCAAGACGGCTCTATCTACGTTCTGTATTGCGGTAAAGATGGGGAGTATAGAGGTTGCTACAATCTCCTAGCATCTACTGCTTACTCCCGTACCACAGGTCGTGACCATCGTTTTGGTATGATGACAGGATTCCCTATCGCCTTTGTGTATGTTCAATCCGTTAATGATACATTTCTAGACATGAAGTGGTTGTTCATACAAGATAAACATTGTCCTAGCAAAACAAATCTTGATTTAAACGCCATCAAGATTGAAAACGCTTTTAGTAAAGATAGGATGCTGGATTTGTTTGGTTTTGTTGAGTTTAAACTTGAGCAAGTTGCGGATACCGCCGAATACTTTGTGGTTGAGGCTACAGCTGTGGAATCTGATGGTACAATATCAGACAAAGAACTGTCTATGTATCTACAATCTAACTCTGGGTATCTTCCCAAAATGAAACTCACCTTTACCGGAAAGACGCAGTTTAAAGTGTACAAGTTTGGACTGGATAAGGGTGACACCATCGAGGTAAAATCCGGATACCGTTTTTGGCAGAATACCAGCAAGGTTATATTAACCGTGTAGGGGTAATAATGTACTCATTCGACATCATTAGTAATATTGATGGCCGTCAAGATGTGTTGCTGTTTGATGAAAAAACAGCAACACTTTTTGACATTAACCATAACCCTATACCTGTTTCGGGGTATAATAAAGATAATAGTATTGTTATCCGTATTTCTTTAGGTACAGAATGTAATAATAAGTGTATCTATTGTCAGCAACATATGGTCTGTAAATCCCATTTAACGGATAACTTTGAAGAGACGGCTGAAAGGTTTGTATCCAATTTATACACCTTTATTGCTAATCGTTTCTCTGATGTAACTGATCGTAATATAGCCGTGTCTTTTTGGGGTGGTGAGCCTTTGTTATATATTGACCGTATCAAAGTGCTTATACCCTTACTGAGAATGGTGTTCGGCAACCTCAATTTCTTCATTATCACAAACGGTATCTTATTATCAGACGATATAACATCCTTCTTGATTGATAATGGTGTTTACACCAATATTTCCCATGATGGCCCGGGCCAGAAGATATGCCGTAACGTAGAGATTCTTGATAATAATGATACTCGCGCTAACATCTTACGCTTGATTGATGCTGGACTATTATCTTTTTCTCCCGTTTTCACAGTACACAACCCCACAATACGAAACTGGATGTGGTATATGTACAATTATTTGGGGGATAAAATATATAAAGTTAATGGTGTTAGTACGATGTACATACGACCAGTTACGGAAGACCATTCCAAATTATTACCCTCTCCTGTGCATATACAGCAAAATACGGACGACATCATTGCCTGTATTAGAAGAACTGATTTGGCTGTAGCACCGTTCGCTAAAGAGGTTAACAACAACATATGGCAAATGCTTGAGGTTTTACATACGCATAGCCCTCTTTATCCCTATTGCAATTCATCAAAGCCTAATGTGATATCTGTTGATGTTATTGGTAATGTATGGAAGTGTCATAATTTTATTGACCCTGCTAATACATCCAATATCGCTGGTAACATTTTTACAGACGTACACATTGATAAAGATTGGGTTAGTCACAAAACAGACGTTTGCAATGATTGTCTATGTCAGCTTATTTGTCATGCAGGATGCCCATTAGAAGGATGCCATACAAATACTTGTTGGTATAGGTATCACACACTTTTGCCCATGTTTTATATGGCGATTGATGTTCTTACTGGTGGGGAGTACACTTTACTTAATATTCGTCATATTGGGAGTAAATATGGACAAGACATGGATAGTGATGGTCAACAGTGATTGTAATCTGCGGTGTAAATACTGTTTTGAGGATAAAACCAATAAGACTAATAGTGTATCTAATATAAAGATATATATGGATAATATTATTCGTTCCTTATTAGATTCCCCCGGTAACGCTGTTGTTGATCTTTTCGGTGGCGAGCCTTTCTTGCATTTACCTTTGCTTGATGAAGTTACCGATTACTTTATGGACGAAGCAGAGAAGTATAATGTACAGGATAGGTATATGTTTAACTTAACTACGAACGGTACATTATTTAATAACGATTCTGCAAAAGCGTTTATTAAGAAGATTTCTGGTAATTGTCATGTTGGATTCTCAATAGATGGGCCGCGCCATATCCATGATGTGAATCGCGTCACTATTGATGGAAATGGCAGTTATGATAAAGCCGTTGAAGGCTTTCATATCTGTAAAGAGTATATTCCTATACAGCGGCTTTCAGCTAAGGCTACTATCAATCATGCTACTATGCATGATTGGGAAACTATAGTGCGGCATTTACTAGATTTAGGGTTTAAGCGTGTAGGTGCTAATGTTGTGTTCGAGGAAACGTGGGGAGAAGAGGAATTTTATATACTTGCCCCTCAATTTATAAATGTTGCTGAGTATTTATATAGTAATAATCTGCTACATGAGATTGAAGTTGACCAGATAAACAAAGGGTATAGTATAGCCCTTTCTCATCCGGATTCAACAAGTAATTCTTGTGGGGCTTGTATTCACATGAGATGTCTCGGTATTGATGGTAAAGTGTATGGCTGTCAGAAATTTGGTTCTGTTACGGGTATGCCTCATTTAGGCGAAATAAAAGATGGGGATATTGTTATAACTAATAGCAATATCATATCTGAGGTTACAAATAGTCGTAAATACCTCGATAAGTATTGTGCTGACTGTTTATTCAAAGCCATGTGCTACAACTGTGTCGCAGATGCTTACGCTATAGGTATCAGTGTAGATGAGATGTATAGTCGTAAATCCCAGTGTGGTTATACGTGCGCCAAAGGATTTACTAAGTTATACCTTTTAAATAGAGAATAGAAATAAGCCCTCTAGCAGTTCACTAGAGGGCTTATTTCTATATCCTGCCATTAAATAACGCATTGCTTTCCTCTTTTTCCTGTGTTACCTTGCCCCTTATTCTAACCAATAAGGGGTATTTTATTATGCAACAACTCTCCGACACTCTCCGTTCCTTTGGCGATATGCTCACAACCCTTGCTGACAATATCAGCAATACAGGTGGTGATGAACTTATCGAGTCCCGCTATAAACTCCTCTATACGCTGGCCTGCTACCAGAACACCATGCAAAAAGAGGCGTTCTCTATCACCTCTTCCGTCATATTGCCTAAACTCAGTAAGACAGAAGACGAACTGAATACGGCTAATATCATTATTCGTACTCAGGCCCACACCATTCAGGAGAAGGAACGTGTTATCCAGGGCATGGAGTCTTACCATAATGAAATCGTTGATGGGTATAAACTTGAACTTGAACACGAGCAGAGCCGCTATACCGACCTTCTTGTGGAGTTCAAAGATAGAGGGATGCAGATTGCCTCACTCGAAACCAAGCTCCACAACTTGCAGGCTAACCAAGCTGACATGATAAAAAACGCGGAGTTCAAAAAGGAACGTGAAATAAACGGTCTCAAGCAGAAACTCCTTGAAGCTAATAACGAGATTAGTACCCTGAAAGACTGTGCGGCATTTGATCAGGGAAGGATAAAGCGGCAAGCTGACAAAACCAACTACTGGATGAAACAGGCCGCCGACTATAAAAAGCAGATTGAGGAATACGAAGACCGTATTGCGAAGCTCGAAAAGGAAAAAGAAACCTTTACATGGTGCTATTCTAACATCATGCTTCTCCCTGATGGCGTAGAGCCTCATTGGTCTGACGCAAAAGTCCTCTCCCAGGAGTTTCTTGAAATAGACAACAAACGCTACGTTGTATGGGGTAAGGGTCTTATCCATAATCGCGGCTACGCGACAATACAGGTGGTGGAGTAGCGATGCTTCCTATCCTTATGTGCGCTTTTCTGAGCGTGATTTATCTTATGTTTGTTGGTTTTAGCATCAACTCGACTACTAACGGTGGGCTACCCGCAAATGTAATGCTGGTTGGTGTTGTGGGTTGGGGATTTTCTTGCGTTCTTACTTGTTTAATTATAATTTGTGGCGTCCTCGTATTTGGAGATAGGTTATGAGTATCAAAGGTTTCATTGTCTCTATGCTTTACGACAAAGAGCTTGGGGAGATAAACCATCTCATAAAGGCACTAAAGGAGAAGGTTGATAACTTACTGGAAGCTAATCGCAAGTGGAAGGATACTTGCGAGGCACAGAAAGTCCAGATAGGGTTGTTGGAACAGTACGTCATCAACTGCGACAGAACAGTTGAGTTCTACAAATCCTTGGCGTTGAAACTCGCGGATGCGCTAGGTGAACAGCTTCCCTCCCCTATTGCAAACGAGCTGGATGTTGAGTATCCTACACCCGTTCAATCAGAGAACGAAACTTCGTCAGTTACCAAGGAGTCAACGGGTTGATTTTGGCGGCAGTACTCCTGGGGTGAGTTTCATTACCACTCCTAACAAAGTGTTGGAGTACTTATCATGTTGTCGAAATCTACAGGAATACGCTGGTTAGTTATAATCATGAATACGATTGCGTACATACTCGCAATATCGTCATCTATAACCATGATTGCAACCTTGCTGATATTGCTGTTATCGAGTTTATTTACCTTGAACCTGTAGACATTTATAAACAGGGAGACCATTTAGTGAACTGTTCCTATCCTATCTATGATTTCTGTTTGTGGCGTGGGGAGGATAAAGAGTTGTTTCTCTCTTTTAGCTATACAGAGCAGGACGGCACAACAACTTCCATGAAGCTGGATAACTGTCGCTTTGAGATGTTACTGACAGTACAGAACTCTCAAAAAGTTGTAGACAGTTTGACATCGGAGTCTGGGAGATTAGTTCCCGGAATACTAGAAGATGGTGTGTTCAGCGCGTCTGATATAAATGCTACTGTTCTTCAAGTGCTTTTTCCTCATGAGACTACCGCACAATTATGGGCAGTAAATATTGTATATGAACTGTTTAAAATCGACCCGGCAGATAAACGCGAAATGCTTCTTGCTGGCACGATAGATGTTCATGGGGGCGGTTATGTCTAAGAAGATAGACTTCGAGGTGGTGATACCGAAGAAAGTCTCCGTGCAAGTGGCAGAGCCGAACCGCCTTGCCGCCGAAGTGTGGCTTCCCGGTAAGCCGGGTTACACACCAGTTAAAGGCGTGGACTACTTCACACCGGAAGACATTGCCGCGATGGTAGAGGCCGTTACGTCTCGCTTTGAGGACGGTGACAAGGAGGCTTACTGATGGCTGAGAAGGTGATAGTGAGCCGCGAAAAGCTGGTAGCAGTAGCGGATGCGATTCGACAAAAAACGAATACTATATCCTCGCTGACTTTGGATGACATACCAGCACAAATTGCCTCCATTAAAGGGGACAGTCCCGTTATAAATTATGACGGCGAATACGTAGTAACTCCGAAAACAACGGCGCAGACGCTAGAAACATCTCAGCGTTTCCTCGAAAAAAACGTGGAAATCAAAGAGATTCCGTATTTTGAGACCAGTAATCTTGCTGGCGGTGAAACTGTCTATATCGCAAAGGAGATTGAATAATGGCAATCAGCAAAGTTATTTATGGCGGACAAACCCTCATCGACTTGACGGCGGATACCGTGACAGCCGATAAGGTGCTGGAAGGGTACACCGCGCATGGTGCTGATGGTGAAAAGATTACGGGTGCTTGCACCTTTGATGCCGACACTTCGGATGCTACAGCAACTGCGGCTGAAATTTTGAGTGGAAAGACTGCTTACAACAAGGCCAACAAAGTCACAGGCTCGATGAAAAACAATGGAGCTGTGACTGGCACGATTAGTACGAAAGAAGGAGTATATACTGTTCCGCAAGGCTACCATGATGGTAGCGGCAAGGTGGCTATAGCAAGTGCCGAACAGTCTAAACTTATCCCCGACAATATTCGGGGCGGCATCACCATCCTTGGTGTCACGGGGTCGATGAGCGGCACGGAAGGCGCGAAGCCGCAGGCAAAAAGCGTGACTCCTACTACCTCCGAGCAGGTAATTGTTCCTGACTCTGGCTACAACTATCTTTCTCAAGTGACTGTTTCGGCTATCCCGTACACTGAAAGCAATAACTCCGCTGGCGGTATTACTGTAACGATTGCATAAGGAGTTTTTATGGGAATCAATAAAGTTATTTATGGGAATCAAGTGTTGGTTGATTTGACTCCTTCGACCGTAACCATTGATTCTCTACTTGAAGGCACTATTGCTTTCGATGCTTCTGGAAATAAAATCGTTGGAGTGTTGACTGCTGGCACTAAGCCGCCCACTTACACGAACCAAGTACCTATTTCCATTGGTACTGATAAGAAAGTATATAATGGCACGGGTTGGAAAGAGGCTTACAGATTAAGCGCATCAAGTGGCAATGAAAACTCGACTAATCAGGCTTCCATCACCGGTTTTATCCCTGTAAAAGCGAATGATGTTGTCAGGTTCAAGTTTACTTGGCCGAATAATATTACTTGGGATTTGTATAATACAAACTTAGGTTACAATATCATGGCTTATTACAATGGCTCTTTCGGTTGGCTTGGTTCTGCGTGCCCGGTACAAGGCGCAACGTATGGTATTTGTACTACAAACGATTTTTCCGAAGGTTCTCTTGCTGACGGTGGTATTGTTAGCTTTAAAGTGCCTAATAATAGTAACATAAAGTATTTAAGGCTTAGTTTTTCGTTGGTTACTACCGCTGATTTGAGCCTCAAAAATTTGGTCGTTACTGTCAACGAGGGAATAGAATAATGTTTGGTTTTGTCGTGGGATGCATGGTCGGTGGCTTTTTAGGGGTGCTGACTATGTGTTTGTGTATTGCGAATAAAAGGTGAAACCCAAGGTTTTCTTGCCTTGGTTACTAGCGTAGGTTGTGCGATTAAAAATAAGCCCTCTAGCGACCAGCTAGAGGGCTTATTTGTGGTCTACAGCAGTATGTTTGTTACCGCTATAAAACCGTAAATAGAGCCAGCAAATAAAATGCAGTCCACGATAATGTCTTTAATCCACCACATCGTAATATCCTCCTTTGCTGTGAACATACGCTCAAGCATATCTATAGTCAATTGAGGCATTGACCTCCTTTCCCTATTTGCGGTAGGCTATAAGTGTGACCTCTGCCTCAGAGGCATTTTAATCTTTATAACCCCACTAGGATTAGTTTATGAGTGATAATGAAATCGGCAAAGAGCTGATGGCTGTGGTGAAAGGTATCTCTTTTATCCCCGCCAAAGGCATGGATTTAAAGCGAGAGAACGCTAATATTGATGGCGACTCTGCTATGGGTACGATGCTCCGATATGGTGCAGAAACCGCTAAAACTTTCAATACTCACTTCTTGTTTTCTTCACGATTCAGTGAAGCCCATCGCAATGGTGATATCCATATTCACGACTGCGACTTTGCCGCACTGACCACCACCTGTACCCAGATTGATATCAAGAAGCTGTTCACTGGTGGCTTCAATACTGGTCACGGTTATCTCCGCGAACCGAACACCATCCAGACTGCCGCCGC
>JAFYWK010000058.1 GCA_017558065.1 Paludibacteraceae bacterium
TCGCCCAGCTCACCGGTTTTGACGACCACGCACAGAGTCTCTCCTCGCTCATGATTGACCGCTTCCACAACGGCAACAAGAAAAACGACTGGAAAATGAACAGCCCAGAGGTACTCGACATCGTGGATTATCAAGGTGGCGACATCAAGGGTATTCAAAAGAAAATTGAAGAGGGATTCTTCGAGGAACTCGGTATCACCACTATCTGGATCTCTCCTATCACCCAAAACCCATGGGATGCGTGGGGTATGTACCCATTCCCTAATGGCAACAAATACGACAGCACCAAGACCTATACCAAGTTCTCTGGTTATCACGGTTATTGGCCAATCTTTGCCACCGAAGTGGAGAAACGTTTCACCACCGAGCAAGAGTTGCACGACATGTTGGCTACCGCACACAA
The DNA here is from genome assembly GCA_017558065.1 of Paludibacteraceae bacterium. GTDB lineage: Bacteria > Bacteroidota > Bacteroidia > Bacteroidales > Paludibacteraceae > Colicola. The sequence continues at coordinate 404 of JAFYWK010000058.1, forward strand.
GCATGGCATGAATGTCATTCTCGACTATGTGGCTAACCACATGCACATCAACTCTCCTACCCTGCAAGCACACCCAGACTGGCACACCGATAGCATCTTGCCTGACGGCCGCCGCAACTTCGAACTCTGGGACGAAGCACGCCTCACCACATGGTTTGATGTGCATATCCCTACCCTCGATCTGGAGCGTCCAGAAGTGTGCTCACCTATGACCGACTCTGCATTGGTATGGCTGGAGAAGTTTGCTTTTGACGGTTTCCGCCACGATGCTTGCAAACATATCCCACTCAACTACTGGCGCGAACTGGGTGCAAAAATGAAACAACGCTACCCTGACCGCCACATCTGGATGATTGGCGAGACATACGGCGCCCCTGCACTCATTGGTTCGTATGTGAAAACAGGTATGCTGAACGCACAGTTTGACTTCAATATCTATCACACCGCTATTGATGTACTCGGTAAACCAGAGCAATCACTCACCAAGATGAATAACACCATTCTGGAGTCGTTGGGCGCATACGGCGCACACCACACCATGGGTAATATCTCTGGCAACCACGACAAGTGCCGCTTCATCTCATTGGCAGGTAAAGCAGTTAGTTGGGACGAGAACGACAAAGCAGCAGGTTGGACACGCCATATTGGTGTGACCGCCGACGGCAACAAAGAGCTGGAAGCACATGCCTACCGTATGGCTATGCTCTTGGAGGTCATCAACTTCACTATCCCTGGCGTGCCATGCGTATATCAAGGCGATGAGTATGGCGAGGCAGGCGCTAACGACCCTGACAACCGCCATATGATGAAGTTCGACGGTCTGAACAAGGAGCAAGCTGCTTTCCGCGCTAAGGTACAAGAGTTGGCGCAACTCCGCCGCAACAACATGGCATTGCTCTATGGCGAGTATATCCCAGTAGAGGTGACAGACACCCTACTCCACTTCCAACGCACATACATGGGCGACATTGTAGATGTAGTCATTGACCTCAATGGCGAGAGCAGCATCACCGTGAACGGCGACAAGGTGTGGATATTATAAATCACCTAGTACAACTAGTAGCACTAGTACTACTAGCCTAACTAGCAAATCACTAACCCAAATTATAATCATCAACAACAATGAAGAAACTATTTTTCGCAGCGTTAGGATTGCTCTGCTTAGCATCCTGCGCAAAGCAGCCTTGCTGCCAACTGGAGCATCCATGCTACGCTTACGATGCTACCATTTACGAACTTAACACCCGTCAATTGACCGAAGAAGGTACTTTCAAAGCCGCTGAAGCCGTATTGCCAGCACTCAAAGAGATTGGCGTGGACATCATCTGGATCATGCCTATCCAACAGATTGGCGTTTTGGAGCGCAAAGGTAGCCTCGGTAGCTACTACGCTATCACCGACTACTGCACACTCAACCCTGAGTTTGGTACACGCGCTGACTTCGAGCACTTCCTCGCTGAGGCACACAAGTTGGGCTTGAAGGTTATCCTCGACTGGGTAGCTAACCACACCGCGCCTGATAGCGAGTGGACCAAGAACGACGGCTGGCACTACCGCGACAGTCTGGGCAACCTCATGGTACAATACGACTGGACCGACATCTCCAAACTCAACTACGACAACCAAGACATGCGCGCTGCTATGAAACAAGCCATGCACTGGTGGATGGATACCATCGGCATCGATGGTTTCCGTTGCGACGTAGCTGGCGAGGTACCAACCGACTTCTGGAACGACGTGATGGCTGAGCTTCGCGTGAAACACCCTAACATGTTCACTTTGGCAGAAGACGAGGCAGAGGCACAAGACCTCACCGAGACTGCCTTCGACATGTACTATGGTTGGGAACTCCACCACCTCATGAACGGCGCTGCTCAAGGCACCAAGACCGTAGAGGATCTCTGGGGTTATTTTGCTAAAGCAGACACCACCATCCGCAAAGAGGCTATCCGCATGAACTTCACCTCTAACCACGATGAGAACTCATGGAACGGTACTGAGTTCGAGCGCATGGGCGATGCTGCTAATCTCTTCGCTGCTTTCACATACGTAGTACCAGGTATGCCTATGATCTATACCGGTCAACCAAGTGGCAACCACCATCGTTTGGCATTCTTCGAGAAGGACCTCATCGACCGCGTAGAGAACGCACCACAACACGAGATGTACAAGAAACTCAATGCATTGCGTGCTGAGAACTTCGCTTTGTGGAGCAACGAGATTGGTGCTCCTATGGTTCGCCTCGCTGCTGACAACGACAAGATCTTCGCTTGCGTTCGCCACGCAGTTTGCCCAAAGAGCGGAAAGGAGAATACCGTGATTGCAGTGATGAACATGTCGGCTGAGGAGCAAGTGGTGAACCTCACTGTTGACCAATACGCTGGCGAGTACAACTGCCTCTGCGGTAAGACTATGGCTATCGAGGCACAACAAACCCTCACTCTCCAACCTTGGCAACACATGATCCTGACCAAGTAATCGTAACCCATCTATACGAAAAAAGAGGGTGTGTCACACGACATACCCTCTTTCTTTTATCAATATTCGAAACACTATTTCACAGGGTTATCCTGCAATCCCCAACCCGTGATAGTAGCGATGTATGGGATATAAGCGTATGAGAATTTCTGATGACCAAGATAATTAGGGTGCATACTCGCACCAAGATCCTCATCGGTAGATAAGTGCAACGATGGGCAGCAAGCCATAAAATGCACATCAGGCATAGGGCAGAACTTCACCATATCACGCATGTAATCCAGCAATGTGCTATGCGCCTTAGAGGACACACAAAGCACAGGATGATCCTCTCCGTAATAGTCTTTGATATAACGTATCAAGCGGTAATAGCCATCGCGGAATTTCTCATAAGATGGTTGCATAGATACCGAGAAATCGTTACCACCCAAATAAATACACGTCAGCGCAGGACGAATATCCGACTCAGCAGCATTCCAACGGGTAGCTTGCGCAGAGTCCATATCAAAGGTTTGGAGATAGCGATCTGGCATATGATAGCCATCAAACTTGGAGTTGTAGTTGCGCGCAGCACCCATTCCCGAGTGAGCTACAACCACATAATCAGCATCAAAATAACGCGAAAGAATCGCACAGAACGAACGAGAAGCATTCTCCGTTTCTGGCGTAAACTTAGCTAAACGACTTGGGTCATCCACGCCATAACCACAATCATAACTTGCTCCGATAAACTCCAGCTGACGTTGGCGAATAGGTTCTGCTTGATGAAACTCGCCCTTCGCGTCCGTGGAGAAAGCATGGATAGTCATCTTACCCTGTTCGCCTTCCGTGCGCTTTTGCACCACAACATTATGCACCTTCAGCTTCGAGGATTTCAGATAAGCGGGGTCAATCAATTCAATCACGGTATCAGCGCCCGACACTTCTATCACACGGTGTGGATCAGCACTCATAGGTGTATCAATCCACACATTATAGTAGTTATGGCGAGTAGCTGCCATCTCAGGTGTAGCATCCCACTTGCTGTCTGAAACACGCATAGTCAATGACTTACCCGTAAAAGCAAGGCGAAAATATACACCCGTCCAATCAAACGACACATCATTTCCCTCCACCAAGGTGCGTCCCACGTAGGTAACACGTTCATCACTTGCAGGAATAGTCTCTGCCATCAGGCAAAGAGGCGATAAGGCGATAAGGCATAGAGCCAAAAATAGATTCTTTTTCATAAAAAAATGGTGTATAGTGTAAAGGCAAGGATCTGCGGCTCTGCCGCCCAGCCTTTAAACTTTAAACTTTTAACTATCACTTCACAGGCATATCTTGCAATCCCCAACCAGTGATGGTCGCGATATAAGGGATGATAGAATATGCCAATTTTTGTTGTCCATTATAATTAGGATGCCAACCTGCTCCCAGATCCTCATCGGTGCTGAGGTGTTGAGAAGGGCAATAGCCCAACCATTCCACATTCTTCAAGCCGCAGTTGCGTACCACATCACGCACATAGCGGAACTGATATTCATTGGACTTGGATGCCACGCAGAGCACAGGGTGGTCCTCGCCATAGTTATTCTTCACATAACTCAAGAGGCGCATATAACCTTTGCGGAACTTGTTGTAATCAGGCATCATAGAGGATGAGAAATCATTGGTACCCAAATATATAACCGTAATATCTGGACGGAACTCAGATTGATCAACCGACCAACGCGTAGTGGAGTCGCGGTCGATAGTATATTGATAAATATCGGTCATGACTTCCCATGGGATATTCGAACCTGCATTGCGGCAGATACCACGCCCCGAGTGCGCAATAGCCATATAATCAGCATCGAAATAACGAGAAACGATACTTGCATAGGTGCGCGAAGCATTCTCAGTCTCATCGGTAAAAGGGTCTTTTCGACTTGGAGCATCTACTCCATAGCCACAGGTATAGCTATCGCCAATAAACTCAATCTGACGCTCCTTGAAAGTTGGTGCTTGCAGGAAACGGCCATCAGTGATGAACTCGTGCACGGTCGTTTTGCCACAACCAGCTTCAGTGCGTTTCTGAATAACTACCTGATGCTCTTTCACTTTCGACTTTTTCACATCGGCAGGAAGAATCAATTCGATAATCGTATCGTTGCCCTTGACCTCTACGATGCGTGTAGGTTCGGCACTCGTAGGAGCATCCAACCATACGGCATAGAAGTCGCGTTTGTTATCAGACACACGCATGGATAGCGACTTGCCCGTGAAAGCCACACGAAAATAGCTGGCAGGGAAATCAAAAGTCAAAGCACCATTACTCTCCAACGCACGCCCAACGAAGGTCACACGCGAATCTGTCGCTGGCACCACCTCTGCCATCAGGCGAAGAGACGACATAGCGATAAGGCATAAAGCCAAGAAAATCATCTTTTTCATTTCTCTAAACGCTAAACTCTAAACACTAAACTCACTTAACAGGCATATCTTGCAATCCCCAACCAGTCATAGTAGCAATATAAGGGATAATGGAATATGCTTTCTTTTGTTGGCCGTTGTAGTTAGGGTGTACATCAGCCCCCAAGTCCTCATCGGTATGTAGGTGTTGTGCAGGACAGTAACCCAGATAATTCACATTCTTCATGCCACAATTATTGACCAAGTCGCGCACATAATTGAAGAGATATTCATGCGTTTTTGTTGCCACACACAGAATAGGATGTTCCTCACCATAATTGGCTTTGATGTAATCAAAAAGGCGGTAATAATGTTTGCGGAAATCCTCGTATTTAGGAGCCAAAGAGGTGGAGAAATCGTTAGCGCCCAGATATACGATGGTCATTGCAGGATGGAAATCCGACTGAGTTGCATCCCAACGTGTGTTTTGTGTAGAATCCATATCAAAAGTTTGCAGATAACGATCAGGCATCCACCAACCTTTGAACTTGGAGTTGTAGTTGCGAGCAATACCCATACCAGAGTGTGCTATAGCCACATAGTCCGCACCAAAATAGCGAGAAACAATCGCAGCATACGAACGAGAAGCGTTCTCTGTTTCAGGCGAGAAGCGCTCTTTGCGAGAAGGAGCATCTATACCATAACCACAGGTATAACTATCGCCGATAAACTCCAATTGGCGCTCTTTGAGCGGAGTAGCTGGATAAAACTTGCCATTCGCTGAAGTAGCAAACTCATGAATGGTTGTTTTGCCTTGTTCACCCTCGGTGCGTTTTTGCACAATCACCTCATGAATAGCACGGCGGTTCTTCTTGAGATATACAGGATCAACCAACTCTATAACCACATTTTCGCCTATCACCTCTACCACACGATAAGGTTCTTCGCTCGTAGGCGAATCAATCCATACACTATAATAATTGTGTCGAGTAGCTGCCTCTTCAGGATTAGCATCCCACTTGGTCTCGGATGCTCTCATGGTGAGTTTATCACCAGAAAAAGCAATACGGAAATAAGTAGCTGTCCAGTCAAAGGATACATCTGTACCTTCTACCAGTGTACGTCCCACGTAAGTTACACGCGAGTCATTAGCAGGCATAGTTTCTGCAAAAGCAGCAATTGTCAGCAGCATCGTAGCTGCCAGAAAGAGTAGTTTTTTCATGATATAGTTAATTTATTATTATTTTTCTATTTACCCCTATTGTTTATAGGGCATATAGGGTAGATTGCAAACAAAGTGAGAGCGAACTCTCACTTTGTCAATCACTTGTCTTATTCGAAAGCGCCCATTTGCAGCATTGCTACCTCTTTAGGCGTCAAGAAGCGGTATTTACCACGTGCTACATTTTTCTTGGTCAGACCGGCAAAAGATACACGATCCAACTTAGTCACGCGATAGCCCACCTTCTCAAACATACGGCGTACCACACGGTTTTGTCCAGAGTGGATTTCGATGCCAATATGTTGGCGATCTTCTTTTGGGAACTCCAAGGCATCAGGTGCTACCTTTTCGTCTTCAATCATCACACCGCCGCGCAAAACTGCCTCGTCGGCTTCATCCAGATCGCGGTCCAGTGTCACAGCATAAATCTTCTTTTTACCAAACTTAGGGTGAGTCAGTTTCGCTGCTAAATCCCCATCATTGGTTAGCAGAAGTACACCTGTGGTATTGCGATCAAGACGCCCTACTGGATATATACGCTCCGCGCACGCATTGCGCACGATATCCAATACAGTGTGACGCTCTTGTGGGTCATCCGTAGTTGTTACAGTATTTTTAGGTTTGTTGAGCAAGATATATACTTTGCGTTCACGACGAACAGGCTGATTGTGGAACATCACCTTGTCGGTTGGCAACACTTTTGCGCCCAAGTTATCTACCACTTCGCCATTCACAGTGATCACGCCTGCCAAAATAAAGTCATCCGCCTCACGACGCGAGCAGATACCTGCATTAGCGAGATATTTATTCAAGCGGATTGGTTTGGTAGGGTCTTCATAGGTCTTGATATACTCTTGACGTTTACGTTGCGAATATACACCTGCGTTGTGCTTTGGTCTTGGTCTGAACTGACGTTCACCATTCGCTTCGCCTTCAGGACGAAAAGAAGGACGTCTTTCGACTTTCTCTACGCGTACGGCTCCTGCGGTACGAGTAAAGCGTTGACGTTGTCTTCCGCCTTCGCGAGTAGGACGGTCAGTTGGGGCATTAAAGCGAGGACGGATAGATGCTCCGTCAGCAGAAAAATGTGCGCCATTATGCTCACGCGGATTCGCATCTTGCGAGTAGCCACCACGGCGTGGGGTGCGGTTGTTTGGATCAAACATAATTCTAATAATAAATATTTTGGTTTAGTTAAATAGTTTTTCTTTTCTAAGCAAGGTCTTGGTTGATTTTCAAAATATAGGCTCCGAGTTTTGCTCAGAGCCTATATTTGTTGTGTTCAAACGTGGCATGTTCGTCTCTCGACGTGCATACCGAATCGCCACACTTAGGCTTCTGCAGCTTGCTCTACAGCCAATTTACCACGATAGTATCCGCAAGTAGGGCAGATGGTGTGATAAATGTAGTGAGCGCCACAGTTTGGGCAAAGTGCCAATGCTGGCATTTTTGCTTTGTCGTGGGTACGACGTTTCGCTTGTCTGGTGTGCGATTGTCTTCTTTTTGGATGTGCCATAATTCTTTATTATTTTATTAGTTTATTTTAATAGTTATTCAAGGGGTCCATTTTCTCGGTCAGCCACGCAGAACGACCTTCCTCCATCCTTTTACCCTTCTATATCATTTTCCTCATCCAACGCGGTGCAGAGGTGGTCTTGGAGAAGCGCAGCCATCTGTGGGTTGCAACCACCATCTTGGTGACTATGCACCAGCGGGAGATTCACTATGATCAATTCATATGCCAACCATGCCATGTCAAGCATCTGTGGTTCTTCTTCCAAGTCAACATCCTCTTCATATACATCCACCTCCACGTCCATTGGCTCCAAACAGCGGTCACAAGTCACTTGTACCGTACCGCATAAATCCACATCTACCGCCACACTATCCTCCTCTACTATCAAACGCACCTTGGCATCCACCTCGCCACCCAATACTTCGCTGGCTTCTATAGTAGAGAAATAAGAGTTATCCAACTGAAAATCAAACAGATGTTCTCCCAGTTCCAACTTCTCTATCTCAATGATATGCGACTGTTGTGTATTCATTATCCCACAATTGGCGTGCAAAGGTACTACATTTTTCTGAAATACGCAAATCTTTCTGCAATTTTTCTTAAAAAAATTACTATTTATAGTTTTTTGCCAATCCACCCTGCGCTGTTTCTTTGTATAGCGACGGCAGATCGTGTCCCGTTTGCTTCATCACATCCACCACCCTATCAAATGACACGGTATGTGTTCCATCCGAGAATGCTGCATACATATTACTATCTAACGCGCGCGCAGCCGCAAAGGCATTACGCTCAATACATGGTATCTGCACCAGTCCACATACAGGGTCGCAGGTCATACCCAAGTGGTGCTCCAAGCCCATTTCAGCTGCGTATTCAATCTGCGCCAGCGTACCGCCAAACAGCTGATTTACAGCAGCCGATGCCATTGCGCATGCCACACCCACTTCGCCTTGGCAACCCACCTCTGCACCCGATATAGAGGCATTCTCTTTCACTACATTACCAATCAATCCTGCGGTAGCCAACGCATGCAGAATACGCGTTTCGGAGAAGTTACGCGAACGCCATGTATGGTACAACACCGCTGGCAATACGCCACACGAGCCACAGGTAGGAGCGGTCACAATCTTGCCACCCGACGCGTTCTCTTCACTCACGGCTAAGGCATAGGAGAACACCAATCCGCGTGTACGGAGGTTATCTTTATATCCTGCCACCTTAATATAGTAGCTGGCAGCTTTGCGGCGCAAATGCAGTGGACCAGGCAACACACCTTCGTTATCCAATCCGCGCTCTACAGCTTCGCGCATCACTTGCCATACCTCACGCAGATAATCCCATATCTCTTTGCCTTCGCAGTGCTCCACATACTCCCAGTAATCCCAACCCATCTCATCGCAGTAATCCTTAATATCGCTCAATCGCCCCAATGGATAAATATCTGGACTCACATCTCCCGACTCCTTATTCTCTTCCTCCAGCGCACCGCCACCTACGGAATACACTGTCCAATCCTCCAACAACTGTCCTTCGCCATCCCAAGCGCAAAAGCGCATACCATTGGGGTGAAACGGCAGAAACTCATCATGCCACACAATTTCCACAGCAGGTATCACATCTATAATCGCAGCATCGGTCAAGTGTCCTTTGCCTGTTGCAGATAGACTGCCATACAGATGCGCTTCATACCGAGCGGCATCGGGATGACGTTCAAGAAACAGTTCTGCCGCTTTGCGCGGACCCATCGTATGGCTCGAACTCGGACCATAACCTATGCGAAATATTTCACGGATTGTTTTCATTATAGGGGTACATTCTAAATTTCTTGCAAAATTACGCTAAAATTTTGACATATGCAAATTTTTTTGTACTTTTGCGCTCAAAATACAACTGCTATCATATGCTACACTACATCAAACAACTCTTCTACCTGGCACAATGGTTCTGCCGTGCGCGTTTCTTCGGTCGCCGCGCGCCATTGCAGACGGTTCTTTTTATCACCGACAAATGCAATCTGCGTTGCAAACACTGCTCCGTGTATGGCAGTGCAGGATATAAACAACGCACTTTTGAAGATATAGTAGCCGACATGCGCTTCAGTTACGAGCTCGGCTCACGCTTCATTGACCTCGAAGGTGGTGAACCCACGCTGTGGAAGGAGGGCGATCGCACCATCAACGACCTCATTGACGCTGCACTGGAGATTGGATTCTTCTCTATCACGGTCACCACCAATGCACAGCAGGACTTCTCATGGATTCGTCCACAGTCTATCTGGGTGAGCATGGACGGCGTAGGAGAATACCATGACCGCGTGCGTGGCGAAGGCTCTTTTGCGCGCTTGGAAGAGAATATTCGTAATTCGGGTTTCAAACATATCTGTGTGAATATGGTGGTCAACTCCCTCAACCACGAGTCACTGGATGCGGCTATGGAGTATGCCAAGAACAATCCTGCTATTGAGCAGATCTCTATCAATTTCCACACCCCCTACCCTGGTACGGAATACCTGATGTTGCCACCAGAGAAAAAAGCTGAACTCATTGATAAGGTATTGGATTATAAGAAAAAGGGCTACCCTATCATGAACTCTCGTTCGGGATTGAAGCTCATGAAGCGCAACGCTCTGGGCGAGATTAAGTTGGGCAAAGAGTGTTTTGTGACCAACTTCATCTACACCGATGGCAGCCGCAGTATGTGCCTGGGTTATGGCACAGAGCAATGCCGTGTATGCGGCTTCTGTATGGCAGGCGAGATGGCAAGTGTCTTCCACTTCAAACCCGACACGATTCTTTCGGGCTTTAAGTTGCGCATGTAACCTCTCTTGCTATTACCACGGAGGGGTGCAGCGTAACATCCAATACTTGTAGTAACTCCACCAAGGTAAGGCAGTTTCCTTACGCACACGTGCCCAAAGGCGCTCAATTAGAATGTCAAACATGTTTCTTGTTTTCATATAGGTAGGTTTGTTAGGCGTAACACAACATGTGCTACACCAGTAGAGGTACAAAAAACATGCCAACAAGTTTACTTATAGAATAAAAGTTGATCCTCTGGTGTGAAATTGGAGATATGGATTATATCCTTATCCATGAAACTACGCATATGTTTCACGACAGTAGGCACAGTGATTTTGCGCTCTTTGGCAATCTGTGGGATTGTATGTTTCTGAAAAAAGAGCTGAAGCGACTTAAAAGCCGAAGCATCGCTCCTTATTTTGCGCTGTTGCGAATAGATAGTCAATTCGGGTTCTATCCAGCGGAATGCTTGACGTACTTGGAAGAATCCGTTTGGCGTGAGCGATTGGGGAACACGCAGTTGGACATATTCGAAACGCGACAATTCGGCATGAATATCCAGCAGGTGCTGCTTGATATATACTGCATCCTCTTTATCGTTGGTTCGCAAAGGACATGTTGCCAAAGAAGATAATAACTGCTGAATCTTAGGCGAGAAATAATTGGCAGCCGCCATTAGACGATCTGATAAATTAGACCATGAAACGATTGGGCTATTATGCGCCGAGGAAGTGGTATAAACAATCTGGCGTATCTGCTGTTGAAAACGCTCGGCGATGATTTGCAATCCCTCCAGCCCGCCAATGCATGTAGAGAAGAAGGCGGACACATCTCCTTGCACCGACCCCATTGTCTTCACTTGTCGTGAGAGTGCAGAGAGACGATTGATAATGGATCGAAAGTCATAGAGCGAACAGAGAAGAATGGTCAGATACTCAGTTTGCGCAGGCGCCAATCGCTGTTCGGTAGTGGCTATATCCAATTGATTTTGTGTAAAATACAACACCTCTCGCGCATTAGTCAGCGCACGCATAGGTATTGGCGTGAGTAGCACTATTCCCTCCAGCGAACGACAACGCGAGAGTGCCACGTACACTTGCCCTGCTGCAAATGCATCCTCAGCATCAATCACCACATGATCGAAGGTCAATCCCTGCGCCTTATGAATCGTGATAGCCCATGCCAATCGCAAAGGAAAATGGGTAAAAGAACCTATGACCTCCACCTCTACCTGATCGGAGCCCGTTTCGGAAATATAGCGCAAGTTCTCCCATGTCTCCGTATGCACATCCACCTCAGTACCATCTTCGCAGAGGACATGAATCTCATTCTTTGAAAGCGCCGTGACAGTGGCAAGTTTGCCATTATAGTACAATTTCTCGGGTTCCGAATCGTTCTTCACGAACATCACTTTGGCTCCCACCTTGAGGGTCAAGGTCCTGTCAATGGGATACATTGATTCAGGAAAAGTATCCTTCACGCGAGCTTGATAGGTGTAGGTTTGCGTTTTCAGAGCGTCCAATTCGCGTTGGTTGATAGCATCTACTTTGCTATTATGCGTGGAGAGGGTAATATAATGTTCTCCATTCTTATCTATCTGAAAATATGGATTATAGCGGCTATTGAGTGTCATACGCGATTCAGGCGTAAGGGCATTATTGCGCACCTGATTGAGTATCTCCACAAAGTCCATATTTGTCTGACGAAATACATGGTCAAGTTCAATATACACAGGTTGCAGTTCGAGAAAGACTTGTGCTTGAAAGAAATAGGGTCCGTCGTAATAGTCGCCAAGCAAACGCCACTCATCTTCGCGTGCCACCGGCGATAGTTGAAATAGGTCACCAATAAAAAGTACTTGTGCCCCGCCAAAAGGTATGTTAGGGCGATGTTTGAAGTGACGAAGGACAGCATCTATCGTGTCTAATAGGTCAGCACGTACCATACTAACTTCGTCTATCACAAGGAGTTCGAGATTACGCAACACACGCTGCTTATGCGAGCGCATCTGCATCTCAGAGAAGAGTTTGCGTCGTGCTTCAGGCGTAGGTAGAAACAGTTGTGGGGGCAGTTGAAAAAGCGAATGAATGGTCACACCCTCCGCATTGATAGCAGCCACTCCTGTGGGAGCGACTACTGTCATTTGCTTGAGTGTTTCGGTCTTCAGACGGCGCAAGAAGGTGGTTTTACCCGTTCCTGCTTTGCCTGTCAGAAAGATACAGCGATTAGTGTGCTGCACATATTCATATGCCAGTTCGTACGCATTCATGTCATTATTTGTCGTGATAATCACGATTGAAGAGCGCGAGACGTTGGTCGAGCAATTCGTATTGATCTTCGCGAATACATGACACGCAACCACGCATACCTTCTCTTTTGGCACCTGTACTAGCGAGTGAGATAGCCGATATACCGTAGTAAATCAGTTTGTTAACCATCTTTTCGCCTGTCCAATCCTTGTAGCCAAAGGTAAAGAAGAAGCCATCGCCCACTTCCTGCTCATCGGCATCTTCGTCATAGACAATATGGAAACCATTGCGAAGCATGATTTCTTTGACCAGTTTAGCTCTTCGCGCATATTCGCGGGTGGTGGTTACAAAATCAATCTTACCCTGACATGCTGCTTTGAACATGGCAGCCATAGCGAACTGTACGGAGTGCGTCACGCCCGAAGAGAGACTATAGAGCACATTATAGATAAAGTTGCGCAGGAACTCGCCATCGTTCTGATAGCGGTCAGCCAAAGTGGCAAATCGGCGGTGTGCCAGATAGGGGTTGATAGCAATAATTGCCGCCCGCTGACCCGCATAGGAGAACATCTTGGAGCAAGAGATCATGTGCAAACAGTTGTTGGTATAGCGACCCACCGTAGGTTGATACGGTGGCTCGTATGGCATACCACGCTCGGCATCGCGGAAATCCATATTCAGATAAGCCAAGTCCTCAATAACCAACACGTTATAGAGCGAAGCCAGGCGACCGATTATCTCCAGTTCGCGCTCCGTGAGACACATCCAGGACGGGTTATTGGGGTTGGAGAAAAGCATAGCCGCTATCCTACCCGACTTGAAATGGCGCTCCAATTCGGCAGCCAAGGCTTCGCCACGAAAATCTGCCACATCAAACGAGTCCACACGCACGCCAATCACCTTACATTGCTGCTTCTGTACAGGGAAACAAGGGTCGAGGAAGAGGATTGTATCACGTTTCTCATCCAACTGCGACACCAGCATATTGATGGCAAACGCCGCTTGCATACTGCCCACAGTAGGCACAATGCACTCGGTAGGGATGTCCAAGTTCATGAACGCACGCACGAACTCACTACCCCAGTGTTTCACTTCTGTGATACCAGTTATAAGAGGATACTTGGAGCCCATGCCCGCCTTGAGCGCTTTGTGCTCTGCCATGATACCGATCTGCTCAGCAGGCAGTCCTGGTTCGCCGAGTTCCATGTGGATAAACTCCACACCAGTAGCACGTTCGATATCCTTGACTACGCCCACAAGTTGGCGAATAGACGATGCGCCAAGTTCTTTGGCGTTGCGCAGACCAAAGTCAATACAGGTTTGGTCCACGAGTTGTTTATTTAACGGAAAACTCATTCGGTATTATTTTTTAAGACAACATAGACAACATCTGCGCGGCACCAACATTGCGCCTTGCCTATGAGCAATAATATAAAATCCATCTACTGTTTACTATTTAGAAGCACGGAATCCAGCTTCAATGGCAGCCACATTAGCAGCTACAATGGCTTCGCCTTTGCGAGCAAAGATACGCTTCACACCCTCTACTATCTTATCATGGTCAATACCCAACATCGGAATAGCTGCGCCAAGCAGCACCATGTTCGCTGCTTGCAAAGGTGCACCCGCTTCCTTTGCCAGCGTTTCTACATCCAGCAGCACATGATGAGGAATGGCCTCAATATGCTTGATAACCTCCTCTATCTCAGGATAATTAGGGATATTCACAAAGGGCTTACTGCTGGTGACAATCCAACCATCTTCCTTCAAATAAGGTAGATAGCGGAGCGCCTCCATTGGTTCGAGTGAGATAATAATATCTGCCCCACCCTTGGATATAAGATCGGAATAGATAGGTTCGCTGGAGAGGCGAAGGTTAGACTGCACATCGCCTCCTCGCTGGCTCATGCCGTGTACTTCAGCTTGTTTGAGATACAGTCCTTCGTTCAATGCTGCATCGCCTATCACTGTGGCAATAGAGAGGATACCTTGTCCACCTACACCAGCTAAAATTATATCGCGTTTCATATACTTCTTGCCTTTCAACTTTAAACATTAAACTATAAAACTTCAACTATTTCTTCGCTTTTAGATGTCGTTTGAGTGTTTGTATACACTCGCGACGAGCGATGACGACCGAAGTGCCATTGTATGCTACCTCCTCGCGAAGCACTTGTTTGATTTCTTCCATATGCTTTGGCAATGGCACCACCACGCGCACGTGCTCTGGCTCCACACCCAAACCGAGACAGATGGCCTCCAAGCGACCCGTACCTGCCGAGTCTTGTCCACCTGTCATACCCGTAGTTAGGTTATCAGAGATGAGCACCACCACGTTCGCCTTGCTATTCACGCAGTCCAGCAATCCTGTCATACCCGAGTGAGTGAACGTACTATCGCCAATCACAGCAAACGATGGGAACTGCCCTGCATCAGCAGCCCCCTTAGCCATGGTGATACTCGCACCCATCTCTACGCACGCGTGGATAGCATGGAATGGCGACAAAGCACCCAGCGTGTAGCAGCCAATATCGCCAAAAATCTTCGCGTTCTCATGCTCAGCTGCCACTTCGTTGAGCGCCGCATACATATCGCGGTGCCCACAACCTTGGCATAGTGCGGGTGGACGACCTACGACGATTTCGGGGATCTGGCAGCCAGGAGCCAGCAGCCGGTCACCTCCTAACGCTTGCGCCACGCAGTCTGGTGTAAGTTCGCCCATACGAGGCAAGTCACCCGTCAATCGGCCCTTGACAGCCACAGAGGATGGCACCATACCACGGAGCAACTCTTCCACCACAGGCTGTCCCTCCTCCATGACCAAAATCTCCTCTGCGCCGTCCGCCACCATCTGGTCAATCAATGCTTTTGGCAATGGGTATTGAGTAATCTTTAATATGCTCTCGCCTTTTGCCTCTCGCCTTTCGCCTATAACCTCCATCAAATAATTATACGCGATACCCGTGGTCACAATTGCCTTCTGAGGTTGTGTACCCTTGGTATAGGTATTGTATTGCGACTCTTCGCTTGTCTGCACAAAATCCGCTTGCGCTTCTACCAGTTCGGCGTAGTTTTTGCGCGCGAATGCAGGCAGGAGAATAAAATGATTCGTATTCTCAGGCGCAGATAGCGCATTTTGCTCACGTGGGGTATCCATCGTCTCCACTACGGCACGCGAGTGCGCCATGCGTGTAGTCACGCGAAGTAGGACGGGTGTACGCAACGATTCAGAGAGGTCAAAGGCATAATGCATCATGTCGTATGCCTCTTGTTGGTTGCTGGGTTCAAGACAAGGAATCATGGCAAACTTAGCATAGAAGCGAGAGTCTTGCTCGTTTTGTGACGAGTGCATCGATGGGTCATCGGCAGCTACCACCACCAGTCCGCCATTCACACCCGTGATGGCAGCGTTCATGAACGCATCCGCACACACATTCATACCCACATGCTTCATGCATACCAGCGCACGCTTGCCCATATAGGACATACCCAATGCGCCTTCCATGGCGGTCTTCTCGTTGGTTGCCCATTGGCAGAAAATCTTGCCTTTCGCCTCATCGCCTTTACGCTTTTCGCTCAATTGAATATACTCCGTAATCTCGGTAGAGGGTGTGCCTGGATAGGCATACACACCGCTCAGTCCAGCATCAATAGCGCCCTGCGCTATCGCTTCATCGCCTAAAAGTAGGTGTTTCATAGTATTGTCATTTTATTTAACGTTTGCAAAGTTACAAAAAAAATCGCACATGTGCAAATGCCAAGTGCGATTTTAGGGCTATATATGTTGTAAAACATTTATATTTGCTGCTCAAGCGCGTGCCACAGCGCATCATCTGGCACAGGAGCTGTGATAGAGATCGGCTGTTTGCTCACAGGATGAATCAACTCAATCTTGCGGGCATGCAATGAGATACCGCCATCAGGATTACTGCGTTTAGCTCCGTATTTCAAATCACCTTTGATAGGCAATCCGATAGCCGCCAACTGACAACGTATTTGATGATGACGTCCCGTTTCCAGATTGATTTCCAACAACATATACCGTTCAGCACGTGCAACAACCTTGTAGCTCAGCACGGCACGTTTCGCATCTTTGGTACCGGGTTTGACCACGAAGGACTTATTCTGCTTCTCGTTGCGCCAGAGATAGTTCTCCAACCGAACTTCTCCATTATCCGATATCCGATTTCCATTATCCGTCGATACTATCGCCCAATAGGTTTTCTGTATCTGCTCATGCGATTGAAACATGGCATTGAGTCGTGTCAATGCTTTGCTGGTTCGGGCAAACAATACCACTCCCGTAGTAGGACGATCAAGACGATGTGTCACACCCAGAAAGACTTCGCCCGGCTTCTGATATTTCTCTTTGATATATGCCTTGACCGTCTCGCTCAGCGGTGTGTCACCAGTCTTATCGCCTTGCACAATCTCGTGGCAAGTCTTGCTGACAGCAATAATATGATTATCTTCGTATAATACTTGCATGTGTATGGTAGGTAGTGGTGTAGCGTGGTTTTAGCAGTGGTGTAGTATTGTTTCTACCTCGCGGAGAGGGACTTGCACAAAGTCACGTTCCTGCATACGAGGGTGTGGCAGGATGAGGGTATCGCTATGATGTTCTATCTCACTCCGATTTCCGGTTTCCGGCTTCTGGATATACGCTTTTAGCAAATCGATATCAATCACACGATCGTGGTAAACACCATTCTCCGATTTCTGCGTGCGCCCCATATCGCACTCTATCTGCTGAGTGATGCGTAGCACCTCTTCGGGCGAATGAATCGTTTGGCATACTGCGACGATATTGGCGAACTCATTATCAGACACAAAGCCCTGCGGAGCGCTCCGATAAATGGAAGAACATGCCAAGCACTCCCCTACTCGTTCGTGCAAGAGCGCCAAAGCGGTGCGCAAGTTTGCATCGCGGTCTCCCAGATTCGTACCTATACCCAAATATATTACCATCGCCTCTAACCTCTCACATCTCAAGGCACCGCCACGAACGCATAATCAATCTTATCCCCCATCGTAACGAGCATGTAGTATGGATGCTTATCGTCATCTTCCATCGAATTCACGATAATACATGTCATATCTTTCACTTGGGTTATTTCGCGGCTATGGTCATGTCCCGACCATACCATTTTGACGCCATGTTTCGTGAAGAGGTTCAGCAGCGCATATGTCTCCTCCAAGGTGTAGTTGGAGGTATGTCCTTGCGACGAATCGCGTTTGAAGAAGTGGGTGTGCGTACAAGCTATGATATGGCGAAAACCTTGTGTATCTGCCCATTGCAGTGTCTCGCGAAGCCATTGCAGCTGCTTGCTACCCACTGTGCCGTCGGCTGAATCATAGACAATGAATAAATCTTGTGCACCGGACTGGGTTTGTACGACAAAATAATAACTGCTGGTTTTGAAAGTCTTGATAAATTTCTCCCACTGTTTGAAATAGATATCGTGATTACCGCACACAGCCATCAGTGTATCTGCTTTCATCGGTTGACTGACTGCGTCAGATTCTGGTACGAGAGCTTCTTCTACATAGGCAAAATCGGTTCTGGCATCAATGATATCACCCAGATGCACCGCTACAGGACACAACTGATCTTCGCGGTATGCATGGATAAAATACTCCCAACGCGTGCGGGTCTTGGTGATATGCGTATCGGTGCAGACATACACATGATAATCATCTGGCGCTTGCAGTGTAGCAAAACCCATCTGCTGGTTGTATGCTTGAGATATTTCGAATCGGTTGTTAATAGTTGGCGAAGTACCAGCAAACATACCTACCATATCCAATCGCGCATCAGGACCGCAAGCGGTGAAGATGGAACCAAGAACAAGGAACAAGGAGCCAAGACAAATTTGTATATTCTTTTTCATAATTCAAAATTCTTAATTAAAATCGGTATTCCGCACCTGCACGGAGTTCCGCTCCATAGTAATGTGCATTCAGGTGGAACATACCCGCTAGTTTCATTTTGCCCGATAGGCGTACGCGCCAATGGTCGTCGATGTCGTACCAGCCACCCAGATAGAACATCGGTTGCCAAACGCGCTCCACTTGGTAGTTATCCACATTTGCTACACACAGACTGATATTCCATGGCGACATCTTTGGACGCACAAACGCTTCTACGCGGTAGATGATATTAAAGGGTTCCAGCACCATAGCATCAGCGTCCTTGAAGGAGTATGGTTGGGGTATTATGATGCGTGTGGACATACCCACTTGCGCATTCACATACTGCATCATGTATCCTATCGATAGGGCGTGCACAAAATCATTGATCTCATCACGCGCCACCCAACGTGCCATCACACGGTCCTCCAGATACAGTTCGCCCACGGGTAATGCAAATTTTGGTCGCAATTGCACTCCCAGCGTGTAGAAGTCTGCCGTACTGGTACGCAGATTTGCCTGCATATCAAAATGCTTATTGATAGGCATATACGCATCCAAGTCAAAGTTGGCATACGAACCATACGTCAGGTTGTGTGCATAACCCACATGCAGCGACACACTATACTGCGCACTGCCTGGCTGCACTTGCGCCATGGCTACAGGAGCAAGCAGCATGCCGCAAAAAACAAACATCAAAATCCTTTTTTTCATATTCTTTCCTTTTACACCTTACACTCTACACCTTACACTCTACACCCTACACTCTACACCCTACACTTTACACTCTACACCTTACACTCTACACTACAACTCCACCACCGTGATTCCTGCGCCTCCTCGATCGGGGTCGCCGTCATGGAAGGTGATTTCGCCTGATTTCAAGCGGCGCATCGATTTCTGACGTTCTGCCAGGTAGTCCCGAACCACTTGCTTGAGTGCGCCCGTACCTGTGCCATGAAGAATAGACACCTGCTCGGCATTCACCATCAAAGCGTCGTCCACATAGGCAATCAACGCTTCTAACGCCTCATCGACACGCATGCCGCGGATATCCAACTCACGACTAAACGACAATTTGCGGCGTCTTAGTTCATCCGCCACATTGCTAATGCGTCTTTGCTCCTGACTCTTGTTTCCTTGCTCCTGAATCAACTTCGCAGGATTCTTGGTCAGCACCTTCAGATCGCTGAGATCGCGGAGGAGCTTTTGCTGCTTGGTGGATTGGGTAGTTGTGCTAGTCTTACTAGTTGGGCTAGCAGGGCTAGTTTTGCTGGCTTGGCTTTCCACCTTCGTTTTCAGCGTTTCCACTTTCTGCCTTGCAGCTTGCGTGGCATTCTTCTCGGCTTTGGCCTCTTTAATCTCGCGTATAGTGCGCTCGATGGTAGCATTGCTTTTGCGCAGCAAATTCGCGGCCTCCGCATTGGCTTCCTCCAAAATAGCACGTTTCTTGGCTTTAATACCCGCCATCTGCTCCTCGTAATGAGCAATCTTCTCCTCCAGGTGTTTCTCCTTTTGGCGAATGTTCTGGCGTTTGTTCTCCCAATAGCGTTTATCGCGCGCAATATCTTGCAAATGCTTGTCGTAGTCGATATGCTCCTCGCCCACAATATCCGTAGCACGCTGAATAATCGTCTCGGGCAAACCAATCTGGCGGGCAATCTCCACCGCAAAACTACTACCTGCCTGACCGATAGATAATTGGAAGAGCGGCTTGAGTTGTCCACGATCGTATAGCATGGCACCATTGATGATACCCTCGGTGCGCTCTGCCAAGTGCTTGAGGTTGCCGTAGTGCGTCGTGATAACGCCAAAAGCATGTTGCTCGTTGAGTTGCGAGAGCACAGCTTCGGCAATCGCACCACCAATCGTGGGTTCGGTACCGGTACCAAACTCATCGATGAGCAGCAGCGTGCGAGCATCGGCATAACGCACAAAATGCTTCATATTCTTAAGGTGTGATGAATACGTCGAGAGGTCATCCTCAATCGACTGTTCGTCGCCTATATCAATCAGCAAATTCTTGAAAAAACCCATCCTACTTGCCTCGCTCATCGGTACAGGCAAACCGCATTGCAACATGTATTGCAACATCGCGACTGTCTTCAAGCAAACCGACTTTCCACCCGCGTTAGGACCACTAATAACCAGTATCCTCTCGCCTTTCGCCAGCGGGGTCCCCGAAAAATCTGCTGATTTTTGGGGTGCTCTATCGCCTAATAACCTAATCGTTAACGGCACCACCGTCTTACCCTGACGGCGGAAATTAAGTAGCAACACAGGGTGATATGCCTCGCGCCAATCTATCATGGGTTGTTGCGACACTTCGGGCACGATGGCGTGCATATCTATGGCAAACAGAGCTTTCGCACGCAGAAAATCCACTTCGCCCAAGTAGTTTTCTGTCTCCATGATCTGTGGCACTTCGGGGCGTAATTGTTCGGTCACCTCTAATAATATGCGAATACGCTCGCGGCGTTCCTCTCCCTCCAATTCGCGTATGCGATTGTTGGCTTCCACCACCTGTTGTGGTTCGATAAAGACGGTTTTACCTGTCGCCGATTCATCGTGCACGATACCGCCAATCTTGCGTTTGTATGCAGGCGGCACAGGCAACACCAACCTACCCTCGCGCATCGTAGGCGCTGCATCTTTGTCGAGGATACCTTCGGCTTGCGCTTGGCGTAGGATAGCATGCAGCGCGCGGCTCACAGAACCTTGAGAGGCACTAATCTCCTTACGAATACGCGCCAGTTCGGGCGAAGCATTGTCGCGCATCTTACCATAGCGGTCAAGGATGCAATCGATACAGTTGACAATTGACAGTTGATAGTTGACAGTTGACAGTTGACTCAGCAACGGATATTTCGCCTTATCCAGCGTAGCGAAGAAGCGCTCCAGTTGAGCAGCGTAGTCCAACATCTTCCTCAGCGAAAAGAGTTCCACTTCGTCCATATACAGCCCCTCAATACGAATACGCGACAGTGCTTCGCGCAGGTCGTATATCTCGCCATGCGGAAAAGCCAACGCAGGGTCACTGAGGAGTGCCATCATCTCGCGCACGCGTGCCAGGAGCGCACTCACCGCAGGAAAATGCGTGAGCCACTGCATGGCATCCACACACTCCTTGCCCAATATGGACATGCAGCACCCTTTCAAGCCATCACGTATAACCTGAAAATCAATCTTCTGCTCTATATTCTCTGGATAAATCATTCGTTTCTTTTTTGGTTATAGAACGCTTCGCTAATGGTCCATTACCCCTTACCCTTTAGGCGGAACGCCGTCCATTACCCATATCCAATCACCCCAACAACCTTATATCCTTCAGCACTTTAGCACCTGCGGCATCGTTGAGCTTGCGCAACAAATCAAAACGCACATCAAAGAGCTGCGAACGCAGAGCCGCCGAACGGATATGTACATACAGCACACCATTCTTCACCTCGCTCTCGCCCATGTATTGCACCACTGTCTTACCCAACACTTCGGGCAAGAGCGCAAGCACCTTGCGCTCCAGCAAGGGTTGCTCCAACTCCGATCCGTGGATAAAATCCGCCAATAGCTCGCCTATCGGGCGCACCTTATGTATCTCTCTTTCTGCCACTTACCTCAGGTCTAATCGTTGATGCGTTGTCAATGGCGTACCGTATGGTATGGCATTCAGTTTGTACAGACTCTTCAGCTTGATACCATATTTCTGCGCTATATCCCATGCCGTATCCTCACCACGGAAATAGCAATAAGGATAACGTTTGGCGGCACGATTTTTCTTCGGGTAAATATACACTATATCGCCTTCGCGCAGCTCACGAGTATCCAATGCATCGTTATACTTACGCAAGGTGCGCTCGTACATATTCAAAAACAGTGCCAACGAAGCAAACGTCTCATTAGGACCAGCTACAATATAGCGCACGCCATTGCGATAGCCCGAACGATGATTATGAAAAAGCTGCAATTCCTCCATGGGTGGCATGGGGTAATCTTCCACTTTCTCTTGTTCGATAAAAGCAATATCAGTGCCTTCGTCGTCTATGAAAAGTTTTTTTTTTGAATCGCTATCCGAACGCACAATGGTCTTGTCGAACGTCAGTTTGTTCAAATCATAGAGTTCTATCAGACGAATCAACTTCTCTGGATACTTCGGATCGGTGGCATATCCGCACGCCTTCAATCCGTATGCCCAATTCTTATAATCGCCCATGGATAAAGCAAACAAACTCTCGTAACGCTTACGTTTCAAGAACAACGAATGATCCTCGTACGAATCAGCCACATCCGCATACTTACGAAAACACTCATTCTGCCGATTATCATCATATTTATAGGTCTTGCCAGGCCAATCAGAGGTGCATTTGATACCGAAGTGATTATTAGCTTTGGTGGCCAATTCCGACTGCCCTGCGGCTGACTCCAAGATGGCTTGCGCCATGGTGATGGAGGCAGGGATGCCATGCCTGCGCTGTTGCTCTATAGCCACCTCACGGTATTCGTCAATGTATGCTTCATAAGTAGCATTTTTCGACTGCGCCCAAAGCCCAACGCTCAGGCATGATAATACAATAATGCTTGCAATTTTTCTCATATCCTACAATTTTGCCGCAAAGGTAGTAAAAAATTTGCAAATATACAAAAAATATCGTACCTTTGCACAGATTTTGTAAGAATTATCGGTAAATAGTTTTATTATGAAGAAGATTTTATTTTTGTTAATTTCGAGTATCATCCTTGCAGGATGCAACACCACCATTGTTTCTAATCTTGAAATGGAAACTATAGATGTCAATGTGCGAGCTAATGACTGGCAATACACGCATATGTCTGACAATAACTATTTCCGCTGCGTGGTAGATATACCAGAGATTACATCCAATGTCTTTGACCAAGGCGAAGTGAAAGTATATCGCAAGTTCTATGACAAGCAAAACAACGACTTTTTCAAGCATATCCTACCCGATGTCTTTCATGTGAAAGAAAATCAATTCTTATATACCATCACAGTGGACTATATTTATGGTGTTGGTTGGTTGGAATTCAACTACCGTGTGAGTGATTTTGTATATGATGAGGGTAACTACATGGACTTCGCCCCAGAAGCCATGACTTTTAGCATCGTGGTAACCAAAGGATATTAATCTGCAATAATGTTTAATATCCCCGATTTATCCACTCTACTCAGCCAACACCTGCACGATGATGTGCAGCAGTTGGCATTGCAGCGTAATCGGTTTCCGCACTTATCGGATGCCGATTTCCGTTTCTTCTTGCAGCAGGTAGAGGGCCGGCAACGTACCAGGGACAAACTACCCTTTTTTGCGCAAATAGAGGATTGGTGGTATCCTGTCCGATTATCTTGCGAGCAGTGTTCTAGCGAGGCGACTGCGCGCTACAAAGCTGCACTGGTAGCACCTCTGCACCCCAAGATATTGATCGACCTCACCGCGGGCTATGGCGTGGATACTTTCTTCATGTCGGAGCATGCCCAAGAGGCACATTATGTGGAGCGTAATGCGGAATTATGCAGTATTGCTCAGCACAATTTCTCTCTGGCTCGTCCGCATATCCATGTGCACAACACCACCGCAGAAGACTTTCTCGCCTCATCGCCTCATCACCTCATCACCTCATCACCTCATCGCCTCATCTATCTCGATCCTGCTCGTCGCAGTCAATCGGGTGGTAAAGTTTTTCGCATCGAAGACTGCGAACCCAACGTGATAGACTTGCTCCCCGCTCTTCGCAAGCACGCCAGCCACATCATGATTAAATTCAGCCCCATGCTGGACATTACAGCCGCACTCCGTGCATTGGGAAAAGATTGGGATACGCATATCGTGGCGGTGCATAACGAAGTGAAAGAAGTGCTGCTCACGACTGGCACAAACACCATCCATGCGGTGAATATCTGTGCTACGCACACCGACCGCTTTGTCTTCATCCATGAGGATGAGAAAAACGCACCAATGCAGATTGCTTCTCATATTGAGCAATATATCTACGAACCCAATGCCGCTATCATCAAGGCGGGTGCCTTCCGATTGGTAGGCGAGCGATATGGACTACAGAAGCTGGATACCAATACCCACCTCTATACCTCCTCCACGCTCCTGCCCGATTTCCCTGGTCGCGTGTGGGAAGTCATTGATGCCGAACTCAAAGACCCCAAAAAGCAATTAGACGCACAAGCGAAATATAGCATCATCTCGCGCAATCATCCGCTCATGCCCGAACAGATTCGCAAGAAGTACAAACTCCACGACGGCGACGACTATTATCTGCTCGCTGCCCGCCATCAGGGCAAACCGATATTAATCAGTGCCAAGCGCCTTAGATGATAGCGATGTCGCATCACGCAGCCATCTTCAAGCGAAGCGAACTTCCATCTTCAAGCGTAGCGATCTTCCATCTTCAAGCGCAGCGAACTTCCATCTTCAAGCGCAGCGATCTAAAAAAAGACCCCTTCAGGAGTCTTTTTTTCTTACTTATACATAAATCGCTTGATACTACGTTTAGGTGTTTTCTCAAACTCCTTCTCGACCAGTTCGATGGCGATGACTTGGCTGTAAGCGGGCAACATCTTATTGAGTTTCACCACGTTCTCTTTCATCACTTGCTCCACGGTCTTGCCTTGCAGCACTTCTGGTTTCGCCAATGATGGGTCGCTATACACCAATGCCACCAACTTATGCTCGCGGTCCACTACCACAGACTCTGTCACGAGTGGCAGACTGTTGAGTTTATCCTCAATCTCCTCAGGGTAGATGTTTTGTCCGTTAGGGCTGAGCAGCATGTTCTTGCTACGACCACGCAGGAAGAGGTTGCCCTCTTTGTCCAATACACCCAAGTCGCCTGTACGCATCCAACCATCCTTGGTGAAGGTCTCCTTGGTGGCTTGCTCGTTCTTGTAATAGCCTGCCATCACGTTCACGCCATATACTTGTACCTCACCTTCTTTCTTAGTTGGGTCCTCGGAGTCAATACGAATCTGCATGCCTGGAATCACCTTACCGCACGAGCGATATGCATACTTTTGCCAATCTTCGTAACTGATGAGCGGAGCGCACTCGGTCATGCCGTAGCCCACGCAGTATGGGAAGTGCATATCGTACATACATTTCTCCACCTCTTCGTTGAGCGCAGCACCTCCAATAATCAAGAAGCGCAACTCGCCGCCGAAGGCAGATAGCAAGGTGTTACGCACTTTCTTATGCAGCAGGCACTTAATGCCTGGGGTCTTCCACAGCACTTTCATCACAGGTTTGTTGATGATTGGCAGCACTTTACCCTTGATAATCTTCTCAATCACCAATGGCACAGTCAAAATCATGAACGGATGCACTTGTGCAAAGGCCTTCATCAGTGTGCTTGGGGTTGGAGCTTTGGTGAGGAAATACACCTCTGCACCGTCGCATACTTGGTACAAGAACTCAAACATCAATCCAAACATATGCGCGATAGGCAGCATGGACATCACCTTGTCGCCTGCCTTATGGGGAATCTTCTTCACGGCAAAGTCAATGTTGCCGCTCAGGTTCTTGTGCGTAATCATCACGCCCTTAGGATTGCCTGTCGAACCAGAGGTATAGTTGAGCAATGCCAAATCATCGTGATTATCCGTAGGATAATTCATATCCTTTGCGCTATATCCTTGTGGATATTCAGCGGCAAAAGCAGCATCCACACCCGCGTATGCTTTCTCCACCTCCTCGTTGGCAGCAAAGTGCAAGCTGAAGTCGTCCATCAGCACCATGGCTGTCAATCCAGGCATATTCTTCGCATCAATCTTCTTCAACACGTTAGGGCCTGTGTATAGCAATTTCGCCTCTGAGTGATTCACCAATGCCTCTACGCCTTCGCCTGTAAAGTCAGGCAAGATACTCACTGCCACTGCCTTGTATGTCTCCACCGCCAAGAATGTCACACCCCAGTTACTACAGTTGCGTCCGCACAAAGCAATCTTATCACCCTCTTTGATACCTAACAAACGGAAAGTTGTGTGCAAACGTGCGATTTGGGCAGCCAACTCACCGTAGGTATAAGAGGTTGCGCCATCTAAATCTTTCATCGCCAAATCCGACCACTTATTAGTAATCGTAGTTTGGAGAGAACTCAAATAATGTTTCAATTCCATAATATAGTATATTTACATTAGTTTCTATTTTTGTAATCGACTGCAAAAGTACAACTTATTTTTCGAACGCGCGTTCAAAAACGAAAGAAATATCATTTTTTTTGTATTTATTGCCTATTTTTTCACAAATTGCCACCTTATTTCCTAATCAAATCGTATAAATAGTTATACTGTTCGGGGAAGATACCGAAGTTCATCGGCACGCCAGAGCGACCTGGATCCCAACCATCTTTGATGTGCAAGAACATATGAGCCGTGGTCTCAATGGGCACATTGCCACGAATATCGCCGTTGTGCATACTATTCTTGATGGCTTGTATCCACAAACTCAGTTCGTGTTCGTACAACCGACGCGCTTTCTTGTACAGTTCAGGGAAGCGGCTATATGCCGTGTACATCACTGTGACCACGTTCGAGGTGTTGATATTCTTGTTCTCCACCAAATTGTAAAACTCCTGCAACTGATTCAGGTAGTACAACATAGCATCTATCATATCAGGTATGGTAGCAGACTCTCTCACGCGCTCCAATGCACGTTGTTTGGGATTAATCAAGAACATATCCACCACCTCTTGAAACAACTCATCCTTGTCCTTGAAATAGTAATACAATGTCCCACGCCCCATATCCAGAGCGGCCTGCAAGTCTGTTATAGACACATTGGCATATCCCTCCACCATGTACAACTCCAATGCCTTGAGCAGGATTTTATCCCTACGATCTTCTACCATAATCCTAACTATCTTAATTCAAAATTCTTAATTCATCATTCAAAATTATCCCATTTTCGCCCGCAAAGGTATGCAAAAAATTTTATATACACAACATTTTTTTACAAAAATCGAACGTTTGTTCGAAAAAAACGCACTTTTTCTCTATTTTTGAACGTTCGTTCGAAAATAATGCACTACCTTTGCCGCCGTTTGGTATATAATTTGTATCAAATCCATTAAACCCCTTAAAACCTTTAAAACTCTTAAAACCTTTAAAACTCTTAAAACTTTTAAAACTTTAAAACTATGCAAATCAAATCAGCAAATGTGCTAATCACAGGTGGAGCATCTGGAATTGGCAAAATCATGGGGCGAATGGCGTTGGAGAAAGGGGCGAAGGCGTTGATTATCTGGGACGTGAATCAAGAGGCATTAGAAACTACTATGGCTGAACTCTCCTCGCGTGGGCGCGTATATATCTATGAGGTGGACATCACCAACAGCGAGCTCGTTGCCCAAACCTACCAACAGATCAAGCAAGAAGTGGGTGCCATAGACATCCTCATCAACTGCGCTGGCATCGTGCGCGGCAACAAGACCTTCGACCAACAGACCGTGCAGGACATCCGCCTCACCTTCGAGGTGAATACCATTGCACCTATGGTCATTGCGCAGCAAATCCTGCCCGACATGATTGCTCGCAACCGCGGTCATATCTGCAATATCGCCTCGGCGGGCGGTATGCTCAGCAATCCCAAGATGTCCGTCTATGGTGCCAGCAAGTGGGCTATGATTGGTTGGAGCGACTCCGTGCGTATCGAACTCCAGCAGATGAAGTCCAATGTGCGTTTCACCACCATCGCCCCATACTATATCAATACGGGCATGTTCAACGGCGTGCACTCCAGCATCTTCCCAATCCTCAAACCCGAACCAACGGCCAAGAAGATCCTGCGTGCTATCGAACGCAACCAAATCTTCCGTGGCATACCTTTCGGCTTCCATTTCATTCGTTTCTGGCAAGCCATACTGCCTTTCCGTGTCTTTGACTTCGTTTTTGGCACAGTTTTTGGTATCTACCATGCAATGGACAACTTCACAGGCCGTAAATAACCACTCTACACCACTCTAAACGTACACGAGCCACAGCGAGTGATCGTTCGAGCGGAGCGAGATAAGAACTCTAAACAACTCTACACAACTCTAAACAACTCTACACCACTCTAAACGTACACGAGCCACAGCGAGTGATCGTTCGAGCGGAGCGAGATAAGAACTCTACACCACTCTACACAACTCTAAACAACTCTAAACTACTCTAAACTACTCTACACCACATGAACCACTACATTTCCACTACACGAAGCAAACAGCGCGCCTACTTCCGCTCGGGTGCTACCCTGCCTCTCTGTTTCCGTCGTCAGATGCTTCGCAAGCTCTCTGACGCCATGCACCAATACGAGAAACCCCTCGCCGAAGCCCTGTGGATAGACCTCCACAAGTCTTACGAGGAGGCATACCTCACCGAACTCAGTATCGTCTATGGCGAAATACGCAATCATCTCCGCCATCTCAGCCAGTGGGCAAAACCAGAGCGCAAGTCTTCTCCTTTGGCTATCCTGCCCGCCAGCAGTCGTATCATCAAGGAACCTTTGGGCAATACACTCATTATTGCGCCATGGAACTACCCCGTCCAACTGCTGCTCAATCCACTGGTAGGTGCTATATCCGCTGGCTGTACGGCTATGCTCAAACCTTCGCCCTACGTGCCGAATGTGTCGCGCGTACTCACCGAGATGATTCGCGCCACCTTCCCCGAGGAGTATATCGCTATCGTAGAAGGCAATCGCCAAGTCAACCAGATGCTCCTCGCAGAGCGATGGGACTTGATTTTCTTCACAGGCAGCCCTTCGCTGGGAAAAATGGTCATGGAGGCGGCCTCCAAGCACCTCACACCAGTCGTGCTAGAGTTAGGCGGCAAGAGCCCTTGTATCGTAGATAAGACTGCCAACCTCAAGGTGGCAGCCAAACGCGTAGCATGGGGCAAGGCCCTCAACGCAGGACAAACCTGCATTGCGCCTGACTACCTGATGGTTCACGAGCAGGTAAAGGACAAATTCCTCAAACTGCTGGTCAAAGAGTGGAAACACCTGCTCACCAAAGACCCAAAAAAGGCGAAACACTTCGTGCGCATAGTCAGCGACAAAGCCTTGGAGCGTCTGATTAGCTACCTGCCCATATCCAATAGCGAAGCGTCCAATAGCCCCAAAGAGGCGTCCAATAGCGAAGCATCCATTTACTACGGTGGAAAATACGATAAAGCTACACGCTACCTCTCCCCTACCATTCTCACAGACGTTAGTCCAGACGCACCTGTGATGCAAGAGGAGATCTTCGGTCCTATCTTCCCTGTGCTGACATTCCAGAAGATAGACGAGGTCATTACATTTGTCACGGATCGCGAGAAGCCGTTGGCACTCTACTATTTCGGTACGAATGGCGATTATGTGCTGCGCCATACCTCTTCGGGCGGCGCATGTGTGAATGATGTGATCATGCATATCGTGAACCATAAGGTGCCTTTTGGTGGTGTGGGCCATTCGGGTATGGGCAGTTACCACGGCAAAGAGAGTTTCTTGGCGTTCTCTCACCGCCGTTCGGTAGTCAGCACACCAACATGGGTGGATATGCCTTTCCGCTATATGCCATATAAGTTTTTTGCATGGATTAAGCACTTGGTATGACTATAATAAGGGCAAAATGCAAAAAAAGCAGTCCAGGATTTGCGAGTAAGCAAAATTTTTAGTACCTTTGCAGTCGAATGGTGGATTCCATTATCCCCATTCGATTTCTTATGAAGAGAAACCTACACGACATATCGCCTCTTGGCACGTCCTATGAGATGGGACTCAAGCGTGTTTTGCTCTCTGCCAGCGAGAGTGGTTGCAGCATCACGCAGGTGGCTGTGATTAGTCTGAAGGCGGGCGAGCATAGTGCCAAGCATATCCACCCTGATTTGCAGGACTTGTTTTTTATTCTGGATGGTGAGATTGATATCACCATAGATGGGCATGTGCATCATTGCCAGAAGGAGGATTTTGTATTCGTAGAGCACCTCAAGTCCTACGAGCTGCATGCCATCACAGATGTGCGTATGTTGGCTATGGGCTGCGTGATTGAGACGCAGCGTACCAAGCTCTACCCTATGCTATTGGAGCCCAATCTGCATACCAAGATCTGGGGACACAACCGCTTGACGACATGGAAGGGTTTGCCCGAGCAGCAGCATATCGGCGAGAGTTGGGAGGTGTCGGCGGTGGCATCGCATCCATCGGTGATTGCCAATGGCACGTGGGCGGGCTATACGCTCACGGATGTGATTCACAAGATGCCTCAGGCTATCTTGGGCAAGGCGGTAGCGAAGCAGTATGGCGATGAGTTGCCTATCTTGGTCAAACTGATTGATACCAACGATGATTTGAGCGTGCAGGTGCACCCCGATGATGCCATGGCGCAGCGCCTACATGGTCAGCGGGGCAAGGCGGAGATGTGGTATGTGATTGATGCACAACCCGGTGCGTCTATTTATGCAGGTTTTCAGCAGGAACTGACAGCCGAGGAATATGCGCGCAAAGTGGAGGATGGAACGATACTGGATGCCTTGGCTCGACACGAGGTGCATGCGGGCGATGTATTTTATTTGCCTGCGGGGCGCATCCATGCGATTGGTAAGGGCGTATTGCTGGCTGAGGTGCAACAGACATCTGACCTCACGTATCGTATCTATGACTATGGTCGTCTGGACTTGAATGGTCGGCCTCGCGAACTGCATACCGAGCATGCAGCGCAGGCGCTGGATTATAAGGTGTACAAGGAGTATCGCAACTCATATAAGGATACGATCGATGTGGCTAATCCATGTTTGGATACCGAGCATTTCAGTGTGCGCGTAGTGTCGCTCACCAATCCGATGCACCGCAATATGGTGGGTTATGACTCGTTTGTCATCTCCACGTGCGTGGAGGGTGTATGCACCCTACGCATACGCAGTACCCGCGATGAGGTGGAGTTGCGCGAGGGCTTCTCATGCCTGATTCCAGCGGCTATTGCGGATTACGATATTGTGCCCAAGACGGCAGAGGTGAAGCTCATCGAGTCATATATCAACAACAAGCCGCAGAGCGCCCTGCGTCGCATGATCTCGCAGTTCTTGCACCTCAGTGGCCTCTAACCCCTCAACCTTCATTCCTTCAACCTTCAACCTCTAACCTATCCCCCCATGCCCGAGATCCTTCTCCACTATATTTGGCAGCGGTCTTTATTCGCGTGTATGCAGCAGCATACCACCGACGGTTTGCCCGTTGAGATCCTATCGGTGGGCGAACATAATCGCGATGCGGGTCCCGATTTCAGCCATGCACAAGTGCGCATAGGTCATCAGGTGTGGGTAGGCAATGTGGAGATTCATGTGCGTGCTTCCGACTGGCGTCGTCATCGTCATCATCAGGATCCTGCATATAATAATGTGGTCTTGCACGTGGTGCGCGACAATGATGAACCCACCTATAATGCGCGTGGCGAAAAGATTCCGCAATGCGTGTTGCGCTATCCCGATCCACAGGATTACTTATCTCAAATGATTGTGCATGCCCAGCAGATGGATACTGCGTGGAGCACTATCCCATGCCATCCCAGTCTGCTGCTTGACCCATCGCTGCTCACACAGGGGTGGCGAGATGCGCTACTTTGGCAGCGTATGCAGTGCCGCCAGCGCGCTATCATGCAGCTGCTGGATATCACCAAGCAGAATTGGAACGAGGCATTCTATATCACGCTGGCACATAATTTCGGTTTTCACACCAATAGTATGCCCTTTGAGGCAATGGCATTGCAAACACCCTTGATTTATCTGCAGAAGCACCGCAATAGTCTGTTTCAGGTCACGGCTATGTTGTTGGGGCAATCGGGATTATTAACCGAGCAGAGTGTTAGGAGTGATGAGCAAAAGGCGTTACTCAGTGAATATCGTTTTTTGCAAAAGAAGTTTGGTTTGCAGCCCATTGATGCGGTCATGTGGAAGCGTGCGCGTATGCGTCCGCAGAACGCCCCCGAAAGGCGTATTCGGCAGTTGGCACAACTGCTTTGCCAATCGGAGTGGTTGTTCTCAGAGATGATCCATGCGCATAGTATGGATAAGATGCGTGAGTTGTTGTGTTTGCAACCAGATGATAGTGACACGCGGGTGTTGTCGCCATCGGCGATAGGCAAGCGTTCGGTGGATATTTTGCTCATCAACACGCTCTTGCCTTATCGCTATGCGTATGCGTTGGCGCATCATGATGAGCAGGCGGCGCAGGAGGTGTTGGAATGGATGCAACGCATTCCTGCGGAGGATAACAGCATCATCCGCCAGTGGCGATTGATCGGTCAGCAGGTGCGTTCGGCAGCCGACACGCAAGCGTTGATCCATCTGTATCAGCATTATTGCCAAAACCAACAGTGCATCAACTGCGAAGTCGGTAAACTGGTCTTTTTGCAATAACCACCCGTCTCTAACCTCGCACCTCTAACCTTTAACCTCTAACCTTTAACCCATACAATATCTCCACGATGCGTTCGGCGGTGTGACCATCCCATAGTGGTGGGATAGCACCTGGTTGCCATTCGCCGGCGAAGAGGGCATCGAGTGCGGGCTTCACCGCTTGTGGATTGGTACCAATGAGTCGGTTGGTGCCGATGGTGCATGTCTCTGGGCGTTCGGTATTGTCGCGCAGGGTGATACATGGCACACCCATGACGGTGGTCTCCTCGGTGATACCACCCGAGTCGGTGACTACCACCTTGGCATGCTCGACGAGGTAGTTGAACTCCAGATAGCCCATAGGCGCTACGATATGCAGGTTGGGGAACAACTGAGCGAGTTGTTCCTCGTTGCCCCAGAGGTTGTAGAATATCTTAGCAGTGCGAGGGTGAATTGGGAAGATGATGGGCAGTCCGTGCACATTGGTGATGATCTGCTCCATGAGTGCTTTGAGGTGCTGCTCCTCATCCACGTTAGCTGGACGGTGCATAGTCATGACTACATAGTTCTTCTCTTGTAGGCATAGTTCATCATATACGGCAGGACGGCGGAATCGTGCGCGGTTAGCGAGCAGGGTGTCGATCATCACATTACCCACCCACCATACACGTTGTACATTGCGCTTAAAAGCGTACTGTTCTTCTTCAAGAACAGGTAGGTTATGAGGCGATGAGGCGATGAGGCGAGAGGCATGTATATCGGCTTCGCCGTTCTCCTCGCCTTTCACCTCTAACCTCTCACCTCTCACCTCCAACGACGCTCCCTGCAACAGCAGGTTCTTATTCGCCACTTCGCTGGTAGTGAACATATAGTCAGCGAGGGAGTCGGTGACCATGCGGTTGATTTCCTCGGGCATGCTAAGGTCCCAACTGCGGATACCGGCCTCTACGTGGCAGACGCGGGTATTGAGTTTCTTGGCAACGATGGAGCAAGCCATGGTGCTGGTGACATCGCCTACAACGAGAACGAGGTCGGTGGGGTTAGCCATGAGGTCGCGCTCGAAAGCCACCATGATGTTGGCTGTCTGTTCTGCTTGTGTGCCGCCACCGCACCCGAGGTTCACGTCGGGCATAGGTATGCCGAGTTCTTCGAAGAAGGTGTCGGACATATTCTTGTCGTAGTGCTGACCCGTATGTACGAGACGATAATGGATATCTTTTCCTTCGTTGTTTGCCTTTTGTATGGCTTTGATAAGTGGAGCAATCTTCATGAAGTTTGGACGTGCTCCTGCGATAAGGGTGATTAGCATAGCAAATATGGTATATTATTCTAAAAACGCTACAAAGGTAGTGAATTTCTGCAATACAAACAAATTTTTAGTAGAAAATCGTATTTTTGTAGCGAGTGAAATGAGCGTATTTTTGTTAAAACATCATCTAAACTGTGCCCAGAAGGTATCATTTGCCTGATTCTCGCGTGTTTGCTGTTGACTCTGCGGATAGTTCTCGATGAACCATGTGAGGAACTTGGCGTAGTCGATCTTCTCGCTGAGCATTTTTTCGCGGCGAGCGGCGCAAACATCCTTGCGATCAGGCATTGCCAACCATTTTTCTATTGAGCGATAGAATCCTTCTACATCTGCTGTTTTATGTCCATATCCTAAGCAGTAATGTACATCATCTGGCACATGCTTATCTACCATAGGTACATATCCATCTTTACGTGGTGTATAATCAGTAGGTGCTTCCAATTCGTGCAGATATGACAATCGTCCCACAAAGTCGTTGAATCGCACGAATGGTGTACCGAGTACACCTGCTTCGGCAGCCATAGTTTGACTATCGCCAATGTAGAGAGATGCGAAAGCCATTACGTGGTGCATGTCAAGTGGATTAATACGAATGCGATATGGTTCAAACTGTGGTTCCAATTCGCGCTCAGAAGTAATGTAAATTTGTCCGTGAGGTTTGAGCAGTTCTACGACATGCTCAGCTATCTGCGTATTCATACCATGAATACCGACATCATGGTATGCAGTTAATTGTGCAAAACGAATGACAAAGTAGGGTGTATTTACATCTATTCCATATGTGCTCACAATATCTTTGTTTGGTGTAAATTGATTTGGGTGCAAATAACCTAACTCATGGTAAGATGGATACCCTATTTTTTTGTAATTCCATTTCCATGCACTACAACAAAATGGATGGATTATACCATCAAATATAGGGAAAAACATTTTAGCATATAACGATATAGCTTCACCATCATCTTCATTACATTCAAATGCAGGTATTCTCAATATTTTTCCTACTACAGCAATAACTCCGTCAGAACCGATTAGAAGATTTGGTCTTTCTTTAACAGCTATTCGTAATACTTCAATTATTTTTTCAATCAAAAATATTGCAAGACCAAATAGTCCCCATTTTTTTGGTCTATTTTTTACCTTATAATATGGTACATTTGCTCCTATACATAGTTGTTCCAAAACATCTTTTGGACGAATAACTACAACTACTTTGTGACCATCTTTTTGGAGATTTTCAATGGTGTACCTGAACATATGAAAATGCGCAGGATGACTAATCATAAATAAAAATTTCATATTATCTTATTTTTTTAGAGTAGCTAATATAGTCTTACGTGTATATACTTGTTGTTTTAACTCTACAACTATCTCGTATTCGCATGGGAGGATTACATCCACTTGCGAACCAAACTTGATCATACCAAACCACTCACATTGATCCACTTGTTCGCCTACTTGTTTGTAAGTTACGATTCGCTTCACCAATTTGGATGCGGTTTGTACTACACCCACTTGGTGACGACCATTATCTATCACAATGGTGTTTCTCTCGTTTTGCGCGATTGCATTAGGATCTTTCAGCGATAGGAATTTACCATCGAAGTGCTTATTCATTATCAATTTTCCTGCAATTGGCGTAGCATTGCGATGCACATCAAACGGGGTCATATTGATACCTATAATCCAACATGGATAATTCAATTCCACATTCGCAAACTCGCTCAGTGTAGCAGTCACTCCCTCTTTGGTGGACATAGGTATATCGCCTTTCTCTATGCGCTTGATGTAGATGATATTGCCATCTGCGGGTGAAACAATGGCATTATCATCTTTCACAGGTTTGCGCAGTGGGAAGCGGAAGAATCGAACCATCGTGAGTAGCAATCCTACTGCAGGCACCAATCCAACAATAATTGGCAATAGCCACCAACCCATAATAGCATCCACCCAATAAGCGATAGCGCATACAATAGCCATCACAATCAGATTATCCTTGTACAAATACGCCAACGATATATGTGTTTTCTTGTGTAGATACACATACATCATACTACTTTCTGCGATGACCATCAGCATCGCTGCAATCAAAATCCAAGTCATATTTTATTCTTTATTTTATATTATACACTTTACACTAAAACCGCTTCACATATAATACCGGCGACATCAGTATATACATCATTCCTGGCATGGGATCACGCCAACTCCATACTGCATTCTCTTTGGTCTGTTGATATGTTCTGTATGCCTCACTCAGTTTCATTCGTCCTTTCAGCACTTCCTTGCATATTACTGTCCAATCGGTCAATCGTTCCACCCATGCTGCTTGTCCGCTAAAATGAGTATGCGATACTTCAACTCCATTGTAGTAATCTATCATCGCCTCGATGAAGGAATGTCCTAATTGATTACATATCGTGTGCCACTTCCATGCTCGAGTATTGATTTCCAAAAATTTGTATGTTTTTGATTGTGAATCGTACATCCATTCTACTTCTCCCAATCCGAAATACTCCACTTGGCGCAGTAGCGCCTCTGATTGTTGTTTTATCTCATCAATATCGCATGTCACGG
Organism: Paludibacteraceae bacterium; assembly: GCA_017558065.1. Lineage (GTDB taxonomy): Bacteria > Bacteroidota > Bacteroidia > Bacteroidales > Paludibacteraceae > Colicola. Next base: position 37,204 of record JAFYWK010000058.1, read on the forward strand.
CAAAGGTAGTCGAATTACCGAAATCCATTGGATTCTGACGAATACGATTGGCCATCAACGAAACAACGGGTTTACCATCAGCAGCAAATACACCATAGGAATATAGGTATTTTGGACCTCCTGATAGAAATTCCTGGATAAGTATGCTATCAATAGGGTAGTTCGCGGCATCTATGCGCTGGAAGATTTGAATCAGTTCTTCGGCATTATCACAACGAAAAGCTTTTTTGCCAAAGGTGCTATGGAAGCTATACATAATCGCGGGCTTCACTACTATAGGATATGGCAATTCTATTGATAGTTGCTCCACGTCTTCCATCGTATTGGGGTACCAACACGCTGGAGCAGGTATACCATTGGCTGTAGCAAACTGATAGGCATTGCGCTTGTTGTTGAACAGATTCACTACCTCTGGATTAGGCACCCCCATGGCAAACTGCGATTCGTATTCGCAATAGTGCTCCGTGAGTATCTCCACTGCCTCGTCGTTTGTAGGAAAAAGGAGTGTAGCACGATTGGGTAATTGCATTTGATTAATCAGTTGGGGCAATTCTTCTTTGCAATTGTAAACACATGTTCGGGTAACACAATTCGAGAATCGCGCCACAGACCATGCCGATTCTACCAAAAGAACAACTTCTACTCCCTTTTTGGCTACCTGCCTTGCTAATCCCAAAGCCTGTATATGTCCGCCTATTATTGCTACGCGTTGTATCATATTCGTTGTTTTGCCTTATATTATCTATTCCTTTTCAGCCACCTTACGCCCCATTTCCCGATTCTGTATAATACTGGTTTATGCACACATACGTATCGTCCATGCTCCACCTGTTCTCCGCCAAACTCCATCTTAAAGTCCCGCACACCGTATGGTATATCGGGTTTACCCGCACCCATAAAGTCGAATATCTCTATCTTATACTTCTTGGCATATTCAATAGCTGCATACGTAGCCATCACTGAAGGGTACAATTCGCGATACTCTTCGTCTAATCCACATACGTACCACTCATATATGGCTTTGTTGTTAAATACAGGACACATCATACCACCAATGACCTTTCCGTTGAATTTCACAAACAAGTACTTACCTACTCCATTGCGATAGAACTGCATAAAGAACTCTTCGCTCCATAGCGGTGTACGTACTTTTGTTCGATAAAGTTGCCTGAGTATTTGGTACCAATCGTGAATCTCTTGTTCCGATTGCGCTTCTGCTATTTCTACTCCGTTCTTAATGGCTTTCTTTACTTGGCGGATGCGCTGATCACTCATACTATGTGTGACATTGCAAGTAACATGAATGTTTAAATGTGGTTGGTAGGCAAAACCATTAGCTTCGAATATTGACTGCCAACCACTATAGTCGTGGAGGTTGCGTATTTCGATGTATATTGCATCGCCTGGCTGTTCTTTTACAGTTTGCAACAGAGTTGTTAATGCGGATTCACTGATATTTTCATCCAACAATGGTCCACCTACGACAATCGCACGCGTAGTAAAATATTGCTTGAATTTGCATTTTTCCTGGGTGGTGTATCCCACAATCACTCCGACTAACTTATCCTCTTCTACAACTCCGTATGCAAAAGCACACATATCGTTCACCGACTGATAAAAACGATATGCTTCATCAGTCTGAAACCAAGTGGCAACTGGAGATGTTTCTACAAGCGATTTCCAGTATTGTTTATCTATTTCACTATATGTACGAATACTAATCATTGTATTTAAACCCAAAGTAGAAAGTACTCTAAACTAGTAATTGTTTGTAGATACAAAGTAATTGCTCAGCAACTTGCACATTGCAAAATCCCATCTCCACGATTTTTTCACGGCCGTTAGTTCTCTCCCCGAAAGCTATTGCTTTTTGCAATGCTTTTGCAATATCTTTCGGTTCGCGAGTTGGAACGACATAGCATCCCTCTACCCCACTCACTCGCTCTGCCACATCACCCACATCCACACTCACGATTGGACAACCGCATGCCATAGCTTCTTTGATTACTTGTGGACTACCCTCAGTCTTGCTGGTCATGAGTAGCGCATCGCAATTATACATCAAAGCAGTTACCTGATCTCTTGTATATCCTTTCAGTTCGATTAGTTCTATTTGGCGATTGGTATCCGAGTCTATTGCCCATTGCCTATTGCCCATTGCCTCATTATAAAAAGCAATCACACTTTTTGCAAGTTCAGGATCTTTTACTGCGTTGTCAAAAGCGCCAGCAAAGAGCACATGTTTTGCGTCTGCGTTCAGCACCTCCTGGACCCACTGATTAAGAGTCAGTTGCTCTACCTGCTGATGTTGCATCTCACTCCATGGTTTGGGAAGGTTGACGCCGCAAGGGAGGAGGGTGTTTTTTGGTGTAGGGTGTAGGGTGTAAGGTGTAGAGGTCTGTTTATCAGCTCCGCTGTTTTCCGTGCCTTTACACTTTACACTTTCAACTTTACACTCATCATTAGCCCTATCACCTAACGCGATAGCAACATTCCTCTTCGATACAAAAATGTTGTAGGCCGATAGGCGCATAGCCATCTTGGAGAAGCGCAGGATGGATGGAACATTGATATCGCTACCGTGGTAAGTGGTAACGACGGGTACAAGGCGTTGCAGGTTAGCGAGCAGTCCGCTTAGACCATAGTGCGCATGGATGATGTCGGGGTGATGTTGTCGGATGGCGCGTCGCAGCGCAGGCAGCTCGCGCAGGTAGCCGACAATGCCTTTGCCAGTGATACCATAGCGCAGCACCTCCATGCCACGCGCCTCAAGAGCAGTGATTTGCTCTTCGATGAATGGCGCGAAGTGCCCGTTTTTATCGGAAGCTACGATGAGGATTTTCATATTATTTGGTGATTGGCAATTGGCGATTGGCTATAGGCGAAGATGTTCGATGCATTTTCAATGATCGAATCATTTTGGCTATATCATTGATTTCTATATCTAATAGTTGCTTCATTTCGTTAGAAATATAGCCTAAATCCAAAGATATATCTAACTGACAATCTACCTCCATCAAAGAGCCGTAGGCTATATCTAAAAAGTGTGCTTGTTCCTTGATTGCAGAACGTGACAATCCTTCTGCTATATTTGAGGGAACCGATATCACTGCCCGACGCATCTGGTCTATTAACGCAAATCGCTCATCAGTAGGATAGTGTTTTAATAAAGCATAAACACTCACTACTAATTGCCTTGCCTTCACATACACATCTAATTTTTTATAACTATTATTCATAATTCTCTTTCTCCAATATCCAATGGCCTATTACCCAATAACCAATCGCCAATATCCAATACCCAATCGCCGATGATTTAAATCCGCACGCGGATTTAAATCATTCCTCGTCCTGCCAATTTAAACCAGTTCCATGCTATGGCAGCCACGAACATCAGCGCGCACCAGTATGGGAAATACTTCTTAATCCACCATACCTCTTTCATTTTGCTGATCCCATACCCCGCAAACATCAGCGTCAGTGGCAAAATCGGCAAGTGGAATCGCTCCGACTGGGCAAAACTACTAAATACCAACACCACCAAATAACCGCACAATACTGCTAGCGGCAGTACATACTTCCGCCAATCACCACTTATAAGCAATGTGGCTAAAGCAGCGATAGTAAAGAACGAGAGGATATTTTTCACAAAGTTTCCACCGTGAATCATCTTTTGGTTTTCTTGACCTGGCACTTCGTTCATAGTAGGAAACGGGATAGTAAAAATCATCGGTGCAAATACAGCGGCACCTGCATATTTTGCAAATCGATTATTCAAGCCTCCAGCCATATCTGTACGCACAGCTCGCCACTCCATATTGGTACGCTGACCCGAACCTCGTGTACGCCACATCTGTTGAATATCCTGTCCGATACTAGTACTTGTCATCAACGTCATTCCGGCAAATAGGATAGCCATAATCAGCATCAGTGTACGCCTACCCCAACTGACTACACGCTCGCTACTGAGAAGGGTCGTACAAAAAAAGGCCATAACCAATGTGGCAGCCAAAGCCGTACGAAACATAAACATAACAGCCGGTATCAGCATCAACGTAGCCGTAGGCATAAAGGCCAATTTCCCTTTTCGCAATAAGTGGTCAGCACGTTCAATGAATAACACCGCGAGAAACACCATCTCCACCTCCTTCAATTGGAACGAACAATAGTATATTATGTTGGGCATCAAGGCACACATTATAGCCACCATTCGCCCTGTTTGCTCGCTGAAATTACGCTTGGTTAAGCGATACATTAGAATAACCGTCCAAGCACTTAAAATTGCTTTTATGACACGTGCAATAAAAATACTATTCCCAAAAATCCAATATACGAATGTTAGATAGATAGGATATCCCATATCCGAGAATTCTGTTCCACCAGAATAGTCCTGGATATTACTGTAGATTTTCCAATTGCTATTGCGCATCATATTGGCTGCATATTGAGCCACTTCATCATAAAACAACTCATCTCCTGCTTCAATTGAGAATGCAGTACCTGTCCATTTTTGATATAGTAAATAAGATATAAATACCCATAATAGCCGTAAAAACAATGCTATCCAAAATAGTTTCTGAGTAAAATGTATAGACTTAAGGTGGAACCACTGTTTAGACAATTTATTAGCAAAATAGAAGAACCCAAGCACCTCAATCGCTCCAAAAAACCACCATTGCCATGCTAATATGTGCGATGCAAAAAGTATATTACAACACATAATGGCTGCCACGTAGGTAAGCATCGCTACGCTTGTAACAGATTTTGGAATGAATTCTTGTATCTTATTATTTACTGTTTGTATAGTCATGATTGTATTGTGTAGAATGGTGTATAGTTGTGTAGAATAGTGTAGAGTTGTTTGACATTATGTAAGATTGTTATTTATGTATTAATCTTTTTATTAGTACAAGCATGTTAATAAATTCTCTTACGATCCAACAATCTCGTATTCCCGATTTTTTGCCATCTACCCAAGTACCTGCAAAGCGATGAATGCAGTAGGTATTCTTCGTTTTGCGCATCACGCGAGTGGAAGTAATTGGCGAGAAATAATCGTGGGTATATACTCGAAGTCCCCATTGTGGCAAGTATTGCACTTTGCGTTCGTGCAGCAAACCACCTTGCAGCATTCGCTCACCCAATCGTTGCACATTCGTTGTCATATCCAGTGTACCATCTTCTAGCATGAAATGCGTGTCATCGTAAGTCGCCAACATATCCTTTACCCATTGACAATGCGCTTCGCATGCTATCACGCAAGTACCAGGTAGCAATGCGAGTGACTCTTCTAATCCGATAAATGCTGTATCATTCATCAATGGTTCAAACGAACACAGTACTTCCACATCAGTATCCAAATACAATCCACCTTCATGCTCAAGTGCCCACAACCGAACATAATCACTAACAAAGGCATACTTCTTAGCTGCATAAGCTTCTTGCACGTATGCAGGCATATATTCTAACCAACAATCCTCTCTTCCCTTTAGGGGGGAGAGGGTAAGGGAGAGGGAGGCTTCATTCCACAATCGATATTCCCAATTAGGCATATGGGAACGCCATGAGGTAATACATTTTTGCACCAACTCTGGCATTTCGCCCCGACCGAACCAGCAGTAGTGTATTATCTTCGGAATCATATTATTTTCTCATTCTAATAACCTTTGCAGGATTTCCTCCCACAATGGCATAATCGGGAACATCTTTGGTAACCACCGCACCCGCACCGATTATGCTATGCGCGCCGATGCGTTTGCAACCTGGCAATATTATACACCGCGCTCCAAACCATACATCCTCACATACTTCAAGAGGCGTTGGTTGTAATCCTTCTGCTTCATCCATGCGCATATCTGGATTGTCGTAACCATGTCCACCGCCTTGAAACAGCACATCTTCTGCCATCATAATATGACTATACATAGTTAAGATACGAGAATGGCAGGTAAAGTTTCTTCCAAATCCGACCTTTTCGCCTAACACATGTATTTGTTTGCCACTACCAAAATAAGCACCTTGCTCTACATTAATAAGAGAGCCACATTCTGCAAATAGGTGCTCGGCACAGGCACGGCGCAGGTGCTTTGCAATGGTGCCAATGACGGGGACGGTGGACTTTGGCAAGTGCTTTGCCAACCCGTAGTATAGTATTAACCAAAATGTTCTCATTTCTTAAACATTTGTTTCAAATGCAATAATTTCACGTATAACGTTGGAGATATATTAATAAATTTAATCTTACATTTAATACGAAGACTTTCTAATTTATAATCGGATAAAGGGAATACTCTCAAAGAGTATATTTTTTGTAAATATTGTTTATGTGTATCATAATGGTATAAACCTATCAAAGTCAACAATGTAGAAACTGCCAAACGAATATTACGTTTGTACCAAACAACCACATTTTTGTTGTCAATGTCTTTTAATTGTTTGGTAAGTAATTCTAATAACATAAATCCACCATCTATCTTTCGCTGCACAGCTTGTAGGGATTGTGCATTCACCAAAGAATCAGATCGTTCCAAATAGTTATATACTATCTTATTACAAATATTCAATCGTTCTGCTTTCATCAACACTAGCGGTAGCCATGGAGTGTCATCGTAATAATCGCCGACAAAACACCAGATATTATTATCTACAATGATATTTCGACGATAAATATATCGCCAAATATTGCATGCTATATCCAATCGTTCAGACAAGAACTGTGTTCCTGTCATTAATTGTGGCGTATAGTCGAATTTATATTCAAAAGGACGTTTAGGTATAATCTGATAATTCTCATTTACCACCTGATAATCAAATCGTAGCATATCCAATTGCTCTTCCTCCATCTGTTGCACCAAACCTCCATACACCATTGGCTGAACAAAATCATCGGGATCGACAAAGCAGAGGTATTTACCCGTAGCTGCACGCATACCTGTATTACGCGCTCCAGAGGGTCCTTGATTTTCTTGATCAATCACGATAATACATGGATGTTCCTCGGCTATCTCTCGAGCAATATCCGCAGAGTTATCAGGACTTCCGTCGTTTATGCAAATGATTTCCACTTCATCCTCAGGAATATCCTGATTTAACACAGAATACAAACACTTCTGCAGCCAGGTTGCCGAATTATAGAGCGGGATAATATAGGATAGTATTTTCATAACTTTCTCATTTATAATGATTAGCTTGATTACATGGTATTATCTCACCAGATAAACATCTGCTTGCAGGAGACATTAAGAAAACTGCCATTTCGGCTAATTCTTCTGGCATGATATAGCGTTTCCCTATTGCGCCTTTTAAATAAGCATCATCGTATAATTCTGGTTTCTTTACTACATCTGCTGTTACTCCAGGAGCAATAGCATTACAATGTATTCCCTTGCTTGCAAACCGGCGAGCTACACCTGCTACGATATTACCGATAGCGGCCTTAGTCATACCATATGGCGCATCATCAGGATATAAACCGCGCTCTGATGTTACAAACAAAATGCTTGCAGACAGAACCTCATTTTCCTCACAATGACGCAAGAATGCCTGTGTCAAAAAAAATGGACTTTTCACATTCAGCAGGAACTGCTCATCATAACTCTGCTCCGTCACATTCAAAAAACCATTATCAATATTGCATATACCTGCATTATTGACTAATCCATCTAACCCTCCTAATAGTTCAACTGTTTCTTGTATGAGATTAGGTAAATCTGCAATATTTGTCAGATCAAATGCAATACATTTACACCCAATGGTTTGTGCAGCATCTCTTAACTTGTGAGTATCACGTCCCACAATTACCACTTCTGCACCCTCTGCTACAAATCGTTTAGCAATTTGCAAACCAATGCCTTGACTACCTCCCGTAATAAGGATCTTTCGTCCCTGCAATTGATTAGAAGGAAATATAGTCGTAACACCAGCATTCACTTTCATAACAGGAATGCCTTTATACAACCATTGCCATAGTCGATATAAATATTGCTTCATACTCATCTTAATATATGCCATTTTTCTAATTTAAACAATACTCGCTCTACAAAATAAACCAATCCCCACAAATGATGTTTTTTAAGTCGTTTATATTGATCAACAACGGAATGATAATTATCGTAGTCACGCAATATGCCTACAGGAATCATTGCTTTAAGCAATTGTTTACGCTCGTTATTCAGCAAATCTTTGTTGGATTCTGATATACCGGTCATATCAAACAGAGTCATGTCAACATCGACATACTGAACCTTTTCGCCTCCTAATACGATGGACTGCATATAGAATTTCCAATCGGAACATATACGAAGAGTCTCATCATACATCCCGTATTTATCAAAAAGAGAGCGTTTGATATATGCAGGAGAGTGATTTAGGCATCCACGATAGAACATATCCAATGTAACATCGTTTCCTCCATTGCAAGCATCATGAAGGATTTTTCCATTAGGAAGCATTTTTTTCATATTTCCGTAGAAAATAGTGGGCATGCTTTGAAAACTATGGGCGATAGGCGAGAGGCAAGCAGCTTGTTGATCAGCGGCGACATCTTCCTTGCCTATACACTTTACACTTTCCACTTTACACTGATGCGCATTTATCGCATTTGCCATTCGTTCCGTTACATCATCAGCGGCTAACATATCGCCCGAGTTTAGAAATTGGCAATATTCCCCCGTCGCCATGCGGATACCTTTATTCATGGCGTTGTAAATGCCTTTGTCAGGTTCGGATATCCAACGCACAATGTGCGTTGATGGTATAGAATTGTGTAGATTGGTGTAGATTGATGTAGAAATTTCAGTTGGTGTAGAGTGTAGAGTGTATAGTGTAGAGGCTGGGGTATCGGCTTCGCCGTTCTCCTCACCTTTAACCTCATTACCCACGCCTTTAGCCTCTAACCTTTCGCCTTTCGCCTGACTATCCGCATATTGGCGGATAACCTCGACGGAACCATCCGTCGAACCGCCATCTACAATGATATGCTCTATATGCGGATAGGTCTGCGAAGATACGGAGGCAAGCGTTTTGCGCAAGCCATCAGCGTTGTTGTAGTTTATTGTGATGATAGAAAGGAGCATATCCTATTCTTGTTTTAATACTATATCGAAATCCCACTTGTACAATCGTTTCATATGGTCAGCATATTCATCAAATGCTTTTGTATTCTCTGATGTATAATACAATGATGGCATAGATGTCGTCTTACCTAATGTACGAAACATAATATATTTTACATCAACAGTATTTGCCATTGCCAATGGTTCTACTTCTAATATACCTTTATATCCATCTATCTGCTTATCGTTACAATACGCCATACGATTATCTACTGATTCGGCATAAGACCTTGCTATAGAAAAATCTAAGTTGCAATTAATAACAGTGATACTGAATAAAGTCACTAATCCAACAACTGACATATATTTTGCTAATTTTTCTACACTTGGTTCCCAATACCCCAATATAAATCCTGTAGCACATAACGTCAACATGGTCATAAATACTGTATGCGTGTAATTGCGCTGAATACCAAAATTACCAAATAAGAATACAGAAGGCAATATGGTGCAGAATATATAAATTACATACAACAATATTATCCATAACATAACAGAATTCTTATTGTCGAATTTATCATAGAACCAATTATTTACTTTAGCTTTAATACCTAACAAATACGAGAGTGCAATTAATACAGTATAATAAGGGATGTAAAATAACAGGAAATAATGATACGTAGCGCCAGCATGAGATAATCCTTTGATCCATGCAACCATTGATGCAGGACGATGAAATTGCGTAGTATCACTCATACGCGCATAATTCCCTGGAGCCAAAACTACAATAACCATTAAAACAACAATAGTTGCTGCAGCAATGCATAATCTTCTCACACGATTATCGGCAAATGTTTTTCGAAGATTGTAGTGATTGCTATATAAGTAATACATACCATTAATAAATAAAAACACAAGCATCAATGGCGAAAACGCCTCATTTCCTGCACCAACTGTAATTATAGCAAGTGTCAAGATTATCCATTGCCAAATGTTCAGTTTTTGTTTGTTTATAAAATAAAATAGCAGTAGTGCTATAGGAAATTTCAAATAATATCCCATTGCGCATAACCAATATACCACTGCAAAATCTATATTTGTCAGCAAATATACAAAATAAAATAACATAACACCATTGCACAACCAAAAAGAATTTACTTTAGGCAATGCTTTTGTAGCCACATAACTGCTAATTAGTATTCCTAATGCTATAAAGAGCAACGGAAAGAACCATGATATCCCAACAGCATTAATTATACTAAACACTACACCATTTAGAAAATACGCGCCGAATCGTCCTGAACGCGAAAAATACATATCTTTGACATAATCAAAGATTGACATCTCCTGCATTTTCCACATAAAATGCAAATCATCGTAATGTGGACGAGCATAGATTGCTAAAACAACAAAATATACTAAAAAAGCGATATTCGTTGCCAATAGCAGTCCCTTGATTATATTGGCCAAGGTATCCTTTTGTGTTAAATTAGTTATCGCTTGCATGGTTATTAATCAATTTGCAGATTTCTATCACTTCTTCATCTTTCAAATCATAGTACATTGGTAATCTTACCAAGCAATCGGCATATCGGTCACATTCAGGTAATTCACGACCATCGTGTTTATCTGTGTAGTATGGACTACTATGCAAACTCAGATAATGGAATACTGCTAAAATACCATTATCCTTCAAATGTTTGATTAATGCTGTACGTTCTTCCAAACTGTTGCACACTAAATAGAACATGTGAGCGTTGTTGGTGGCATAATCAGGCAAGCCTGGTAAGGCGATGAGGCTATTAGGCGATAAGGCGAGAGGCGAGAGATTGGAGTAATATAACTCCCACAAATGTTTGCGGCGGGATTGGATGTCATCCAGATTCTCCAATTGTGCCCATAGGAAAGCAGCAATCACTTCGCTTGGAAGAAAACTGCTACCCGTATCTACCCAACCATATTTATTGACTTCGCCACGGAAGAATTCTGCGCGATTAGTCCCCTTCTCCCAAATAATCTCTGCACGGCGAATAAATCGCTCATCGTTGATACAGAGCATACCACCTTCGCCGGAAATAATATTCTTAGTTTCATGAAAAGAGAATGCAGACAAATGACCGATACTGCCTAAAGGGCGACGTTTGTAGTATGAGTCAATGGCTTGCGCAGCATCTTCCACGACGATGAGGTTATACTTATTGGCTATCTCCATGATGCCATCCATATCGCATGCTACACCTGCATAATGCACAGGTACGATTACCCTTGTACGAGGAGTGATAAGCGATTCTATCTGTTCCGCATCTATGTTTGGATTACTCTTCATCGAATCAACGAACACAATTTTCGCACCTGCACGTACAAACGCCAATGCAGATGAAACGAAGGTATAACTCGGGACAATCACCTCATCACCAGGTTGGATATCACAAAGAATTGCCGCCATCTCTAATGCATCTGTGCAGGAGGTGGTTAGTAGGCACTTCCTGAAGCCATAACGATTCTCGAAAAACTGTTGGCATTTCTTAGTAAATGCACCATTGCCAGAGAGTTTGCCCTCTGCTACTGCTTGGTACATATAATGTGCTTCTTTGCCCGTAAGATGGGGTTTATTGAAGGGTATATTCATACAAAAAAGACAACTATTCCAATTATTATTACTCCTATCGCGCACACTTTTCGCCATGTTAATCGCTCCTTAAATATAACAAACGACAATATCGGCACAAATAAATAACTCATTGATTCTATAACACTCACTTCTTTTACTTCTACTCCTCTACTCATTGCGAAAATGTTCATCATCATCGTCCCCAACATAATTGTATATCCTCCGATTACCCATCCGTTGATATATTGTCGCCACCAAGTATTATACTGCTGGCACGCCCCCTGCTTGAGTAGCATTTGTGCACAAGCGGCGAGAAAGACAGATAATATGACTATTATGTACATCATTTGGCAATTGGCGATTGGCGATTGGCGATTGGTTCAGCAGAATTTGCAAAAAGCACAATTCCACTAATGATAATTATTGCACCAACAATATTATTCCATGTAATTTGCTCACCGAAAATGAAATTGGCCAATAACATTACAGATATTAGACTCGTTCCTTTAAACATATACGCTAATGATAGTTCTATGCGCTTCAACACTTGCTGCCATAGCACTGCATACAATCCCATTATACTAACAGCACCTATCAGCCCCAACACATAGTTCCACGACATGAAATCTTGTTGCGAAGCGTATTTAGTAAATAGCGATACACATGCATACAACATATTGATACCTATCAGCACGATATAAATCACCCACTTTCTCATAGCCACCAATGGTAGATATTTGTCTTCTCTTCTACAACAAAACCATTCTTCTCATATAGATGACAGGCAGGTTTATTCGCCCACTGTGTAGCCACTTTCAGATGCCGCACTGTTGTATTACTTTGCAGATGCGCCTCCACCGCCCTGATAAGCATCGTTCCAACACCTCTTCCTTGTGATCCTTCATCTACAGATACCAAACCGATATGCGCCACATCTGCTTCTATCTTCATGGTAATCATTCCATCAATTTGATTATCCGTACAGTGTACCAACACTAAATCGGCCATAGCACCATCTACACTCCGTTCAATCCAACAACGGTACAGACGTTCATAGGAGTCGCTTGGTAAACTATTATCTAATCGAAAACGAGAATATACACCACTAACCAATGCCAACCGATATAAATCATCATTCGGTACAGACTCTTGATAACGCTCTATAGTAGCAGGCATAATAGCAGAAGAGTCTATTGATTTAGCATAAATCGTTTTCGTATCTACTAAGTGCATACCATTAGTTTCAGTTGGTAGTTCCTGGTCCGAAAAAACATAAATCAAATCATATTGCTTGCGCAATGTAATTACCTCTTGCTGAAGCTTATACCATCTTTTATTGGATGCTATATCGGTTCTACCTATACGCAATCCAAAAAAATCCGAATCCCACTGCAAACATTCCACCATATTAATCCACATTTAATGCTTTGTCCACAATAAACGTAGGACGATGCTTTACAGTATCAAACATTTTGCCTACATACAACCCCAACACGCCCAAAAGCGAAATAATAATACCAGCAATCATCCATAATGAAAGAATCAACGTAGTAAAACCTGCCACCTCTATATCACCCAACAAATATTTCACCAAAAATATCAACCCTATAATGACAGCAACGAATGTAACTACAGTTCCAAACTTCACCATCAGTCGCATAGGCTTGTCAGAGAAAGCAATTATTGTATCCAACGCCAAACGCATCAGGCGCGACCAGTTATAAGTTGATTTGCCTTCCATTCGTTCACAATGCTCCACTGGTAAATACGCTTTCTTGAATCCTACCCATTGCACCATTGTAGGGAAATAACGAAAACGATCCCCCATCTGCAAAATAGATTGGATGACACTTCGATGATATATACCAAAATTCGCAACTGATGGGTCTTGCTTTGTATCTGTCAAATAGCCAAATACAGCATAAAAAGCCTTTGACGACAAACGCTTCAACCAAGCATCCTCTCTTTGCACTCGTTGTGCAAATACCGAATCATACCCCTCCATTGCCTTCTGATACAATGCAGGAATCTCTTCAGGGCGGTCCTGTAAGTCGCAGTCCATGACCACCACCCATTCGCCTTTAGCATAATGCAACCCCGCCGTAATAGCATAATGCTGCCCAAAATTGCGGCTGAGATTGATGCCCTTCACTCGTTTGTCTTTGGCGCACTCCTGCTCAATCATCTGCCACGAAGCATCAGGCGAAGCATCATTCACGAGAATAATCTCGTAGTCCTCGGTGATAGTGCTCACACTTTGCATGATGCGCTCTACCAACATGTGCACCATCTTTTCCGCACGATAGACGGGGGATACGATTGATATTTTTATGTTTTGTGTCATCGAATACATATTTTTCCGCGACAAAGGTACGATTTTTTTTTGAGATACGCAAATATTCAAGGATTTTTGCTGAAAATTTGTTGAAAATAGCCCTTTTTTGCTAAAAATCGTGAGAAGTCGCACACAATGGTAGTATTCACGCATAGCTATTTGGCCTGATCGGCAACACCTAACAAACAACAAATCCCCACTCTACCAGCATGGGTAAAGTGGGGAGAATTTTTGCCTTCTTAGCCTCACTACACGTCTATGCAGTATTTCTCACAGAGGTATTTTACGACTACAGGAGGAAGACACTTGGTTTTCGGAGTGACATGATGCGCTCTCAGAAACGCCTCATCAGTCTTCAACCAGCGGCGAAACGTCTCGCCGCTGACGCCTGCTGCGCGTGCCAGTTCGATCTTGGTATATGATTTCATACGTCGATTTCTTTGATGATACTCATCACTTTTGTCATTACGTAGCCACGTAAGGTTTTGGGGCAATTTCTGCTAGTGATGGATTTGTGTTTTCGTTGGAATATAGTTCGCAATTCGGGATTCTCCAATACTGCGCAGGCGATGCGCGTGGCGATAGCAAAGCGCTTGCGTTGGAGGATTTCCTTCTCCGTGAGAGGAGAAGTGCGGGACTGACGTCGTTGATAAGCGATGGTTTTACCCGAAGGGGTGGTGCGGTAGATGGTGTCGCCTAACTTACCGCGGATGGACATGATGCCATTCATAAAAGTTACTTGTGCCATAATTGTGCAGAATTGTTTAGAGTTGTTTAGA
>JAFYWK010000059.1 GCA_017558065.1 Paludibacteraceae bacterium
ATGAATTTAAAAGACAGCTAAAGAAATATATTATCTATTACAATAAAGATCGAATAAAATTGCGATTGGGTATGAGTCCTATGCAATATCGATCTAAATATCAAATTTAATAATCCGTCCAACTTTTTGGGGTCACATCACATTGCGGGAGGTGCCCTCGAAGTACAACATCACCACACAAAATCGTCCGAAGGTACGTTCGTTCAATGCGAGGGCGTTAGCCCGCATTATGTGAGCGTTCTTGCTAGAATCTTTAGAAAATTTAGAATTTTGTTGTCTTATTAAAGATTCACTATTGTCCACTAAAAACCTTCTGAGTCGGGAAGTTACCGAGTAGTTACCGAGTATTTGCACAGCTTCGTATCCAGCTGTGCACAGCAGCATGCCGAAGTGTCTATTTTTCGATATAATCCCTAAATAAATTATGCTATTTTTTCAAAAAGGAAGAGGAATAATAGCACTATTTTTTCAAAAAGGAAGAGGAAAGAGCGTTTTTTGTTTATTGTCAGTGTGCTTCAGTTGGTGGAAAACTGAAGATTTTCCGAAGCGATATTGAAGATATATACCAAAACATTTCAATGACCTACAGACACCAACAACCACCCCTGCCCTATCGCAGAGGTGGTTGTTTGGTTAGATAGTGATGCTATTATTTATTACCAGGGCTTAATTGGACCACCGTTGTTTTGTCCAGGTCCTTGTATAATAGGACTACTAACATCTACGAGGATATTTCCTCCCAATAATTGGACTGTCTCTGTTTGAGGCGTTATATATACTTTTTTCATAATTTCAATATTCAATAATTCAACAATTCAAAGCTGCAATAAGTTCAGTATTATTCGATTCGTTGTCCTTGGATGTTATATTTCACACCACCGCGGATGATATACAATTGTCCATTTTCGATAACCTTTATCACTTCCTCCTGAGTAGTCACCTCCAAGTCCTCAAGATCTGTAGCTTCATCTTCACCAAATGCTACGCGAGCACGGATGCTTGACAACTGTTGTGATGTCAGTCCTTTGAATTGGAAATATGCGCGTAGAGGAGGCATTACACCATCTGCTGCATCTTGATAGAGATATGCATCTGGACCTAAGAAGAAGTTATTCTCATTTGCTTCCCAAGCTTCTTCATTTAATACAGGTATCATATCCAAGATAGTAGTTGAAATAGTTTGAGTCGTAGTATTGATGATGACAGGAACAATGTCTTCTGTTACTTGCTTGGTAGGATTGATCAAATATGGTTTACCCGCCTCTATTTGATTCACAAAACTAAATCCAATATACACACTATTGGCTGCTTTGATTCGTGAAGTAGTCAGCATTGCCACTTTGGTTCCTGTACCAAATGCCTCTTCTATCTGTGTAGCATCCATACCGAATGGCAGTGTCAACGTGTTCCATTCATTCAAATGCAAATCGCGTTTTAACTCCACAGAAGCCGATTTGTTTACATAATTTGCTACAGTAGTTTTGATGGTCTTGTCATCTTCGCTTACAACCACATCATATACAACACGAATTACGTGTTTCGAAGCAGCAGGAGTTGTTACCTCGCCTGAGTATGGCAAGCGGTATGCAACTGCCCACTCATTGCTATTACTTACAGCATAGAAGTTATTTGCATAATCCCAAGCGAAGTCATTAATCGCATTACCCAATGTAGCCAAACTGAAACCAGACTCCCATGTCAGTACAGGTTTGCCACTTGCATCCTTGCTTACCGTATAGAAGTTCACGAATTGTTGATCCGAAATAGCCACTTTCGTAAAGTCGTTATTGAATCGGAATGCAGCATTGCGTATACCATCGCGCAACCACTTGAAGTCCTCTACACCATTCTTGTTGAAGTGAACCAATGTAGGCAGTAGTTCGGTTGCTTCTGCACGGTATTGGATATACCATACACCACCATCTTTATCATATTGTACTTGCGATGCTGTTGGATTGATAAAATAGCATTGTCCTGTGCTTAGATTCTCATGTGGGAATGCTTTAGAAGGAGCAGTTTTCCAAGAGGTATTGTTACCTAAATTATACTCTGAAACTCTAAATCCACGTTGTCCAAGTCCAAAGGCTTGCGTATTACTTGATAACATCAACAACTGCAATTTATCACCTGAACCGCGCACATCGAAACCTGCATTAGGACCTGCCACAAAAGTACTACCATTTACAAGGTCTTTGTTTGCGTCTTGTGTTAAACCCGTGAAGATAGGTGTCCATTCATTCATTCTTTCTGGATTTACTTCCCAAAGTACATCGCCATTGGTGTTCAATGATGTCACGAAGATACGTCCATCATCGGAGATACGCACGCGACGAGGAGCGTATGCAGTTGCTTCCGCATTATCCGCACGGGTGTTGGTGAAGGTGATGCCTCCATTGTATTTGCCTGGATTCTCAAAGGCAGGGTCGAAGGCAAAGATACCCGCACCGAAACCTTTACTGATATAAGGTTTTGTACTTGTAGTATTCTTCACGGATTGCATTGCTTCGTTCACAAGCACCAATCCAAAGGTTTCGTTTTCTGGGTTATTATCTACATCAATGGATGATGGGTGGTAGAACTGGTGCTTGGTAGCATACTCCATAACCTTATCTTCAGAAGTACCATTTACCACAACCTTCCATGTCAAATCAGTGTTCATAGGAAGATCATCTGTTGGAATAGTAATTGAGTGAGCACCCTTTGCAAGGTCTGTGCATGGTATTGTCTTCACGTCGGTATTACCATTCATAATAACTACTTGCGCACTATTAGCAGGAGCATTGAGCGAGTAGTTTATTTTCAGATTCATACCGCCATCTATCAACTCGGAAGAAAGACCGTATGCAAATGGGTTGAGGGCTGGAGTTGTAGAAGGTACCCAGCCTGCTAAAATAGTTACTTTTTCTGCACATGGGGTTGTTACCTCACCACTATAAGGCATAGCGTATGCAACAACTTTTTCTTTATTATTACCAACAACATATAGGTTATTAGCATAGTCCCACGCAAAATCATTCATAGCAGTACCTACCGTACCCATGTCAACGAAACTCTCTTCAGTCAATACCGGTTTACCCGCAGCATCTTTGCTAACAGCATAGATGATTGCTTTGGGTGTACCGCTAGCAGTTGGATCGCCAGCAATAACTACCTTGGTAAAGTCATTATTGAAACGGAAACCAGCATTATTGGTGTTATGACGAAGTTCTTTATAATCCTCTACACCACCAGCAGTAAAGTGTACCAAGCCAGGTTGGTTATTCGTTGTTGTACCACGATATTGAATATACCAAACACCACCATTTTGATCGTACTGAACTTGTGAACCTGTGGCTGATATGAAGTAGCATTGGTCTCCTGCACTATGATCTACATTCTCATGTGGAAACGCCTTAGATGGTGCTTTATTCCAAGTTTTGTCTTTACCAAGATTATATTCAGACACTCTAAATCCGCGTTGTCCAAAACCATATGTAACTTTATTGGCAGATAGCATCAATAGTTTTAAATCATCTCCCGATCCGCGCACATCAAAACCTGCATTAGGACCAGCTACGAAAGTGCTACCGTTGACCAAATCCTTGTTCGCATCTTGAGTACCTGTAAATACTTTTGTCCAAGTATTCATATTGTCTGCATTCACTTCCCAAAGCACATCTCCATTAGTATTGAGCGATGTCACGAAGATACGTCCATCATCAGAAATACGCACACGACGTGGGGCGTATGCTGGTGACGATGAATCATCTGCTCGCTTTTCGGTAAAGGTGTTGCCACCGTTATAGCCAGGATTAGTGCCATTTGCTACAGGAGTAAAGTCTGGATTAAATACATAGATACCTGCGCCATAACCGCTACTCAAGTACCCCTCTTTGTTCTTAACTTCATGGCGACTTTCTGCCACAATGATTCTACCAAATGTCTTATTCTTAGGATTATTGTCAATATCGATAGAAGTAGGGCTGAACAAATCATAATTGGTAACACATTCAGCGTATTGAGTCCTCTTGTTTGCTTTTACAATTACATTCCATGTAAGACCACGGTTTTGTGGCAGTTTGCTAAACTCTTCATCTGTCAAGGTCAAAGCGTATGTATGGGTACCACGAGTGATTCCAGTAGTTTGTCTTCTTGCATATTCTACATTACCATCACCGAAGGTAATATATACCTCTTTTGCATCTGCATTCAATGTATAGTTTGTAGTAAGTGTCTTAGAAGCCAAATCCCATGTAGCACTCAGGTTATATGCGTAAGGGTTCAATGCTGTTGCACTTGGAGCTTCATCCAATTTGATGGTAAATGTATGCAAAGTAGCATCGGTTACGAGTGTGACGGTCAGCGTATTGCCATTGGCTTTTACGGCTGTGGCAGCAGCGGTAGCAGCTACAGGAGTTGTCAACACACCATTCTTCAACCATTTAGCAGCACCCAAACCATTGGTAATATCCATCACGCGCACACCTGCCACCTTACCGCTTCCGTCTGCGTATGGAGCCACCATCAGGTGCTTGCCGTTGACGGTGAGATAGGTAGCACCGTTGTATTTATTACCAAGAGTGTTGTTTGCTACAGAAACTCCTTTCGTTATTGCAACATTATTTGTTGGTGAAACCGTTACTTCAAAAGGCTCTACTTTCTCTCCATCTACAATCCAATTTTCGTTTACTAATGGAGAAGCGTTAAAGTCATATTTTGTTCCAATTACCCCTTCAATACTATTTCCTGAAGCATGAATCTCATCATAACCACTATGGAAATGATAGTAATCATTTGTATTCACAGGAGGGTCGATAAATGTTCCATTAATGATATTATAGATTGAGAATCGGGTTCTACCATTTGTTCCATGGGTACCAGGAGTGAAAATTTGACAATTGGCAGAGGTTCCCTTAAGAGCCATTGTATATCCTTGCTTACTGCGGAACCAGTTAGAAGACATCTTAGATGTAAACCACAATGTTGGATCTGCTGCAATATTATTCCAAATATAAAATTTACTCTCTCCACGCTTATATCCTGCATCTACATAATCATCGGCTGATTGACACATAACATAGTTACAAGCTACTAACTTGCCGTCTTCGGTCGCTGCAATATCAGAGATAGAGAGATAATCACCTACATTGTCAGGGTCACGTGCAACGACACCAGTTAGAGAAACTGCTGTAGCAATACCATTGGTCACTTTGTAAATATGAGGTGTACCGTCAGCTTCGTGGGTTAAAACAACGATATTCTCACCAATTTGAATAGCGCGTTTTACTACACCGACAATCTCTTCAGGAATCTCAATGGTAGTAGTTAGTGTATGGAGAGTAGCATCGGTTACGAGGGTAATAGTCAGTGTGTTACCGTCTGCTTTCACCGCTGTGGCAGCAGCTGTCGCTGCTACTGGAGTCGCCAAATCGACTGTTGCTTTTAGTTCAGCAACATTCAAACCTTTGGTAATATCTAGCACTTTCACGCCTGCAACCTTACCACTTGCGTCAGCGTATGGAGCTACCATCAAGTGCATACCTCTAATAGTAAGATAAGTTGCACCGTTATATTTTTTACCGAGCGTATTATCATCTAAGCTTGTATAAGTAGATATGGTTGCACCATCTGTTGTTTCTACTAACTCCATAGGCGCAATCAAGTCACCATCAATAATCCAGTTTGCATCTGCACAAGGAGAGGCATTCAACTCGTATGTATTACCAACGGAAGAATAACGCATATCAGGTTCCACACCATGATTACGTGTGGTAGCAACATTACTACCATTTATAACATGACGCAAGAAACGAGCATTTGTAGTACTGCCTGTTGTAATAGCTAAATTAAGTACTGTTGCATTAGACGAAGTTCCTTTGACGGCCATTGTTCTACCTACATGTGCGTTATTATAGTTTGCAGAACTTTGATTTGTAAACCATATAGTAGGGTTTCCTGCTAAATCATTCCAAATATAAAAACGAGATGTGCCGGAAGGGGTAAAAGTACATTTTACAGAATTGTTTGCTACTAATTTTCCGTCATCAGTAACTGCGATATCAGAGATAGATTGATAACCAGCATCCGCAGGTTCTATACCTGTTTGTGAAACCTCAAGAGTTTTGTCAGCTGTTACATCATAGATATGAGGTGTTCCATCTGCTTCATGTGTGAGAACAATCACATGCTCGCCACATTGAATAGCACGCTTTACTACGCCTTCGATTTCTACTGGAGTTGCAACAGGAAACTTTTTGGTAACAACCAATGCCTTCTTTGCTGGCACCTCGCATGTGTTATTGTCGGTAGGGTTAGAATATACCACCAAGCTCATTCGCTTTGTATTGGTACTGCCCCATGCTGTACCTGCAACAGTAACGATATTGCCAGCATAATCTAAATTAATGGTAGAAACAGCTGCAAATCCGCAATCAAAAGAAGTCTTCTTTGTCAAAGTAGGGGTTGATCCATCCCATGTAATGTCAAATATTGTGATTGTTTTGTCTGCTACTTTCATTATCAATTGTTTCTCGTCAGGCGTAATTTCAAAACCTGCACCTAAGTTACCATTGATAACATCTGTATGTTCGTGAGAAGACCATGTGCATGCTCCATCCCATGTGTAAAAGCGCAGAGAGGTAGCCCCAGAAGTGTTTGAACCTGTACCTCTATTTGTAGAAACCCAAACACCTTTCTCGCATGCTTTTGCCTCAAGGTTTGCAGCTGCATTCCCCAAAGTATTAAACATCTTGCTTGGCGCAGTGGACCATGAAGTGACAAGACTACCATCTGCTTTTCCGACATTAAAGATAGTGACTGGGAAAGAATACCCACTATAGTCTTCACCTACAGTGACCAATTTGGTATTAGCACCTTTGCCATATAGTGTTACACAAGACAAAGAAGAACCTACATCTACTCCATTATTTTTAATAACGCCAGCATAAGTGCCAGAAGTTGTGCGTGCTCCAGTAAAGAATTGTGTGGCGGCGGTGGCGGTAGTTAAATCAGATGATGGATCCACTATCCATAATCCAGAGTGTGCATCCGAGAAATCACTCAACCAAACTTTGCCGTCAGGAGCCACATCAAAACGACTAAATCCCCATGTGGATGCTCCTAAAGTATACCCGTTGGCGTCTTTAATAGTATATACAGGATCATATACATAGAATTTTCCATTGGCCGTAGTACTTGTTCGATCTCCTACATATACAGCACCAAAATGGTCTGACTCTGGACTGACATCCACGTTGGAGTGACCACGACGGTATCTATGCGAAGCATCTGCAAAAATCTTCTCATAAGCAGTAACCGCAGCAGCCGATAGC
Source organism: Paludibacteraceae bacterium (assembly GCA_017558065.1). Lineage (GTDB taxonomy): Bacteria > Bacteroidota > Bacteroidia > Bacteroidales > Paludibacteraceae > Colicola. The sequence continues at coordinate 7,311 of JAFYWK010000059.1, forward strand.
TCTACAGCCCAATTGAGTTGCTGACCGTCATTGCCAGGCAAACTGTGCTCTGCAATTTCTACTTCGTTTTTGCCCAAAACGGGATTGGTTAATGCTATTTCACCAACACGCTGATTAGATGTAGCATCATAAAATATGATTTTACCAGATGTTGGAGTTTCATTCGCTGTGAAAGAAAAGGTATAAACCTTATCTACCAGCGTAGATGAAAGACCATAAGCATAGATTCGCTTTGGTTGCGCTGCGAATGAGAACAAACTCATCGTTATTGCAACTAAAAATAATGTAAGTTTTTTCATAAAATATTATTTGGTATTAAATTATTATTCAATAGTCTTCATTACACAAAAAAGCAGAACCCTTCGCAAAAAGGTTCTGCAATATCTAAAATATCGTATTTAAGCGGGTTTTTAAAACACTACGGCACAAATACCCCCCCCTATTTTGGGTAGCTAAAATCAAAGATTTTGCTAATGGTAGTGTGAGGTGTGTTGTTATCATGGGTGTTTGTTATAGTATATGAATTTTCAAAAACGCGCAAAGTTAGTGAAAATAAATGGAATATGCAAATAATTTTGGAGAAAAGTTAATTTTTCCTAAAAAGCAGTATAAGATTTTGTATTTGAGCCCTCAACACATCCAAGAAAAACAAAGCCACACCTGTTTTCACAAGCATGGCTTTGTATTGCGTATAGGATAATTTACCCTTAGTCGGAAATCAACCCATCTGCTGCATTTGGGTCATGGAGAAGACCTTTAACACTTGCACAAAGAATGCTGGCTGGTTTCATGGTCATTGACTCAGTCAATGGTTGTTGATATACTTTCTTGTTCATAATAGTTTAGTTTTTATACCTTACCCTATCCCCTCCCGAAGGGAAGGGAGAAGGAGCAGGGGAGATTATTTCATAATAATTACTTTCTTGCCATTTACGATATAGAAACCTGTAGTGCTTGGTTCTGTGAGTTTGCGACCCATAATATCGTATGTACCTTGCAATGCTGGAGCGATGTTGCTATCTTCGGTGATGTTATCCAAACCAGTAGCCTCATTCTCGCCTTCGTACTTCATTGATACACGATTTCTACCAGGTGCTGCGCTTGCAGAATTAGGAATCTCTCCTAATTTGATATATGCACGATTTGCGAGTACTTTACAGTTTGTACCACACTTCTTAATGGTATTGCTTACCAACAAATAGTTGCCTTCAAGTACATTGCTAGGAGCGCTGGTTGCAGCATCTTGAATATCCACAAAAGTACCATAAAGACCATTGTGATTGCCTGCTGTAGCAACCTCTGTGGTATTGTAAACCACTTTTAGCGTATTGCTGGTAGCTTTGAAAATATATGGCACGCCTGCTTCCAATATGGTCACTTGCTCAAGATATACGTATTGCGCATCTTTGCATGCTAATTCATAGAAAATAGCACCAGAGGTTTGTTTTGAACCCTTAGGCAAGCATATTGTTCCATAGTTGCCGTTGGTCACTGTTCGACTGTATGCATCCTCTTTCCACTTAGCATAGAGTGTGCCTTTGGTGTCTGCATTCACTTTGGTCACTTTTGCACCAGAGAAATCAGCACTTGCATACCAGCCGTCGAAAATATATCCCTCTTTTGTAGGATTGTTAATCGTTACCTCAGAAGTAGGATAGGTTGGGTTAGGCAGAGTGAATGAGCAGTATGTTTGAGCCGATACCAAGTATCTCTCATCACCTGTGAAATCTACTGCACCAATATAATCTGTAGAATGATTATTGTCCTCACCAAAGAAATTACCTAAAGAGAAAGTCAATGCATCCGCATTGCTTGTAGGTTGTGTTTTTCCCTGTGGTACAGCCACTGCATCAATATAGGTTGCCAACCAACCCCATTTAGCAGAGTAAGTTGGGTTGGTAAACATAGCTGCCAAATTTTCTCGATGGTTTACACTGCTTACTGTTGTAATAGTAGTAGGAATACCTCCATTTGACTTGCCAACACCTAACTGATCTTCGTATTGTGCTGTTTTTCGAGTAGTGCCTGAATATGTATTCCAGTCTGCAATGAAATCGTCGTACACATCTTTTTTGCTCTTCCAACCATATTCATTATATTGACCGCCATTGAGATTGTAAAGAACAGGCGCCAAACTCCACTTAGCATAAAGTGTACCTGCATAGTTTTCATCTACTGTGGTGATTGCAGTACCAGTACATTCTGCATTGTCATACCAACCTTCAAAGTTGTATCGTGGTTTGTAAGGAGCAACCAAGGTAACTTCTTCTGTTGGATGTTCGGGGTTGCCGTATGATTGTCCCCATGCAGGGATATATGCAGCGTCTTTGCCTGCTTCGGAAAAATCTGCAGTTCTTGGCCATGCTGTATTCTGCATTTCCAAGAAGAATGCTGCAATAGCAAAGCGCCAACCAGGATCTGCAGTATTAGCTATTAATTCAGCGATTGCACCTCCACCAACAATAGTACCCTTTTGTGGATTTTGTACACTCATGATATATTGTTCGAGCCATTCCCATTTATCACTATCAAGAATGACTTGACATTTTGTTGCATCCAGCGGAGTACAGATTGTTGTAAATGATGCTGCACCAGCTGCTTTTAGTTCATCTAACGATGCCAAACCTGTTACGCCCGCCTCAGCCATACAAGCTGCGAACATCTCACTCTTGTTTGTCCAACCATAGTTATTCCAAACACCTCCATTGAGTTCGTAAACAATGCCACTTTGTGTCCATTTTGCATAAAGTGTTCCTTTGAAGTTTTGATCTACTATGGTAATAGGTGTACCCGAAAAATCTGCCTCTTTATACCAACCACCAAACTCGTAACCCTCTTTTACAGGATTGTTCAATACAACCTCAGCGGTTGGATGTTCAGGGTTAGGGAACACTTGTCCCCAATAAGGTTGAAAATCTTCATAGTCACCTGTTGTTTCGTAGGAAGAAGATTTTGGATAACTTGTATATGCTGGGGAACAATAAAAGAATGCAGCGATTTCAGCTCGATAGAAAGTTTCACCTAAAGTACTTAAATCTCCTGTCATACTTTGTGCAGTACGATTGGCTGTAATAAAATCCTTCAACCAACCATATTTCTCTTTCATTGTTGTTTCTACAAGTGGCATTAATCTTGCGGGGGCATCTGATGCACGGTATGTGTCTGCATATAATTTTGTAGCGATAAGACTCGTACCCTTTGCATCATTTTCCGTCATCCATTGCCAATCGCGATTACTTGTATTAGCATTTTTGTCCACACAATATAGAATGACCCCATTTTCCTTTTTCACCCAACTCCAAGCAGTAGAATATGTAGAGTTGTAGTCCTTTTGTAAATCCAAACAAATATCCGCTTTGCTTGTCCAACCATAATCGTTGTACTTACCGCCATTGAGTTCGTAAACAATACCGTCCAATACCCATTTCGCATAGAGGGTGCCAGTGGTGCTGGCATTAACGGTGGTAATAGGTGTGCCTGTGCATTCAGGGTTGTCGTACCAACCGCCGAAGATATAACCCACTCTATGAGGATTAACAAGTGTTACTTCTTCTGTTGGGTGCTCTGGGTTAGGATAATTTTGTCCCCATGCAGGAATGTATGCAGCGTCTTTGCCTAACACATCATAAACTGCATGAAGATACGTGCTTGCATTTGACTCAATAAAAAACGCTCCTAAATTGTAACGTAGATATGTGGATGAAGATGAAGCAAGGGATTTAGATTGCGCACTGCAAGCAGCATCCATATAATCAATCAGCCATCCCCATTTGGATTTGAATCCAGCATTATTTAATAACGCACTTAATTCACTCCAATAGGTAGGAATACCTTTACTAACAGCCTTTGTTTTATCCTCTTCTAATGATACCGTTTCAAAATTAATTTTAGTGGTAAGAGTAATAGCGTTAATATCAACTAATACGCTATAATACATATCACCCTTATTATTCCAATCGTAGTCATTGTATTTACCACCATTTAACTCGTAGGTGATTGATGCCCAAAGGCACGAGGATGCCATTAGGACTAAAAGAAATGTGAATAGTTTTTTCATGATTGTATAAGTTTTAAAGTTAATTTCTATTGATAATCTGCTTATTACTAACGATAAGCACTATATACAAAAAGCAGAACCCTTCGCAAAAAGGCTCTGCTATATTGAAAATGTCGTATTTAAGCGAATATCTGAAACGCTATGGCACAAATACCCCCCCCTATTTTGGGTGGCAGAAATCGAAGATTTTGAAGCAGAAGTGCAAATGATTCGTGCTTTCATGGACGGGTCAAATATCAGTTTTTGTTAAGTTTGTTGTTCGCTGAAAATCAACTATGCAAACGTTTTAGCGCGCAAAGTTAGTGAAAATAAACGGAATGCACAAATTTTTGAGTAAAAAAGTTACATTTTTTTGAAATAATCCCTTGAAACTTCGCAAACGTTTTCATTTTTTTGCTCATTTTGACCATTGTCAGGCTCACGGCTAATGTTCCATTGAGGGTGTTTGAGTAGGGGGACACGTCATGCTTCTACTATACTACTATGCCCTAAGGGGTATTCACGGAGTATTCGTAGGGTATTCGTAGAGTATTCACGGGGTATTCATATGTATCGGGTATGTGTCGGGTATGTATCGGTTATGTGTCGGTAACGTGACGGAGGAAACGAGGAGCGAGGGGGGGTGAATAAAGAATGAGAACTATAAACATCCTATGGCGCAAGCGCCAAGAAATCTAAACTATAAATAACCGGGATTAGTTAAATCAACAATGAAAACAATTTTGATTCAACAATAAAAACAATAAATAAACAATGAAAACAATAAACATCCTATGACGCGAGCGGCATGAAAGATAAAATCACCATAGAAATTTTATGGCAAGCGCATGTTGGTTTGGAGCAGGGATCTGCTGCTCTCGCACGAAAGTTAGTGAAAATTGTTATGTATCAACCACGGAAAAGACCATTTTCCGCGGGGATGTACTGACCACTGAACCGCACAGAACTGCACGGAAGCAAGAGGTTTTGAATCAACAACTTGCACGAAATATGAATAAGGGCCAGATTACAATAAACCAGCCATATAAAGAGGTAAATAACTAATGTCCCCCTCTATCTTAACATCATTGGTATGCAAGACAAAAGCCCCTCCGATAGTTTGAGAGAATTTGTTCATACACTTATTTAGTGAAGTAGTCGTAAAGTGTGTAGAGGATTTCACCTCTATAGGAGAAATGTTTTTTCTGGATGTAATATGGGACTTCGTTATCAGAAAATCTATCTCCATATCGTTTGAGGCATCATCTCGATCAACATGATTATAGAAGAACAAACGATTACCTGCTGCTGCCAACATTTGTGCGACCACATTCTCCATAACCATACCTAAATTTACTTCCAATTTATCGTGTAACAGTCGCTCGTAAACTTCAGCAGGCATTTGCCCACGCTCACTGAATGCCAATGAAACAAGTAGTCCCGTATCTGCCATATAGCACCGAAGCGTACAGCGTTCTGTATTCATATTTAGACCAATGGTAGGAGCAAAAGTGTTGTATGCAATATTTACGATACGAGAATCGCTTAGCCAGAAAAACGCACTTTCATAATTGCGATAGCGTGCAGTAGGCTCCAAATCAGTTAATACAAAACGATTTTCGTGCAATTGAAGTTGAGAAGGTATAGCCTCGAACACAGCAGCTGCTTTTGTTTCGGATCCAGTAGCATACTTGTGAATATCAGAACGATAGAGTTGCAAGATTGCTTGCTTGACACTCTCTACTTGTCGGAAGTCATGCGTGCCAATATATGTACTCACGGCTTGTGGCATACCACCTATAATCAAATACAAGCGAAACAACTCCATCGTTTTGCGGTGAAGTGTTCCTACGGGCTGTCGCTTAGTGAAGCACTCGCGTATGTAGTTGCTCAAAGCGTGTTCGCCCATTGCCCACAAGAACTCTTCAAAGTCCATAGGGTACATAGACAAGTGCTGTTCTTCGGATGGGATAACTATATTCTTAACATTTTTTTTAATACTGATGAGTGAGCCAGTTTCTATATAATCATATCTCCCGTCTGCTACCAGGTATTTTATCGCCGCGCGGGCAGGCGGAAACTGCTGAACCTCATCAAAGATGATAACTGATTCACGAGGATACAATTGAACATTGGTGTGCAATGACAAGAGTTGAAACAATGTATCTAAATCTGTAAGATAATTAAGGAATAGGTTCTTTATTTCGGTTTTTACATTGTTAAAATCAATCAAGACATAGCTCTTGTATTCTTGTTTAGCGAATTGTTCTACGATATAGCTTTTACCAATACGCCTTGCTCCTTCAATAAGAAGCGCACTTTTTCCGTTGCTAACCAACTTCCAATCAATGAGTTGTTGATATATCTTGCGTTTCATAAAATAGAATTTTGCACATTTTCAATCGGTTTTAGTATGTGATTCCGCACATTTTCAATCGGTTTTTGAAGTGTTTTTTGCACATTTTCAATCGATTTTGGGTGCAAAGGTAGTGAAAATTTGTGAGATGTGCAAGGAAAATTGCTTTTAGGGCGTTTTTTTTGTAGAGAGTCACACCAGCGTTTTTCCCACCGCAGCGGCAATCGGACGCAACGACGCATACATCTCTGCAAATTGCTGATGATCCAACTGCTGAGGCGCATCACTCTTGGCATGAACTGGGTCGGGGTGCGTCTCTATCAACAATCCATCTACACCCAGCGCCGTACATGCGCGCGCCAAATCGCCCACACCATACGCATAGCCCATCGCATGGCTCGGATCAAGGATAACGGGCAGATTACAATGTTCCTTCAACCACGCCACACCACACAGATCCAATGTGAAACGTGTATTCGTCTCAAAACTGCGGATTCCGCGCTCGCACAATATCACCTGTTCGTTGCCACAACTCATGATGAAATCGGCACAATTTACCAATTCCTGCAAAGTCGAACCAAAACCGCGCTTCAGTATCACAGGCTTGCCCGACTGACCAGCCGCCGTCAGCAGTCCGTGGTCGTACATTGACTTAGCACCCACCTGCACAATATCGGCATACTCCACCACCTTGTCCGCATGCGTAGCATCACGCATCTCTGTGGCAATCAGCAAACCATATTTATCGCGCATCTCTGCCAGCAATTTCAGTCCGTCTTCGCCCAATCCGCGGAAAGTATAAGGCGAAGTGCGAGGTTTATAGCAACCCGCACGCAGCACACGAATACCCTGCTCCTTGAGCATCTGGCACGACTGCTCAATCTGCTCACGGCTCTCCACGGCACACGGACCAGCAATCATCAGTTGGTTCGTGCCATCGCCACCAATATACGTGTCGCCTATCGCCACACGATGCGTATTAGGATGATATTCACGCGATGAGAGCTGCATATCTGTAGGGAAAGTCCACTGACCCAGCGCCAACTCTTGCAACGCAGCTGGCACTTGCTTCACAGTATGATTGGTGATGAGCAAAAAATATTCAGGCTTTTCCAAACACAATGCGCCGAACTGCTCCGCGTACTCATGCGCGCACGCGCGCGATATATATTTAGGTAAGTGAATGATCATAAGATTGGTGTAGAGTTGTGTAGAGTTGTTTAGTTAAAGTCAATGATATGGTGAATCGAAATGATACCAATGATATCGGTTGTTTCTGGTGTTTCGGTTACTGCCAGAGTGGTGATATTATGTTTGTCCATAATAGCCAACGCATCGGTCAGAAGAGCATCCTTAGCAATACGCTTATACGATGGAGTCATGATATCCGCAGCCGTGATTTGCACATCGTTGTACTTCTGTATCGCACGACGCACATCACCGTCGGTGATGATACCCAAGCAACGGCAGATTCCGCCCTCTGCCTCTTCTGGAAGTCGGTCATAGACCATCGTCATACCCAGATGCTTATCCGACATCTCACACACCACGTCACGGAACAAAGTGCTTGCCGCCACGCGTGGCACATTAGTGGTCATCACATTCTTGACACGTCCCAACAGTTTTCTGCCCAACGCACCGCCTGGGTGGTAGAGCGCAAAATCTTCTGCTTTGAATTGGCGCATCTCCATCAGGCATACCATCAGCGCGTCTCCCATCAATAATGTTGCTGTGGTAGAAGTGGTTGGCGCAATACCCAGCGGACATACCTCCGTATCCACATGTATCGAGAGCGCATGGTCCGCACGTTGTGCCAATGGCGAATCCAGATTACCTGTCATAGCCACAATGGTACAACCCAACCGATGGAGAGGGTCGATGATATTCAGTATCTCGTTGGTCGAACCGCTGTTGCTAACCAATATAGCCACATCGTTGGCATTGATCATACCCAAGTCGCCATGCACAGCTTCGGCAGCATTCACGAAGATAGAAGGAGTACCCGTAGAGGCAAACGATGCCGCCATCTTATGGGCAATAATACCCGTCTTACCTATACCCATCATCACCACCTTGCCTTGGCAATGATAGAGTACATCTACCACTTGATTAAAAGAGTTATCAATCGTATTTTTGAGTTTCTCTAACTCGCGAATCTCTTGATCAAATATTTCTTTTGCTCGTTTTGCGTACATATTGTTATAGGGGTTATGGGAGTTATGGGAGTTTTAGGGGTGGATGAGTTGGTCGATAGCTAATGCCCGCTGAAGAACCTGTTCCACATCGCTCAAACGCAGTTGGTTGGCAGCATCCGAGATGGCTTTCTCTGGTTCGGGGTGCACCTCCAAGAACAGTCCATCTATGCCCACAGCCACCGCAGCGCGAATCAGGTGAGGCACCATCTCGCGGTTGCCGCCCGTCACACCCGCTTGGCTGCTGGGTTGCTGCACCGAGTGCGTAGCATCGAACACCACAGGATAGCCATACTCGCGCATCTTCACCAGCGAAGTCATGTCCACAATCAAGTTGCCATAGCCGAAACTACTTCCGCGCTCGGTCAACCAGATGTGTGGTGTAGCGTGGTGTAGTGTGGTGCAGGATGGTGTTGCATTGTGAGGCGATGAGGCGAGAGGATGGTTAGCTTCGATCTTGGCAATCGCACCGCGCATGTCCCATGGTGCCATGAACTGACCTTTCTTCACATTGACAATCTTGCCCGTCTTAGCAGCAGCCACCAGCAAGTCCGTCTGGCGCGACAGAAAAGCAGGAATCTGCAACACATCCGCCACCTCCGCCACAGGCGCACATTGCCACGACTCGTGCACGTCGGTCAGAATAGGCAAAGAGAAAGTGGTCTTCACCTCTTGCAAAATCTGCAAGCCCGCTTCCATACCCACACCGCGCTCCGAGATACTGGTGCGGTTGGCTTTGTCATACGATGACTTGAAATACAAGGCAATACCCAGTCGCTCGCACACCTGCTTCAGCGTTTCCGCCGTGTGCATCACCATATCACGACTCTCTATGGCACAAGGTCCTGCAATCAGAAACATAATTCGTTGATTTTTTATGGCTTCCGGCATCCGGTTGCTGGAATCCAAATTACTTTGTATAAATGCGCACCCAATCAATATCCATCTTACCCGTTGCCTTCACGTTCTCAGGCAGATAACTACGCATGAGCAGATGCAGCGCTTCGCCTGCCAATGGGTTTTGCGAGCGAGAAACTTCCACATTGTTCACATAGTTAATCACTTCCTTCTCGTTCCATACGAGGGTATAGATAGCATCTTTCACTTGCTTGTCAGCAGGCAACAGGTGCAATGCTTTCTTTGCATTCGCCTTGGTCAGGCACAGGATATGTTTGGCCTTACCTGCCAGACGCACTTTAGCTTGCAACACGCCCGACTTAGGCGCTACCGCCTCAGCCGTATGCCACACATCGCTGGTATAAGCAAACTCGTGCATAATCATACCCTTGGTAGGATGCCATGCCGCAGCTGTGGTCTTCTCTTTCTTGGTCGAGATAGTCAGCATGCGGTTAGCCACTTGCGTGTTGCGTCCCTGCACGTATGCTTGCCCCTCACCCACATGCGAGTGGTCGGCCTTGAACTCCTTGCTGGGGTACAAGAATCCCGTCTGCCAAGCACCGGACATTTGGGTCTCAAACTCCGCAGCCCACACCATCTTATATGCTTCGAGTTCGGCTATCTCTTGCGCTGTATGTTGGAAGAAGAACAGAATATCTGCATGCTTCACCAACTCGTTATAGCGCTTCTCCTGTTGGCTTTCAGGCGTAGTCAACCAGCGTTTTGGATTCTTCCAAAATGCATTCGCCTCTTGGAACGCTGGAGTCTGAATTTGCTCTGCGAGCGCTAAGTATTGGGCTACTTCTGCCTTCTCCTTGTATGCCTCTTTCTTGAGCAGGTTATACAAAATGACAGATGTATTCCATTTCAAACTATTGTACAACGCCATCGTGCTACCCTCTTGCGTATCCGCGTAGCGGGTAGTGGTGAGGCGGGTCTTTTTCGCTTGAAATTCAGCAGACTCCACCACCTCTTTCAAGGTGTTATATTCCTCCAAGAGGTCGCTTTTCTCTATCTTGCGATAGCGCACTGCTATCTCAGCTTGCTCTTGCAACCATTGCTCGAACTGCTTGGTACTAAGCATTTTTACCGTTTGCATAAGTATGTGATTTATTTAATTTTTAATTCTGTTAGTTGGTCTATCAATTGTTCGATTGTATCCACGAACTGAGGCGCATATTGTTCTTCTTGTGGCAGGAATGCGAGTTGGCGCATGTGTTCGACTTGTGATTTTAGTCCAGCGTAGAAGCCCTTGTAGTTCAACACGAAGCAGGGCTTGCGATGTTCGTCCACCGTACCGCTCGCCACCACGTCCATCATCTCGTCGAGGGTGCCGTAGCTGCCAGGCAAGCAGACGAAGCAGTCCGCCAGGTCCTTCATCCGTTGCTTGCGCTCGCACATATTGGCCACTGTGTAGAGCACGTCGCAGTTGTCTGCCATGCGTTTGGCTTGGATGATACGCTGCGGTATCACGCCTTCCACCGTACCTCCACACGCCTTGGCAGCATTGCTCACACGGGTCATCAGTCCGCCCGTAGCACCACCATATACCAGCGTATGACCCGCCTCGGCAATCCACTTGCCCAGCACATCTCCCAGAGCCAAATACTCCTCGGGGATACGGTCCTTCGCACTACAATAAACAGCTACCTTCATCCTTAAACTGGATTACGCATCAATCTTCGCGTAAGTCGCGTTCTTCTCGATGAACTCGCGGCGAGGAGCCACATCGTCACCCATGAGCATCGCGATAGTGCGATCTGCCTCGGCAGCGTTCTCGATAGTCACTTGCTTCAACAGGCGGCGAGCTGGGTCCATAGTGGTCTCCCACAATTGCTCATCCGACATCTCACCAAGACCTTTGTAACGCTGTGTCTTCACCAACTTCTCATCGCCACCGCAATGCTTCATGATGAAGTCCAGACGTTGTTGGTCGTTCCAGCAGTACTCCTTGTAGCTACCCTTTGAACACAAGTACAGCGGAGCCATCGCGATATAGAGGTGACCTTGCTCAATAATCTCCTTCATATGACGGAAGAAGAGGGTCATGATCAGTGTAGCAATGTGCGCACCGTCCACGTCGGCATCGGCCATGATGATTACTTTGTGGTAGCGCAGCTTGCTCAGGTTCAATGCCTTAGGATCGTCCTCGGTGCCGAAAGTGATACCCAGTGCGGTGAAGATGTTTCTCACCTCCTCGCTCTCGAACACCTTGTGCTCCATCGCTTTCTCCACGTTCAAAATCTTACCGCGCAATGGCAAGATGGCCTGAATCTTACGGTCGCGACCGGTCTTTGCGGTACCACCCGCAGAATCTCCCTCCACGAGGAACAACTCGCACTCGGCTGGGTCTTTGCTCTCGCAGTCTGCCAACTTACCAGGCAAACCGCCACCGCCGAGAGGCGATTTTCTGAGCACGCTCTGGCGAGCATTACGCGCTGCAATACGCGCTTGCGCCGCCAAGATCACTTTCTCTACGATCTTCTTGGCGTCCTCTGGGTGCTCCTCCAGATAGTTGGTCAATGCCTCGCTCACAGCAGAAGACACCATACCAGCTACCTCTGAGTTACCCAACTTCGTCTTGGTCTGACCCTCAAACTGTGGCTCTGCCACCTTCACGCTGATAATCGCGGTGAGACCCTCGCGGAAGTCGTTCGCATCGATGTTGGCATTACCGTCTTTGTCTTTCAACTTGGCCTTCTCCAGCATCTTGCTCTCGTCGGCGTATTTCTTCATCACGCGGGTGAGTGCCGCACGGAAACCTGCCACGTGTGTACCACCTTCGATGGTGTTGATATTATTGACATAGCTGTGCACGTTCTCGTTGAAATCGGTGTTATAGAGGATTGCCACCTCTACTGGCGTACCGTATTTCTCGGTGTTGAGGTGAATAACCTCGCTAATCAGCGGAGTGCGATTGCCGTCAATATAACGAACGAACTCGCTCAATCCTTCCTCTGAGTAGAACACCTCGCCTTTGAATGTGCCGTCCTCGTTCTTCTCGCGCAGGTCGGTCAAGGTGATGCGCACACCTGCGTTCAGGTATGCCAACTCACGCATACGGTTAGCCAAGATGTCGTAGTGGTAAACAGTCTCGGTAAAGATGCTGCCGTCAGGCCAGAACTGTACGCGTGTACCAGTGCCCTCGCCTTCGTTGTAGGTACCCACCACGCTCACTGGAGCCAATGGCTTACCCTTGGCGTAGTCTTGCGCATGGATCTTGCCGTCGCGACGTACCTCTACATGCAGTTTGGTAGAAAGAGCGTTCACACAGCTCACACCCACACCGTGGAGACCACCAGACACCTTGTAGCTGTCTTTATTGAACTTACCACCGGCGTGCAATACGGTCATAACGACCTCAAGTGCGCTCTTTTTCTCTTTTGGGTGCATATCTACTGGGATACCGCGACCGTTATCTTGTACGGTAATGGAGTTATCCTCGTTGATTGTCACCTCGATGTTGCTACAGAAACCAGCCAACGCCTCGTCGATAGAGTTATCCACCACCTCATAAACCAAGTGATGCAGACCTTTCAGCGAGATGTCGCCGATATACATCGCAGGGCGTTTACGCACTGCCTCCAGACCTTCGAGCACCTGAATACTCGAACCATCATACTTCTCTTGTTGTTCTACTTGTTGATTCAATTCTTCCATTGTATTTTTTTGTATTTTATTATTTTCCTGTAAAAATTTTCTTAATTTTGCCTAATTTTCTATAATATTCTACAATTTTGGTAGTGCGCCACCCTCTGCGCGTATAGGCACAAATCGACTGCAAAGTTACTACTTTTTTTTCACATACACAACACCTATTCACGCCTTTTTCGAGAAATGCGCTCAAATCGCAAATAAACCGCCTTTTTCGGCATCTGAGCCATGTGTTTTCGTTAACCTAAAATCCTACAACCGCTTAAATCGAAGATTACAATTCCCTTCTTTGTTCCACAATTTTGCCTAAGTACCATTTTCAGATTCGCTCCATTCGCTCCATTCGCCGTTACAAATAATTTTGAATGATTTTTGTATAAATTATTTGCATAAATGCAAAAAAAGCAGTACCTTCGGACGCCGCCTGCGCTGTAGCGCATTCCCCCGAAAGTACGTCCGCATCATGCAGCCCATACTACAGAGACTCGTAATTATTTTCAAAAATGGTTAACACCCTATCATATTCCCACCTACACCCATCAGTAAGCAAGCTTCCTATGGCTGCTGATGGGTATATGAGATAGATAAATCTATCTTTTTGCAAAATAATTACTCGTTTTCTTGCGTATGTGCATTTTTTGTAGTACCTTTGCGGATTGATTGATAATTTGCCGAAATTTGCGGCAAAAACTACAGAATAAACTATAAAAAACAATACAACTATGTCAAAAGCATTACTTATGATTCTCGACGGCTGGGGAATCGGAAACAAATCACAAGCCGATGCTATCTCTTGTACTCCAACCCCACATTGGGATGCATTGTTGGAGAAGTACCCTCACAGCCAACTCCAAGCCAGTGGCGAAAACGTGGGTTTGCCTGATGGACAAATGGGTAACTCAGAAGTAGGTCACTTAAACATCGGTGCTGGTCGCGTCGTGTACCAAGACCTCGTGAAAATCAACCGCGCTTGCAAAGATGGTAGCATCCTCGAAAACCCAGAAATCAAATCTGCTTTCGGTTATGCCAAAGAGACAGGCAAGAAGCTTCACCTCATGGGATTGACCTCTAACGGTGGTGTACACTCTTCTTTCGACCACCTGTTCTACCTCTGCGATATTGCTAAAACCTACGGATTAGACGGCAAAACCTTCATCCACTGCTTCATGGATGGCCGCGATACCGACCCTAAGTCTGGTCTCGGTTTTATCGACCAATTGCAACAACACCTCGCTACCAGCTGCGGCGAGATCGCCTCTATCCAAGGTCGCTTCTACGCCATGGACCGCGACAAACGTTGGGAGCGCGTGAAAGTGGCTTACGATTGTATCGTTAAGGGCGAGGGCAAAGCATCTGAAGATATGCTCAAGGCCGTTGAGGAAAGCTACGAAGAAGGCGTAACCGACGAGTTCATCAAGCCAATCGTACATGTTCGCGACGGCAAGCCAGTGGCTACCATCGAGGAGGGCGATGTAGTGATCTTCTTCAACTACCGCAACGACCGCGCGAAAGAGCTCACCATCGTGCTCACTCAACAAGATATGCCAGAGAATGGTATGACCACTATCGCAAACCTGCAATACTACTGCATGACCCCATATGATTCTTCCTTCCAAGGCTTGCACATCCTCTTCCCAAAAGAGAATGTACAAAACACCATGGGCGAGATCGTTAGCAACGCAGGTCTCAAGCAACTCCGTATCGCTGAGACCGAGAAGTTCGCACACGTGACCTTCTTCTTCAACGGTGGTCGCGAGGCAGAGTACGCAGGCGAGGAGCGTATCTTGATTCCTTCACCCAAGGTAGCTACCTACGATCTCCAACCTGAGATGTCTGCTCCTGAGGTAACAGAGGCACTCTGCGAGGCACTCGATACACAGAAATACGACTATATCACCCTCAACTTTGCCAACGGCGACATGGTGGGTCACACAGGCGTATATGCAGCTATCGAGAAAGCGGTTAAAACTATCGATGAATGCGTGGATAAAGTGGTAACTACTGCTCTTAAGAACGACTACGAGATCATCATCATTGCAGATCACGGCAACTGCGACAACGCTATCAATGCCGACGGTTCACCTAACACCGCGCACTCACTCAACCCAGTGCCATTCGTGTATGTGAGCAAAGAGCACACCGATGCGAAACTCGAAGATGGTATCCTCGCCGATGTGGCTCCATCCCTCTGCCACATCCTCGGCATCGAGCAACCAGCAGAAATGACAGGACATAACTTAATTAAGAATTAAGAATTGAGAATTAGGCGAAAGGCAATAAGGAGAGAGGCAAGGGATAGCGGCATAGCCGCATATTACTAGCTTTTAACCTTTAACCTCTAACCTCTAACCTAGAATATATGGCTTTACAATGTGGTATAGTGGGTCTGCCTAATGTCGGCAAATCTACCCTCTTCAATTGCCTTAGCAACGCCAAGGCGCAATCGGCGAACTTCCCTTTCTGTACGATCGAACCTAACGTAGGCGTGATCACCGTACCCGACGAGCGTCTTATCAAGCTCGGCGAACTCTGCAAACCCGAGCGCGGTGTGATCCCAACCACCGTTGAAATCGTAGATATTGCGGGATTGGTGAAGGGCGCAAGCAAGGGCGAAGGACTCGGCAATAAGTTCCTCGCGAATATCCGCGAGACAGACGCTATCATTCACGTACTCCGTTGCTTCGATGATGAGAATGTGGTGCATGTGGACGGCTCTGTGGATCCTATCCGCGACAAAGATATCATTGATGCCGAACTCCAACTCAAGGACCTTGAGACCGTGGAGTCACGCATCCAAAAAATCGAAAAACAAGTGCGCGTAGGTGGCGACAAACAAGCCAAAGTGGCACTCGATGTACTCCTCAAGTACCGCGACGCACTCTCACAAGGCAAGTCTGCTCGTACCGTGGAGCTCATCAACAAAGACGAAGAACTCGTGGCTAAAGAGACCATGCTCCTCACCAGCAAACCTGTGCTCTATGTCTGCAACGTGGACGAGAACTCAGCTGTCAACGGCAATAAATATGTGGAGCAAGTGCGCGAGGCGGTCAAGGACGAGAACGCACAAGTGCTCATCGTAGCTGCTAAGATTGAGAGCGAGATTGCCGAACTCGAGACCTACGAAGAGCGTCAGATGTTCCTCGATGAAATCGGACTTTCAGAGTCTGGTGTAAGTCGCCTTATCAAGGCAGCATATGCGTTGCTCGAGCTCCGCACCTTCCTCACTGCGGGTAGCGACGAGGTACGTGCATGGACCTTCAAGGCGGGTAGCAAAGCACCTCAATGTGCTGGTGTGATTCACTCGGACTTCGAGCGTGGCTTCATCCGTGCTGAGGTCATCAAGTACGAAGATTATATCGCACTCGGTGGCGAGTCCGCTTGCCGTCAAGCAGGTAAACTCGGTATCGAAGGCAAAGAATACATCGTGCAAGATGGAGACATTATGCACTTCCTTTTCAACGTGTAATTAAAAAGGCGATAAGGCGAGAGGCGATGAGGCGAGAAATAGCGGCGTAGCCGCATATTACCAGCCTTTAACCTTTAGCCTCTAACCTTTAACCTAAAATATAACGATGCTTGATTTTCTAAACACTTGGCTTGCCAACGGCGGCTTTTGGGTAGCAATTCCGCTGATTATAGCGGGTTGTGCTGCACTCATCAAGGGTGCCGACTGGCTCGTGGAGGGTGCATCTGCTTTAGCAAAGAAATACGGAGTGAGCGATATCGTGATCGGTCTTACCGTTGTGGCTTTCGGCACCAGTATGCCCGAGTTTGTGGTGAACATGGTGGCTGTGGGACAGGGTAGCACCGAGATTGCCATCACCAATGTGCTGGGTAGTAATATCATCAACACCTTTGTCATCTTGGGTTGTACGGCACTGATATTCCCCATTTCATCGCAAAAATCCACCCGCCGATTTGACATACCATTCAGTCTGTTGGCCGCTCTTCTGGTATTGCTCTTTGCGGTATATAACAGCCCATCGTGGTTGCAAATCGAGCACATATTCAATATGAATATTGCCGACCCAACCCTCAGCGACTTAGGCTCTATCCAAATGGGACAAGGCAATGGCGGTTTTATTTCGGGTGTAGGTGGTAGTATCCTGCTGGTGTTCTTTATTATTTTCCTTTGGCATAACTTCAGAGGTATTGGCAGCGTTCCACAAACGGAGAGCAACGAAGACTACAAACCCATGTCTGCTCGCCGTGCGCTTGCACTCATCATCGGCGGTCTCGTAGGTTTGGTCGTTGGTGGCGAGGTGATTGTCAAGAGCGCTACTTCTATCGCCCAATCATTGGGCGTAAGCGATGCCATTATCGGTCTCACCGTAGTGGCTTTGGGTACATCCCTACCCGAGTTGGCCACCTCTTGCATGGCGGCTTTCAAGAAGAACTGCGATATTGCCCTCGGCAATGTAGTAGGTAGCAATATCTTCAATATCTTCTTTATCCTCGGCACAAGCGCTTGCGTCAAAGCATTGCCTGGCTACCACGGACTGGAGATAGATGCCATGATGGCTGCTTTGGGTAGTGTCCTTGTGATGCTCTTTGTGTATCTCACTAAGAAGCACGAGATCAAACGTTGGCATGGAGCTATCCTCCTCCTCACCTATGCCGCATACCTCGCATACCGAATAATTACACTCTAAACACGAAACAGTAGGCGCTCTGCGCCGTCCACTAAACAATAAAACATATGAGCAAAATCCAACTCCCCGAGAATGCCTCTCGTCCTCTCCGCCCAGGAGAGAAGTATGAGCCAATTCTCAAACCACAAAACTCCTACCCCGAGATCACCCCATATAGCGTGATCATGGGTGTCGTTATGGCAGTCATCTTTTCTGCAGCGGCTGCTTATCTCGGCCTCAAGGTCGGTCAAGTATTCGAAGCAGCCATTCCTATCGCCATCATCGCAGTAGGTCTCTCCTCTGCCATGAAGCGCAAGAATGCCATTGGCGAGAATGTCATCATCCAATCCATTGGTGCTTCTTCGGGTGTGATTGTAGCGGGTGCCATCTTCACATTGCCTGCGCTTTATATCCTACAAGCTAAGTACCCTGACATCACCGTCAACTTCATGCAAGTCTTCCTATCATCCTTGCTCGGCGGCTGCCTCGGTATCCTTTTCCTCATTCCTTTCCGCAAGTATTTCGTACAGGAGAAACACGGCGAATATCCATTCCCTGAGGCTACGGCTACAACCCAAGTCCTCGTCTCTGGCGAAGGCGGTGGCAACCAAGCCAAGCCCCTCATCTGGGCCGCTGGAATCGGAGGTTTGTATGATTTTGCAGTTTCCACTTTCGGTCTATGGACCGAGCAACTCTCCACCCGCATGATGGGTTGGGGCGAAGCCTTGGCGGCGAAGTTCAAACTCGTCTTCTCCATCAACACTTCTGCTGCGGTACTCGGTCTCGGTTATATCATCGGCCTCAAGTACGCAGCCGTTATATGCGCGGGCTCGTTCTTCGTATGGTGGGTATTGCTCCCACTCCTCGGCAGTGTGCCTGGCATGGAGGCTACTGACCCACAAAACCTCTTCCTCGATTATGGTCGCAATATCGGTATCGGCGCCATCGCTATGGCTGGTCTCATCGGTATTGTCAAGAGTTGGGGCGTGATCAAGTCGGCTGTTGGTTTGGCAGGCAAAGAGCTCGGCGGCAAGGGCAAACAAGTCATCGAGGCATCGCTCCGCACGGAGAAAGATCTAAGCATGAAATTCATCGTCTTGGCTATTGCCGTGGCATTGCTCGTGACGCTGGTGTTCTTCTGGCTCGGTGTATTGGGCAATATCTGGCAAGCGTTGGTGGCTTTCCTCGTGGTGGCAGTTATCGCTTTCCTCTTCACTACCGTGGCGGCTAACGCCATCGCTATTGTAGGTAGCAACCCTGTCAGCGGTATGACATTGATGACCCTTATCATCGCTTCTGTGATCTTCGTGGCAGTTGGTATGAAGGGCTCAAGCGGCATGGTCGGCGCTATGGTGATTGGTGGTGTCGTTTGTACGGCTTTATCTATGGCGGGCGGCTTCATCACCGACCTCAAGATTGGCTATTGGATTGGTACCAGCCCATACAAACAAGAGACTTGGAAGTTCCTCGGCACCCTCGTGAGTGCAGCTACCGTAGGTGGTGTGATGATTATTCTGAATAAGACCTACGGTTTCGTAGGCGAGAACGCCCTCGTAGCTCCTCAAGCGAATGCGATGGCTGCGGTCATCGAACCATTGATGAGTGGTCAAGGTGCACCATGGATGCTCTATTTCGCAGGTGCTGCTTTGGCATTGATTCTCAACTTCATGGGTGTACCTGTGTTGGCATTTGCCTTAGGTATGTTCATCCCATTGAGCTTGAACACCCCATTGCTCGTGGGTGGTGCTATCTCATGGCTCGTAAGCCGCAAGCGTGAGAAAGATGGCGAGAAAGCCGAAGAGTTGGCTGCAGCTCGCAACGAGAAAGGTACACTCATCGCATCTGGTTTCATCGCTGGTGGCGCATTGATGGGTGTAGTAAGTGCTTTGATTAAGTTCTGTGGCGTAGAGTGCTACTTAGGCGCTTGGGCTGCAAGCAACCACGCCGCCCTCGTCGGCGTAGCCGCGTATATCGCTCTGATTGCGTACTTTATCTGCGCAAGTAAGAAAAACTGACGGAGAATGTGCAAAAAAGATTAAAAAATTTGCACAATCCAGAAAAATACAGTACTTTTGCAGTCGCAATCTGTTTGTGCGTCATTGCGGCAGTCAATGCGACAAGCGCATAGCGATAATCGTGAAAAAACTAACGAGGGCTTCGCGAGCCCGAGTTAAGAGGAGGAATCGCGGTCGCCTAATGCCGCAGAGCGGCAGTCAATGCGACAAGCGCATTCCGACGAGGGGATGTTTGGTTTTGACAGCAGGTAGAACAGGTATGTAAGCACGCCGAGCATGAACACCGCTCGTAAATCGGGTTCGCCATTATAACTGGCAACAATACTGTAGCTCTCGCTGCGTAATCGAAGTATAGTAGATTCGCCTAGTTTCGGCACAAGGTGCTGAACCGAGACATCGCTCCAAGCCAACGCCCAGAGGCTGATAGGATCAAGCGGTGCGGAAATATCAGGGCTGGTTCTTGTAGGCTGCGATGCAAGAATGAGACCGTAGCAGATAAGGCAATGGTTGGTGGCTTGGGTCTTGCCATTGCTCGAAAATTCAGGCCAAGATAAGCGTGTAGAAAGCATATTGGTTCCTTGTTTGGACGCGGGTTCGAATCCCGCCATCTCCACAAAAGGACTCAAAAAAATCGAACTCCGCGGAGTTCGATTTTTTGTTGGTACTATACCAAACGTTCCAGTTTAGCGTATGTGACAAGCAGGGTTTTCTTGCCTACCGCATCAAACTGAATATCAATCTTATCGTTGTCGTTCTCGCGATAGACTTCCAACACCGTACCCGCACCAAAGACGCGGTGCATCACACGGTCATCTTTTGCCCATTCCGAACGAATCGTCTTGCGCTTCGACTTCTCCTTGGCGCCAGTAGTAGGCGTGAGATGCGAATGTGTATGCGTGATGGTTGGTATCTCTTTCTTAGGAGCAGGACGATGCACCACTTCATCCGTATTCAGCAGGAACTGGCGGTCGATATCCTTCAAGAAGCGCGAAGGTGTCGTGAAAGCCACTTGACCATTGCGGAAACGCTGTCTGGCATTCATCAGGAAACAGCGCTCCATACTACGCGTGATAGCCACATAGAACAGGCGACGCTCTTCCTCTATCTCATGCAACGTCTGACTAAAAGCAGAGGGGAACAAGTTCTCTTCCATGCCCACTATCAATGTAGCACGAAACTCCAATCCCTTGGCAGCATGGACAGTGAGCAGGGTGACACGTTCTTGCATATCGTCCAGATGCTCATCTTGGTCGGTGAGCAAACTGACCTCTGCCAAGAAATCCGCAATTGGTGTGAAGTCAATACCGTCCTGCTGACGGCGTTCGCAGAACTCGTGGATACTGCTGAGCATCTCCTCCAGGTTCTCATAGCGAGCCACACCTTCTGGAGTGGTATCACTCTTGGCTTCGCGCAAGATACCCGTTTGTGTCATCAGGTCTTGGGCAAACACGTATGCATCTTTGGTCTGCATATCTTCGGCAAAGCGCTCTATCATCTGCGCAAACTCGCTCACTTTCTTTTGGGTCGCGGCTGACAGGTCACTGGTCATTCGCTCGGGCGCTATAGCCACCTGCATGAGCGAACATTTATTCAGCCGTGACGCCTCCATCAATCGTCCCACGGTGGTATCACCTATACCGCGTGTGGGATAATTGACCACGCGCAAAAACGCTTCGTTGTCATCACGGTTGGTCACCAAACGCAAGTATGCCAGCGCATCTTTGATTTCTTTGCGTTGGTAGAAACTGGTACCGCCGTAGATGCGATATGGGATATTCAGTTGTCGCAACTCATCCTCTATCACACGTGACTGCGCATTGGTGCGGTACATGATAGCAATATCGTCGTAGGAATATACGGATGGTGCCAATCGCTGTACCTGCTTGGCTACAGCTTTGGCTTCATCACGATCGGTCATATAGGTAGATAGCGAAATGCGCTCACCTATATGCAAATCAGAGAAAACCTCCTTGCGTATCTGCCCCTTGTTGTGACGAATCAGCGAGTTAGCCGCATTCACAATGGTCTGAGTAGAACGGTAGTTCTGCTCCAACTTGAAGAGCTGCGCCTCGGGGTAATCTTTCTGGAAATTCAGTATATTGCTAATATCCGCACCGCGGAATGAGTAGATGGACTGTGCATCATCTCCTACCACACAAATGCGGTGATGCTGTTCAGCTAGCTTCTTGATGATCATATATTGTGCCCGGTTGGTGTCTTGATACTCATCCACCAGTATATACTGAAACAGCTCCTGATACTTCTCTGCCACTTCAGGAAACTTATTCAGCAGGTTGTAGGTATTGACCAAGATATCATCAAAATCCATTGCGTTGGCTGCTTTCAGGCGGCGATTATACTCTGTATATACACGCGCCATCTCTTGCATCTTCTCAAATCGGTCGCGCATGAGATACTCGCGATCTGCTGCATACAGATTAGGCGACTGCAACTTGTTCTTCGCCATAGAGATACGAGCATGCACCACACTGGGCTTATAGACCTTATCATCCAGCTGCATATCTTTGATGATATGCTTAATCACAGACTTAGAGTCGGTGGTATCATAGATACTATAGTCATGCGTATATCCCAATAACTGTGCCTCTTGGCGCAGTAGGCGTGAGAATATAGAATGGAAGGTACCCATCCACAGATAACGTGCACTCTCCTCGCCCACCAGTTGGCAGATGCGGCTCTTCATTTCGCGTGCAGCTTTATTGGTAAAGGTCAACGCTAATATATGTCCCGCAGCAATCCCTTGCTCCAGCAAGTGGGCTACTTTATAGGTCAAGACACGTGTTTTGCCAGACCCAGCACCTGCAATAACCAGATGAGGACCTTCGTTATAAACCACAGCAGCAAGTTGCGAAGCATTGAGAGTCGATGTGTTCATAGGTACAGAAAAATTTATTAGTCACTACAATATTCTACGATAAAACGGACTGCAAAGTTACAAAAAAAAATTGAATTGTGCAAATATGAGGCAAATATTAGTCATATTTCTCTATCAGTTTCTCCACCAATTCAGGAACACCGATGGAGGCCTTTTTCTGGATGTGGTGGGCGCGGTATCGGTAGATACCGAGTTCGGGTGTGTTGGGATCTACCACATAAATCTCTGCCGAATGTGGCGCATATTGCAGCAATGATGCAGCGGGATAGACATTGAGCGAGGTACCCACCACGATGAGTATATCGGCTTGACTGGCCACTTCGCAAGCCAACGGAAAATACGGCACGTCTTCGCCAAAGAAGACTACATATGGGCGAAGGAGCGAGCCGTCGGGGTGGCGGTCGCCATAGTGTTGCTCCCAACCGTCCAGGTCGATGGTGGCCAGTTGGTTGGTTTCGGAGCGAAGCTTGGTGATTTCGCCGTGCAGGTGAATGACATCGTGGCTGCCAGCCCGCTCGTGGAGGTTGTCGATGTTTTGGGTGATGACTTGGGTGTCGGGGAATACTTCTTGCAGGCGAGCAATGGCATGATGCGCAGCATTAGGTTGTGCAGCGAGGGCTTCGCGGCGACGCATGTTGTAGAACTCAACGCAGAGTTGTGGATTGTTGAGCCATGCATCGTGGGTACATACATCTTCTATGCGGTAGCGGTCCCACATGCCGTCAGAACCACGAAAAGTACCTAATCCGCTCTCTGCGGACACGCCTGCTCCTGTAAAAACAACGATTTTCTTAGTCATAATAAATGGGGTGTTAATGGTTGATTTATGATTATCGAGTGCAAAGATACAAAAAATAAGGGAAAGTACCAAATTATATAGTTAGAAAGTGGAATAAAGTGGTAGTTCGGAATTTCCGACATACCACTTTGAGAACGAAAGAAGAGTGCATGGGTATTTGCTAATTCTTCTTGGCGTTGTACGACTCGATGGTCTTGGTCTGGATTATTACTGCCGTGTCGCCACGGGTGAGCGAACGGCTCTCGGTGGTGATAGTGCGTGTGACGTTGCATGAGGTCAATCCGAGTGCCATGGCAATGGCAGTGGCGATGGACACCACCAGATACTTAATGGCCTTCCTGAGGCGTTCTTTCTGAATATCGGTTAATGGTTTCATTGTTTGGTGTTTTAGAGGTTAGAAGTTAGATTGCCCTAAAGGGCTGGAAGTTCGGGCTAAAGCCCTTGAAGATCGCCCTAAAGGGCTGGAAGATTGGGCTGAAGCCCTTGAAGACTTCAAGCGAAGCGATCTTCCATCTTCAGCGAAGCGATCTTCAAGCGCAGCGATCTCACCCCTCATAGTCATTCCACTCTTGGCGGAAGACGTAGCGATAGAGGGTCTTGTACTTGGTTTGCGCCTTGAACGCCATCATGTCTGCAGCGGCTTGCGATGGGTCAGCCATACGCGAGCGGGTAGCAGCAGCCACAGCAGCAAACTTCGCGCGGTGCATGAGCTCCTTCTCGGTGTAGGGTTTGTTCTGCAAGTCACGTTCACCGCGAACGGAGGTGTACTTATGCTCCGACTGCTTGCGGTAGTTGTAGGTGGTGCGGAACTTTTTGGAGATTTTTCCAGAGATATGATGAATAGGGTCTTCGTAAACGACTTGTGCCATATGTGTTCGGCAATCGAACACCGAGTATAATTTTAAGACAATTGATGTCAATTAGGATGTCAATTATTCTTATCTCGCCATACGGCTCGAACGATCTGCTCATTCGCTTTACTCATTCAGCCGTACGTCAATTCAATGATTATCTTTTGTTTCTGCCCAAATGAATGCAACGCGTTGCATTAGTGGGCAGAACAAAATGATTGTTTTTACTCGGAGTTCGAGATCCTCTATGCCGGAGAGGGGGTTTTTGAGTTTAGTGTTTAGAGTTTAGTGATTGGGATTAGAGTTTTGCCATCTCTTGTGCCATCATGTAGCCATGCAGAGACTTGTACTGGCTTTGCTTTTTGAAGGCCTCTTTGTAAGCAGCAATCTGCTCTTCTGTAAGGGCTTTGACATTGGCTGAAGCTGTAGCCATTTTGGTTTGTTGCGCTTTTTGTGCGGTAGATGGTTCACCCGTGTAAGGGTTACAGATTTGCGAGGTGAAGGTTTCGCCGTACATCTCTTTGAAGATAATGTCGGAGTGTTTGCAGATTTTGCCACGGAATTGGCGGAATGGTGCTTCTAATTTGATTTTTGACATGTTAGTTCGGCAATGAACGGGAGTAAAGAAAACAACAGTTGGAGGTTTAAATCAACAACAATAACAACAATATATTCAACAACTTCCGCTCGAATCAACTTCCTCGAGCGGCGAGGGATCATTTTTTGTAACAAAAATAATTAAAAATCAAGGATTTGTTTTTAAGACAATTGGCGTCAATTTGGTTGTCAATTTTTGTCAATTCAAGATTTATCTTTTGTTTTTGCCCAAATGAATGCAACAAATTGCATTGGTGGGCAAAACAAAATAAGATATTTATACTCGGTGTTCGGAAATCCTCTATGCCGTGAGAGGGGTTAAAGGGTTAATTAAGAATTTTGAATTAAGAATTGATAGTATGGAGTGTGCACGTCCAGCAGTGGTTGAAGGTGAGGGACTGGGCGAGGGTTTGACGGATGATGTCGCATGCCTCGTCGGGATAGAAGAGTTTAGGGTCAAGAGGAATGACTTTGACGGTGAGGGTGGTGCCCTTGGTAGTAAACTCGGGATTGAGGGTTTCCAAATGAAAGAGGACTGCCTCTTTGGCTTGGAGCATTTCTTCTGCGCTTTGGCAGGGAATGGAGATGATGACGAAATGTTTTTGTTTCATATTGATAGGATATATAAAATTTAAAAACAACTTAAACACCTTCCACTCGAATCAACTTCCTCGAGCGGCGAGGGAATTTGTTGTAAAGACAATTCAGGTCAATTGGGTTGTCAATTTATGTCAATTCGAGGATGATTTTTTGAAACATAAATACGGCTTCGCCTACAAAAATAATTAAAAATGTAGCGTAGATATTTTTGTCATTCTTTCAATTAATTTAAGTGATTTAACTTTGTCATGTTGGGTGCTGTCCTTTCTGTGGACGCGTTTCTATAATAATGCTGTAAAAATCTTCGGCGCGGAAGGGGTTTTGCGCCGAAGATTAGGCAATAGATAGGTAAAGATTAGGTATAAAAAAATTGGAAGACCTTGTTAATCAAAGTCTTCCACTAATATAATTTTATTGAAGAAATTTTTCTTCGCGCGAAGATTATGCCGAAGGTTGCAGAATTTTGAGCATTGTCTCTATGGTTGGTATTGCTATTTTTGATTCTTTTTGCTTGTGTAAGTTGTGAAAAGAACGACTATTAGTATCCACGAAATGACTTTCTACGATTTGCCAAAGTTTTCCATTGGCAGGTATGGAGATTAATTCTTGCTCTATGGCTCGACGAATGAGACCATAGAGATAGGATGGTTTTGCTATCCATTTCACTCGGGCTGTAGAATTTTCTCCAGAGAAGATGGCGAGGAAATCATCTGGATTGGTGTCTGGTGCAATCCATTTGGCTTGGAGTAAGCATTGATATAGTTGAGTAATCGGCATTGTTGTTTTTTGCCAAAAGCGATAGGTAAAGGTCGCTGTTTGTAACTTAGGCGTTCTCACACGGACAGTTGCCGTGGTAATGGCTGACTTACTACCATTGACAATTTGAATGCCGATACCAGTTGGTTCCACATTAGCAATCTCATATTCTACATACTTAGATTGTACATAGTCACCTGCTACATTGATGATTATTTTTGCATTGTCTTCCATAGCATGTATAAATATTTTTAGAATTGGTGATTGTATATAGGTTGCTTCAGCGATTACATCGTTGCCGTTAGGAAGGTAGCGTTTCCGAAGATATAAAGCACATTTTCGGAAGCAGGGACAAGGAGTGTCTCGCCCTGCTTCACTCGAATACCATTAATATTAGCATCGCCCCAAAGGCAGACTACAATCACAAACGAATCGGAATGTAGGTTGATTTCCGCAGCCACCTGCACGACCACCCTATTCACTATGAAATAAGGGCAGTGGATCAGTTCGGAGTTGGGTTTGGTAGAGTCATAACTGGTACGATACTCTGGCCACACTTGGTAGTCAATCGCCTCTTTAGCCTGCTCCAAATGCAATTCGCGTGGAACACCATTTGCATCCTTTCGACCAAAGTCATAAACGCGGTATGTAATATCGGATGTCTGTTGTATCTCGGTGAGGAAATTACCTGCTCCGATAGCATGCAATCGTCCCGCGGGAAGGAAGAAGAGGTCACCCTGGTGCGACTCGTGGGTAGCAATGACATCCTGCATAGGCGAATGACCATTGATAGGTTCTGCTTTGGCCAAGCGCTCGTAATCATCGGGCGTGATACTCTGTTTGAGTCCAGAGTAGATTTTCGCTCCCACATCTGCCTTAATGACATACCACATTTCGGTTTTGCCAGGGCACTGATGTCGCTTTTGTGCGAGTTGGTCATCGGGGTGCACTTGGACGCTAAGGTCTTGGCGTGAGTCAATGAACTTAACCAGCAACGGGAAGGTATTGCCATATGTCCGATACACTCTCTCGCCCACGAGAAGACCTTTGTACTTATCAATTAGTTGGGTAAGATTGAGCCCAAGGTCCACATCGCCAATGATACCTCGTTCCACTACCACCGACTCGTGTCCTGGCACACCGCTAATCTCCCACGATTCGCCGATATTGGGTTGTGCCGTGAAAATGCCTTTGAATGGAGCTATTTGGTAACCACCCCAAATAGTGGTTCTGAGATAAGGAGCAAACTTGTATGGTTTCATATTATAGTCTTTCTATGATTTCAAAACACATGCGCGAATTGTGGTATGGGCATTTCCATAATCCTGCTTTATCATTTTCCTTGTCGATACTACCATCGGGTAGAATAGCCCAATACCATTCGCCATGATCATAATCTACTAGATGGTGGAGTATATAGTCATATGTCTGCAATGCCAGTTGGCGATAGCGCGGATTGCCCGATTGTTGCCATTGGTCGAGATAACCGACTACGGCTTCGCACTCCACCCACCACTGGCGTTGCTCGTCATTCGTCTCATGAATCAATGACCCATCGCTTTGCAAGCCCTCTTGCGAAGCGCGTGCGATATGCTCAATGATCAGTTGCATGCTCTGTTGCATATCCGCATCGCCAATGACCTGTAGTGCCTCGTTGAGTAGCCAAGCAGCCTCTATATCGTGTCCATAACTGGCGATATTGCGTTTGCCCTGCCATGTGTCGTTGAAGAAGAGGTCAATATGTCCATTGGTGGGATTATAGAGTTTTTGGGCGAAGATATTGAGGAGCGTTTGTATGCTCTGCTTGAGTTGGGGATCAGGCCAAATGCGATAGAGGTTGGTATAGGCCTCCATGACATGCAAGTGGGTGTTCATGGTGCGCGTAGCATATTCATCTTTGTCGCTCAGTCGCATATCGACAATAGGTTGCCATTGCCGCGTGAGTGCTTCGGCATACCCCACATGAACGGGGTCAAAGGTATACTGCTCTATGTCCTCATAGAGGCGAATGGCCATATTGACAGCGTGGGTATCTGCGGCTGCGCGCGCATACTCGGAGAGGGCATAAATGGCAAAACTAATGGCGTATGTTTGCTTCTTAGTGCTTAGCGGTTTGCCGTCTGCCGACACCGACCAGAATACTCCTCCGAATTGCTGATCTACGAAATAGTCAAGGAAGTAGTTCTTGGCATGCGTAGCCATCGCAAGATAGCGCGGATCATGGAATATCCTATATGCCGCGGAGAAAGTCCATAGAATGCGTGCGTTGAGCACGGCTCCTCGCTCGGCATGGGTGTCGAGCACTCCATGACCAGTCATTCTGCCGTAGAAACCACCATTGGGGTCAAACATATGCTCCTCCCAAAAGCGCAGTATGTTCTCCGTGAGCAGTTGGCGTGCGGAATCTTTGAGTTGGGTATCAGTCATGGCTTCTCTGGGTTAGGAGTTGGGCTTCTATGTCTCGCATGCGTGTCTCGGATAGAGGGTAGAAACTCACCACGATAACCGCCAGCAGACTAATGCCTGCTGGTATGAAGGACATGAGATAGCGCAGACAGGCAAGGGCTTGGGTGGGTTGTCCCGCAAAATCCGCTGCTTGGGTTATATGGCTATCTGTGATATAGCCAAAGGCAGCTAAGAGCCACATGGTCGCTGCACCGCCAATGGCACCGCCAAACTTCTGCGCCATGCTTGAGGAGGAGAAGATAAGACCTGTAGAAGCGGTCTTGAAGCGATACTCCGCATAATCGCTCACATCGGCATACATGGACCATACGAGTGGCGACATAATGCCCGTCAGCAGTGATATACCCACCTGCATGAGGAGCATGAGCCAAAAACCGGTAGTCGTGATAGGGATAAAGAAGAAGACAACGGACAGTATCGCCAGTAGGATATTCACCCCTATGAAAGTGGTTTTCTTACCCCATCGCGCAGCAATAGGCACGCAGGTCGCTACGCCTATCATATTGCATATTTCTCCGATAGCCAAGAAGAGTCCTGCGTAGAAGAGGAATGAGAACTTACCCAACGAGAGTTGTGTTTCGGGCGGGATAATGTCGGCAAAGAAATACGCCACCGTAGCGCCACGCACGGTGCAAAAGAGGTTGAAGCATAGTGCTGCGCCTATCAGCAACCACCAAGGCGCGTTGTGGAAGAGCGCTTTAATATCATTGCCCACGGAGACGGTGCTAATGGTGTGCACTTGTTCGCGTGTGAGCAGGAAACAGCCGACAAATAGCATCAGGCAACAGGTGGCTATCACCACTATGGCCCAGAACCATCCCTGTTGGCTATAGTATCCGCCAAAAGCGTTGCACAGGGGTTCCCATAGGAAAAGCGCGAGGAAAGAGCCTCCGTATGCAAAGAACATGCGGAAGGAAGAGTATATGGTCTTCTCGCGCGAATCCTCTGTCATGACACCCAACATAGCACCGTAAGGCACATTGATACCCGTGTAAACGGTCATCATGAGTATATAGGTGATATATGCCCAAATGAGTTTGGCGGTGTATTGCCAGTCGGGACAGGTGAAGAGCAATATGCCGCATACGCTGAACAGCGGCGCTACCCATAGCAGATAGGGGCGATACTTACCCCATCGCGTTTGCGTACGGTCGGCTATCACACCCATCATAGGGTCGCTGACGGCATCCCAAAGGCGAGTGACAAGGAGAATAATACCCGCATCTTTGAGCGATAAGCCCATGATATTGCTATAGAAGAACGGCAGGTAGTAGGAGAAGATCTTCCAGAACATGGAGGAAGACATATCTCCCAAGCCATAGCCTATGTGTCGGAGTCGTTGGTTCATACCTCTTGGTTTTTGTCAATGAGTGCGTTGATGCGTTGTACGGATGCAGCCGTGGTCAATCCATCCGCAGGGGTGTGCAAGCAATAGTCCACCAATTGCTCCACCGTGGAGGTGGCTACATGCATGCGTGTGTCGGAGCTGGCGTAGTAGATCAATACTGTGCCATCGTGGCGCACTATCCAGCCGTTGGCGAATAGCACATTCATCACATCGCCTATGTACTCATCGCCCACGGGTGCCATGAAGTATCCCGCAGGTTGTGCAATAGGTTCCCATGGCTTTTCTAAGTCGGTCATATAGAGGTATAACACATATCGTAGTCCGCTGGCGCAAGCGCGTACACCATGTGCCAGGTGCAGCCATCCCTGTGGGGTCTTGATAGGGTGTGGACCCTCGCCGTTCTTCACCTCTTTAATGGTATGGTAGAAGCGTTGGTCAATGATCTGCTCATCATCTATCTTAGCCGAGGTGATATCCTCCACCAGTGCCCAACCTATGCCCGAACCACTACCTGTGTCAATAAAACCATCCTGCGGGCGTGTGTATAGGGCATACTTGCCATCCACAAACTCAGGATGCAGCACCACGTTGCGCTGCTGGCTATTACACTGCAAATCAGGCAGTCGCTGCCATGTCTTCAGGTCGTGTGTGCGCGCAATGCCACAAGCGGCCACAGCCGCACTCAAGTCTTCGGGGTGCGCTTCGTCGTGACGCTCCACGCAGAAGAGCCCGTATATCCATCCATCTTCGTGTTGCGTCAGTCGCATATCGTATATATTCGTAGCGGGTACATCGGCTTCGGGCATGGTGATAGGACGCTCCCAAAAACGGAAGTTATCGATACCATTCGCGGATTCGGCTACGGCAAAGAAGGACTTTCGGTCGTTGCCCTCCACGCGAACAACCAAGAGGTATTTTCCATCGAGGTAAATCGCCCCCGAGTTCAGCACGGCATTCACGCCTATTCGCTCCATTAGTAGCGGATTGCTTGTTGGATTAAAGTCAAATCGCCACTCCAGCGGAATATGTTCGGCGGTCAATATAGGGTATTCGTATCGCGTGTAAATACCATTCATACTTGGCAATGGGCGATTAGCACGCTGTAGCAATGCCTGGTGCTCTTGCTCAATGAGTTGTTTTCGTTCTTGAAAAGTCATATTGCTTATTGGATATAGGGATTACAAAACTTAGTATAAGGTGCTTGATAGAAGCGCACAAAGTCCTCGGCAGAGGTGTCGCCTACGAAAGGTAAGTAGTAGTGCTGCGGCATGTTGTGTGCATTGCGCCATACAAGTACATAACTCAGGGGGTATTGCTCAATAATGGGCAATAATGTTTGTGTCCACCAGTCGGCTTGCGGAATACGCTCAAAGCCTGTCTCGGTCAGTGCAATGGGCTTACCTGTTTGCTGACCATACTTGCTGAGAATAGTCAGACATTCCGACAGATTCTCTTGAAACATGGCAGGGCTTTCGCCAGCCATGTGGTAGCAATCCACGCCCAACACATCGACATACTGATCGCCTGGATAATAGCGCATATAGGTATCATCTTTTATCCCTAAGTTGGGCGAATATGCCCATAGCAGGTTGCGCAGGAGTTGGGGATAATGCTGCTGTATGTAGTCGTGTGTAAAGCGGTATAGTTGTTTGTATTCATCGGGTGTGCCGCAGCTACTTCCCCACCAGAACCAGTTGCCGTTCATCTCGTGCCATGGGCGAAAGAGTATGGGCACGCCTATGGGTTGGAGAAACTGCGCCAATTTATCTATCGCCGCTGTCAGCTTATGGTGATTAGCGTGTTGAGGTAGCAGCGTGCGAATCGTGGTGTCCATGCTATTGTCCCATGCCGTACCGCCTGTGATGAGGTGCGTGGGGTGCCAGGATACGGACACTATGCCGCCGCGCTCATGGTGGTCGCTCATCGCCTGTCGGATTGAGGCGAATGGCACACTATCTATGCTCAACTCGCTGCCCAGTTCTATGTGTCCCAAGTCAAAGGATATGATCGCTGGGTGTGCACCTGTGAGGTCGCGGCAGTCGCTTCGTCCTCGCTCGCCGTACCACGTGTGTCCATACAAGGTAGCATCGTGTTGCCCAAAGAGCACGAATGGGCTGTCGCAAGCTGCTTGTAGGCGGTGCTGCAGTTCTTGAGCAGTCGCTATCGGTGCATCCACAGCACAGAGTTCATATACGCGACTGGCGTACTCGCTATTAACTGCCACATCCACACCTACTCGCATGAGGTATTCGCCCGTGAAGGTCTGACCGTGCAATGCGGATGGCTCTTGCCCCACGGCTATATTGCGCTCGTATAGGCGGTATAGTGTCGTAGGGTTCAGACCTTGCAAATGGATAGTAGGCACGGTCTGATTGAGCAAGAAAGAGGTGCGATAGGTCATCCACACGGCACGCGATTGATCATCATTGACATACATGAGCGATGCCATTTGTGCCGTATTGGGGAAGGTATGTCCCACCTCAAAAGGCGATACCAATCGGTAGAGGTTGCCCAGTTGGATTACCTCACGCAGGCGTTTGTAATCGTTAATAGCCACAGGGGCTTGTTGGCGTTCCTCATCGGTCATGTGGCGTGGTTGCAACTCCATGCCCAGTCGTCCGCTCATCGCCACATCGCAACGGAATTTGATAGGCAACCTACGCCCTGTCATATGGTAGGGGCTACCGCCTATATGCTGTGCCATGACATTTGAGGGGAAGAAATAAGACGTCGCCCATTGGATATAAATGCGTTGCAAGGCATCATTGTTATCGCTCACCCAGAACTCCTCGAAGTAAGGCATCAGGCCGTAGTTAGCCCGACCGCCACCGCTGGCGCAATTTTGTATCACGATATTCGGATATTTCGCACGAATACGTTGCAGCGTTTTCACCAACCCCAAGTGGTAGTCTATGTACAGGTTGGTTTGTTTATGTTTAGGCAGATAAGTCGAGCCGTAGTTCTGAATAGAGGCATTGGCATCCCACTTGATATACGCTATCTCGGGATACTCCGTGAGCAGGTTATCCACGATGGAGAAGACATAGTCTTGCACTTGAGGGTTGGTCATGTCCAGCACCAGTTGTGTGCCTCCGCGTCCGAGGCGCAGTTCTCGACCCTCCACTTGCAGTGCCCATTCGGGATGGCGTTCGAAGAGTTCGCTGGTGGTGTTGGTAGCCTCAGGTTCAATCCATATACCAAACTGTATGCCGTTGGCTTTGGCGGCCTTCGTCAGTGCGCCAATGCCGTTGGGCAGTTTGCGATGATCCACCACCCAATCACCCAAGGAGGAGTTATCGCTGTTGCGTTGGTATTTCCCGCCAAACCAGCCATCGTCCATGACAAATAGTTCGCCACCCATACCGCTGATATCCTCTATCATGTCTATGATACGCTCTTCGGTAATGTCAAAATAAATGCCTTCCCACGAGTTGAGGAGGATCTTGCGCACCTTGTCGCCCTGATTAACCATGCCGTGGTATCGTGCCCAACGGTGGAAGGTTCGGCTCACGCCGCCCAATCCATTTTCGCTATAGGTGAGTGCCAACTTAGGGGTGGTAAACACCTGCTTGGGCGATAGCACATACTCCGAGGCCTGTGGGTTAATGCCCGCGTAGAAATGGTGGTAGCGATTATCCCATGTGTTGAAGCGGAGTTCGTAGTTTCCACTCCAGCACAGTGCGGCACCTATCACGCGACCGGTATTTTCCTTCGGACAGCCGTCCAATGAGAGCATCACTTCGGGTGCATCTATATGGGCATTGCGGGCACCATCGGTGTTGCGTATCACTTGCAGCCCTTTGGTCAATGGCTCATGCGTAGGTATCGTCTCTGCTGCCCAATTGCCATGCAAATGGGTGAGCCACACATCGCCCTGACGAATAGTCAGGTGACCACTATCGAAGCGCTTGAGAATAATATCTTTCTTCTCGCGGTGCTCAATCTCGGTCCATGTCTCAATGATATCCACATTATTGTATGAACGATAGCACACGCGCACTTCTATAGGATAGGCAGCATCGTACATACGAATAGTAGTTTGCACACCATCGACTAAGGTGCGTTGCTCCCAATCCTTAATGCGGAGTATGAGTGTCTGGTCTCCATTGGCATGTTGCACCTGCAAGGCGGGCAGTTCCACAAGATCCACACTGCCGAAGCAAGGCATGCAAGAGGGAGCGTTCTTCTCCTCGGGGATAGCCATCTGTAGCGGATTCTCGTGCAGACGCATGCCGTAGTAGAGTTGGCGAATGTCGCCCTCTCGCTCCACTTGCAAGAGCAAAAGGGTGTTAGGTGTCTCAATGGCAATACGCTCGCTATACGCTTGTAGCGGAATCAGCACGGTTAGCACGGCTAACAATAGCGTTTTGTAGATAATCGTTTTCATATCTGTGTGTTTTATAGTTTCTCAAGTCGGAGGTTGGCTATGCGGCAATCTATGTCGCATGCTTGTGTCGGTTGTACCACCAAGCGTAGGGTCTGCCATGCACCTGCAGCGGAAATGCCTTTGGTGGCCATGGGTGCCAAAGGCAGGCTCATGGTGCGCCATTGCCCAAACGTATTGACCGTGGTGAACTCCCATGCGTAGGTATCGCCCCAGTTAAAGCAGAATTGCAGCGGGATGATCTCCTGCAGTGGGAAGTTCTCTGCCGTCAGCAGTTCGAACTTCAACACCCACTCTTCGGGGTTCTCTACTGTTTGGTCGATCATATTGCGCGATAGGTCAATGGTGTTCCATGACCATGCACCCAAACTGCCCTGCAAATGCAGGTGCTCTCTATTGAGCCATGCTGCGCCTGTGGTAATGGCATCATCGCTCTCTTTTGTCACCTTGAGCGGACCGCTCACATTCACCTGCGTATCGCTCCAGTCGCCATAGAGCAGATAGCGTGTGGGTCGGAAAGTGAAGTCCTTAGCAAAGGCCTCATTCTTCTCATTGGTCCAATGCACCGTAATCGCGGTGTTTTCGGCTATATCCTCTGGCAGATAAACCGACATACGGTCTTCTGCTACCATGCCGATAGGCAGTTGCTGCTCGCCTATGCTGACAAAGGAAGAACCGCCAAAATCATAAATATCGAAGTGCTGACCCAATAGGACAATGCTATCGCCTGCGTTCGCAAATTCGTTTTCCATGCCTCTCACCTGCAAAGCGGGGAAAGGAATCAGAAAGTCGTAGGTGGCCGTGCCAAGCGAGGTGGTATATTCTATCGCATTCACCTGCTCGCGCGACAACACGTTCGGAATACGCACAATCGCCTCCTTGCCCATGGTGTATATCTCCTGCATATCCACTTCAATGGTATTGAATCGAATGGACACGGCCTCGTTGAGGTTTTCGCCCACGATACGCACCATCTGATTGAGTTCGCCTTGCGTAATGGGCGTTGTCTTCTCAGTATCTGCCACATCATAGACGGCATGAATCTCAGGAGCCCCTGTATTCTTTATTTGTTCAGCGGGGAGATATGTGTCGTTGTAATTCACCAAGTTATCACAACTCATACAAGCCCATGCGCAGCATAGGGCTATGAGTAATCGGTTGCTTGTTTTCATAATCATCAGTTCCATCCTGGGTTATTTTCGTTGATATATTTATTGGTATTTATTTCTTGCACAGGCAATGGGAAGAGCAGGTTGCGTTCGTAGCGCACTTTGCTCACGCCTGCATCGTCCGAGCCGCCGATAGCGTTCATTGCATCCAGATAGATGCCCCAACGAATGAGGTCCCAACGGCGGTCTGCTTCGCAGGCAAACTCTTTGGCGCGTTCCTCAATAATGGCGCTGCGCATCTTGGTCTTGCTGTCCAGACTACCGACACCCGAGGTGGATGCCATCAGGGCATTGGAGCGACGACGAATGCTGTTCAGATAGAGGCATGCTTCCTCCAGGTTACCCAACTCGTTTTGTGCCTCGGCATACAGCAGCATCACATCCGCGTAGCGCAAGAAGGGCCAGTTGGCATCGGCATTCTCAATGGCATTGTTGGTCACATCGTCATACTTCGTGGTAAAGGCCAAGCACTGCGCATCTTGCGAGTAATAGTAACTCACTCCATCGGCAAACACGCCCGTTGGCGGTGCCACATACTTACCGTTGAGGTCATAACCTGTCGCCATAATCGTATATTCGTTGTCCTGCGGATAGTAGAAGCCCGAATGGGATTGCTCCTGCGTGTAATATCTCCAACGGTGGCGCACACCTTTGGTAATGCGGTAGTCGTCGTGGTCGAAAAGGTCGTACCAATGGCGGGTACAGCCTATCCAACCGCCACTCTGACGGAAGTCGCTGCCTGCGGCGGTGAAATAACCCGAATAATGGGTGTGCACCGAGGTCTTATAGGTAGCATCGCCATTGACAGTGCCCACCGAGAAGAGAAACTCGCTGGCATTGCTATTGACTTTTTTCCACAACTCATCGTATGCCAATAGGGCATGCTGACCATACTCGCCATCTATCACGCGTTTAGCCCATAGGGCGGCCTGCTCGTATAGCACCAAGGCATCCATCTGCTCATAACCTGCCACGGCTTGCTTGAGAAGTGTCTTGCTCTGCAGCGGTGCATAGTGCTTCTTGTCGTTGGATAATATATCGTAGGTGTTACCCGTGCGCACCACGATCTCTGTACCCGCAGGCATAGCGGCTGCGGCTTGGGTGGCATACACTTTCGCAAGCAAGCCCGCAGCACTACCTGCTGAGACATGCCCCGACTGATAGGCAGCATTCGTGTTCTTGTATAGCATATCCTCGGCTTGCACTAACTGCGCTGTTATGTAGTGATACACACTATCTACCGCCTGACGGGGCTGGCTCTGCTCGGCTGTCTCGCTTTCGCTCTGAATGGGTATAGCACCGTAGGCGCGCACCAATAGGAAATACGCAAAGGCCTTCTGGAACTTCACCTCGCCAATCGCATTCTGTTTCACTTCATCGCTAATGTTCTGCATCGCACGAATACGTCGCTCCGCATTATTAGCACGAGCAATCAGACCATAGCAGCCTTTCCAGAGTGCATCCGTCACATCGCTTTCGCCTTGGAAGTTACCAGCACCAAACGTACCAAACAACCAATCGGGACCCGAGATATAGTCGGCATCAAACTCCAATACGCGTGGGAAATACCCCCAGCAGAACATGTCGTATATCCATTTGCTATATACACCCGTGACCCACGATGCGGCTGCCTCATCGCTATCGCCTACTTGCATGTCGGTCAGCGAACTCTCGGGCGACTCTTTCAGCCAATCGCAGGACACCATGCCTGCCGCCATTGTTATGGTAAAAAGTAAAATGATTATGCTCTTTGTTTTCATATCCTTATCTATATTATATTGTTGTTATAACACCACTTTTATTCCTAATGCGTATGTGCGTGCGGAGGGGTAGGAGTAGCTATCCACGCCCGGGCATGCTGCGTTCGTGCCACCGGCATTCACATCGGGGTCAAACCAACTGTATCGTGTCAGGCAGAAGACATTGTTGGCTGTCAGCGAGATATTGATTTTGCTAATCGCCTTGCACGGATTGAGCCAGTCGTAGGCCAAGGTGATATACTTCATCTTCATGTAACTGCCATCCTCCACATAGCGGTCGCTAATGAGCCATGTGCGTGTATAGCCCGAGGTGGCTTTAGGCCAGCGTGCCAGATCTGCGGTCTGAGGTGTCCAGCGGGTGTCGTATGCCGACTGGGTGATATTACCGATATTGCTCATCGTGATGTCGGTGAGGTTGTAGTTGAAGATATCGTTGCCATGTGTACCTTGCAGCATGAAGGACAAGGAGAGCCCTTTCCACGAGAGTTGTGAGGTGATACCATAGATGATATCGGGATTGGTGTTACCGATAATGGTACGATCATCTTCTGTGATGACGCCATCGCCATTGAGGTCGCGGTACTTGATTTCGCCTATGTGCTTCATAGCTTCTGTATCGCTCAGCGCAGCATACTCTTTGTAGGAACGCACCTCTGCCATATTATCGAAGAATCCATCCTCTACATAGCCAAAGAGCGTACCTATAGGGCAGCCGTTGCGCTGCAAGAACACTTGGTCGGCCTTGCTCCATAGGGCGCGTGCAAACTGGTCGCCTTTGAGCCCCCCAATGCGGTTGCTGTTATGCGAAATGTTGGCTGACACATTCCATTGCCAGTCTTTGTGGCGAATAATATCGTAGTTAATGACTGCTTCCACACCTTGGTTGGTCACATTACCCGAATTGACCATCATCTGCTCAAAACCCGAACTTGGAGGAATGGTAATGTTCTGCAGCAGGTCGTTGGTGCGCTTATGGTAGTAATCCACATTCAGTTGCAGACGGTTGTTGATCCACCCGAAGTCGATACCTGCATTGAACTGGTTCGTTGTTTCCCATTTCAGGTCGGGGTTGGTAGGCCCACGCCAATCAATCATCGCCACACCACTGGAAAGTGTACCCGTATAAGGGTAATTAGCCGCATTGAGCAGACTGAGTGTGCGGTAAGCACCGATGCCTTGATTACCAGACTGACCATAGGAAAGACGGAACTTGAGGTTGGAGAATACGTCCCAATTCTTTACCCACTCTTCGTCGGAGGCGCGCCATGCGAATGCACCCGAGCAGAAGGTCGCCCACTTATTGTTCTCCGCAAAGCAAGAACTACCATCCGTGCGCAGACTGAAGGTGAATAGATAGCGTCCAAAGAGCGTGTAATTGATACGCCCGAGGAATGAGATGAGCGATTGCTGCGTACTACCACTCGATATGACAGGGCGGTCAATCGCCAAGCTCATATCGCCATCTTTGGTGAAGTCGGATGGAAAATTGGTAACAGACATAGAAGAGGATTTGCCCATACCGCGCTCGAATGTAACACCTAATACCGCGTTGATGGCATGGTTGCCGAAGTTCTTGTCAAAGGTAAAGACAGACTCTGTGGTGATACTCTTCCAAATGTTGGATGCTTTGCCTCCCTTGCCATTATGGGGTGATTTACCCTCTTGCGTATGGCGATCGTAGTAAGTCTCGCGGTGACCATCGTTGTAACCTAAACCCAAATTTTGTCTAAAGCGCAACCATGGTGTGATCTGGAACTGCAGGTAACTGCTGCTCCACCAGCTGAGTTGCGTGAGTTGGTCTTTGGCACCATTGACGTAGTTGGTAGGATTAGCCGCCAACCAGTTGAGTTCGTCCAGTTGTTCGGTCTGTGTATGTGGACCATAGGTAGCAGGGAAAATGAGGGCTGAACGAATGATACCGGTGTTCTCGGAGTTGGTTCGTTGGAAATCGGTAGTCGTATTGGTCAAGAAACTGCTGACACCAATCTCGAGCCATGAGGTGATGTTCCTACCCATATTGATGCTCACGCCATAGCGTTGGAAGCCCGTGTTGCGAATGATACCAGATTGGTCGCCATAGTTCAGAGAGAAGTTGTACCACCCCTTGCTGCTACCATCGCTGACACTGATGTTATAGTCTTGTTGGAAGCCCAATCGGTAGATTTCATCTTGCCAGTTGGCACCTGCTACTTCATCGACATTGCCATACTCATCTTGGCGTAAACCAGGCGAATGGAAGTCTTCGGGTGAAGGGTTATAGTGTCCAGAATTGTAATCGAATCCTGAACCTATATAAGGATATTCCCATTCTCCACGATAGGGCACTTTACCCGTATTGCCCTCGTAGGTCTGGCTATTGGTCTTGGCTTCGTTTTGGTAGAGGGCATAAGTATAAGGGTCCAACATCGGCATGCGTTTGACAACCTGTTGTAGTCCCCAAGAAGCCGACACTTCCACGGTTGGTTTACCTTCGGATTGTTTGCCACGTTTGGTGGTAATGAGTACCACACCATTGGCACCACGGCTACCATAGATGGCGGTAGAAGAGGCGTCTTTGAGCACTTCGATGCGTTCGATATCGTTAGGGTTAATCATAGATAACGGATTGGACGACTGATTGTTGCCTTCGTTGGCTGCACTGGCAGGCGTTCCGTTGGGGTCGTTGCCAAAAGGCACGCCATCAATCACATATAATGGCTGTGTGCTGGTGGTAAAGGAGTTGGCGCCACGCACGGTGATACTCACACCACCGCCTGGTGCTGCATCGCTCTGATTGACCTGTACGCCCGCCATCTTGCCTTGGAGTCCGCGTGCGATATCGGTAGCCCCACCTGCGGTGAGGTCCTCGCTTTTGATTTGAGACATAGCACCCGTGAGGTCGCGTTTCTTCATTGTACCATAGCCGACGACTACGACCTCCTCCATCTGCGCCACATCCTCGTTTAAGGTAAGCGTGACAGAAGACTTGCCTTTGATATTGACGACGCGTGTTTCGTAACCGACCATGGATATTTGCAGCATAAACTTGCCGTCAGGCACAAGGCACTGGAAAAATCCATCGGCATCTGTAATCGTGCCTACTGTAGTGCCTGGTACAAGTACGGTGGCGCCGATTAAGGGTTGTCCCTCCATGGCACCATCCTGTACGTAGCCAGTGATTGTTGTTTCTGCACAAAGGCATAAAGCAACGGACAGAAAAAGAGAAATAAGTGTTTTACGTTTCATATAGGGTGATTCTTATCGAATGATTATACGTTCGTTTCTATTCCGCGCGAATGATTTGTACGCGCGTGAGTGTGAATCCCATACCACAAATGACAAAACCGCGCGTCTTGACTTTGTCGAGCGAGAGGGAGTCAAAAGTAAGGACAATATCATTACCATCCAGAGGTATCCAGTTGGGTTCTTGGCTGCCCGATAAGTCGGGCCATGAACCCCTATTCTCGCGGAAGGAGATCACGGGCGGACGACCATTCATCTCATCAGCAGGGAAGGATTGATAAGAGATGATGAGCACATCGTTTTCGGTGGCGTTCTGGAGTTTTTCGGCAGAAACGCGCAGATTGCCTCGCCAATCTAATGGGAAGGCCTTTTCGCCATGGAAGAGTTCATCGGGTTGCAATATATACTCCTTTGGCGCACGTTGTGCTTGCGATAGGTCTTCGGAGTATTCACCCACAAAACGGACAATACCCACTTTGTCTAAGCGATAGTTCTTGCCACCTATGCGCAGTGCGGTATTCATACCTGTGCCACCTAAAGCGATGCGTATCAGTGCCGCTTCGTCGCGCAGGTAGTAGGTGTGTTGGTCGCCGCCTACGGGTATGCCCTCCGCAGCAGGCTCAATGGCATTCCATGTGACATCCATCAATTTGGTAGTGGCATCGTCCTTAGCGCGACTGATATGCAGGCGTAAGCCATCGCCCAAACGTAGGTCGCGAAAGCAACTACCTGGTAGTTCGGCGTTCACGCTCCAGTCGCTACTCATCTGCACAGAGGGACCGCGCCATACGATAGTCTCCTGCCAATCTTCTTTGTCGGTAAGTGTGGCTTGCAATATGCGATAATCGTGACCACTAATGGCTACGCCACGCGTTTGAAGAACAGGTAGTAGTGTGTCGGTAATAAGCAGCTGGAAGGGACCATTCAGACTGAAATAATTGTATTGCGGTGCAATGCCTTTCCATGTATCAGGGTCTTGAAAGGCACCCTGTGCAGTGCGCTTGGCTTGGTCATAATAAACAGTGAGTATATCGCCTGCTTTGGCAGTCGCAAAATGGCGTGCTTCAAGCACGATATTATCCTTCCAACCGCGACCAATGGTTTTGGGACCAATCAGAATTGTGCGCTCTACTGCCATGCTCATGCAGGATATAAGCGCGAAGAAGAAAAGGATATACTGTTTCATAGGGCAGCAGATTGTAATAGTTGTTGCATTTGTGTACGGTCAATCATATAGCCCGATTGCATGGCATT
This sequence comes from Paludibacteraceae bacterium, assembly GCA_017558065.1. GTDB lineage: Bacteria > Bacteroidota > Bacteroidia > Bacteroidales > Paludibacteraceae > Colicola. Next base: position 49,194 of record JAFYWK010000059.1, read on the forward strand.
GACCCACCAGTCACGACCCGCAAACTGGTGCTCGCCCGTGGCCCGATCGCAGTGGTAGTCATACCACGTCATGAGCCAACTCCATCGGCTGCCTTGTTGCCAAATATCGGTGAAAAGCGACATATTGACTTCATCACCTGTGCCACATTCCGCCAAAGCAATGAGTTTGGTAGGATAGTCTTTTTGCAGCTGAATAAACTCTTTGTAGAGCGGATATTGCAAAGCATAATAGCTATCTCTGGCCACCACATCCACTACATCATCGCCTGGGTACCAACTATTATCGCCCATCTGCGAGTTCCACACCCATATCAGGTTGTTGAGTCCGTGGTGGTGGACCATACGATTGTATAAAAATCGCCACAGCGCTTTGAATGCCTCTCCGCCCTTAGCTCCCCACCAGAACCACGCTTTGCCACCATCGTACTCAAAGGTGTTGCCAGAGGCTTCGTGCAGGGGGCGCCAAATGACGACAATACCCTTCTCTTGCATCGTTTTGAGGTAGCCTGCCACTTGGTCAATATCGTGAAGCAATTGCCGATAGTCGTCCGACTGAGGGTCTTGGATACAAGCTGGGTCAAAATCCGTTTCGCCTGGTTCGTTGCCTGGCGAGCAGGTGTAGTTCACGCCATTGTTGGCACGCACTTGCCAGTGCCACATGCAGCCTACTAGTCCGCCGTTGTTCCACCAATCGGTGACCACCGACATGTCGCTATAGTCCAACCAACCATTTGGGTTGACATCTTTGGAAGCGTGGATATTAATGAAATCAAACACATTCAGCGCAGGGTATTGGCCTGTCCAAGCGTGGACATGCTCTGCCTCGTCTATATTCCAATCCACGCGTGCGACAGTGCCCGAAATGGTCTTATGACCATATTGGTTGCAGAGGATCTGATACACCTGCTGGGTTGCGGGCGTAGCATTCGGATTGCATAGCGCACGCGATTGTGCCGCGAGCGTGGCACATGTGATACACAATAGGCAAACGAGAAAATACGGTTGCAGGGTTTTCATGATAGTCGTCTTATAATAATTAAAGGATTATGATTTTCTTTCCTTGATGAATATACAATTGCTGGGATTGGGGATAGAGCGTTGGCATGCCTTGCAGCGTATAATAATAGGGGTCGGAGCAAGGCGTTTGGACCCTATCGGTGTGAGCAGGTGTACATGCCATGAGATAAGCACCATGCAAGTGTAGTTGGACGTTGGCTTCTGCACATTGCAGATAGATCTTGGTCACATTGCTTTTCCCATAGTCATTCAATCGTACCTCCACCGAATTGTCGCCTGTGTAGAACATCGTGCTGGAAGCATCGGTGCCATTGCCATACTCCACAACCAATTGCCCCGGACATGGTGCATAATCAAAGACGACTATCACTCGGCAGTAGTCGCTCATGTCTTGTTCGAGCCACCAACCACGACCACCCCACGCATTATGGAAGGTGATAGTATGGGTGTTAGTATCGTAGCTGGTCCCCCAACCATTGTTGAGATTGGCGAGGTCTAATGTGGTGGAAGAATTCGGCTGATTGGGTGGATTGACTTCGGTAGCCAGACGTAGCTGTTGCATCTCACTACGCATGATAACCTTACCACTATTCACAGCATCTTGCCACCACTGTTTACCAGCAAAACGGTGAAGGTCACTGCCCCATGTATAATGATAGTCATACCATGTCATAAACCAGCTCCAGCGGCTACCTTGAGACCATAGTTGCGAGAAATAGTCCATGGCCTGATCTTCGCTATTACCACATTCGGAGAGAGCAATAATCTTGTTGGGATAATCGCGTTGCAGTTGCAAGTATTGTTGTGTAATGGCATAGGACTGGATATGATAACTATCGAGCGAAACAATGTCCACGACATCATCGCCCGGATACCAATCGCGGTCGCCACCTTGCGCATTCCACACCCATATCAGATTGTTGAGCCCGTGGTAATGGACCATGCGATCGTACATGAATCGCCACAATGCTTTGCAGGCTTCTCCACCCTTGGCTCCCCACCAAAACCATGCTTTGCCACCTACATAGTTAAAGGTGTTGCCAGCCGCCTCGTGCAGGGGGCGCCAGATGACGGCAATACCCTTCTCTTGCATCGTTTTGAAATAACCTGCCACTTGGTCAATGTCGTGTATCATCTGCCGATAGTCGTCTGACTGGGGGTCGTTGATACAAGAAGCATCAAAATCCGTTTCGCCAGGTTCGTCGCCCGGTGAACAGGTGTAGTTCACACCATTATTGGCACGCACTTGCCAGTGCCACATGCATCCGACTAATCCGCCGTTGTTCCACCAATTGGTAACCACCGACATGTCGCTATAGTTCAACCAACCATTGGGATTGACATCCTTGGAGGCGTGGATATTGATAAAATCAAAGACATTCAGTGCAGGGTATTGGCCTGTCCACGCGTGGACATACTCCGCCTCGTCTATGTTCCAATCCACGCGTGCCACAGTGCCTGCAATAGTCTTCTGACCATATTGGTCGCAGAGGATTTGATACACCTGCTGGGCAGCGGGTGTCGCATTCGGATTGCATAGCGCATCGTATGCCACTATTCGTGATAGGAATGCACCTACCACGAATAGCAACAGCGATATGGATACTATCTTATTCATCGAAAGATGACTTTCTTTCCATTTTGAATATAGATATTTCCGCGGGTGGGATATGCTACTTTTTGACCAAGGATATTATAGTAAACTCCATCCGTTGGCAATGAGAGAATATTCTCTACATCGGTGGAAGCATTTTTTACTAAGTACGCCGACTTAATGACCAAATTGGCCACTTCAGGTGTGGAGAAGAAGATTCCTACTACATGGCTTTTGTGTGTCTCGTCCAACACGAGTTCTACGCGTTGTGCACCCGTTTCAAAACCTTGTTCATTGTATTGTTCTTCAGCGTATTCTGCTTTGAGCACACCACCACATGGAGTAGCTACCGCAAACTCTACGACTACCTTAGTATAGGCGCTTAAGTCTTTATTCAACAACCAACCACGAGCCGCCCATGCTGACTCAATCAGAATGGTTTGCGTAGCTGCATCATAACTACTGCTCCAGCCATAATCCATTGCGCTCAAGCTCAATGCTTCGTGCTCTCCCTCTTCGACAGGTTCATCGTTTCCACCTGCCACTTTTACGAGATATACCGTTTTGAATGCCAATTGTCCTGCTTCGGAAGCAGAGAAGTAAATCTTGTTAACCAATACTTTTTTAGCATCGTCCAACAGGATCTCTACGCTGGTAGCACCGACTTCATAGCCCTGCTCAGCTGAGGTATTATCTCCGTAATCTACTTTCATCACACCACCACATGGTGCGGGTGCAGCGAACTCAGCCACCACCTTGGTATAATCGCTCAAGTCGCGACCCAACCACCAACCACGACCGCCCCAAGCGGCAGTAAAAGTAATCGTGCGAGTAGCCGCATCATAGGTACTACTCCAACCATTGTCCATATTCTGCATATTGAGTTCTTCGGTTACCTCACTACCGCCTGGTTGTGAAGCACCTGCTTTCACCAGATACACCGTCTTGAACGCCAATTCTCCTGCCTCGGAAGCAGAGAAGTAAATCTTGTTGACCATTGCCTTTTTAGCATCGTCCAACACAAGTTCTACGCTGGTTGCACCTGCCTCATAGCCTTGCTCTGCCGAGGTGTTGTCTCCGTAATCTACTTTCATCACGCCACTGCATGGTGCTGGGGTAGCAAACTCAGCCACCACCTTGGTGTAAGTGCTCAAGTCGCGACCTAACCACCAACCACGACCACCCCAAGCAGCAGTGAAGGTAATGGTGCGGGTGGCAGCATCGTAAGTACTGCTCCAACCGTTGTCCATATCCTGCATATTGAGTTCTTCGGTCTCTTGTGCAGATAGGTTAGCCACAGAATGAATAGGCAAAAATGCAGCAAATAGCGCTGCCAAAATGAGTAATAATTTTTTCATAACCATTGGAATTTATTGGGTTAATAATGGATAATTTTTTCGGTTGCAAAGGTACTGCGTTTTGCTCGTTTTTTTGGACACAATATTATCCAAACATAGTACTCTTTTTGCAATCAGCAGATTTATTCTACTCGATGCGCACCGTCACCTATCTCGGCGATATAGAAATCTGCCTTCAAACCCGTCTTCTCGGTATATTCTTTGCCCACTTGCTCAATGAAGGTAGGGATGGCTCCTTCGCGCACCAACGATACAGTGCAACCACCAAAGCCGCCACCTGTCATACGGCTACCGAGTACGCCTTCTACTTTCCATGCCGCCTCTGCCAACGAATCAAGTTGCAGACCTGTCACTTCATAGTCATCGCGCAACGAGATATGACTTTGCGTCATCAGTTTGCCAAACAATTCAATATCCTCCTGTTGCAATGCCTCTACGGCATCCTTGGTGCGTTGTACTTCGCCCACCACGTGGCGTGCACGGCGATGTGCCACTTCGTCGGTTATTGCGTACTCCACTTGCTCAAAATCGGCTTGGGAGAGTTCTGCCAGATTCTTAATGGGGCGAACGGCACTAATCTGCTGAACAGCCAATTGGCATTGGCGTACACGATCATTGTATGCACCCGAATCTAAGTGGTGTGGCGAATGGGTGTTGGACACCACCACCTTGATGCCCTCCAATTTAACTGGCACAAGGTCAAACGCCAATGTGTCGCAGTTGAGATAAATAGCATGGTCTTTCTTGCCTTGTGCGGAAGCAAACTGATCCATGATTCCACACATCACGCCAGCGAACTCATGTTCTGCTTTTTGCCCAATCTTAGCCAATTCGGTGCGGTCGTAGCCCGTACCCAACAACTCATTAAACGCATAGGCAGTCACCACCTCCATGGCAGCACTACTGCTCAGTCCTGCGCCTGCGGGTACATTGCCCCAGAACAACATGTCATAGCCCTGCTCAATCGCCCCACCGCGCTTAATGAATTGCGCCAAGACACCGAGGGGGTAGTTAGCCCATGCCTTATCGGGCAATGGCTCTGCGAGTTGGGTCAGTTCCAGCGAATATACCGCCTCCACATTCAAGGAACGGAAATTAATCTTCTGCTCATCATTGGGTGCTACCAACAAATAAGTACCAAAACTCAATGCACATGGGAAGACGAAACCACCGTTATAATCCGTATGTTCGCCAATCAGATTCACGCGACCTGGTGAGAAATAAATGGCAGTAGCTGACTTGTGATAAGCTGCCTCGTAGGCAGATTTTAATTCAATGGTATTCATACTAATAGAAAAATATAGTTATTAAGATACAATAGTTATAATAGCATTTTGTTTTTGAGATATGTCGCGCGAAATTCGTTGGGTGACATATGCTTGTGCTTTTTGAATAGACGGTTGAAATTCGACAGGTTGTTGAAGCCCGTTTGATAGGCAATCTCCGCGATAGAATGGGTAGTGTCCACCAACATACGCGCCGCATAACCCAAACGCATCTCTATCAGATAATTGGAGAAGGTGGTGCCTGTGCGCAACTTGAAGAACCGCGAGAAACTAACAGGCGTCATGCCCACCAGATCTGCCATTTCGCTCAGCGTGACCTCATCTATATAATGCGCACGCAAATAGTCATCTACCTTTTGCACGCGACGCGAATCGCTATTGAAGGCACTACGTGAGAACGAAGAGGTGGACAACGTCACTGCCGCATTATCCAACGACAATCGGTTCATCAGTGATAGGAATAGCAGCAACTGCTGAAAACTATCGCGACTACGCAGCATATCCTCCAACAAACCATATACCGATATAATCATATCCTGCGAAAAACTCACACCGCATTGCGCGCGCTCCAACATGGTGCGGATAGTGGCATACTGATTCTTATTCAGCAGCGAATAAGGAAACAGATCGGGCGTGAACTGAATAGTAATCTCATACATATCATGCACGGGGCAATTGCCCTGCTCCCATGTGTGCTCCAAATCGGTACCTGCTACCAACACCAATTCCAAATCGCCAATCTCGGATATATGATCCCCCACAATACGACGAATACCCTTACCATTGCGAATGAAATTCAACTCATACACATTGTGCGTATGCACAGGGTAAGTAAACTCATTTTTCTTGCGCTCGACAATATACAAACAGTCCTTGTCTGACAAAGGCGTTATTTCACGAATACTGGTACAATGTTCCATACGAATAGTCCTCCTTTATAAAAGTATCATTTTTTCGCCACAAAGGTACTATTTTTTTCGTTTTCTTGCAATACTTCCGTGTTTCAGTACCATTATTTGATAAAATAATACTATTCTATCGCCACACATCTTCTTGTTTAACACATACTATACAATAGCACAACTCGTGCTTGACCGAAGTCATAAGCACGAGTTGATTCGCCCACAAAGTGATATATTATATACGCAGATTCAGACACTCTGCGAGCAAGAGGGATTAATTGCCCCAAACACCACTCACACCTGTATCATTTTGATCTAGCGAATGAGTTGGGATGGCACCACTACCACACAATATACCCTGTGGCTGCATCTTCACGCCCGAAGTCATGGGCTGTTGATATATCTTCTTTTTCATAACTCTTATCTGTTTTTATTTTACTACTAATACTTTTTTGCCATTCACGATATAGAAACCGGCGGCAGTTGGTTCATTGATCTGACGACCCATAATATCGTATGTACCTTCTTGCATAGGAGCAATACCGCCATTGATATTCTCAACACCTGTAGCCGCATTCTCCTCTGCATATCCCATGCCTACACGACGGCGACCTGGCATAGGCGCTATGGCTTCGGTGGAAATATCCGACACAATTATATAAGCACGGTTAGCACGCAAACCGCAGTTCGCCTCGCACTTGCTAATCTCATTATTATAAACAATATACTCCTCTTTGTCTGCATTGAGACCCGCTACATCATTTGTCTCATTGCGAATACCATACAGACCATTTTCTTCCCCGTGTGCATAGTCTGCAACGGTATTATCGTAGGTCACCGAGATATTGTCGCTTGTGGCGTGGAAGATATAAGGCATACCTGCTTCCATATCGGTTGCTTCATCCAGATAAATCTTTTTCGCTGCATCGTCGCGATAAGCAATCTCATAGAGTGTCATGCCCGAATAATTAGCAGCTCCGTATGGCAAACAGATTGTACCATAGTCGCCAGAAGTCACCGCACGATGGTAGTTACCATACTCTCCTTCAGTCATAGCAGAGCGCGAGAAAGTAGCAGATGCTATTTCAAAACTTGTACCAGAAAATTCTGTACTCAAGAAAATGCCTTTCACATAGGATTTCAAGCTATTATCCAATACCAATTCTACAGTATTAGCGCCCGCCTCGAATCCTTGCTCATTGGTTTTACCGTTGTCATAATCGGCTTTCAACACGCCTCCTGCGGTAGTAGGTGTAGCAAAAGTGACAATCACTCTCGTATAGTCGCTACAGTCTGCATAAATATTCCAACCGCGAGCTCCCCAACCGCCTGTGAAAGAAATAGTCTTCGTAGCAGCATCATAGTCACTGCTCCATCCATACTCCAATTTTGCCAAACTGAGCGGTGTTTGGTCGTTGAGTTTGACAAGATAAATACGCTCAATCTTCAATGTATTAGCTATTGCTAATTGGAGGTATATTTCATTGACATCTTTTTTGCTGCTCGTGAGTTCATATTCCACTTTGGTAGCATTGGCATCAAATCCTTGTTCACCACTTGTACCATCGCTATACAGCACTTTCAACACACCATTCGCTGGGGCTGGTTCGCTAAATTCTGCCACCACTTTGCTATAGTCACTGAGGTCGCGTGCCATCCACCAACCACAAGCACCCCATTCGCCCGTGAATGTAATCGTTTTTGCATCAGCATCGTATGTGCTACTCCAACCTTCGTTGATAGCAGAAAGATCCAAATCCTTTGTCACATACTGTGGCAATAGTGTTTGAATATCGCGCACGAAATACGCAGCACCTAAGGTGATGGTAGCGGCATCAGCATCACCATTGATAGTGATTTTTTGCACACTGCTTGCACCTTCTTCACGGATAGGTACTGACACGCTCGTAGCACCAGCCGAATAGCCACTTTCGGTTTTAGCGATACTATTATTATATTCTACTGCAACATAGCCGCCACAAGTCGCTCCAACAAATTCTACCACGAAATTTACATATTCGCTATAATCTGCTTCGCCAAGCCACCATTGTCCGCCGTCCCATGCCCACCTCGTGGTCAAAACATGCGTAGAAGCATCATAATTCTCACCCCATCCACTAAACGTACCCAAATCCAATGCTGTTTCAAACTCTGCTGCAGAACCAGCGTATAGGTTGCCTATGTCCAATGTACCGCCATTGGAAGTGTTTTGCAGCATAATCTTGTTTACCTTTTGTTTGCGAGCAGGATCCAGCTTAAAGGTAACTTGTTTGGTGCCTGTGCTGAATTGATATTCTTGCGAAATATTATTCTCATCGCCTGCAATCTTTTCGTACTCTAATGTAAACTTAAAGTCGCCTTGGCAGTCCTCTAACACAATGCACACATACTCGTATGCACTTAGGTCATGTCCTAACCATACATCACCGCCTACCCAACTATAATTAGCATCGTAGGTGATTACATTGCCTTCTGCAACAAGCATTTTCTCAGCATCCCACGAGTTGAACTTCCCCATGCTGATTTGATCTACTGCCTGCACACCAATGCTTATCAGTATGCCTGCCAAAAAAGTAAAGAATTTTTTCATACAAATGTATTTTTAATGTTAATGAATATCCTTCGTGCGCGTATATACGTATATATTAAGGTGTTGTGCCTTTGGTACTTTTGAAAAACGCTGCAAAGGTACTGCAAGTTTTTTATATGCTTGTGCACTATCTTATCAAATGATGGTACAATCTTATTTTGCAGTAACTATATCAATAACTTATACGGGCTATTTGATGAATATAAGATGTAAATTGTAGGGGATAGAGGCAAGCAGCGGAGCTGCAGTTTAGAGGTGATAGGCGGGGAAAGCCACGAAATGCCCCCATGACGCAGCGTCATCGCCCGGCTCACACTAAACCAGTGATGGGAGAGACCGGTGTAGGGCGTAGGATGTAAGGGCAGGGAGTTACTCGGCAAATTTGCCGAGGGCGGAACAAGCATGTTACTTTGACTATACAGGTAATTTTTGCAATAGTTCGATGGTCTGCATCTCCATGCGGCAGAAGGCGAACCACTTCTTGCCGAGGTCTTTGATGCTGGCACCGAGGTGATAGACTGTCTCGTCGATGCATAGGAAGCGGTCGTGAGAGCGGTCGAAGGTAACAATATCTATCGGAGGATATTGGGCGTTGTGCTTCTGAATATCCAGTTGCAGTTGTGCGGATGGTTTCTTGGTGTAAATCGTCGCAGTTACCTTGTCTGCTCGTTTGGATAGTATGGTGAGGATACTATCGTCGATGTAGTTGTCGATGAGGACGATGCGGGTAGTGGATTCGCGTATGCGGTCGTTGATGAAAGTGTAGGCATCGAAGATTTGTCCGTCGTAGAAGATGCCTTGGTGAGGAGGTAGGCTTGTACGGACGAAGAAGTCGATTTTTTGTTCTACATTTTCAATGCGTTGTTCATGTGCACGTAAGCGTTTGTCGAAGTATTCTTCTACATATACAATTCGCTGATTAACTGCATAACCACGAAGCATATAGTCTTTTAGTACTTCAGAAGCCCAAATACGAAATGCAGTGCCTTGTTGAGATTTTACACGGTATCCTACTGAAATGATTACATTTAAGTTGTAGAACTCCACATCACGAATAACTTGTCTATTTCCTTCTGTTTGAACTGTTGCATTTTTTGCAACACTTCCCTCGTAAGTCAACTCTCTCTCTTGAAAGATAGCCTTGATATGTCGTGAAATAACGGATTTGTCTCGTCCGAATAAACTCGCCATTTGATTTAAAGTTAGCCACACCGTTTCATTTTCTAGTTTTACCTCCAAAGACATTTGCTCATTTGGTTGGTACAATACAATCTCGTTTGTCATAATTTTGCATTTTTTTAATTACGCTGCAAAGGTACTACATCAAACTGCTAAAACTTGTCAGTATGTAAAGATTTCTTCTATAAATTTTACATTTTATACATAACAGTACAGAAAAGGAGAGATTTTTATATACTTTTGGCTTTTTATTGGTGTCTTGCTGATTGTTAATTGGGCACAATGCCCGCTGTTGCGATTTTTTTTGTAACAAAAATACGCAGCGCTACGCTTGCTACAAAAATAATTAAAAATTAGATTGTTATACATAGCCAGCATTAAATTATCGTAACACTAGTATGGTTCAAATATCAATTCTCTATATGCTTTCAGGTATTTGCGTAGGCGTTGTACATCTTTGTCGGTAAGATCAGGAAGTCGGCGGATATCCATATTATCTGTCAGGTCATTGATCTTGACTGCTACTGCCAGCGGGTTGCTTTTCACTCGTTCGATGAATGCCTCGTATGGTTCGTCGTCGTGTAGCTTGGTGACACATCGCAGGGCATCTACGATATGTGCAGGAAATCCTTCTGCCAGCAGTGCATCGAAGGTCCATGGGGTATCTTCTACGATGTCGTGCAATACGCCTACGATTTTCTCGTCGATGGTGCGTCCTGCTTGCATCACGCGCACGACATGCCCTATGTATGGCATACCGGCTTTATCTGTTTGCCCCGCATGCGCTTGCATGGCAAGGTTGATAGCTTTGGATAGAAGTTGATTTGTTTCCATAGTTTTGTATTTTTAAGGTTAATAGTTTCGGAATTGTTCTTTTGTTTCGACATCTTTGATGGGTAGGATTATTTCTTATATTTATGGTGCAATGCTAACCATGTCACTCTATAATTCTCCCAGGCAGATGCTGCATCACCTCCTGTCTCAGCAATTATGAGATACTCAAATAACACCTTACCGGCTTCGTCTCCATTTACTCCAAACTGCGCCAAATCATGATTCATCTTCAAGCGGTCAATCATAAATCCTCTATCGCAAGCACGATAATGCGCTTCGAAGGCACACATACCCGTCCAACTGCGATAGTAGCGTATATACTCGTCGTCGCAGTACATAAACCAATGGTCTTCCATTCCTTCTGGAATATGACCCATGCGAAGAATATCCATTAGGCGGTCAGATAGTTCCATGTAAAATGGCATATCGGTTGTATTTTCCAGATCGTCAGGCATAGGTTGTATATCCCAATCACGAGCTGTGGCTTTTTTGGTCTTCTCTGGTATCAAGTCGCGTCCTGAAAGCAGATTATTCAGATTGCCAAGTCCCAACTTCCAATGCATGATAGCCATAACCTCGTCTATATTCGGTGCTTCATTCTCTTCTGCTTTTGCTTGTTTTGCTCTCGGCTTATATGTTTCTCTGCTTTCGCAGGCAGTATAAAACGCATCCACCACTTGCAGCATTTCATCGGGCAGATAGGAGAGTGCTTTCTCTTTTATCCAATCAGGTATACCCCAAATATGTTCTGCGATACTACCTACAATAGCGCCGAGAGTATCTGCATCTGCTCCAAGGGATACGGCACGACGGATAGCATCTTCAAAGCTTTCGCTATTAAAAATGATTTCTATGGCTACTGGTACTGTGCCTTGGCATGTCTCATCAAACTTATTGCGGTAATCCTCCAAATTGATTTCTGTGTCATAATCACCATCGCAAAGAGCTGCAACAACTAGTTCTATTACTTCATCTTTAAATTTATCTGGAGGTAATGGGCAGTCAAATGAAACTACGGCGTTATGTATAGCATACGCTATTATTTGCGCTCCTTTGATGCCTTCTGGATGGTTATGGCTGCACGCAGCACATTTTTCTGCTTCAGGATATATTTCTTTCCAATCATCAAACCACATTCCTATAGGGCTGACGCGCATGGCGGCTCCGTTGCCATAGCTATTGTAGGGTTGAGGATTGTTGCTCATCACCCATTTGCGGAAGGATATGCCATATCCGCCCATTGGATTGGGGTAGCGTCGGCACCATGTGTGTATGCTTTTGCCATAGTCGATACCTTTGAGTAGAGCATCAGCCACAGCAATGGTGCAGATGGTGTCATCTGTAAAACTGCATTCATCTGTAAACAATTCAAAATCATAGTCGTTGGTTGGATTAAACTCGAAACGACTTCCTACAATATCTCCAATTATTGCTCCTAACATAGATTTCTCGGTTAATAATTTCTTTATTCTTCTTTTGCTTCTCCATCTTCGATAGGAAGAATTGCATCCGATGCGCGCATGGAGGAGATTACACTATGTCCTAAGCGTGATTCAATCTCTTTGCGGGTGTTGCCAGCAATGTCTCCACCTTCTTTTGCCAACTTAGCACTTGCGCGAAAACCTTGAGGATTGTTTTGCTTGTGCAACTCAGCCGTAGTGATCTCTGCCAAGGTATTGAGTGTCAATTCCAGATTGGTCATGTTATCACGCAAACTCTCCTTATGCAAGCCCTTGTGCTGTTTGTATTCGCCCACAGTCTTTCCGCTCCATGCTTGTGTAATAATATTAGTGAGCGAAGCATATTGTTGTCCTTCTTCTACCCCTGCGCGTTTCCATTCGTCGGTAAGTTCTTTGCGCACTTCTATTGAACGTATACGTTGGTTGATCCATTTCTCCGAATAGCCCAAGCGTGTATAATCGGCAATGGCTTGTTGGATGCTGAGCTCTGGGTCTTGCATCTGGTCAATACGCTGACTTGCTACCATGGCCATCCATTGCTTAAACGGCTCTGCTTTGGGAGAAGGAACGGATTGGATGATACGAAACAGTTGCTCTTGGTCGGCAACATCGGTAAGGTATCTTTTTCCATCTGAAGATAATAATTTCAGTTGGTTACAATTTGTAACCGACTCATTACCCTCTTTTTTTAATCTATTTTTTAGTACTTTCCAATAATTACGAGGCGTAGCACTATCTGTCAAGATTGCTATTACATCCACTACTGAGAAATACCATTTCTCTTGTGTGTCATCCCAAATGGTGCGGACGTTTCGCTCTTCAAAAAGTTTTAATGATTGTTTCTGTGTCATAATGCGTTAATTTTAAATTCCGCGGCAAAGGTAGTATATTAAACTGCTAAAAGTTGTCAGGAGGTGGTAAAAAAGTGCAAAATAAATTGGTTTTTATGGGGTGTTGTATAATTATGTTAGTTTGCTGATGCTTGTGGTAATGGTTCACAATAAGTTTTGTTCACAACCCTATCACGAAACTTCTGTCGATTTGGGAAATGACGAGATATATTCTGTATAATGTCATTATAATTATCGTTACTACCATATTGATAGAAAAATGGCTTTATAGAAACGCAGTTGTCATGTTCAAACAATGTATTGAGCAATGTTCGATCTGAGTTTCCGCAGGCATGTCCCATGATATAGATCTGAAATTTATCACTATTAGCAAACTGTAGTAATTCACGATATTTGCTTTTCTCTAGATATCTGTGGGATTTAATATTTTTCAGATAGCGATTATCATCCAGATCTGATAAATCCATATAGTTTTTATCCATCTCATCTCCATAACCAAATATCATGCTTTCAGGCTCATCCAATGTGCCATGAATATGAATAACCGAAGCTATCTTTTGGTCTTCTAGAACATATTGATCAGCTATATTGGTGTAGTTAAAATTAACCAATAGTATCTTTTCGGGCAAGGTCACAAATTTATAATCTCGCTGCATGTAATGACCAAAGTCATCCTTATACGAAATCCTCAACATCTCTAAATCATAATTCTTAAGTATGCCTATCTTTTGATACTTCTCTAGAAGATTCAAAATGTGGATTTTTGCACATCTATCATTAAAATATCTTGTACTCTCTCTTGTTGATTCTATAGCAATATCCTGTAGTTTTATCGGTTCATAGATTTTCTCTTTGATGGTATTGTTAATTTCTCGAGCACTATTTTCTTCCACATCTTTTAGATATTCGCACAATTTGTTGGTTAATGCCTGAAGTTGGATATTCAGTTCTTCTACTGTAATCGTTGAGTGTTCTTTTCTCGACTCTTTAAGCAAGTTATAATATGTACGTTCAATATCAACCCATTTCTTCTCCGCAATATTCTTCATTATTTCCTCTAAAAACGCAGTTTGTTCTATTTCGAAATCTCCACTTCTAGAAAGTAAATCAATTAATTTATCGCCTGACCAATTAACTGCCTCGCCCAAAGAAGCACCATATTGAAAATAATAAAGGAAACCCGATGCTCTTCGAGGTAATAATTGAACCGTAATCAAACCATCATTAATAAATGTTTGATTAGTATGAAGTATTGTTTCTTTTAGTTGTTCCCAATACCAATTGATAAAATCTGCATAGCTTGTTTTTAAGCCATGTGCGAGGTCAAAGCCATTTCCTATAAGTACAATTCTATTCATGGTTAAGAGCCGAAGGGGGATTATTTCTTATTTATTCTCTCGTTTCGTTATGAACTTCTTCAAACATTTCATCCTGTACTTTTCTGAGTTTTTTATTGTGTGGTTCGTCTTGGCAAGCAATATTGCGTGACCCATAATATGAAATTCGCCTTTTCCATACTCTGCATATGGTGTAAACCAGCGCAACGCAAAAGATGATGCTTACAGCTACTAGTAATATATTGGATAATATATTATTCATTTTACCACATGTAATTGTGTGTCGAATGGGGGGGGATTATAACTCATCAGGGAGTTCTGAATTATCAACCCTCTTGCTTATTGGCTCTATTTTCTGTCCAATTCTGGCACGTTTTTGTTTTGGTTGTGGAACTTCTTCCTCAATTCTCTGCAAAAAATCATTGGGTTCATCAAGCGATTCAGGTTGCTCCTCAAGTGATTCATCTTCTAAATCGAAAGATAAAAATTCCTCAAGAAAAGCAGTTGGCTTGTAATAATGATTAGGGTTGTCAATTAGTTTATCCTCCATGTAGTGAAGTCCCCAATTGATATATTCTTCCATAGTGCGCATAAGAGCATCGACTGCGCTACGTACAGTGATTAAACCTTTATCTAGATCTATCAGATTTATATCTGTTTTAGCAACCAATGCTATAAATATAAACTCTCTAAGTTTAGGATATGCCTTTCGTCCTTTTACGGAATCAATATTACCCCAATATTGAATAGCTTGACCAAGAGTTTTAGTTTTTGTACTATCTTCATTGAGTTTCTTTCTCTGGTTATGATATAATCCTATGAAGAAAGAAATTATCAACATTTCATATCCTGCTCCAAATAATTTTCCTCTAGCAGAACCTAAACTTGTAACTCCTTTACCATAGTCGGTAAATTTTTCAACAATATTGTCTTTGTAGCGAATTTCAAAATATGGAGTTCTTTTCGCCCATGCATCATATAATTTCTCTGTCATAACTTATTTCTTTTTAGTGATTACAGTTCTGATTGTTGATAAGTCATTCACATCGTATCCAGGTGCTTTCTGGATTCTATAAACTGAACATGATAGTTGTTCTATCTTTTCTTCGTCTAAATGTCGTTCCTTGGTATCACGATTGTACAATAGCAAATCTTTCGTAAAGATAACACATTGCTTATCTATCTGATCTATGATATTATAAAACACATCTTCCTTAAATTCACCAAATGAAGAAGTAGGTGCATCAAAGATGAGTGGATAGTCTTCTTCACGTTTTAATGTGGTGATATTAGAAATTGCAAAAAGGACAGACATGTACATCGTTGTTCTTTGCGCTCCGCCTGGATTCGATATAAGGGTATCATCTGAGCTATATAGACTCACTCTTGCAGAGCCATCAGCTGTCCTTTTGATTTTAACAATACCATGAAAATCTCCATCATTCAAAAGTTGCAAATACTTATTCGCCTCATTTTGCAACATCTCCAGGAACTCAGTCACATTGTTTTCTTTTGCGTGCTCAACAGCTCTTAAAATCTTGTCAAGGACTATATGCACTCTTTGATAAACTTTGACAATACCATTAGTAGGTACTATTTGTGCTTGTTCATTTTTGATTTCAGCTTTTTCTTCTTCGTATTTAGCCAATTTACCTTTAAGTCCCTCTAATTCAACCTCTGCTCTCTTGCTACTCTCAGACAAACCTTTATAGTCCTTGAAGCCTTTTTCTAGCATATCCTCTGATAAGTTAGAATACTGAATCAACAGATGTGTTTTGTCATCCTCTGCCTCCTGCAAGTCTTTCTTTAATTGTTCTACCTCCTCACTTCTTGAACGAATAAAAGCAAGTCTATCGATAATTACATTTTTAAGTTTCGAGATTTCTTCTTCTATATCGCCGCTAACCTGTACGCTTTTGGTATGCAATTCATTGATATATTCATTGATAAATAGTGGCTTATACTCTTCTTCCTGTTTGCGTCTTTTAGCTTCTTGAGAAATATGATCGAGATAATTTCGGAGACGTTGAACCATATATTCGTATGCTTCAGAACCTTTGGGTGCAGGTCGTCCGCACACTTTACATACTTCATCTTTTATCATCTCTTCCATAGTTCCCTTATCAGGTAAGTTCCATGGAAGTGGAGCTATGCCATTGGCAAGATGTTGCAGTTCTGCATAAGCTTCTTGCTTTCCTTGCTCTTTAGAGCGTCTTTGGTCTTCTTCTTTTTGCAATCTTCTTTTTTCTTGACTAAATGCAGACGCTTTTTTCTGATATTCAGCTAAAATAGAAGGGAAACAACGCAAGACCCACATATCATCCAGCAATAAAGCATTATAATTAACATCAACATGAACTTGTTTTTGGTTAATTAAATTCTTTTTGCTGTTAATTCTTTGCTTAATATCATTCAATTGCTCACACGCTTCTTGATTGTCCTCTAAAATCCTTAGTTGTGACTCAAAATCTAAGACTGCTTGCTCCCTGCGTTTAATATCATCTTCTGTATCACGAATTTTAGTTTCTACGGAGTTTAACTTTCTATCAAGTTCACTTGTCTTCTCGCCTTGTTTTTTATCTTTCTTTAACTCTTGTCGAACTAACTTATCTGACTCCTGTTCGCAATGAGAAGCAACATCGACCAACTCGTCGAATTGTTTGATGCCAGAGAAAGTATCAACAAGTGTTTTTAACGCTGTACTATTATCAAATACATTTAAGTCACTCTCACCTTTGAATAAGCAATAGCGACGCAAAACGGAGTCGAAACAAGATTCCAGCAAATTCTTTCCAGGCATTTTAGACCTCTCTGTTCCAGTTACAATGTATCCATAGAACGAAAAGTCTCTTGTTGGCGCGGACTTGTCAGAGATTTTTTCAAAAGTAAATTTCTTGCAAATTTCTTTTTCTCCATTATGTTCAAACAATAATGAAACAGAAACTTCATCTGTTTCGTGAATCGACATTTCGGCTTTGCGCATAGCAGAAATATGCGCTTCTGGTTTGCTTTCAACACTTGTGTCAAAAAGCCATTCTAGAGCTTCGAAAAATGTAGTTTTTCCATCACCATTATCGCCAATAACTAAGGTTAGTCCAGGCGAAAATTCAAACACATTTTCACCATAGTAACTTCGGAAGTTCTTTATTATAATCTTATTAAGTTTCATAGCATTTCCTTTAAGTAACTTGATACTTGATTATATATTTCTTTGGGTGTTTGTTTCGCTTGCGTACACTCAATGAGCATAGCAACCGATTTAATCACATGATTTTCGGATAGCAAGGCATCATCAATGGTTTCAACCTCACTGAGGTCATAATTTCCTAATTCCATCAATTTAGGATCAGATAGGACTTTTTGGAGAATTTTATCTCCGTTGGATAAATAGTTAGCCATGTTGGGTGTTTAACTAAAAAGTGATATTTGGTAATAATTTAATACATCATCCAGAGTTTTTAGAGTTTCATTACTATTTTCTGACAGCAATGCAAAATCTCTTACTCGCTTAATTTCAGTTTCTACGAGGCTCTTCTCAATTTCAAAACAATCTTCACTAATAGAGCCTTCGTCTGGAATAACTATGAGGTCGTGAATGATAGCACGCTTTTTATCCTTGTGCAATCTCAACACACGACCACGGCGTTGAATGAATTGACGAGGATTGCCAGTACTTGCGCAGAATATTGCTAACTCGCTTCTTGGAACATCAACACCTTCGTCTAGACATTTCATGGATGTTAAGACATCTAGATTTCCCTCTGCAAAGTCTTTTAGCATACTATCTCGCTCTTTTGACTCCGACGTAAACTGCTTAACTGTTATGTGAGGGTCTAGATCCCTAACGATTGCAGTGTATTCATTGATTAAGTGTAGTGACTCCGCATCGTCCGCGATAGACTCTCTTGTATCGAAAATATCAGCTGTTTCATCAGGTGTATTTCCTTCTGGAACATAAACCAATGTGTATTTCAAAGAATGGTATTTCTCCAAATGTTTTTGAAGAATCTCCTTGAAAACATCCTTCTTATTTACTGCTTTGTGAATAATCTGTTTACGGATTAGTAAGTATCTTTTGAGTTTTTCTTGGCTAATCTCATCATCAAAATTAGCTATCTTCGCTATTTTTTTTGATAGTTCGATATAGCTATACATTTCGTCAACCGTAAGACGAACAATATGCGGATAATATCTATACTTACATAAGGCAGGTGGCTCATTGTGTATTGCCATATCCATAGAATACTCAAAAGTATATTCCTCATCACACCCAAAGAAGGTCATTAATTTTCTATTACCAGCATCATCAAATTGACGTTCAGGAGTCGCAGACAAGCCAATACGACGAAGATATTTTATACGATCTAAACGTTGAGCAATTAAGCGGCTGCCCATATTATGTGCCTCGTCAGCAATGAGTAATAGATTTCTCCTTGACAATGCGTTCAAGTCTGAAAATATACCAGGACGAATAAAAGAGGAATATGTAGAAATAATTACATATGACACAGTATTGTTAGGGTCGGACAACTCAATCATCTTTAAATTATCAATAACAGCTTGCCATCCCTTGTATTTAGAGCACACTTTTGTGATGTTTGTAAAATTGAATTTCAAACATTCTTTTTCCCATTGCTCTACAAGCGTAATAGTAGGTACTAAAATTATCGCTTTATAATATTGGTATCTTTTGTATATCTGCAATAAACAATTGAGCGAAGTAATCGTTTTACCAGTACCAGTAGCCATCGCGAATAGCCCTTTTTGGGTAACTTTCCAGCGGTTGAATGCATCTACTTGATATTCACGAGGACCTGATGGATAAGGGAATGATGGTTCTTTAAATGTGGATGTAGGAATTTCTTGTTTGGCATCCAATCTTTCAATTATCGCCTCAACTCTTTCCTTTGCTCTACTAAGTGCTTGAATAGCAGATTTAGAGACAAAAACTTTAGTTTGCCTTTTGATGATCTCAGTCTCGTTCCTTAATAGTTCTTCTAAAGACTTATCAGTAAAGTTTTTCGTAATTTTAGTTTGGATATCAGAAACATTCTTATATAAAACCGAGTCATCTTCTTCTTGGAAAATCCGTTCAAAATCTTCCTTTATTGCTTGAACCTTATCACTCTCTAGTTCATTATCCCAACCACAAGAAACTGAAATACTTTCTATATTCTCTAAAAGTGCTGTTCTCGAAAAATTACATGATCCATCAAAGCATACTTCATTTACTCTATCGTAGAATACTCCAGCTTTAGTATGAGAGATACCTATACCACTCTTTGGAGATATGACTTTTATTTCTATCTTATTATTACGGATTAACCAAGCAATACAATCAAAGAAATGTCTATCTCTTTCGCTTAGTGTATCTTTAATTTGATGGATATTAGTTAAATCAAAATATGGCAAATCATCGGTTGCTGTTCCTTTCTGAATGGCAGCCTTATCTTCTTCGCTCAATATATCATTGATGATTAAGCGCATCTTGCCGCCATTATATAGGAATGTAGCAAATCCGTTTGCTAAAACACTAATAGCCGATGTGGAGAAAAATCCCAACATCAGATCAAATCTATAAGCGTTGCACAAACAATCTGAAAAGAAACCAACAGGTTCCCATTCTGTTCGGGATTTATACCGCCTATGCTTGGGCCATATGATATTGGATTTAAGCATTACGATTTCTTGTATATTGTGTGCTTACGAGTGTAGTTAATGATGTTATGAAGTTTTTTTGCGACACCTGCATCAGATTTAAGATTTGAATAAGTTGCTAAGAGGTTACATATTTCTTTGTATTTATCTTTATTTGTGTGAAAAAATTCTATTCCAGCATTAAGTTCATCAAAATTTACATCTTTGAGACCTATTTCTAATTTATGTAGATTGTCGTACAACATTTGATCTCTTGGACTTTTATGTATCCAATGTTCTTTATTTTCACTTACCTTGTTAAATAATGTTTTTATAGGTGTTGCAAATTCTGAATACAAATCACGTAGATATTTTTTTAATCTTTCCCATTTAAAATCAGTATTCCCCCAATATAAAAACAAAAGTAAATCGACCGTATCTCCAATTGTTCCTATTTGTTGAAAACTAAAATAATTAGAAAAAGTTTCCTTTGCAGGATAATCATCTGTATAAAAATAAACTCTACATCCATTCTCCCTACATAAGTACAAACTTAATAAAGTTGAGTACAATTCTCCATTCTCTTTGTGATAACTACAAAAAGAACTTATGTTGCCAATATATTTTTCTTTAAAATTATCATCTATATCTCTAATATATTTGGCAAATGTAGGAATTAGAGGATTGATATAATCTTTTTGCGATTCTGTAAATTCTTTTTGATTAATTGTGTGATATGCTTCGTGATATACTTGTTGACAAATATTAATATCCAATTTTATCAACAAATTATACAAAAACTTATCTTCATCTATCCTAAGAAGATTAATAATTGTACATGTATCCAAAATAACCGGAATAATCATTGCCAAATGATAATTTCATTTATTAACGAAGCAAAATTTGCATTATTTATTTCATCATAACCTTCATATGCAGCAATTTCAATTAGTCTAGAAAAAGTCTCATTGTATTTGCGCAGAGATGCATTACCTAATTTTTGGATGACTGCATCAATAACCTCCAAGCTAAAAGGCGCATATAGATTATCGGTTGTAGTAATGCGATATGCCGGATTATTGAGCAATTCTTTTAAATATGTCTTTAATTCGCTTGTATTTGGAATTGGGAATTCGATTCTGTCTATTATACGTGACTTTACGGCTTCATGTAAGAACTCTCCTAAATCAGCAACACTAATCATAGCTGATAATGTCAAATTAAGAAACATCAATAGGTTGTTAGGACATTTGTCTATTAAGGTTCTAACAAAATTATTAACATTACTAATATTTGCGTTATTAAGTAATGAGATGTCTTCAAACTCATCAATCCATAGTATAATGCATGAATGTACTCTTTTATCATAGGTTAATATTGAAAATAAAATAGATATAAACTCTATGTAATCGTAATCGGTCGAAAGTTTACGTATTATACCTTTTGCTTGATATTTTTTATAATCTTCTGTTCCATATAAGAATGACTTAAACTCTAGACCTTCTGGATCAGTTGTAAACAAATTATGTGTTTGATCAAACATTGCATAAAAAACCTTATGCATAAATGTATTATCTGTAACACTCATCAGAATATCTTGAATGTTGAGGTGTTTTTCTTCAACATCTCTTCGAAGTCTAGCGACATCTAGTTTATCCACGATTTGTGTGAATAACTCTTTTACTGGTTCTTTACTTTTTGGAAATCTCAAATCAATAGAGTAAGGAATCGTATTTTCAGCTGCAATATCTTTTAATACCTGCTGTGTACTAAAATATCTTAAAGCATGAGTCTTACCACTACCATATTCTCCCCAATTTAAAACAAGACTAGAATTGGGGATATTAATAGAATATTTTATTCTCGTTTCTATCTGTTTTTTTAGTTCAGGAAAACCCGCCCAAATAATTTCAGTTACATTTGTTGACGGTGTGATTCTAAAAGGATTACCTTTCAGATTTAATTTATCAAATTTATTCATAATTTTATTTTTTTTGTATATATCCATCATTATACTGATTTTGAAATTTAAATATATATTCGTAAAACTCTAATCCTAAGAAGAGTTCCTTGATATCAGCATTGTCAACCAATAGATTGTGATTATAATAAAGCATGTATTTAACATATTGAGCTAACTGAGAGAATGTTACTCTATTGGGCGCCAATGTTTTAAATAACGTAAAAGCATTGTCTATATATTCTTTCACCAAATGTTTGTGAGTAGTTATGTCAAAAATTCCACAACAGCAATCAGTAATTGTATCATACATTTTAATAAAATAGTTATTAATCTGCCATTGAGGAGATACTATTTTAGTCATACTAATATCATCCCATATTGTCAAATTAAAATATAAACGTTTGCCAATTGGTGTTAAACAGAATGAATTGCCATTAATACTAATGATGTTCATATCATAAAGCCAATTTATTCTTGGCATTATAATATGTTCTAAATATGTCAAAGATTTCTTCCAGTCTTTAATCTTCAAAATTTGAGCTCTTATAGAGTGCTTATTTATGAACGATATGTCTTCACGAGCAAAATAAATACAACATTGATTGAGTAATTCGGTTTGGAATATTGTTCGAATTTTGTCATATGAAATCTCTGATTCTTGATATAATAATCTCAAGATTGTCGATATGTACAGGTAATCTTCCATTAATATTAATTCTAAGAAAAATGGAACATCGATGCTATTAAGTGTGAATATATTTTCTTCTATAATATTCACATGATCTGTAATAGCATTGTATACTTTACCGACTTTTCCTAGCGTATAATATCCTGTTATTTTATTAAGGAATCCTAATTTTTCTGCTAGCTCAATATAAGGTTTTGCAGAAACGCCAGTTGAAGTTTTTTTTATTTCACCTTTATTATTTTTATAATTTTGTAAATATTCCTTATACTGAACACATAATGTCTCAAATTTGGAATAAATAATGGAAATAGGTATTTTATCAACATCAGAAAACATTGACAAAAGTAATTTTAAATATCCTAACCTTCTAACTTTAGTATTGGAAGGAAGAATTCGGATATCGTGATTGTCTATAGGTTCTCTATTAATATTGTAAAATGCAGGAACTCCAATTTGTTGTATATTGTGAAATAATGTTTCTGTGTGTGTTACCAAATCACTATTAAAAGAATTTTTATTTACATACAACATAGACCCGTATTCCTTGACTTCAGGACAGCCTAGAAATTCTTCGTAAAAACAATGCTTCTTAGTTGTATATGACATAACAGAATTGGGGAATGTTTCGCAAAGATTGTTGGCGACATAATTTGTTATGTAAGAATAAGGTTTAGATATTTTTTTACCTTCATCTTCATCAACAAACTCCCCAACATAAATTCTTATAGATTGTATGTTAGAAAACTCTATTTTTATCAGTCTATTGGGGTCTAATTCATTCATATAAAATGGTATCTCTTCGGATTCATTATACAAGCAACCTAAATCAAACAAAGCAACAATAAACCAATACTCTTGAGGCATTTGAAACCAAAGTTCATTGGTGTCGACTCTAATATATGACTCACATTCACAAACAGAGTATATGTGCTGTAAAACATTTTTCATGATTAATTCATATAAAACAACTTGCGCAGAAGGCATCTTCTTCTGATGAGCCTAATGTATCTATTAATTTACAATTCTGTTCTTTTGTACGAGCTGCCTCTTGTTTTTTGATGGCATCTAACTTAATCTGTCGAACTCGCTCAGGCTTGATCAAATCTGCTAAGCTTTCATTTTGATTCCAAGTATAGCCATCTTTCTCAAACTCCATCGCTTTTGCATAAAGGTCAGGATGCTGTTCATACAACCAAATCCACTCTATCTTTTGTTGGAAGAAGCAGAAATAGCAGCCAGAGCGGCTACGGCTATAATAGCCAATCTTTCCATCAACTTCGAATGGTACTGGATTATAATATGCAGGAACACCTACTCCACTCTCCTCAAGGATTCTAAAAATATCAGCCTTAACTAACACATCATCATTGTCAATCAAAGGGAACTCATCCAACATGCCTATTGGACAGTCTGTTCCTTTGAGGCTTTCAAATACAACCTTATTGAAAAGCTTCACATCCAAATCCAGCAGAGCATTAGCTTTTTTGCCATAGAAAAAATCTTTCGTGATTGGCATGGCAGCAACTTCTAACACTTTATCAGCGATGGATTCAGGAGTATATAACTTATACAACTCAACCAATTTGGAAAGATTGTCATTGTGGAGTACTTTGTGGATGACATCAATGCTCCAAATATTCTTTCTAAAAGGAAAGATAGATTGTATGTTGGACTTAGTTGACACATATCCTTCACGGTCTTCATCTCCTCGGATACCGACGTACGAGATGGTTGGTATATCACCCACGAAGCGTTCCATCTCGGCCAGTTTCATCTTTTGCGTACACCATCTCGCTTGTGGTGATGGCAAATAGTTGCCAGAGGCTTTGAGGAAGTGTTCGAATGGCGTTGGTTCTGGACTGCCCTCTGCTGCACGAAGCTTGGTGATACCGCCAAGATATGTTTCAAGGCGGCTGATGAGCAAATCAGTTTCAGCCAATTCGCACCCAGTATCTGAATTATAGTAAACTATATTCATGTGAGGGTACTTGTTTTTAAGATAGATTGCCAATGCAGCACTATCCTTACCGCCTGATATACCTAATATATGTCTTACTTCCATTATTTCATTTTATCATTTAGGAGACTTAAGAGGATGCAGATATCCATCTCGTTGTCACCTGTTAGTAAACTATTCAATTCAGAAACTTTTGATTTCGCTTCTGACTGTTTGGATTGTGGCAAGCGGTATGTTTGTTTGCTGACGCTTGTTCCTCGATTAGAAACGAAATCAATACTAAATGCCTCATCGTTGGAATCAATCTCGATTTCGGAGAGTGATGTGAAGTGATCTAATTCAGAGAATAAGTGCAAAAGTTCTTTGATGAACAATGCTTCTTCGGAATCCTTGACAATCTCAATTTTCTTATCGAAAACAACAAAACCAATCTTCGAATAAAACTCTGTTTTGTTATCAGAGGACGCCAAAATACGGTCAAGGAAAGAGCGTGATTTAGGAGTTAGCAAATCTTTGTTTATACTCTTGTATCGCTTTTCAAGAAATTCCTTGTACTCATCAAAGTCAGAAGTCAGACCAAGATGATGGCATACATTATTCTCAATCCGACAGACAAAATTATAGAAACAGTTGTTTAATTCTTGACACGCTTTCTTAATCAATACAAGATATTGCTCAAGGAACTCGTCCTTATTCAAATCATTATAACCAAATGCGGTAGGAAGGTCTTCAAGGAATGTCTTACTTGGATCAGTTGCACCTAACAAGATGTCGCGGAATTTGGCAGTATAATAGTTATCGAACTTATATGTATGTTTCGCGTAATCATTAAGATTTTTGATATATTGCAAGAATGGTTTTGCCACACCTATTAGCGAATCTCCTTGGATAGAGATAGTATCATCCTTGTGGAAAAATTGGCGGTATTTCTTGAAGAAATCAGCTTTTACACTAGACACATTATAAGACTTGATAGAGAATTCATTAGGGTGTTTTTGCAAAATTTCAAATACTTCTTTAGTAATAGACAGAACGAATCTATCTCCCTCATACAGAGCAAAGTCTTGTTGCTTGATATAGAGGAATATTGGGAGCCAAAAATCAATAACACCTTGTTTCAGTTTGAATGGTGCTGATTTGAGGATCTTAATCAATTCGCTTAATTTTCTAGGTTTGTCAGTAGAACTTTGAACAAACTTGCAGCATTCATCCCATAAGTCAGTCACATTGCAAGTAGGTGCATCAAAAATGTATTGTCCATCAGTATCTCTGTGATGAATACCTGTTTCACGTAACAATGTGTAGTAAATACTTTTTTCTGGTGGATAAGCAGATTTGCTAAATCCTAAATCTTCTTGGTCAGAGTTTGTAAGAATTGCATCTAACAGATTGACACGAGCCGCAGATATGACAGAATTTACCTTATGGCGATTGAATAATTCATTGCGTAATATTGGGGTTTTGTGATAGATTGTATCGGCAATTTTAGATAATTGTTTATTCAAATCTTTTTGACTACAGATTACAACCTCTTTGGCTTGGAAGCACCATAATACACTCGTTCCATCAAATAGACTTTCATTAAGTGCTTTATTCAACAATTCTACTTCATAATTCAAAATATTCTTTACTTCATTTGCAGCAACTCTATCTTCGAGGACAACATTCTCAAGCAGATATTTCAATTTAAATACTTCATGCAAGTGGGAAATAATATCATCAGTGTTGAGAAAATACGCATATAAAATGGCTTTACCTTGTTCGTTAGATGCTGCCTTTACATCAGTGAACGATGCATAAGTAGGCAAAACCAGATTAACAAAACCATCTATATCACCTTGAGGATCAGTTGTGATGGGAGTGTTGGATAAATGATATTGAAAGTATCGAGGAGTTCCAGTCGTGTAGTAAGATTTAATAGCAAGCATGATGTTAGCATTAACATAATCTTGCACATTTTCAACAGTTAGAGTAGGACGTGGAACGATAGTAGCTGCCTTATATAATTCGCTCTCGATATCTATGTCAGTTCCCTCAAATAAGATGTATTGTGACTTGTAGGTCGCATAACGAATTATCTTGTGCGATTTAAGTAATTCAATATACCTTTCAGGATTCTTTATGTCTAGAGCAAATTTGCAATAAGTAGTTAAGAACTCGTCGTCAATAGTAACATTTTTGCAGAACAGATTAAGCAGGCCAATAGATTTGACGATAGCTAATGCTCCATCTATGAGATTATCAGCAAATATGCCACTTTCTACTCGTTCGATAGCTAGTCGCATCGAACGCCAATCCATAGAATCAGCATTCGCTTCGGATAAGAAAGAATAGAAATTGTAAACTACATAATCGTATACTTCTGCGAGGTTGTATGTTCGGTAGTCTGTAACCTTAAAAGCACTAATTGAATACCTATCAGTAGCCATCAAGAACGAGAATAATGTTCGCTCGTTTTGACCATAACGCTGCATGGAGTGTATCAAGCATGTAGAAGAAATAGGATCTAAAGGATACAGACTCATAGAGGTGCTTAATGCTAAATCGTATGAAACGATTTTATTCTTCTTAGCAAGACAATATAATGCACGAAGATTCTCTTTGGCTATGTCAGTAGGAGTAGCAATCTTCTTCTTCAGTTGGCTTGCAGTCAGATAGAGCAATTGCTCAATAGGTTCAACGAATACCAGTTCCTTTAGACGACCTTTAATCTTCATCCATTCATTACGTTGTGCATCATTCAGTTTGTAAGAGTATGTGCCAAAATTTTGATGAAGGGTGGTCAAAAGAATGATATTTCTGTGCTTCGCATTAACATACTCCGCCAATTTTTGCAAGAAATACAATTCTTTCTCAGGATTGTTTGCAGCTGCATGTTCGAGAACTTTACCACATTCATCTACTACAATAAACAAAAATTTATTTTGGCGTTTGAGGGCATTGTACTTTTGATTTAGCGCTTCAATAACTTCCTCTGTTGTTGCAAATGTATCTATACCAAGTTTCTTAGCTAAAAGCGTAGAGAGTGATTCATAATCACCCACAATATTGATAAACTCAAACTTACTACAACCTAGCACGTCCTTCCTTTGAACCAAGACATTAGTATCTTTAAGTAAATCGCGTTGTAGAGCAGCTATAAAACTAGATTTGCCCGTCCCATAGTTACCCACAATTGAAAAAGAATGAAGACCATCATTGAAACTTGAAATGATGCTTCCCCACACCGTTTGAGAGTTGGATGTTACTACATACTGAAAATCATCGCTCAAACCTTGTTCTATATTGACAGATGGAATATAACTCATTGATTGTAGTATTGTCTTAAGATTTTATATTTATCAAGTTTAGCACCAGTAAACTGGATATTTCTTACACCACTTGTTTCAGAATAATGAATTTGTTTGGGATATTTTGTCTCTATCTTTCTGACGACTTCAATAAACTTGGTAAATGGCATACCAAAGGTGAGTGCGAGTTCTTGGATTTTATCCAAAGAAATAGTCGTCTCATCACCTGCTGTATCAAGAATAGCAAATAATACAATCAAGTAATCTACAGCGTTTTCGGCAATCTCATTAAAGACATAGACTTCTCCTTTGTCTAATCTACGCAAAAGATTTAGACTAATCATAATGCCTGTAAAATCTTCTACGCTAGATAGGGATTTAGGTGCGAGATAATTATGAAGAAGAACACCAATATCTTTCTTAACAGTATTCTCGTTATACACATTCTTTTGCTCTGGTACATTGCAACGACGCTTGATAAAGTTTTGTAGTAAATCTCTATCAAATTCTTTTTTCTCACGTTGATACTCAACAAACAAAAGATGATAAATGCTGGATATCTTGTTTGAAACAAGCAAATAATGAAGTAACCAAAGAGTGTTAGAATCCTCTAGAAATGGATCTCCTTCATTATGCAAAACAATATTTGCTATATCTGTAGGTATATCTTCTACTGTCAATCCGAACGCTTTTAACCAAAAGCGAATAGATGCAACCATATTCTTTCCTACACCTAATTTAACAACCGCATCTTCTTGATTGAAAGTATTACCTTCATAGCGAAAGTCATACCCTTTTTTCAACCACAAAGATTTGCAGTAGAATGTTTCGTGCCCTGAAAAACAATATCTTTTTACTGTTGCCATTATACTCATTTCTTTTCTAAAAATACATTTAGCCCGCAAAGATACAAAAATTTTTGCATTTATGCAAATAAATGGCGAAAAAGGCGCCATTTTCTGGTGTAAGGTGTATGGTGTAAAGGCGGAGCCGTAGTTGTTTAATGTCATGACACATACAAATAAAATGTCTTATTTTGCATATTTTTCGCATGCCAAACCGTCTTTTTTTGCAATTTTCTTTCGCCAAAACCGTCTTATTTTGCAAATTTTGTGATTATCGTCAAGTTTCCTAAGGTCCGCAGCACGCAATTTGAACTGGTGACAATTGTCACCGGTTGACGCTAAAACTTGTCAGGGGCTTAAAAAATCTGTTCTTTTAGTGGACGCTGCGCTATTGTTTAGGGTTTAGAGGTGATAGGTGATGGGCTATAGGCAATGGGTGATAGGCGGGGGATTCCCGAATATCATTCGGGACAATGAAAAAACAAAGAAAGAGGGCGCAAAAGTGCGCAAATTTAAAGTACAACTTTAAGATTGCGCAAATTGGAGAGCACAATGTGCCAAATTAGAGGTGCGGAATTACTCGCGGGGATAGCCGCGAGAACTGAACCAAATGATGGGGAATTGGCTCGGCGAATTAGCGCAAGTGCACCCCATAACGCGAGCGTTATCGAGGACCCCGCCGAGCACTGGACTGGTGGCGGGAACTTTACTCGGCATGTATGCCGAGAGCTAGACAAGTGGCGGGAACATAAGGGTACCCGAATGGCATTCGGGACAATAAACATATGAGCTCATGCAAAAACGCATATGAGATGCACAATTGTTAGTCTAGTTTTTCAGGAAAGGGGACAACTTTTTTAGAAAACGAGTCAACCTTTTTAGGAAAGTAGGTTACTATGTCAGGAAAGCAAATATTAATAAATAGCACTTTTTGGTTACGGGGAGTTCTGTCGGTCATCTCTCGGAGTTCTCTCGGTAAAATGAGGCAAGGTATAAGAGAGGGGAAAGAGACGGCAATCTTAAAAAACAGCACTTTTTATAGGCGAAAGGTGATGAGGTTAGAGGAGAGGATATTTGCCAGACCACTGGCAAAAGCAAAACAGATGGCGGAGCTTTACTCGGCATGTATGCCGAGAGTTAAACATTCGGGATAACAAACAATGTGTAAGGTGTAAGGTGTAAAGGCAGGGCGCTGGCAGCGCAGTTTAGAGGCAAGAAAAAAGAGCATTTCGGGTGGAAATGCTCTTTTTAGGCTATAGGCAAGAGGCGTGATTAACGCACTTGGGTGAGGGATTTCACGTGAGCGTTGAAGGCGTCCTTCTTGAGCAAGTCCTCGAGGGTGAGGTGCATGCGGTAGTTCCAGAAATGCTCTGGGTTAGAAGGCAGGTTGATACGCTCAGCGTGTTGGTCAGCCAAACGAATATCACCATCAATAGCAAACCAGTCTTGCAATGGAAGAATCACCCACATTGCTGGGCTATACATGTGCTGATTAACGATGAATTCGGCAATTTCTGGCGTCATCTCCTGTGGAGCTTCACCCCACCAGCCCATCTGTTCGTTGTAGAATTTCTGAGTGACTTGGCGGTCCTCCTCCCACCAAGCACGAACAGGGTTCATGTCGTGGGTACCGATGGTACAAACGCTATGGTAAGGAGCGTCCGCTGGGTGAGCGAAAGCTACGGTTGGATCCTTAGGCATGCGTTGGATCTCGAGCGAGAGGATCTGCAATTGGTTCATGACATCAGGCACACAGGATGGCACCATACCGAGGTCCTCGCCGCAGCAGAGCATGTCGGTAGAAGCGATGAGTGTAGGCAACTTCTTGAGTGCAGACTCGCGCCAGAAAGAAGTGTGGCGGTGGTAGAAGTAGTCGTTGTGGATGTCAGCCAAGAGTTGGCGTTGGTCCGCATAGAGCTCTTGGTAGTTGTGTGACTGGTAGAGCGCGATGCGTGGGTGGAGCATCGATGGGTTCTTCTGGTCACGCACGAAGAGCACCTCGCAATGGAGATACAAGAGTCCGTTGAGGACATTGTCGATATTGCAGTTGTTCTCGTGAGCAGCACGGTTCTCAGGGTTGAGGAAGAACTGTTGCACCTTGCGTTGGGTGTCGAGATGCTCAGGG
>JAFYWK010000060.1 GCA_017558065.1 Paludibacteraceae bacterium
AGTATTGACGAGGGGGACGATATAGAGAAAACTGTGGACTACATAGGCGCGGCGACCCGTGTATTCATCCCTATACTTCTTAGTCAGCAAGCCGCGATTAAAGAACTCAAGGAGCGACTCACAGCCCTTGAGATAAACAATGTAGCAGAACTCGAAGCACGGGCGAAACTGGGAGAAAACTAATGGCTGACATTCTTAGAGAGAACATCCACACATCTATGGAACTTGCAAAGAAACTGTTAGATGATACGGCGGCAGAAGAGGATACCGCAAAGCTCGCCGCCGTAACAGCCGGATTGTTAAGAGGTATGTTGCCTGTGTTCCAAGATATGCTGAAACGTATCGAGGAGCTTGAAGGCAAGGTCGAGTCCTTTGAAGGCAGGATTAAGTCGCTTGAACAGTTTAGGCGTTGTGGGTTCTAGTATGAGTGACACAATGCCCACCTACCCTGATGATATAGACACTTACTGGTGGTTGAAGATTCAGGGTAGGTGGGAAGTTGTAAGGATAGGGAAGTGGTCGGAGAAAAGGCTTATTGCGCATACTACAAATATATGCGCAATGGTTATTCTCCCAGACCAGTTTGAGTACATTTGGGGTGGCAGGGTTGAGCCGCCAAAGGATTGATATGAATATGGGGTTAGTCCTACTTGGTTGTTTCTTTATTTACGCCCTGCTTATTCATCCTACCCAAGCAAAAGAACGGATGCTTACCAAGATTCTTGATGTATACAAGTACGAGTTGATAAACGGCGTACCTGAATCAAAGAGTCAGATGAAAGCCTTAATGAAGGAGCTAGGCGATGAGCGAGAAGACGGAAGAGACTAGAGAAATACTGGATGTCAGTACCATTCTGACTACCTTTCTCCGGCATGGTATTTATAGGTTCAAGTTCGAGGATGTTACCGAGGCTATGCCTTTTGGTATCCTGTCCGAACTGAAACGAGAAACTTTTGGCAGATGGCTTCGTAATCCTTTCTACCAGTACATTCCCGAACTCCAGGCGTGGCAGTTCTTGTACGGCAAGAAAATTACGTTTTTCAATAAGAACAAGAAAGACATCTTCGGCCTTGAGGATGCTATCTGCGACATGGGGCATGACAACTTTGTCCGCTGGTTGAGAATCTGGTCGAGCAATTTTGCAGAGGGATCAAAGAGTGACCCGGAAGCCACTCTAGCCCTTGAAAATAAAATCGTGACCATTTACCAGCAAGGTTGCAAAATCGCCGCCGAGAGCGGCCTACAGACCGCAAATAAGATGGCTAGGAAAGAACTTCGCGCCGTCTGGGAACAGGCTTGCAATCTGAAAGGTCGCCCCGACTATTTGAAGATGCCGGTTCAGATTGGTCGAAAGTTTAACGTCATCATTACCCGCAATGTTCAGAAGCGGAATGAGAAGACGTTTACCGTTGTCGCTAGACCCTCTTCTGATGGCTATACCCCGCTTACCGATTTTGTTGTTTATTCTGAGGGTGATGTATGAAATACGAACAACCGTCTGCTCCGAAATGGTTTGTAGTCACATGGTCAATCGTGGTATTTGCATGGGGCTTTGGTCTCGGTTATTTCATGGGGTAATATAATGGCGCAGTTCCGTTTCTATATGCCGTCTTCTCACAGAGCAGACAAGCTCATCACGTTGAAGCAGTTGCCGGATTGGGTGAAGGAAAACATGACTCTGCTTATCAGCGGCAATGAACTTGCTGAATACGCAGACGTTATCCAGAAAGAGAATCTCAACGTATACTTCGTTCCCGAAGACTGGCTTCTCGCAGATAAAGACCAATGGATGTTCACACAGGAAGAATACAGGTTTGTTATCCGCATTGAGGACGACCTGACTTTCTTTGTGCGTGACCCTGAGACCCACAAGCTCTCTAAAGCCGATGTATCTCATGTATCCGATATGTTCCGCGAATGTCTGGAAGAGTTGTTAGAAGAGAAGTATCCCCTTATTGGTATTTCCAGCCGTGGCGGTAACAACTTCCAAGAAAAGGATTTTGTAATCGGTACACGGATGCACCACATATGGTTTGTGGATACCGATGTCTATAAAAAGCTGGACATCAATCTCGTTCCGTTCAAAGAGTTTGTAATGGATGACTTCCATGTCATTCTTTCTTATCTGAGAAACGGATACCCTAACAAAGTGTATTTCAAGTACGCTTGTGATGACCGGGGTAGTAACACCCCCGGCGGCGCATCGGTCTATCGTACCTCCGAAGTCCAGTGGAAGTCTGCTTGCTGGCTTGCTACGCAACATCCCGGATACGTGACAGTCAAGGAAAAGACTACCTCTACAGGGTGGGAAGGAATGGATAAAAATTCCCTTGGACAAAATGTGCGTACAGACGTTACTATCGAATGGAAGAAAGCCTATGCCGCTGGACAGTCTAAGCTCAAGCGGCAACAAGGTTTTGCTTTTTTCAATAGGAGGAAGTAATGGCGTTTTGGAATAAAGGGTTCAAGCGTATAGCAACACCGCAGTGTAGCACCTGTGGCTTTGATAAGATTCTTGCCCCGCTGGGTTTGATGGGCTTCAAGCAAGAGAAGGTTGTTGGCGAAGGTAAGAAGAAAATCCTTATCGTTGCTGAACCTCGTACTATGGATGAAGTACGTCTTGGTGCGAAGTATGAGAAAGGCGATAAAGCGGATGAACTTCGTTTTCGCGCAATGCCTGACTATGACATCTTCGAGGACTGCTGGATTATTCCCGCAACCAAGTGTCCCCCTGTAAAAGTACATACTGATAAAAAGGGGGCTAATAGAACTACGGAGGACGATTACGAACCGAAGAAAGTCGGTATGTGTCGCCCGTGGATTGAAAAGACCATCGAGGAACTCAAGCCCTCGGTTGTCATTTTCATGGGTGACACGGCTATCCGTACTTGGTTTGTAGAAACCAGACTTGAAAACGTATCGGAGTACCACTTTGAAGGGTCTGCCATTCCTGATTATAAGTATAATACTTGGATGGTATCTATGCTTGGCTTCAACACATATTTTGCGAAGCCCAAAGAAGAAGGATGGAACAACGTATTCAACGCCGAGTTCCGCAAAGCCTTGTCCTATGCCGATATTCCGCTTCCTCCAAAGGTAGACTACGATTCTCAAGTCCGCGTCCTGACCGAGTACGAAGATGTTGTTCGCAATCTGCAACACATCATCGACACTAAGCCTGAATGGTTTGACTTCGACTACGAAACCAATGCTCTCAAGCCCCAGCAGACGGGAGCAAAGCTGGCTTCTGTGTCGTGGGCTGTAGAAGATGATGTTGCCTACTCTTGCCCTATTCGTGGCTGGGGACACTTCTCCGAACACCAGTATAAAGAGATAGAGCGTCTCCTTTCCATTATTCTGGCAGATAACGACATCAAGAAGTCTGCCCATAATATGCACATGGAAAACTCATGGACTCGCGTTGCTCTGAATACCTTTATTGGTAGTTGGGGCTGGGATTCTATGGTTGCTCAGCATATGCTCGACCCGCGTACTGGTGTCAAAGCTCTCAAGTTCCTCGCCTATACTTGTTATGGGTTCGGCCCGTATAACTTGAACATCAAGCCTTGGCTTGAAGATGTTAATGAGACTACAGGACTGAACAGGATTGAAGAAGGCCCGAAGATGGACATTCTCCACTATGGCGGCCTCGACAGCTTGTTTGGCAGAAAGCTCAGACAAGACCAGATGAAGAAGATGAGATACAATACTGCTCGTCCTTCTCCTATCGGTCAGGCGTTCCGTGACGTATATATGCCCGGTGTGGTCACGATGTCGGAAATGTCTATCAATGGCTTCCGTGTCGATATTGATGGTTATGACGCACTCGTTCCTGCACTCAGAGAAGAACAGGCACAGATTGTCAAAGACCTCCACGCCACGCCGGAATGTCAGCGGTTCTTTGATAAGTATCGTGAACCGTTCTCTGTCTCTAGCGGCGCACACATGAGAAAGCTCTTGTTTGAAATTATGGGCTTTGAGTCTAGTAAGCAGACTAAGGGCGGCGACAGTGCTGTTAGTGTGGATGTTCTTGAAGAACTGGATAACCCTATCTGTAAGAAGGTATGCCGTTGGCGTAAGATTGAGAAAGTTCTCGGTACGTTTGTTATGGGCTTCAAAGGTCTCACAACAGCCGATGGCTTGCTTCATCCGTCCTATAATCTGCATACCACTAGAACAGGTCGCTCGTCTTCATCCGACCCCAACTTCCAGAACGTAGCAAAGCGCGACAAAGAGCAGAAGAAGATTGTCCGTTCTGGTATCTACCCTCCTAACCCTCTGCACCATCTCGCGGAAACCGACTATGGCTCTCTGGAAATCCGCGTGTTCACTTGCCATTCCAAAGACCCTGTACTCATAGACTACCTCGTAAACGGTGGTGATATGCACCGAGACGAAGCTGTCCATGTATTCCAGCTCCCTTCCAAAGACCATGTTCACAAGGAAGTGAGACAGTGCATGAAAATGGGGTGGAACTTTGCCCTGCTTTATGGTTCTTACTATAGAGCTTGCGCCGTCAAGATGTGGGAAGAAATTGTTATGAAAGGCTTGTGCCTTGCTGACAAATCCGCACCCGATGGCAAGGGCATGACCATCAAACAGTGGCTTGCGAATAAGGGTGTCTTCAACGAAAATGATTTCATTTGGTGGTGCAAAGACAGAGAGAAAGAGTTCTGGGATAAGTTCCACGTTACGTATGAGTATCGTCAGAAAATCCTTACCGACTACATAAGCAATGGCTTTGTACGCACTAAGTTTGGATTTACTCGTCCCGGTATTCTTACGCAGAACCAGATTATCAATACACCTACGCAGGGTACGGGTTCTGGTATGCTTACGTGGTCGGCTAATCAGCTCTTAGCTATTGCTAGGAAGGAAGGTTGGCGCACTGTTCAAAATGGACAGGTGCATGACTCCCTTATTACTTCCCCGCACCCCGATGAGATTCAGCACGTATTCAATACGCAGGAATACGTTATGACCAAGCTGATTCGTGAACGCTTCGATTGGATCATTGTCCCTCTGTCCGTTGAGATAGAAATGACCCCCGAACCTAATATGCCTTGGACAGACCTCAAACCTGTAGAAAAGGTTAATGGCGTATGGCAGTTCATAAAGTAGAAGTATGGAAGCCGATAGAAGGTTATGAGGGACTTTACGATGTCTCTAATATGGGAAATGTACGTTCCCTTAGTAGAGTAGTACCCATGATTAGGGGTGATAATGGCTACCCCATAAAAGAAAGGGTATTAAAACCTCATAGGCGAGGGAAGTATCTGTTTGTGGTGCTGTATAATGAATACGGCAAAAAGAGCCACAATATCCACAGACTTGTTGCTTCGGCGTTTATTTATAATGATGACCCGAAGAACAAGACCACGGTTAATCACAAGAACGAGAATAGGTTCGATAATCGTGCTGATAATCTCGAATGGTGTACCTTGATAGACAATTTAAGGTACGGTACTGGACAAGAGCGAAGCCGGCTCACGCGGAGACTCACCAACAAGCAGTCACGTTCTGTTGCTATGTATGATAGACGTGGTAATCTTCATAAGAAGTTTATTAGTATCCATGATGCCCATAGAGAAACAGGAGTACAACGTCACTGTATAAGAGCGTGTTGCGAAGGTAAGGCTAAAACAGCAGGAGGGTTTGTGTGGAAATACGAATGACCCCTCAGCCCAATATGCCTTGGACAGCCCTCGAAGGGATGCACAAGAATGAAAATGGTGTGTGGGTATTCAATTAATTACTTGACACGGTATGCTATTTTTGCTAATATAAGCATACATTTTTCTAGGGGTAGAACCAATGAGCTTGAACTTCATTGAAGATACGCGCATCGACCCGAACAATCTTCACTACGAATGGATTAAACAAGCTACGCTTTACGCCGAGTGGTCAGAGCGTCATGTCAATGCAATCCGTGACAGAGACCTATTGAAGATTAAAGTTGATGCCTACTGTGCGCGTCTCGGTAATAAGGTGCGTACTAACTGGATGCACCTCGGCTTTGATAAGAAGCCGACAGAGGCCGCTATTGAAGCCTATGTAGGAATGGATGCAGAGTTCCTTGAAATGCAGAAGAAACTCGCAGACCTGAACTACAACATCAACCTGTTCCAAGCCGCCAGACAAGGTTTGGAGCATAAGAAACGCTCGATTGAAGGACTTGAAAGACTTCATCTTGCGGGTTACTATTCCAGCCTGACAACCTCGCCCGAAGGTAAGGATACCCAAGAACAGCATTTGTATGGTACGATGTCTGCTGAATTACGGGAAACAATGATTAACCGGGCAAACAAGGAGTAATACTATGGCTTTTGATCGCAATCGTTTTCGTCAGGGTCTTGCTGAATCTACTCAGCAGTCCGCTGATACCGCTAACGACCGTGGCGGTTTCAAATCTTATGTGAAGAAGGGCAAGCGTCCTCGCTATACTAAGATTCCCGAAGGCACTTTTGTCTTTGACGTGATTCCCTACGTGGTGGAAAAGGACTTTGGTGATATTGGTCGCCGCTTCACCGCTAACAGCCTCCAGCACAACATGGACTTGTGGGTTCACCAGAATGTCGGCGTGAACAATGATCAGGTCGTGTGTCTCGCTAAGACTTTCGGCATGGCTTGCCCTATCTGTGAAGAAAAGGCTCGTAGAGAAGCTCAGGGCGCACAGTACGAAGAACTCAAGGTCTTCAACCCCAAACGCCGTTGCCTCTACAATATCTGGATTCACGATGCCTCTCGCACCGAAGAATCCAAGGGTGTCCAGATTCTTGAAATCGCCCATTTCACTCTGGAAAAGAACCTTGTGGACATTGCCAAGAACCCCATCACTGGTCAGATGACCGTCTTTGCTGACCCTGATAACGGCAAGCACGTCTGCTTTACTCGTAAGGGTACTGGACAGACTAACACCACCTACAGCGGTCATCAGTTCATCGACCGTCAGCATCCTATTCCCGATGCTATTCTGGAACAGGCCGAAGACCTGACTACCCTCATCGACATTCCTACTTACGATGAAGTAGCCGCTAAGTTCTACGGTACTCCCACGGCTACTGCCCAGCCTGAACCCGCTCCCGCCAACCCCTACGTTGCGCCCGTGTCCCAGCCTGCGTTCGCTCCTGCTGGTGGCTCTGAACAGTATGGTAACGATGAAGTCCCCTTCACTCCTAACGTGCCTTCTGCTCCTGCCCAGCAGTTCAGCTACGCCGCTCCCGCACCTGCGCGACAGGTCAGCCCGGTTGCCCCGAACAATACTTGCCCCCTCGAAACCTACGGCGGCAAGTTCGGTGAAACCCTCGACCGCTTCCCTCAGTGTAACGGTTGCAGTCTTTGGGATGACTGTGCGACCGAATACGATAAAACCCACTAATAGGAGTAAGTATGGCTCTCGCTAAGAAACCCGTGAGCCAGACTTCCTCGATGGAAGCCGCCGCATCTGTGGCGGCTTCCGCTGATATGGAAGTCGGCATCGTTGCTCACAAGGATACGTTGACCTATCTGTCCACTGGTTCTACCCTTCTCAACCTTGCTCTTACCGACAAAGCTGATGGTGGCTGGCTTGCTGGTCGCTTCTATAACATCATTGGCGATAGTAGCTCTGGCAAAAGTTTTATGTGTCTAACTTCTCTTGCCGAAGCCGCGCATGACCCGAAGTTTGATGACTACCGCATTATCTATGATGACGTTGAAGTCGCAAACACTTTTGATGTAGCAAATCTGTTCGGCAAGCTGGCAGACAGGATGGAAGCACCTCGCTACGAAGATGATGAACCTATCTACAGTAACACTGTAGAGGATTTCTACGCCAACGTGATGCGTCTTTGCAAAGAGGGTACGCCGTTCATCTATGTTCTGGACAGCGTGGATGCTCTGACTTCTAACTCTGAACTCGACCGAGCAGAAGAGTTCGTTGATGCTCAGGAAAAGGGCAAGGAAGTCAAAGGCTCTTATAAGATGGATAAGGCGAAGCTCCTTACGGAAATCTTGCGTGTCATCACCACCGAGATTGCCAAGACTGGCAGTATTGTTCTTGCTATCAGCCAGACTCGTGACAACATCGACCCCCGTACTTCGATGTTTACCCCTAAGACCCGTGCGGGTGGCAAAGCTCTCAAGTTCTTTGCTACTGGTGAGATGTGGCTTGCCCACCTGTCTAACATCAATAACACCAAGTATGAACGCAAGATTGGCGACCGTACCAAAATCAAGGTCTCCAAGAATAAGGTGACGGGTAAGTGTAGAGAAGTTCCTCTCACTCTGCTGTATAGCTATGGTATTGATGACGTACAGGAAAATCTGCAATTCCTCATCGACACCAACAATCTGCCCAAGGTATCCGCGCAGAAGTTCGATGCCTCGCATATCTGCCACATGGAAGGCACTAGACAAGCCATTCTGGACTGTATCTACGGAGATAAAGAGTACCAGAAGAAGCTGGCTAAAGAGTGTGAAAAAGTGTGGGTTGATATAGAAAAGGCTTGCATTGTTCAGCGTCCTAGTAGATACTAACCCATAAGGGGCGGGGAAACCCGCCCCACACTACTAAGGAGGCAGTATGAAGGCGCACGTTATCAAAATGCGTGAGAGCTATGAACGGTTCGCGGCATACGAAAACACAGCTAAACAGGATGCGGCGTTTGAAACAGCATCCCTTGTTCCCTATGCTTTGGGGTATATCGGTGCGCTCGAAACCCGCACCGAAGAGCTTGAAGTAACGAATGAGCGACTGCAAGGTAAGATAGAACATCTTGAAAAGATTATCAACTATCTTGCGGGTAATCTCTCTGGGGATGGCGACCAGACAGACTGTGACCATTCTCACCTAGCTTGTCAGTATCGTGATGGGTATTGGTGCAAGGCTGGACATGAGAAGCAGAAGCAGTGCTGGATAAACGTAGCTAGTAGTGACATTAGCAGGGGGTTTTATGAATAGAAGTTATCGTGAGTATGAACACTTTGATAAAATCATCTACGTCCACAATTTTTATTGGAGATGTGGGTTCTACGACCAGAGTGGGTTGAACAACGACCATTACCTCATAGGTGACGATTTACCACTGGAGAACGAGTATGTTCTCCCTTACAACGAACATACGAAGCAGTATGTTGGTGAGCAGTTTACAGGCAAGGAAACAGAAACCGCATAAAAACACGATGGGTAGTTTTACGTACTAACTGTTAGGAGTTAGAGGATAGCCATACTAAACCTCTAACAGTGCTGACCGATAGGAGGCCAGAATGTACGAATTTGCTCATGGTGTTATGGCTGGTGTTATCATTACTTTCGTGTTATTCGGCTTTATCCTTGCTTGGGTTTATGTAGCCGAGTGCAAACCTCCTAAAAAGCGTGAAGTTGCAAAAGTATCTCCGACAGAGGGAGAAGAAGAGCTTTCAGCTTGTATGTGTGTTTTCATCATGGGAGCTTTCTTCACAATCCTTATGGTAATCGGTCTGTATTTTGCCTACTTCTATTAGGGGGAAGTAATGAACGCTCAAGACAAGTTCAATTACGCCTCAATACCAGTTATGATTTTAATAACGGTATTCGCCTTTATAGCGGCGATAATGGGGTGGGTATAAAGGTGACGAATGATTTTTAAACGGGCTATGCCGACTATTATCATAGACTGCCATTCCATACTGCATACCTTGCGTTATGCTGGCAGGAAGTTCTATACAGGCGGGAAGGACTACCAGCTTATTAGCCAGTTCTTCCAAT
>JAFYWK010000061.1 GCA_017558065.1 Paludibacteraceae bacterium
CGAGCTGGACGATCACCGCGCTCTGGACGTGGACCACGACGCTCTGGACGAGGACCGCGATCACCACGAGCTGGACGCTCTGGCTCTACATAACCCTCTGGTTTCTCCTTCAATGCCTTGGCACTGAGTTTGAACTTACCAGTCTTTTGGTCAACCTCCATGAGTTTGATAGTGATCTTGTCACCCTCTTGGATGCCTGTCTCTTCCATAGTCTCATAGCGCTTCCAATCGATCTCTGAGATGTGGAGCAAGCCCTCTTTACCAGGCATGAACTCTACGAAGCAACCATAAGGCATGATAGACTTAACGGTAGATTGATAAACCTCGCCAACCTCTGGGATAGCTACGATAGCTTTGATCTTAGCGATAGCAGCGTCCATAGACTCTTGGTTGTTAGATGCAACCTCTACCTTACCGCCCTCTTCTACCTCGTCGATAGAAACGACAGCGCCAGTCTCAGCTTGGATACCTTGGATAATCTTACCACCAGGGCCGATTACTGCACCAATCATATCCTTAGGGATGATGAAGCTTACGATGCGTGGAGCATGAGGTTTGAGGTCAGGACGAGCAGCAGGCATAGTCTCAACGATCTTGTCGAGAATATACATACGTGCCTCGTGTGCTTGTGCGAGTGCGTTCTCAAGGATCTCGTAGCTAAGGCCGTCCACCTTGATATCCATCTGGCAAGCGGTCAAACCGTCGCGTGTACCGGTGGTCTTGAAGTCCATGTCACCGAGGTGATCCTCGTCGCCAAGGATGTCGCTGAGGATTGCGTATTTAGTACCTTTGCACTCAGAGATAAGACCCATAGCAATACCAGATACTGGTTTGATAGGTACACCAGCGTCCATAAGGGCGAGAGTACCTGCGCAAACGGTAGCCATAGAAGAAGAACCGTTAGACTCAAGGATATCGCTCACTACACGGATAGTGTATGGATAATCAGCAGGAACTACAGACTTGAGCGCACGGCAAGCGAGGTTACCGTGACCAATCTCACGACGACCTACACCACGTTGTGGGCGAGCCTCGCCAGTAGAGAATGGAGGGAAGTTGTAGTGGAGGAGGAACTTCTCAGAACCTTGGATAAGTGCCTCATCAATCATCTTCTCATCGCGGCTGTTACCGAGGGTAACGGTAGAGAGTGATTGGGTCTCACCACGGGTAAAGATAGAAGAACCGTGAGGTCCTGGCAGTGGAGAAACCTCGCACCAGATAGGACGGATATCGGTAGTCTTACGGCCATCGAGACGCTTGCCCTCATCGAGGATAGAGCGACGCATAGCCTCTTTCTCTACATCGTGGTAGTATTTGTTTACGAGTGCATCGATGTCATCCAACTCTACGCCGAGTGCCTCAGCACGAGCAGCCATATACTCAGCTTTCTCTACCTTGAAGTCCTCGCGGATTTGGGTGAACATCTCCTCGCGGTGATGCTTGTTGGTGTCAGCAGCAGTAGCTTGTGCGTAAGCGCGAGCGTAGCTGAAGTCGTGAACGGCTTGACGGAGTTCATCGTCGTTGATCTCGTGGCAGTACTCACGTTTAACGGTCTTACCAAATGCCTCCATCATCTCGATTTGAGCTTGGCATTGTGGTTTGATAGCCTCGTGAGCCACCTTGATAGCCTCGAGCATATCTGCTTCGCTCACCTCTTTCATCTCACCCTCCACCATCATGATGTTGTCGAGAGTAGCAGCTACAACGAGCTCTATGTCAGCTTTCTCGCATTGCTCGAAGGTTGGGTTGATCACGAACTCGCCATTCACGCGTGCTACGCGAACCTCAGAGATAGGGCCTTCGAATGGGATATCTGAGCAAGCAAGAGCTGCACTGGCAGCCAAACCTGCGATAGACTCAGGCATATCGATGCCGTCAGCAGAATAGAGCGTTACGTTTACGAAAGTGTCAGCGTGATAATCGCTTGGGAAGAGAGGACGCAACGCACGGTCGATAAGACGAGCGATAAGGATCTCGTAGTCAGATGCTTTACCCTCGCGGCGAGTAAAACCGCCTGGGAAACGACCAGCTGCAGAAAATTTCTCTTTGTACTCAACGGTAAGCGGCATGAAGTCCGTACCTGGAACCGCAGTCTTTGCGGAGCAAACTGTAGCAAGAACCATGGTATTGCCGAGGGTCGCCATTACGGCGCCGTCTGCTTGCTTAGCCAGCTTGCCAGTCTCGAGCGTGATTACACGCCCATCAGGAAGAATAATCTCCTTTTTAACAATATTCATCTTTTTAATGTGTTTTAGCGGATGCCTTATTGCACCCAAGTTAGTTATAGACCATAAATGTCGCTGCAAAGGTACGAAAAAAAATTGACATACACAAAAAAATTTGCATATTTCCAAAAATTGTTGTACCTTTGCAGGCTTTTTGTAAGAAAGCAATATATTTTTTTCGCGAATTTATACACCTTATATATATATTTAGTATAGCAATGAAGAATTTTGTAGAAGAACTGCGTTGGCGTGGTATGTTGCAAGACATGATGCCAGGCACCGAAGAACAATTGATGAAAGAACCTACTGCTGCGTATTTGGGTATTGACCCTACAGCAGACAGTTTGCATATTGGTCACTTATGCGGCATCATGATGCTCAAGCACTTGCAAAACGCGGGCCACAAGCCCATCGCACTGATTGGTGGTGCTACAGGTATGATTGGCGACCCCAGTGGTAAGTCTGCCGAGCGCAACTTGCTGGACGAGGAGACATTGCGCCACAACCAAGCGTGCATCAAGGCACAACTGGAGCGTTTCCTCAACTTCGGAGAGGGTGAGAACGCAGCTGAGCTCGTGAATAACTACGACTGGATGAAGGACTACACCTTCCTGGACTTCGCGCGCGAGGTGGGCAAACTCATCACCGTGAACTACATGATGGCGAAAGACTCTGTGAAGAAACGCTTCAACGGCGAGTGCAGTCAGGGTATGTCGTTCACGGAGTTCACCTACCAATTGCTGCAAGGATACGATTATGTATATCTCAACAAGCATAAGAACTGCAAACTTCAGATGGGCGGTAGCGACCAATGGGGCAATATCACCACAGGTACCGAGCTCATCAAGAAGATGGGTGGCGGCGAGGCATTCGCACTCACCTGCCCGCTGATTACCAAAGCCGATGGCGGTAAGTTCGGTAAGACCGAGAGCGGCAATGTATGGCTTGATAAGAAATATACCAGTCCATATCGCTTCTACCAATTCTGGCTCAATGTGAGCGATGATGATGCGAAACGCTATATCCGCATCTTCACCTGCCTTGACAAAGAGACTATCGATGCACTGATTGCTGCGCACGATGAGGCCCCACATATGCGCGCCTTGCAAAAGCGTTTGGCAGAAGAGGTGACTGTGATGGTACACAGCCGTGAGGATTATGAGGCAGCCGTAGAGGCAAGCAATATCCTCTTTGGCAACGCAACCAAAGACGCATTGAGCAAACTGGATGAAGAGACATTCTTGCAAGTGTTTGACGGCGTGGAGAAACACGAAGTAAGTCGCGAAGAGCTGAATGCAGGTATTCCTCCACTGGACTTGCTGGCTGAGAAAACCAATATCTTCCCATCCAAGGGCGAGGCACGCAAGATGATTATCGCCAACGGTTTCTCTATCAACAAAGAGAAATTCACCGACCCACAAAAGCCCATCACCGCCGACATGCTACTCAACGGTAAATATCTGCTTTGCCAAAAGGGCAAGAAGAATTACTATATTGTTGAAGTGAGAGGTTAGAGGTGAGAGGTTAGAAGCGGGATTTTGAGGTCAAAA
Source organism: Paludibacteraceae bacterium (assembly GCA_017558065.1). Classification (GTDB taxonomy): domain Bacteria; phylum Bacteroidota; class Bacteroidia; order Bacteroidales; family Paludibacteraceae; genus Colicola. The sequence goes on from JAFYWK010000061.1 coordinate 3,776, forward strand.
AGCAGAAAAATGCAGAAAAATTGCACTTTTTTGCAGAAAAATTTGGTCATATCAAAAAAAAGCAGTACCTTTGCACCCGCTTTCGAAAAGAAAGTCAACGGTGACCAATGGTATAAAGGCTATTACGTCAGATTTTGGTTCTGAAAATCTTGGTTCGATTCCAGGTTGGTCAACAAAAGAAGCCCGCATGTCGGGCTTTTTTTGAGAGAAATCTCAAATGTGTGATGGGATACGGGCAGCCACACCAACAGCACAAAGGCGATTAGGCGAAAGGCTATGAGGCTAAAGGCTGGAACATTGCCCTATTATTGAGTAACACTTTAATAAAAGAAATGAAAACTTTTGAATTGGTAGGTACTCCACGTAGCGAGTACGGCAAGAAAGCAGCTAAGGCTTTCCGCAAAGAGAACCTCGTTCCTTGCAACTTGTATGGCAACGGCGAGAACGTAACTTTCACAGTAACTGTTGATGACGTTCGCAAATTGATCTACACTCCTGACACTATGGCAGTAGAGTTGACCATCGGCGAGACAAAGAAGATGGCAGTTATCAAAGAGTTGCAATTCCACCCAGTATCTGAGGAGTTGTTCCATATTGACTTCTTGGAGGTAACCGAGGAGAAGCCAGTAACCGTAGCTATCCCAGTACAATTGGCTGGTCACGCAGAAGGTGTGAAAGCCGGTGGTAAGTTGTCTCTTGAGATGAAGAAACTGAAAGTAAACGGTATCTATACACAAATCCCTAACCGCGTAGAGATTGATGTTACCAATCTCGGCTTGGGCAAGAAATTGTATGTAGGTACAGTAGAGATGCCAGAGGGCTTGAAGCTCATGAATCCAGCTGATGCATGTGTGGCTCAAGTGAAGGCAACCCGCGCAAGCCAACAAGCAGCTGCTGCTGAAGGCAAGGGCAAAAAGAAATAATCACCACTCACAAGAGCGGTAGAAAAAAGAGTGGAAAGGTAGTCTTTTCCACTCTTTTTAGTTTAGAGGACGGCGCATACATAGGTTAGAGGTTAAAGGTTAGAGGTTAAAGGCTAAAGGTTAAAGGCTAAAGGTAAGGATATGAAATATTTGATTGTTGGATTAGGAAACATAGGCAGCGAGTATGCCAATACGCGTCATAATATTGGTTTTATGATGCTGGACGCTTTTGCTGAGAGCAAGAATGCTACGTGGGAAGACAAACGATACGGTTTTGTGGCGCGTTGCCGCGTCAAGAGTGCTGAGATCATCCTGCTCAAGCCATCCACCTATATGAACCTCAGCGGCAATGCCGTTCGATACTGGCTGCAACAAGAGAAGATTGCGGTGGAGAACATGTTGGTATTGGTAGATGACCTGAATCTGCCATTCGGCAGCATACGAATGCGTAAGCAGGGCAGCAATGGTGGACACAACGGACTGGGACATATCCAACAAGTGCTTGGTACACAGGACTATGCACGCCTGCGTTTTGGCATTGGCAACGATTTCAGCAAGGGCGCACAATGCCACTTCGTATTGGGCGAATGGAGCGAAGAGGAACAGAAAGCACTACCCGAGCGACTGAAACTGGTCAGCGACATCATACCATCCTTCTGCCTGCAAGGCATGGACAGGACCATGAATCAGTATAATGGGAAGTAGCTTGAAGGTGAGAGGTTGAAAGTTGAAGGTTGAAGGTCGAAGGTAGGGAGTATGGAAGTACGAGTAGATAAATACTTATGGGCAATGCGGATTTACAAGACCCGCTCGATTGCCACCGACGCTTGCAAATGCGGGCGTGTGAAGATGAACGGCGTGGAAATTAAGCCCAGCCGCTGCTTCCATGTGGGCGATGTCTTTACCGTTCGCAAAGGTCCCATCACCTACACCTATCGTATCTTGCAACTCTCCAACAACCGTTTGGGCGCCAAAATGGTGCCTGAGTACCTACAGGATATCACCCCTAAAGAGCAGTTAGAGATATTGGAGTTGGCACGCTATGCTGCCCAAAGCGGACGAGACAGAGGCACCGGACGACCCACCAAAAAAGATAGACGAGATATAGAACAATTTTTCTCTGACGACTACGACTACCTCTTGGATGAAGACGATGATTTGTTAGAAGATTAGACTATGATTTTGAAGAAGAATAATATTGCCGAGTATATCCTATACCTCTGGCAGATAGAGGATTACCTGCGTGCTTTTCCGCAGCAAGCCGAAGCCAATCAGGAGTTGCAGGACCTATACAACATGATGCACCAAGAAAACATCATGGCAGGTGGACATCTGCAATTGGCAAAGAATGCGCTATCCGAATTGGAGGAACTGCACGAAGATATACTCCAGCAAGAAGCCACTTATCGTGCAGCCATGCTTCGCCTGACTCCTGCGCTCAATCTGCTGAAAGCCAAAACCAACACTCCCACCATGAGTGATATAGAGGCGTGCTTGATATTGCTCTATCAAGTCATGCTGCTACGCCTGCAACAACGCGAAATTAGCACAGAAACCGAAGAAACACAAAAACAAGCCACTCAAGTGCTGCAATACCTTAGCAAAACCTACCGCGATCAAGAATGACCATCAAAGAACGATATGAGGGTGTATTGAGCCACTTAGCCAAAGAATGGCCTGCGGCAGATAGCGAACTGCATTTTGAGAATGCCTATCAGTTGTTGGTGGCGGTCATGTTGTCTGCGCAATGTACCGACAAGCGCGTTAACATGGTCACGCCTGCGTTGTTCGCGGCATATCCGACAATACAAGCACTGGCACAAGCCACAGCAGAAGAGGTGTTTACGTACATCAAATCGGTGAGTTACCCTAATAGCAAGGCGGAGCATTTGGTAGCAATGGCAAAGCGTGTGGTGGAGGTGTACGACGGTCAGATACCCAACACACGCGAAGCATTACAAACATTGGCAGGTGTGGGCAGAAAAACGGCGAATGTGGTGTGTGCTGTGTGGTGGAACCAGCCCACAATGGCGGTTGATACGCACATTTTCCGTGTGGCAGAGCGCATTGGACTGACTACCAACGCCAAAAATCCGTTGGATAGCGAGAAACAGTTGATCAAACATATACCAGAAGAGATCATTCCTAAGGCACATCATTGGTTGTTGTTGCATGGGCGCTATACCTGTCAGGCTCGCACGCCGAAGTGCAAGCAGTGCAGTTTGCAAAATCTTTGCAGGTATTGGAAACAAAACCAAGGCAAAAAATAGCCACACGCACCGCACTATTACCGCACAATAACCGCAGAATAACCGCACAATTCCTGGCGGTCATTTTAGCCCTCAATAAGCTCCAAAAAAGCAAGGGATAAAAAAGGGATAAACTAAAAATCGCTTTTTCGGCGATTTTTTTTTGCGCATATCAAAAAAATTCACTACCTTCGAGGGCACCTTAATCCTCGAAGCTACAGTAAAAAAAATGTAGCCTATGGCAATAAAAGTAAACTTTTCTTGCACATATACATTTTTTTTCGTACCTTTGCAGCGCGAAACCCAACGAAGGGATGTCTGCACATCAGCGGAGGGTTTTGCAGACATATTAAAAAGGCGTTTATTAGCGCTCTGTTCTGACCTTTAGAAATGTCGCAAGTTTCAGGAATTTCAGGACTTAGCAACGATAGATGTCCTACGGGATATAGATTATCCCTCTTGTGCCTATTTTGGTACGCCTTTTGCGTATATACATACGCGCGCACGCGTACCTTAACTAAAAAATAGCACGAGAGTATATTTTATATTCGGCGTGGGCTTCGCGTTGTCGGTTCTAAATTCCAAGGCAATGCGACAGCCTCTAAAGGTGGAACTGGCAAAAGCAAGTTTCACGCTTTTTTTATACCCTATAGTTTATCAATGGGAGTAATAAGACCTATAGGAGTGATGGGACTGATGGGACTGATGGGAGTGATAAAAATGACAATCAAATAGGATAAGGATATGAAAAAGAAACTACTATTTTTGCTACTTTTGGCAATGTCGCAAATGGTTATTTGTGCGCAGGATGTACCGCAATGGGTACAGAAAAAGCCCCGCCCTGCAAACGACACCTACTTGTATGTAGTGGAGCGCGGCGTAGGTGCCACCGAGATGGAAGCACGCAATCGCGCCATGGGATTGGTGTATCGCAGCACAATAGAGCGTTTGTCGTTAGGGATTGACTTATCCAGTATCAACAACGCAATTGCTAATGGCAGCAACTATGGCGACAGTTCCGAAGCAATGAACGTGCCCGTGAACAAAGTGTGCGAATTTATTCAGCAGGAGGCCAACCAATATGCAGTATATGTATTGTGCCAAGTAGCACGATATGGAAACATAGAAGTATTGTTTACCGACTTCACCCATTGCAATCAATCTTTCAGCCACCAAGTGGCAATCCCCTCTTGGTGTAATAATGAATGGCGC
>JAFYWK010000062.1 GCA_017558065.1 Paludibacteraceae bacterium
AATTCGTAGCCCACGGTAGTGGGCGTAAGAGGTTAGACAGGGGTGGAGCGACGGAGTCGCGGAACCCCTGGTCAAACAAAAAAATGACCAGAACCCCGAACGCAGTGAGCAATCGTGTGTTTTGTCATACTAAAACGCGAGATTTTGAATATTACAGTTCCCCTCCCACCGGAATCATAAATTCAGGTGGTTTTCTATCAAGGGTGTGATTTTCATTCAGCCAGCAGGAGCAGATGCTCGCTGATTTACTACTCAGGGGGATGCTTCGCGTCCCCCTTTACCCCCTCTGACCAGGGAGAGAGCTTCTCGCTCTCTCCCTTGGATCCCTCTCTGCGGCACTTGCTATCTACATGGGGAGGCTTGCGCCGCCTCCCCATACCCCTCTACGGCAACGTGCCGTTGCATTTCTTCTCTCACCTTGCGCGCTACGGAGTTGATGTGTTTAAGCAGTTTTCTCATACATGCTATTAATGCTATTGTTCCCGCACCTTTGACTTTTGCCCCACCTTTATTTTCCCGTATCTTCCGGAAGTGAGCCCGTATAACGGAATTGTTTATGCAGGCTGACATACAAGGCATGTATAATGCTGTACGTAAATATTTTCGGCCACCGGCAATATGCGCTGTCCGATGAATGGAGGTTCCGCTCTGTTGCAGCATTGGTGCTACGCCTGCTAACTTGCTAATCTGGTTGCCATTTAATATACCTATTTCCGGCAACAAGCAGATAATCGCACTTGCGGCAGTTGGTCCAACGCCATCAATTTTCAGAATTGCTTCATAGATTGCTTTGTAGATATCCAGGCTCTTGATTTTCTTCTGTATTTCTTCATCCAGTATTTCTATTTCTTTTTCTGTGCCTTTTGACATTCTTCCTATTATGCGCTTTTCTGTTCCTTGTTTATGATGATGAGAACGCTGTTTCCATTCTCTCTTTTCCTTAACCAACGCGATTCGCAGCATGTAGAGATTCTTTAATTCTATCTGAATGTCATCATCTGGTATGGTTGCGGCAGGTGTCATTCTACATCCATAATCTTCAAGCAATTGAGCGTCTATTTTATCTGTCTTGTCCAAGATGCCGCGACTACGGGCAAAGGCATGTGTAAAACGAGGGTTCACCTGCGTGAACCTTATCTTCAAATCTCGCAAAGTCGTATACAAGGTGCGGGAATATGAACCCGTGGATTCCAGAATAAAGTGTAGAGATGAGCCGTCTTGTACGTTTACTGTTTTTACAAACTTATTAATGGCCTTGGAGTTATTGGCTATTTTCGAAGTGATGAGATTGTTCTCTGAATAATAACAGAGGTCGATGGTGTCCTTGCTGATGTCTGCTCCTACATATACAGCACGGTCTTTACATTGGTATGAACGCATGATACTATACTTTCGTTTATTGGGTTACCTCTGGCAACTTCTGCTTCGTTGTCGACCTCGCTTATAAATACGATATCATTATGCGTCTGCTGGTAACATTCGCATAGTGTATCAAGCAATCGTCCGATCTACGGAGCAAGGGGTCAGGTGAACAGCGTGTGCTCGCTTTGACTCTTGTAGAGTTTGGGTGGCAGGACACTTGTTCACCTATCTGGATAGCTACCCCAGAGTTTAGTAACTAAAACACCCCGCAAGCATTTTAGCTGATGCTTGCGGGGTGTACCATATCAAATTTTTATCATATAAGTGGGTGGCAGAAACCTG
>JAFYWK010000063.1 GCA_017558065.1 Paludibacteraceae bacterium
CCAAAATAAAAGAGTCGCCTTTTCAGCGACTCTTTTATTTTCTTGCCTACAACCTATAGGCGAAGCCGTCCTAATCTTACTTCACTTGCGCACCTTGTGCGTTGTAAGCTTTACCGTCACGGATGATTACGAGTTGACCATTCTTCATGATTTTCTCGCAACTTACTGATGGGACATCCACATTTTCTACGCCAGTAGCAGCAGTAGCAGAATCGTCATCATATACCATGTGCACAGGCACGTCATAAGAGTTCACAGCATTGATTTCCATATGAAGTTTACCAGCCTCATTCTTAGATACTTCTACGGTACCACCTACGAAGAACCACAACGGAGTAAGTACCTGACCTTGTGCATTGTAATTTGCATAGAAAGAAGGATAGACACTACCATTTTGCACACCAGAGTTAGCTAATACAGTACCATAGTCCTCTGTATAGTCGATTGGATAAGTACCTACAGGGATAACGATATCCTCGTCCGCTTCAGCAGCAAAGAAATACAATGCTACGCCATCAGAACCATCAGCGGCTTTCACTGACCAATATACCATACCATACTCTGCTATGCCATCTGTAAGTTTTACATTGTCTTTAGATGTATAAGTGCGATCAACAGCACCTTCTGTAGCATCATATTGGAGGTGATTTTGAGTCTCAGCAGTAACAGTCATCGTAATATTATAGAAGACTGCGTTAGTGCAAAGAACAGCAGCTGTGAGAGTCAGATTATTATCCGCATCTACTTCTACTTTAGCTTCACCCTTTACTACAGGATAATTTTCATATTGACTATTAGCTTTGTCTATGTATTTAAACACGTAGGTATAACCACCCGCAAAATCACATACACCATTGCTGAGTTTACCTTCATTTACATATGTTCCTGCTAATTGTTCAGCGTTAAGCACTAAGAAGGATGCATACATCAAGCTGTCTGCTGTGTAACCAGCGATTTGGAACATACCTTGTGCTTCTACTTGATCGATAAGTTTAGTGTTGTTAATCACCAAATCAACAGTATCTGTAGCAGTAGGAACAACATACCACATCTCCACGTTGTATTGTACTGCGTCTGCAGTAATCACAGCAGCATTCATATAGGTAGTATCACCCTTTTGACTTAATGTACCTGTAACATCAGCAATAATAACCTCCTGTGCTAACTCCTCAATCCACAACCATGTATATTCTTTATCCATATTCTCCATGGTGAAGGATTCGCCAATAGCTACATCCAACACATCTAATGACACCTCATACTTATCATCCACATTGAAAAATTGCAAATCATCACCATATTCTGGATAATACATAACTTGGCATGATTTTTCAAACTTCACATCTACAATTTGTGTTGGTTCAGGAACCTCAAAAGTCATATGGATTTGGTACTCCTTGTTATTAGGGCAACGGCATACAACATCACACTCCCAACCAATAGCTGAAGTTGCGCTCTCTTTCATGATTACTTCTGTATAGAAAGAAGTCAATTCTACGTCATTTACCAAATCTGTAACATAGCACAATACACCTTCTGAATATGTGCCAGCCTCTGCTGCATATCCAGGAATACCCAAATAGATGTCGTATTCGGTGCTTGAACCAAACATATATACAGAGCCTGTATATTCTGAATAAGAATCATCCATTTCTAAATTGACGATTTCTACCTCAACCACTTCAGCTGCAGCAGCCATAGGAGCAGTAATGTCCACAACATGCAATACAGTATCTTGGTTGTAGAATTCAAAAGTAGATAGCCATACTACAGTTCCATCGTCTTGTTTCTGAGCTTTTGATACCAAATTTGCAGTAAGCAACTCTTGTTGTACACCTTTGTAAACTACTTTGGTGTTCAACAAATCGAAATATGCTTTTGAGAATTCAGCAGCTGGATATGGATAAGTTACTGTCAAAGTAAGATCCAAATCGTTGTTCTTACCTGTTAGTACGAAGTCTTCCTCGTTTACTGTCAACGAAGCACCTGTTACAACACTCTCAACAGTGCTCTTTGGCAAGTACATTTCTTGAATGAGATGTAACTCATACGTGTTACCATCATAACCTAGGATTGTAGCATCAAGAACTGTGGCTAGAAGATATTGACTGATAGTATCCACCTTGATGGTCATGGTAATATCCTCTACATCTACAAAATCGTCAGGGGTTTCAATATAGGTGTAACCCAAATAGAAATCTTCGAGGGTATAAGTACCGCAATAGGTATCACCTTCACCATACCAATCTAGTAAAAAATAATAGCCATCTTCGCTCGCTAAGGTACAAGCCCACTCTCCATAATCCTCATAATAATATGGTGGCTCATAAAACTCATCAAAATTAAAAACTAAAGTTTCTTGTACAGCATTAGCTACTTTTGCAGGAGCGCCAAATGTTGATTGAGCCTTCACCAATTTAGCACGAGCTTCTTCGCGATTCACGCGTTTGCCACGGAGCGTTTGCTCAATCTTGCTTTGAACAAGGGCTTTCGCTTCGCGTTGCGGACTTACAGGAGCAGATTTCTTTCCTGCTTTCATTACTTGTGGCATAGCATTCATAGAAAATGCCACCACAGCCATGATGAGAATGGTAAAAATTTTCTTCATACAGACTAATAATTAAATGTTAATAAATGATAAAACAACATAGTTTTTACTATGATTATATACTTACAAATAATACCAATGAAATACATCAATGAGAGTTCTCACAGACAATACCACTGCAAAGGTATAACATTTTTTTGAATTGACCAAATATTTCTGCCAAAAAAATTTAAAAAAAAGGCTTCCCCACCATCGAGGAAGCCCATTTCCCTATCCAATAGCCAATCGCCTACTTCACTTGCACACCCACTGCATTATAACTCTTGCCTTCGCGCACAATGAGCAGTTGTCCGTTGAGGATTTGCTTGCGTACCTCCACTGCTGTATGGGTATTCTCTACGCCAGAAGTCTCTGATGGGTTATAGAGGATATGCACAGGCACCTTGCATGAGTTCAGTGCGTTGATCTCGATAGCCAATTTGCCTTGCGCGTTCTCTGACACCACCACTTCGCCCTCTTGGAAGAAATAGAATGGCTCTTCCAGCCAACCGTCCGTATAACCTGCGTAGTAGGATGGCATCACGCTACCGTCCCAGTCCATACCTGTACTTGCGAGTACCGTACCGTCCATCCATGTGCTATTGATAGCGTATCTACCCACTGGAATAATCGTCTCCGCATCTGCCTCAGACAATACGAAATACAGCGCAGTAATGTCGCCCTCTACCTCATCCATGATTTGCAATGACACCAAACCATAGTCCTCTGTAAAGTCATTGATACTCAACTCCGCAGTAGCACCATACACGCGATCTACTGCTCCTTCCTCTGTATCAAACTCTATGTGTGGCTCTTCGTACTTAGAGGTCAATGTCACCTCATATTGGATAGCGTCTTCACACACCACAGAAGCGGTAAGCAGAATGTTATCCTCCTCGTCGAGTGTCACAGTGAACTGACCTTTTTGGATATAGTAGAGGTCGTATGACTCTGTTTTCTCATTGTATTGACCCACAAAGCTATTGCTTGCATCAAAATCGTATTGACCCTCGCCGAACTTACCAAACATACCGTCGTTCACAAAGGTACCTGCCACATCTTCTCTGGATGTCGCATAAACCGTTACGACAAAAGCAGTTTCCTGGTTATTAGTATAACCCACGAGGTTATATACTTGGTTGTACTCATAATCCACAATGCACTCCGCATCTTGGATATTCAGCTCAACAGTCTTCGTTGGCGTTGGAGCCACGTACCACAAGCGTACTTGGTACAAGCTGCCACCAAAGGTCACATAGTCTGCCTCAATCTTGGTGGTATCACCTACTTGGTAGAGTTTGCCGTCCTTGATCTCTGCTACGTTAATAGCACTACCATCTTTCTTCTCCAAGTAGCTAAAGTAGTCTATCACATACTCGCCGTCGAACTCGCCGCCCAACTCTATGCCTGACACGTTGATAGAGGCGCGGTATTGGTCGTTCTCGTTGTAGATCTGAATATCGTTGTCGAGGTGTGGATAGTATTTCGCTTTTGCAGAGGTCTCAAAGCTAACCAGCACAGTATCTGTAGCTTCTGGCACATACCAGCTCAGGTGCAGCTCATACACTTTATTGTCGCTACCGAGCATGCTTGCCTCGATAGCCCAGTTATTGTCGTCGTCGAGTGTCACAGTCACTTCTGCATTGAGACTGGTGATGGTGTTCCAGTTGGCATCATCGAGGAAGATAGATGCTTCGTAGGTTCCTTCCTCTGCCAATTCCGCATGCCATCCACCACGGATAGAGAACTCTGGTGTAGTAGCATAGAAGTCCACCATACCAAACCACAGGGCGTATGTGTCGTCCACGGTCAAGTCGTATGCTGTCAGTTGTACTGTGTCGGTTGGTGCAGATAGTGGAGCAGCCAAGATGATGTGATAATCCACCGTATCCTTGCCCAACATCGTCACCTCTGTCACGTATGCCAACTCGCCTGTCTCTACGTGGGTAGCCAAATTGACGATAGCTTTGAACGTAATCGGAGCAACTGCTTCACCTTTGTAGGTGATGGCACTGTTCGCCCAATCTATTGCACCCATGGTATAGATACCTATCAGGTCTGTATTATTCACCACGAGCTTGAGGTCGAGTTCGTCGTTCTTGCCCTCTACGGTAAAGCGCATCGCCTCCTGTGTCATCGTAGCATCTTCGATATAGACTGCCACCTCTGCTTTGGGTGTGATATTCTCGTGCACCGCGTGTACGATATAGGTATCACCCTCTTCGCTCACGAGTGTAGCTTCCAGCACATAACGCTCTAAGTGTGCATTTACCTGCTCTTTTGTCAAGTTCAATGTAACCTCTTCAAAGAGAATCGAACCCAAATGCGTAGGGGTCATCATGTGGGTGTAGTCAAACTCAAAGTCCTCTGTGGTAAATGTTCCGCATGGGCTTTCTGCTGTAGCATGCCATTGCATTTGCAGGTTGTGACCATACTCTGGGCGTGACCAATCGTCGCAGCCCAAACCTATCCACCATGTTCCGAGTTCGGGATCTACACACTCCATACCAGCAAAGCCGTCGTAGTTCAAGGTATAGACCTCGTTTTCTGTTTGTGCTGCTTTGGTCATTGCTACTGGAGTAGCCTTGACTGCGGCTTTGCGCTCCACCTTGTTCAATCCCAATGCCTTAGCAACTTGTTGATGATGTTGGAGTTTCTTCTCTACCATTTTGGTAGCATGACCTGTAGGATCATGTTTGCCTAATTCGGCAGGAGTAATCGCCATGAGAGATAGCGTTACCAGAGTCGCCATGAGAAGTGTAAAAATTTTCTTCATACAGACTAATAAATTAAAGTGTTAATACTGCGGACATATCAGATATGCCCTTCGTTCATAAAGTCGCCGACAAAGGTAGTAAAAATTTGCAGAATATGCAAATCTTTTTGAAAAAAAATAGGCTCCCTCTAATGAGGAAGCCCATTTTGGGGAATTATCTAGTAGTGCTAGCCGCACTAGTTATGCTAGTTATGCTAGTTCGGCTAGTTCTACTAGTCATTTTCTAGAATTACTTCAAGATAGCACCTTGAGCGTTGTACATCTTGCCATCGCGGTTGATGAAGAGTTGACCGTTCTTAATCAGCTTAACTGCCTTAACCTCAACCTCAACATCCTCAATAGCGGTTGGATCTTCTGGCAACTTACCAGAGATGGTGATGTCGATTGCTACACCTGCCATTGGGTTTTGTACGATACCGGTAGCGGTAACTACACCATCAACGGTGGTAACTGTCAATGTACCCTCGCCGAAGCCCAACCATGGGTCTTCATCATTCCAACCACCTACGGTTACGGTGGACATGATCTCACTTGGCTCAGTTGCCTCTGGATAGTAAACAGGCACCTCAACCAATACTGGGTAGGTCAAACCATCTTCTGGGTTAACCCACTCGCCAGTCATAGTCAGAGCGTAGTCATACATATCACCCCAGATTTGGTACTTCTCAACCTTAACTACAGCGTCCTCAACAACTACTACAGTTGCCTCCATAGGAGCTGCACTCATGGTGAGGTGGAACTCAAGCTTCATACCATTCCACTCGCAACGTACAACTGCCTTAGCAGATGGAGTGAA
>JAFYWK010000064.1 GCA_017558065.1 Paludibacteraceae bacterium
CCAGAGAAATCTCTTGTGTTTGGTAAAACCAAAACTGGTGGTCGCAACCATCAAGGTAAGATGACCATGCGTTATATTGGTGGTGGACACAAGCAGAAATATCGCGTAATTGACTTCAAACGTAACAAAGATGGTGTACCAGCAGTAGTAAAGACTATTGAGTACGATCCAAACCGTTCGGCTCGTATCGCACTCTTGTTCTACGCTGATGGCGAAAAACGTTACATTCTTGCACCAAACGGTTTGCAAGTAGGTCAAACAGTAATCTCAGGTCCAGATGTGGCTCCTGAAGTTGGTAACGCTCTTCCAATGGCAAACATGCCTCTTGGTACATTGATCCACAACATCGAGTTGCGTCCAGGTCAAGGTGCTTGCATGGTTCGCTCGGCAGGTGTGTTTGCACAATTGTCTTCTCGCGAGGATAAGTATGCAATCATCAAATTGCCTTCAGGCGAGTTGCGCAAAGTGCTTTCAGCTTGTAAAGCAACAGTAGGTGTGGTTGGTAACAGTGACCACGCTTTGGAGAAGAGTGGTAAGGCTGGTCGCAGCCGTTGGTTGGGACGTCGTCCACGTAACCGTGGTGTGGCAATGAACCCAGTAGATCACCCAATGGGTGGTGGTGAAGGCCGCGCATCAGGTGGACACCCACGTTCACGCAAGGGCTTGTTAGCTAAGGGCTACAAGACACGTGCTCCAAAGAACTTGAGCAACCAATACATTATCGAAAGAAGAAAGAAATAACCTATTAAATTAAGAGAAATTTTATGAGTCGTTCATTGAAAAAAGGACCATTTATCAACGTAAAGTTGGAGAATAAGGTGTTGGCTATGAATGAGTCTGGCAAGAAAGAAGTTGTCAAGACTTGGAGCCGTGCATCTATGATTTCTCCTGATTTTGTAGGTCACACTATCGCAGTTCATAATGGAAACAAGTTTATCCCTGTGTACGTAACAGAGAACATGGTAGGTCACAAGCTCGGCGAGTTTGCTCCAACCCGTTCGTTCCGTGGTCACTCGGGTAATCGTTAATCCATGAGTCATTCACAACAAATTAAATTTTAGAATTCAAAATGGGTGCTAGAAAACATAATACAGCTGAGGCAATGAAAGAGGCTCGCAAGGGTCAATACTTTGCTAAGCTCAACAACGTTCCTACCTCTCCACGCAAAATGCGCCTTGTTGCCGATATGATTCGTGGTATGGAAGTGAACCGTGCACTGGGTGCGTTGCATTTCTCTACTAAAGAGGCATCACGCGCTCTCGAGAAACTCTTGAAATCTGCTATCGCTAACTGGGAGACCAAAACTGGCAAGAAAGCTGACCAAGAGACTCTGTATGTAAGTCAAATCATGGTAGATGGCGGTATGATGCTCAAACGTCTGTTGACCGCTCCTCAAGGTCGCGGCTATCGTATCCGCAAACGCTCTAACCATGTTACTATTTTTGTAGATACTAAGAATACTAACGAAGCTAAGTAATTAACGAAATGGGACAGAAAATTAATCCAATAGCAAACCGCCTTGGTATTGTACGTGGTTGGGATTCCAACTGGTTTGGCGGTAAGAACTACGGAGATACAATCCTTGAGGATACCAAGATCCGCAAGTATTTGAATGCCCGCTTGGCTGAGGCAAGTATTTCTCGTATCGTAATCGAGCGTACTCTGAAACTTGTGACTGTAACTGTCTGCACTGCTCGCCCTGGTTTTATTATCGGTAAAGGTGGACAAGAGGTTGACAAATTGAAAGAGGAACTGAAGAAAATCACCAAGAAGGATGTGCAAATCAACATCTTCGAGGTTAAGCGTCCTGAGCTTGATGCTACCATCGTAGCAAACAAGATCGCTCGCCAACTCGAGGGTAAGATTGCATACCGTCGCGCAGTGAAAATGGCTATCGCTTCTACCATGCGCATGGGTGCTGAGGGTATCAAAATCCAACTCAGCGGCCGTTTGAATGGTGCCGAGATGGCTCGTAGCGAGATGTACAAAGAGGGTCGTACCCCATTGCACACTCTCCGCGCTGACATCGATTATTGCCACGCTGGTGCTCTCACCAAGGTAGGTATGATCGGCGTAAAGGTTTGGATCTGCCGTGGTGAGGTTTATGGCAAGAAAGACCTTGCTCCAAACTTCACACAAAAGCAAGAGAATGGTCGTGGTGGCGATCGCCGTCGTGATGACCGTCGTGGTGGTTTCCGCAGAAACAAAAAACAATAATGTTAAACCGATTTGTAGATTACAACAGTTATGTTACAACCAAAGAAAACTAAATTCCGCCGCTGCCAAAAAGGCCGCATCAAAGGCAATGCACAGCGTGGTACTGAGCTCGCATTTGGCTCATTCGGTATCAAGAGCCTTGGTACCATCTGGTTGACAGGTCGTCAAATCGAGGCAGCCCGTATCGCAGTAACACGTTATATGCAACGTCAAGGACATGTATGGATCCGCGTATTCCCTGATAAACCAATTACCAAGAAACCATTGGATGTACGTATGGGTAAAGGTAAAGGTGCTCCAGAGGGCTTCGTAGTTCCATTGGCTCCAGGACGTATCATCTTCGAGATCGACGGCGTACCATTCGATGTAGCTAAAGAGGCACTTCGTTTGGCTGCTCAAAAACTTCCTATTACAACCAAATTTGTCGTAAGACGTGATTACGACCCAACCCAAAATGTATAATCAGGATTATGAAAACAGCTGAAATTAAAGAATTAACAACTGCTGAGATCCAAGAGCGTTTGGCTACAGAGAAAGAGGCACTCGTTCGCATGAAACTGAATCACAGCATTTCTCCGCTTGACAATCCGTTGCAGATTAAGGTGGCTCGTAAGACTATTGCTCGCCTTGCAACCGAACTTCGTCAAAGAGAATTAACAAAGTAAAAAACGAATTGACATGGAAACAAGAAATCTAAGAAAAGAGCGTCAGGGTATTGTCGTTTCCAACAAGATGGACAAGACTATCA
>JAFYWK010000065.1 GCA_017558065.1 Paludibacteraceae bacterium
AGCGAGAAACCTACAATCAACTCGCCAATGTTTTGGTATTGGTTCTTCTTTGAGTTCGAGAATAGGAAACCGAGCAACATCATAGGCACCGCCAAAAGCGAGATGTCGGCTTTGAAGCCCAAGAATGCCACCATCCATGCCGTAACGGTCGTACCGATGTTCGCACCCATGATCACGCTGATGGCTTGTGCCAAGGTCAGCAGACCCGCATTCACAAAACTCACCACCATAACGGTAGTAGCGGAGGATGATTGAATAACGGTTGTCACGCCAAGACCAGTCAGCACACCTTTCGCAGGGTTGGAGGTCATAGCAGAGAGGAAACTACGCAGTTTATCACCTGCGGCTTTTTGAAGTCCAGAGGACATAAGATTCATTCCGTAGAGGAACATTCCGAGCGCTCCCAGGAGCGTAAAGATTTGTAAAATTCCCATAAATTATCTTTTGTTTTGTACTATAATCATTTTTAGTTTATCTACTTATTGACTTCCTTTATACATCCACATTCACTTAAGATTCAGCGGACGAGCAAAAGCGTTACTCGGGGCCCCCACGAGCTTCGTGAGCGAGTGGGGAGAGGAGAGACGGCGGCAACCTCAACGAGCTATGCGAGTTCATTGTTGCAAGCCTGTTTCGACGAAGCGGTTGCAATTTATTACGGAGTACCTTGTAATGGGTGGTGTTCAGCGTAATAAGGATTTTATAAGATTTCTAGAGCCTTTTGGGCGAGAAGGAGTTATAAATTCTAACACTGTTCTTTCAAATTCTGTGCAAAAGTACTACAACAATATTATATAGGTATGAAGAAAATATTAAGAAATTATTAAATCGTTCATTTGCGCCTTTATCCTCCAGTTGGATGGTTGACAATATTCACTTCTTTTTCACCTGAAATTCTCGTGTAAATCTTAGGTGATTCTTAGGTGATTTATAGGTGATTCTTAGGTGATTCAGCAACTCTGACCATAGGATCAGCTGTGTACTGCCCCCCATTTTTGGATACATTAAATGTTTAATTATGAGAGAAAAAGTGTCATTAGAATTAAAAGCAGAGGCATATCGTCCATCACCTCAACTGAAAATTGCCCCAAAAAAAACGATATCATTTGCATATTTCATATAAAAGTTGTACCTTTGCACCGTGAACCTGCGCTGGGGATGTCTGCACATCAGCGGCGAAGGGTAGCAGACATAATAAAAGGCGTTTATTGGCGCTTGTTTTGGAGCAACGAAATCCGGAAAATTTCTCTAACCCAAAGCAAGAGAGCGGTAAATGCCCCTTGGTGTGTTTAATCCGTTGTGTTCTACAACGATTAACATATCGGCGTGGGCATTCATTGTTTATTCTTGTTAGTAGGGTCATTCCGGAACCTCGTTGCTAAGAATAAGCAAAAAGAGGTTCCACGCTTTTTCTATAATTATACCAACGGGGCGTTTGGAGCCAACTTCCCACAAAACATTCAATTACAATGAAGAAACTTCATTTGCTCCTTTTGAGCTTGACAATCTGTCTATTCTCGGCTTGTCACAATGAACTATGGGAGGCTATCGACGGACTTGACTCCCGTGTCACCAAACTCGAAGAACTCTGCAAAGAGATGAACACCAACATCACTTCTTTGCAAACCATCGTCTCTGTACTTCAATCCAACGACTTCATCACAGGTATCGTTGAAATCAAGAAGAATGGCGAAGTGATTGGCTATACCATTACTTTCGGCAAACATGATCCAATCACCATTTACCACGGACAAGACGGAAAGGATGGAGCCGACGGTAAAGATGGACAAGATGGCGCTGACGGCAAAGATGGCATAACTCCTGTGATAGGTGTAGCACAAGACACCGACGGCGTATATTATTGGACATTGAATGGCGAGTGGCTATTGGATGACAACGGCAATAAACTCCCTGTTTCTGGGAAGGACGGTCAAAATGGTACCAATGGCTCTAATGGTCAAGACGGTGCAGACGGTAAGGATGGACAAGACGGCGAAGATGGCAAAGATGGTGCTGATGGTCAAGACGGAAAGGATGGTATCACACCGCAACCGAAGATTGAGGACGGCTATTGGTACATCTCTTATGACAATGGTGCTACTTGGACACAACTAGGCAAAGCCACTGGCGAAGACGGAAAAGATGGAAAGGATGGTGCTAATGGCACAGATGGAAAAGATGGTCAAAACGGTGCTGATGGAAAGGACGGACAAGACGGCGATTCCATGTTCCAATCTGTAACCCAAGATGAAAACTATGTTTACTTTACCCTCGCAGATAGCACAGTGATTAAGATTGCAAAGGGAAATAGTAGCACTAATCAACCAAATTCAGAGTTTATCTTCACTATAACATACGACCCTAATGGTGGTGAGGGAGTAATGGAAAAAGACACATTCTATTATGGCAGAGGAAATTCTATTAAGCGTTGTGAATTCGAAAGAATGGATTATTTTTTTACAACATGGAATACTCAAGCTGATGGCTCTGGTATATCGTATAAGGCAGACTGGACGCTAACGATTGATAAAAATATCATTCTTTATGCTCAATGGAATGAAATAGATTGGCAAGATTTGGGGTTGAGCGTTAAATGGGCTCCGATGAATTTAGGAGCATTACGAGCGGAAGAATACGGAGATTATTTTGCATGGGGAGAGGTAGAAGCAAAAAGCTATTTTACTGAATCAACATATAAAGTTCTCAATGACTATAATCGAAATAATGGTTTAACCACATTAACTTCAGAAGATGATGCAGCCATGGTTAATTGGAATCGTAGTGGCCGTATGCCTACTAAGAGTGAATGGGATGAATTACTTGCAAATTGTACTTGTACCTGGATAACTCAAAATGGAGTAAATGGTTGTAAAGTAACAAGCAAAATAAATGGCAACAGCATATTTCTTCCAGCTACTGGTAGGTATGGTGTTGATGGCTCGAATAACATGAATATAGGCTCATCTGGGTATTATTGGTCAAGTTCACTTGATAGAACATATATTAATTCGAATGCTTGGGGAGTGAAGTTTAGTTCTAGTCAGATTGATTTTGTAAGTTGTGGGCGTGCAGCCGGATGCTCCATACGTCCCGTTTGTCCATAAAGTACAGAAATATATAAACTTATAAAATGATAAATTGATTATGGCTATTAATAATAAAGAAAAAGTGAAGTTATTTGATTACTTAACTCTTTTTGAACATGAAATAAAAAACAATCATGGACATTATGACCTAAATGACAATCAGTTACAAACATTTATCAATGAGAATGACATAGCATTTTGTTCTTATCAGGCTAAAGGAATAAAGGCAAAGGAGCATGAGGCATACTTCCAATATAAATACACCACAACGAATAAAGCACATGACCTAATGCGACATATAAGAAATGCAATCGCACATGGAAATGTCATTAAAAAAGATGGATACTTTTGGTTGACAGATTATACAACCAAAGGGACAAAGACATTAGATGCTAAAATTAAAACTGATGTATTTTGGAATTTTCTCACTGAATTAGAGAATACCTATCATTAAACATTCTCCTCACCCCGCCACTCTTGTTTGGTTGCGGGGTGAGTTTTTATATTGTCATTCTTCTTGCTCATATCAATACTCGTATTCAAGCACTCCTTCGGCAAGGGTTCGGTATCCATTCGGCACACAAAAACTTGCATCGTTCGCTAATACTTTTTGTGGACAGGTGCCCAGCTGTCCAGCTGTTTCTATAACTTCACCCGCGCGCGGGTACATGTATATATTTTGAGAAATTGCTGGACAGCTGGGCACGAGATAATCTCTCTGTAGTTTTTTCAGAATCTCCATTTCGTTTGTATCTCACTGGTAAACAAGCCATCTACGCAATCTCATATCATGGATTAGTCATCATACCGGCTGGTGTCCAGCCTTGTCCCGCAGCAATGCCCAGCTATTGAAAGCAATCTAAGTAACCTCAAAACACCATAATACGACTTAAGAATAGCAATAAGACACAGATTTTGCGGCTAAAATCAATCTTTTTAACCGCAAAACACTACACTTTCCGCGCAATGTATATATTTCCAAGTACTATCGCTATTCAGGCATTTTGGGTATAGACAGAATCATATCCTCCGTACTCTTGTTTCCTGCAATAAACATAGAATAATAAACTGGCAAGTATGTAATTCCGTCTTCATCCATCTCTACCTCGCGTTGGTTGCAAAGAACCATTGCTTCCTTCACCGAGTAATCCTCATTGTTAATAAACTTATCCAACGCGCTATGCACATAGTAATCTTTGCCAGACTTTACCTCTATTGGAAGTACTGACAAGTTGGTGTAATCATCAATAATAAAATCAACCTCTCCGAGTTTTTTATTGTCATAGTAAAACAGCGGACACCCATGTGCATGTAATTCTTGTGCAACAACAGATTCATATACCGTTCCTAAATTAATACTCTTTATATCCTCCAAAATGGCATTAGCGTTCATTCCATATAGCAAGCAAGTTAGCAACCCCACATCATTAAGATACAATTTTAGTAGGTTCTTCTGCTCGCTCTCCTTCAGTGGGAAATGTGGATTGCTTATAGCACGCACCGCCATTGCTACGCCCGAAGCAGTCAAATAATCAAACTCTTCCACATAGTGCTCATAGCGTTTGTTTTTATTTTGCTCAATATCACGATACACTACACGCTTCTTCTTATTCTCTAATAGCGATGGAATAAGGTCATAAATAGTGCGTATCTTCAACTTTTGTTCTTCGTCATATTGCGAAGCATCTATGCGATACAAATCAATGATATCCTGCTGTATAGCACGCACTTTGGCTATGTTTTGATTATGCACAAACTGATTGACTGCCTCTGGCATACCACCCACGATTAGATAATATCGGAATAATCGCAATAGATAATCATGCATTGACTCATTCACCGACTCGCGTTTCTCAAATTGCGAACGAACCGCAGCAATAGAATCTGTGTTAGCGCCCATTGCCCATAAAAACTCCTCAAAATCGAGGGGATACATCTGCTTGATGGCTATACTACCCATAGGAGTGGAAGGAGTCATCTTTAAGGCAACACCCAACTGCGAACCACTTGCTACATAACGGTAACGTGCATCTTGATTCAGAAACTTAAGCAACGTCAGCAGATGGGGATATGCTTGTATCTCATCTAAAAATACAATCGTATCTTCGCGATTACCCAAACGTTGTCCTGCAAAAATACCTAATTGCACATAAAAATCTTGCACTGAATGTACATTGGCAAATATACGTGCACCTTCCTTATCTTCTTGCAAATTAATCTCAATGTAATTCGCAAATAGTTGGTGGCTTACATAGCGGATCAAGTAAGATTTACCTATCTGACGAGCTCCATTGATAAGCATAATCTTATCTGGTTCCTCTTGCAAAAAACGAGACAACTCGGTTGTAAATTTACGTTGTAGCATACTCATTTATTCTAAAAAACGCTGCAAAGATACTACTTTATTTTGAATTACACAAGAGACACACACGCTTTTCCTATATTTTCTATACAAAAATTACACGCTTTTCCTATAAAATTGCATATATTTTTACACGCTTTTCCTATTTTACGCTTAAATATAGTGTAGCAGCTTCACACCGTAATTAGATTGAAAACGTGCAAAAGCTTTATTATGAAACGAAAAATTTACTCACAACCGCTTGGAAAAACTACACTCCGTATCATAGAACTGACAAGTACAGAAGGCAATCTAAAAATTGTTTGAAAAAATTATAAAAAACGATTTGCATATTTCAAAAAAAAGTAGTACCTTTGCAACCCGAAATAAGGACAACAATATAACATTATATTTACATGAATTTCGGAACTCCCCTTACCTCTGTAGCCACCAAGGCACTCCTGCTCGGCAGTGGCGAATTGGGCAAAGAAGTTGCCCTCGAGCTCCAGCGCTATGGCGTGGAAGTAATCGCGTGCGATAAGTACGCCAATGCTCCGGCTATGCAAGTGGCACATCGCTCACATGTATTCAATATGTTGGACGGTGCTAAGCTCCGACAAGTGATTGAAACTGAGCAACCAACTATGATTATCCCTGAAGTAGAAGCTATTGCCACCCCTACTCTCGTCGAAATGGAAAAAGAAGGTTACCGCGTTATCCCTACGGCTAACGCGGCTTTTTTAACTATGAACCGTGAGGCAATTCGCCGCATGGCAGCCGAAGAGTTGGGTTTGCCTACTGCCAGATATAAGTTTGCTGACACCCACGAGGAGTATCTCGCAGCCATCGAAGAGATCGGTATCCCATGTGTAGTAAAGCCTATCATGTCATCTTCTGGTCATGGTCAATCCACTGTAAAGAGCGAGGCAGACGTAGAGCCAGCATGGACCGAATCGCAAATGGGTGGCCGTGCAGGCGCTGGTCGCGTAATTGTAGAGGGCTTTGTGCATTTTGATTACGAAATCACTCTCCTCACCGTGCGCCATGCAGGTGGAACCACCTTCCTCAAGCCAATCGGTCACCACCAAGTGGATGGCGACTACCGCGAGTCATGGCAACCACAAGCCATGAGCGAGACAGCTATTGCACAAGCAGAGGATATCGCAAAGAAAGTGACCGATGCCTTGGGCGGCTATGGTATCTTCGGCGTGGAGATGTTCGTAGAGGGCGACCATGTGATCTTCTCTGAGGTGAGTCCTCGTCCACACGACACAGGTATGGTGACCATGATCTCGCAAGACTTGTCAGAGTTTGCATTGCATGCGCGTGCCGTACTCGGATTGCCAATCCCTGAGGTGCGTTTCTTCGGCGCGAGTGCATCCAAAGCCATCGTAGTAGAAGGCGATGCAACCGAAGTAGTCTTCAGTGGCGTAGAAGAAGCCTTGGCTATGCCAGGTGTACAAGTGCGTTTCTTTGGCAAACCCGAAGTACACGGACACCGTCGTTATGGCGTGATCCTCGCAACCGATGAGAACACCGACAAAGCCGTAGCGAAAGCCATCGAGGCCTTCAACAAAATCAAAGTAGAAAATAAAGACTTACATACAATATGATCGAACGTTACAGCCGCGCAGTCATGCGCAACATTTGGACAGAAGAGAATAAGTTTAACGCTTATCTCGAAGTAGAAATCTTGGCTGCCGAAGCATGGAGCACCTTGGGCGTAGTCCCAGCAGAGGATGTGAAGTTGCTTCGCGAAAAAGCCACTTTTGATGTAAACCGCATCCACGAGATCGAGGAGATCACCCGTCATGATGTGGTAGCATTTACCCGCGCCGTGAGCGAGAGTTTGGGTGAGGAGCGCAAATGGGTACACTATGGATTGACCTCTACCGACGTGGTAGATACTGCTAATGGTTATCTCTTGAAACAAGCCAACGAGATTCTTCGCAAGGACCTCAACTCTTTCCTTGAGGTATTGAAACGCCGTGCAAACGAATTTAAATACACTCCAGTAATCGGTCGTACCCACGGTATGCACGCCGATGTGAGCAGTTTCGGTTTGAAATGGGCACTCTGGTACGAGGAAATGCGCCGCAACATAGAGCGCTTTGAGATGGCTGCTAAGGGCGTAGAGGCAGGTAAATTGTCTGGCGCGGTAGGTAACTACGCAAATATCCCACCAGCAATCCAAACCTACGTATGCGAGCATCTGGGCATCGAGTCTGCTGCTATCGCTACACAAGTGTTGGGTCGTGACCGTCACGCATTTTATTTGGCTACCTTGGCAGTAATCGCAGGTACCTTAGAGCAAATGGCATTGGAAGTGCGCAACATGCAACGCCAAGAGGTGCGCGAGGTAGAAGAGGCATTCAAGAAAGGACAGAAAGGTTCGTCTGCTATGCCACACAAACGCAATCCTATCTCCTCTGAAAATATATGCGGATGCGCGCGCGTAATGCGTGGATATATGTGCACCGCAAGCGAGAATATCGCATTGTGGCACGAGCGTGATATCAGCCACAGCTCTACCGAGCGTATCGTATTGCCAGATGCAACGATGTTGCTCGACTATATGCTCTCTCGTTTTGAGGGTATCTTGGACAACTTGGTGGTTTACCCAGAGAATATGCTCCACAATATTGGTCTCACCCACGGCGCCATCTTTGCGCAACGCGTGATGAACGCGCTGATTGAGAAGGGTTTTGTGCGTGAGCAAGCATACGACCTGGTACAACCAGTGGCGATGAAGACACTGATGGAAGGCGGCGAGATGCAAGAGAACCTCAAGCTCACCGAGGGCGTGACCGCACACCTCACCAACGAGGAGATCGACGCATGCTTCAGCCTCGATTACTACATGAAGAATGTGGATTATATCTTCGAGCAAGTGGGAATTTAGTTTAGAGTTTAAAGTGTAAAGTTTAAAGGCACAGATTATATGAAAAAAGTAGATGTCGTATTAGGCATGCAATGGGGCGATGAAGGCAAAGGCAAGATCGTCGATGTATTGACCCCACGTTATGAAGCAGTTGCACGATTCCAAGGTGGACCAAACGCTGGTCACAGCTTGTATTTCGGCGACAAGAGTTTCGTTCTCCACACCGTACCAAGTGGTATCTTCCGCGATGGAACCACCAATATCATTGGTAACGGTGTAGTGATTGACCCCATTATCCTCATGGAGGAGATCCACGCTATCGAGGCGATGGGTGTAGATGTGAAAACCCGTTTGCAAATCGGTAAGCGCGCTAACCTCATCCTTCCTACCCACCGTATGTTGGATGCCGCTTCGGAGAAGAAGAAAGGTGATAAGAAAGTAGGAACTACTGGCAAAGGTATCGGCCCTACCTATACCGATAAGATTGCTCGTAATGGTCTTCGCGTAGGTGATATCCTTCGTCCAGACTTTTTGGATCGCTACAACGCACTTCGCGCTGCTCACCAAGAGCAATTGGGCGGTATTGAGTTGCCAGACGATAGCGCTTGGCTTGGTGCCATCGAAGAGATGAAGCAATTCCCTATCATGGACAACGAGATCGTGGTGAACAACATGCTCCGCGCAGATAAAGGTATCTTGGCAGAAGGTGCACAAGGTTCATTGCTCGACATTGACTTTGGTACATATCCATTCGTAACCTCAAGCAACACCCTCTGTGCTGGTGCATGTACCGGTCTAGGTGTAGCCCCTCAACATATCGGCGAGGTGTATGGTATCTTCAAGGCATACTGCACACGCGTAGGCGAAGGTCCATTCCCAACCGAGCTCTTTGACGAGGTAGGCGAGGAGCTCCGCAAGATCGGTCACGAGTTTGGCGCTACTACTGGTCGTCCACGCCGTTGCGGTTGGCTCGACTTGGTGGCTCTCAAATACACCGTGATGATGAACGGCGCTACATCACTTATCATGATGAAATCCGATGTCCTCAATGACTTCGACACCATCAAAGTGTGCGTAGGCTACGAGCTCAATGGCGAGAAGATTGACTACTTCCCATTTGAGGCTGACGCAGATAACATCAAACCTATCTACAAGGAGTTCCCAGGATGGAAGTGCGATGTATCGGTATGCCGCACCTACGAGGAGCTGCCTAAAGAACTCAAGGAGTATATCGCATATATTGAGCAGGAGACTGGCGTCAGCATCGACGTAGTATCAGTAGGTCCAGATCGTAGCGAGACAATCCTTCGCTAAGGTTAAAGGTTAAAGATTAAAGGTTAAAGGCAAGAATATGAAAAAAGTAACATTGAAACTCTCCGATGGCACCTGCTTCACAGGTACATCCTTTGGCTACGAGAAGAATGTAGCCGGAGAGCTCGTATTCAATACCACCATGATTGGTTATCCAGAGGTGCTGACCGACGCTAACTTCGAAGGTCAACTCGTGGTGATGACCTATCCATTGATTGGTAACTACGGCGTGCCTGCATGCAGCAGTTTGGAAAATGGTTTGTCCGAGTTTATGGATAGCCACCGCATCCACCCTGCAGCTGTGATCATGACCGAGTATAGCCCTGAGTACAGCCACTGGAATGCCAACGAGGATTTGGCATCATGGCTGATACGTGAGCAGATACCTGCTATCACAGGCGTCGATACCCGTGAGCTGACCAAGCACCTCCGCGAGAACGGCACCATGCAAGCCTCTCTCATCTTCGAAGGCGATGACACAACTCCTGTAGCCAACGACGTGAACCTTGTGCCACAAGTTTCTTGCAAAGAAGTTGTAACCTACAACGTAGGTGCAGGCAAAAAGGTTGTGCTCGTGGACTGCGGTGTGAAAGAAGGTATCATCCGCTACCTACTCTCTCGTGGCGTAGAGGTAACTCGCGTACCTTGGGACTATGACTTCAATACATTGGAATTTGATGCGCTGATACTCAGCAACGGTCCTGGTGATCCAGAAGATTGCGCTGTGACCATCGAGAACATTAAGACTTTCCTCTCTAAGGGCGAAGAAAAACCATTGTTGGGTCTTGGTTTGGGAAACCAACTCCTAGCTCTCGCAGCGGGTGCTGAAGTGCTCAAGCACAAATATGGTCACCGCGGTGCTACCCAACCCGTACAAATCGTTGGTGGCGAGCGTTGCTATATCACAGCCCAAAACCACGGTTATGTAGTGGATGGCACTACCCTACCAGCAGATTGGAAAGAGTGGTTCGTTAACATGAACGACCGCACCAACGAGGGTATTCGCCACGCTGAGAAACCATGGATGGCAGTACAATTCATTCCAGAAATGAACTGCGGACAGGCGGGGTCCCCGACGGAGCACGTGGCTTCGTGGGGTGCTTCTAAAGACTCTGAATTTGTATTCGATAACTTCTTCCAACTTCTTAACAAATAACGGCCATGGAGAAAAAAGATATCAAGAAAGTATTGGTGCTCGGAAGTGGAGCACTCAAGATTGGTGAAGCAGGTGAGTTTGATTACTCTGGTTCACAAGCCCTCAAGGCCCTTCGTGAAGAAGGTATCTACACAGTACTCATCAACCCCAATATCGCTACCGTACAAACCAGCGAAGGTGTGGCAGATAAGATCTACTTTTTGCCTGTTAACCCATTCTTCGTGGAGAAAGTGATTGCGAAGGAGCGTCCAGATGGCGTATTGCTCGCCTTTGGTGGACAAACCGCGCTCAACTGCGGTGTGGAGCTCTATAAGAGCGGTGTATTGGAGAAATATAACGTACAAGTGCTCGGTACTCCAGTACAAGCTATCATGGATACTGAGGACCGTGAGCTCTTCGTGGAGAAGCTGGACGAGATCAATGTCAAGACTATCCAAAGCGAGGCTTGCGAGACAATCGAAGCAGCTCGTGCTGCAGCTAAAGAGTTGGGTTACCCAGTTATCTTACGTGCAGCATATGCATTGGGCGGACTGGGTTCTGGCTTCTGCGACAACGAGGAAGAACTCAATGTGATCGCAGAGAAAGCCTTCTCATTCTCTCCACAAGTGCTTGTAGAGAAATCTCTCAAGGGTTGGAAAGAGATTGAGTATGAGGTAGTTCGTGATAAATACGACAACTGTATCACAGTCTGCAATATGGAGAACCTTGACCCACTCGGTATCCACACCGGTGAGTCTATCGTGATTGCTCCTACCCAAACATTGACCAAGTCAGAGGCAGCTAAACTCCGCGCCTTGGCCATCAAGATAGTTCGCCACGTAGGTATCGTAGGTGAGTGTAACGTACAATACGCTCTTGACCCTTATTCTGAGGATTACCGCGTGATTGAGGTGAATGCTCGTCTCTCACGTTCTTCTGCTTTGGCATCAAAAGCAACTGGCTATCCATTGGCTTTCGTAGCTGCTAAGATTGCTTTGGGTTATGGTTTGTTCGAATTGAAGAACTCTGTGACTAAAGATACTCCAGCTTTCTTCGAGCCTACACTCGACTATATCGTGGCTAAACTCCCACGTTGGGACCTCGGTAAGTTCCGCGGCGTAGATCGCGAAATCGGTTCTAGTATGAAGTCTGTGGGCGAGGTAATGGCTATCGGTCGCACCTTCGAAGATACCATCCAAAAAGGTCTGCGTATGATTGGTCAAGGCATGCACGGCTTTACAGAGAACAAGACACTCCATGTAGATGATCTCGATCATGCGTTGGCTGCTCCAACCGACAAACGTATCTTCTTCCTATCTCAGGCGCTCCACGAGGGTTATACCATTGATCGCTTGCACGAGCTCACTAAGATCGACCGTTGGTTCCTCGAGAAACTCCAAAACATCGTTAAGACTGATAACGAACTCAAGGCTACTGGTAGTCTCAAAAATATCGACGAGGATTTGATGCGCAAAGCTAAGATCCAAGGTTTCTCTGACTTCCAAATCGCTAAAGCGGTAGGTCTTGGAAATCAAATGGATATGGACTATGCCGCACTCGTTGCACGCAAACATCGTCTCTCACTCGGTGTGAAACCAGTAGTGAAACAAATCGATA
Source organism: Paludibacteraceae bacterium (assembly GCA_017558065.1). Classification (GTDB taxonomy): domain Bacteria; phylum Bacteroidota; class Bacteroidia; order Bacteroidales; family Paludibacteraceae; genus Colicola. Next base: position 12,372 of record JAFYWK010000065.1, read on the forward strand.
CTCTTGCGGCAGAGTTCCCTGCTCAAACTAACTACCTCTACCTCACCTATTCCGGTGTGGCTAACGACGTGAAGTACCTCAACGACCGCAAGTCTGTTGTCGTTCTCGGTTCAGGTGCATACCGTATCGGTTCATCGGTAGAGTTTGACTGGTGCGGTGTACAAGCCCTCAAGACTATCCGCGAGAACGGTTACCGCTCTGTGATGATCAACTACAACCCAGAGACTGTATCCACCGACTACGATATGTGCGACCGTCTATACTTCGACGAGCTCACCTTCGAGCGCGTGATGGATATCCTCGAACTCGAGAACCCACACGGCGTAATCGTTTCTACCGGTGGACAAATCCCTAACAACCTCGCACTCAAATTGGATGCACAGCATATGCCTATCCTTGGTACTACCGCTCGTAGTATCGACAACGCAGAGGACCGTGATAAGTTCTCTGCTATGCTCGACCGCATTGGCGTAGACCAACCAGAATGGAGTGCGTTGACCTCAATGGAGGACGTGAAGACCTTCATCGACAAGGTAGGTTTCCCTGTATTGGTTCGTCCTTCTTACGTACTCTCTGGTGCAGCCATGAACGTCTGCTTCAATCAAGAGGAGCTCGAGCGCTTCCTCAAGATGGCAGCTACCGTGAGCAAGAAGCACCCTGTGGTAATCTCTAAGTTCATGCTCAACACCAAGGAGATTGAGATGGACGCTGTGGCTAAGAACGGCGAGAT
>JAFYWK010000066.1 GCA_017558065.1 Paludibacteraceae bacterium
AAGAAAATGAGACTTTTTGAACGGTTAAAAGCGTACCTTATTTTGGGCATTATCTTCTTTGCGATTTTTGCCCTTGTCCAACTTTTGCAACATTGGTTCAATTCTTAAAAAACGACACTTTTCGACTACCACACTACCACATTACCACATATTTTTATGAGTGAATTTCCGCTACATACTGCCCAACTGCTTAAAAACTACTTTCCAAAAATCGGCGATTTTTTAGGGGACTTTGGGGTAGTATATAATTATATACATAGTATATATTATATTTTTTTCGAGCGATACACCAACGACACATTTTTTTATGTGGTAGTGTGGTAGTGTGGAAGTAGAACAACAAAAATACACAATCTTAATAATTGACATATTATGAACGCAAAAATCACCCCCCCCAACCTGCGAAAATCAAAGTAGATGAGTGTATCACTACCCTTCGCACCGCCCTCCGCCAAACCGAGCAACTCGCTCAGTATCTCCTAACCGCCAGCGCGCAAGCGCAATTCTTCCCTGCCAACGACTATCGGCGTATCTACATCGAAGTCAAGGCGCACGCCCAAATTGGGCAGATCTTCCCCGCTCCTTATTCCTCTTTTTCCCAACTCGCCGACCTTCTCACGCCTATCGTGGGCTGGGCGGTCGATGCTGCTTGTCTACAATCGTATTTCTATCGCGCTAACAAGCAGCACGCTCTAAAATCCGATGTTTCTCGCCGTGCTAACCAGTTAAAATAGCACTATTCAAGCAAACGCTTGCGATTTCGTAGATTTCGCAAGCATTTGCTTTTTTACACCCCGTAAAATCCCACTACCTTTGCACCCGATTTCAATGCGCAACGAAATCCGCAATGTTTAACTACTAATTTTTAACAACATGGATTTTACAGGAATTATCAAACACATCGGACAAATCGAACAGTTTGACACAAAAGACGGTAAGCATTGTCTTACCCGCGACATCGTCCTCGAAACGGACGAGCAGTACCCACGTTCGGCATGCGTTACACTCCGTAACGACCTTGCCCAGTCTTTCAACCTCAATATCGGGCAGCGCGCACACGTGAGCTTCGACATCTACGCACGCCCTAACCGTGAGGGTACACGTTATTTCAACCAACTAACCGCATGGCGTATCACTCCATGCTAAAAAACGTACTACTATGGCTACAAAGAAGAAACACGTGGAACTTCCACAATCGCAAGCGATGGGTTCAGTCGTTTATTTTTCGAACGCCGATAACGAGCTTTTTCAGTACATGCGCATCCGGCGGGTAGATAAAGAGCCAGACAACCAACTGCCTAACATCAACCTACCATTCGACAAGGCACTCAAGGGCTCTATCACCTTCCAGCGCGAACCGTCCGTCAAGAACGGTAAGTACATCCGCCAAGTCATTCGCCTTTACAAGAAGACCACCGCCAAACGTTCGGCTTCTATCTACGAAACGCGCTACTCCAAAGTGCGTGTCAGTAACTCCCGCGTGACCGTCACCATGTCTTTCCCGCTCACTGATGACCCGCTGCGCCTTAAGGCTCGCATGCAGAATTTCGCCAACGTCATCGTGGATGAATCCGACGAGATTGCTGCGCTCCTCAACCAAGAGGGCGACATCAAGGTGCAAGAGGCTTGGCACGACCTCAACGAGAAAACCGCTGATGAGGAAGGAGGCGCACAATGATAGGCACATTTTTCGCAGGATTCTTTCTTGGCTTCGCTGCTACTTTTGCTGGTGCTATCCTTGCTATTACCAGGAAAGGAAAACAAAACAAGGAAGGAGGCAACCATGATCAATGTTGATGCAACCGTCATGCTGTTCTCGGACAGCCAACAGCAACGCGCTTCTGCCTACCACCGCGGCGAAGCTTCTGGTATTATTGCCTTGCTCGTTGTAGCTGGCGTAGATGACCCTGATTTCGGACAAATGATTTTGCACGCTTCTTTACGTATCTGCGATGAGTTAGAGAAACGTGGGGTAAAGGAGATACCCGCCGAAGACTAACACTTTTTTCACGAGCGGGGAGTTCTGCAACGAACACCTTTCGGGCATTTACTCCCCGCTATTGTTTAACTATTAACTATCACTATTATGCCTAAAAAAAATAACCTTCTGAGGATTACAGGCGATGCGCACATCGCGTTCAATATCCTCAAAAAAGAAGAAGAAACGTCATTTTTCTATCACGGCTCAGATACCAACATCGCTATGATGCTCGCGCTCGCAGCACATGCCGACAAACGTTTTGCCCGTATCCTTGATATGGCAAGCCGTATCACTATCGAAATTCAACCCTAATGTATAACCCCTAATCATTTTACTATGCTTCCAAGAATTTGCATACAAGATTCTATCATCGCGGGCAAACCGCGCCCTGTCCTTTGGGCAGACATCGAGGCAGCCATGCGCCAGCCGTCTGTCCAAGACATCTGCGATAAAATCAAACTCCTCGACGGCAAAGACCCCGACGAGATGGCGCTCCTCAAAAAGCACCTACCTATCATCACGCCGCACACATGCCGTTTCCGTGGCGATGGCGCGCGCAGGTCGTCCAACGCCGTCCCATCGGGACTGGTCATGCTCGATATCGACCACATCGACGACCCACGCGATTTCTTCTCACGTTGGATTGCTCAACAACTCACATCGGAGAATAAAATCTACTTCGTAGCCATCACTCCAAGCGGGCACGGCTTACGTGTCATCGCCGAGCGTGAGCCCGAGGAGTCTATCCCCGCTGCACAAAAGCGCCTTGCTACTTGGTTCGCACTCACCGAGTTCGACGCAGTTACCAAAGACCTGGCACGAGCGTCCTACCTCATGCCATGGTCGTATGTCCTCTACTGCGAACCCGCAGGGCTCAACTTCGGCACACCCGAGCAAGAGGCAATCGTTACCACCCATTTCGCTCAACTCGAAGCGCAGTCCCACACTACCACACTACCACAACAAAATGTGAGCGAATCACCCCAAGAAAAGTCCGCCCCTTCAGGGGAGGATTTAGGAGGGGCTACTTTTCGTGGTATCGAATACGCTGCCATTGTCCGCGAGTTGGAGAATCTCCTTGGCGGGACACCTGCAATGGGCGAGCGAAACCAGTTTTATTTCACGTTGGTGCGTTACATGCGCTATATCTGCGATTTCAATGCAGACAAGTGTGTAGCCGTCCTGCCTGATTATGGACTATCCCTCGGCGAGCGCCATGCCACCGCGATGTCTTCTGTCAATCGCCCACGCAAAGGCGATATGCCAGAACTCCTCCAACGCGCCATCACCGCCGCAGAACACGCCCTAAACAACGACACCGAAGGCTCGCCTATCGCCAATAGCCAATCGCCTAATAGCCTCCCACCCCTTCCACGTGTGCTGGAATTGATCTGCCGTCGCTTGCCCGAGCCCTTCCGCCCTGCCATGGTCATTGCTGCCTTGCCTATCCTTGGCGCGTTGGCTACACGCGTGCGCTTTCAGTACCTCGACAAGCAGGAGCACTCTTTCTCCTTCATGTCATGTATCACCGCGCCAGCGGCTACAGGTAAGTCCTTTATCCGCAAGCCCGTCAATCTGCTACTAACCCCTATCGACCGCCAAGATGAACTCGAACGAAAACGAGAAGAGGAGTACAAAGAAGCCCTCCGAGCTGCCAAGAACAGCAAGATGCAACCTACCAACCCGCGCGCCTGCCCTCGAAACAACGGTATTAACGTATCCATCGCCAAACTGCTACAACTCCTTGCCTATTCCGATGGTAAGCACCTCATCGGCATTGGCGAAGAGATTGATACTTTGGTTAAGTCCGAACGCGCAGGGGTATGGTCACAGAAGTCAGATATCTATCGTCTTGGTTTCGACAATGCCAAGTACGGACAAAACTACATGTCTGACAACTCTTTCTCTGCCAATGTGCCTGTTTTCTACAACCTTTTGCTCACTGGTACTCCAGGCGGAATGTATCGTTTCTTTAAGGATGTTGAAGACGGATTGGTCACCCGTTTTTGCTTCGCGCAATTACCCGATATGTTTGGTTCAGACATCCCTGCCTTTGAGAATTACACTGAAGCCGAAGAGCGTGAGATCATTGATATAGCCGAGTGCTTGGATAAGGCGGCAGGTACTATTGCATGTTCGCATGTAGGAGTGCGTATCCGTAGGTGGCTGAATGAGAAGCGCGATATAGCAATCCGTGAGGATAGCCGTGCCGTGGACACCTTGCGCAAGCGTGCGGCTGTGATTGGCTATCGTGCGGGCATGTTGGCTTATCTGCTCAATGAGTGCGTGTATGAGAAATCGGTGGGTGAGTTTGCAAGTTGGGTAGCGGAGTATGTCTTCCAAAATCAAATGCAGCTGTTTGGCAGTAAGTTTGAGGAGGTAGCGCAGAGCCAATTGGTGATGAATGAGCGCAAGAGTTGTGTCGTGAGTTTATTGCAACAATTGTCAGAGCAGTTTACGAGGAACGAACTGATGGCGTTGCGAGCAAGGAATGGTCAGAGTACTCGTGTGGATATGGTCTTGAATCGTTGGAAGTCCTCGGGCTTTATCACGCAAGTGGACAAAACCACCTACAAAAAGACCCCTAAAGCCCACCTTCCAAAATAACCATTTTCATGCACCAAATAACCGACCGTTTGTATAATACATTCGCGGTGCAAAGGTACGAAAAATATATGATATATGCAAATAAAATCAACCAAAAAATCGCGGGGAAAAGCCGCGAGGTTTGAAACAAAGACACGATGCCACGCGGCGCGCACTTCCACACTACCACACTACCACATAAAAAAATGTGTCGAAGGATTATCTGGTGATTTGCAGGTCAGAAATTTGCACGCGATTCCAATGACGCGGTCATCCTTCATTATTTCTTGATTTCGAAGTGGTCCACATCTTTCCAGAGTGGTAGCACCTCGCGGAAATGGTGGAGTTTGGCAATATCAAAATCGGCAATCTTGGTGCCTTCTTCATCGTCTGCGAAAGACACTATCGGTTGCAAGCGAGTGTCATACGCCACCGAATGACCATTATAGTGCAAGCCCATGCCATCATCGCCCACGCAGTTCACCGCCGCAATATAGCACTGGTTCTCCGTAGCACGCGCTGCAATGAGCGCATCCCAATACTGAATACGGATATCGGGCCAATTGGCTACCACCAAAATAATATCATAGTCACTTCCCGACTGATTGCGTGCCCAGACTGGGAAACGCAAGTCGTAGCAGACGAGCAAAAGAATCTTCACACCCTGGTACTCGAAGATACAGCGTTTCTCAGCAGGTTGGAAGAACAAATCCTCGCCGCCGTGGGCATATAAGTGGCGTTTGTCTTGAATTTCAATCGGATATCGGTTATCGGACGCTTCGCTATCGGTTATCGGTTTTTGATGAGGTTTAATCATAAAGCCACGGTTGACGAGCTTTACTCGGACATCGGATATCGGATATCGGTTATCGGGTACGCAGATGAATGAGCTAACGATGGCTACGCCACTTTGGTCGGCTGCCGCTTGCAGGCGGCGGATAATGTCGCCGTCCATCGTTTCTGCCAATTCGGGATGATCCGTACAGAAGCCTGTGGCAAACATCTCAGGCAGTACCGCCACATCGGCTTTGCCAGCCAATGCGGCGATACGCTGTTCTGCAAGGCGGAGGTTGGTTTCCTTATCCGCCCATGCAATGGGGTATTGTAGTAATGCTATTCGCATAATTGGTTAATGGACGCTACGCTAATGGTTAATGGACGCTACGCTATTGGATAGCCTGCGACTCTTTAACCCTGTTATTATTTTAGCTAATGTATGAATCTTTTTATACATGAAGTCATATTCATCGCTTGATATATAATTTAAATCTTTTGCGATTTCAAGCTGACAGTCTGTTTCCATTAATGAACCAAAAGCAATGTCTAAAAAATGGCATTGCTCTTTAACTGCAGATCTAGATAATCCTTCCGCGATATTGGAGGGAACGGAAATTGCTGCTCTCCGAATTTGGTTACAAAGAACAAACTTTTCTTCATCGGGAAATCGTTTAGTTGCATCATATATCATTCTGACAAGTTCCTTTGCCATGATATAAGCATCTAGTTTCTTATACGAATTATCCATAAGCCTTTTTCCCTTACCCCTTATCCAATATCAATTAGGCGGAACGCCGTCCATTATCCCTTAGCAGCATTGCTGCGTCCATTATTAGCAGGCTTGCCGATGGCTTCGCGCATGGTGGTGTCTGCTTGGATATTTTGCATGCGGTAGTAGTCCATGATACCCAAGTTGCCATTGCGGAAAGCCTCTGCCATCGCTTGTGGCACCAATGCCTCTGCTTCAATCACTTTCGCCTTTGCCTCTTGCGCCTTGGCCTTCATCTCTTGCTCGGTAGCAATAGCCATAGCACGACGCTCCTCTGCCTTAGCTTGAGCGATGTTCTTATCCGCCTCTGCTTGGTCCATTTGGAGTTGTGCACCAATGTTCTTACCTACATCAATATCCGCAATATCAATACTGAGAATCTCAAATGCTGTACCAGCGTCCAAACCCTTGCTGAGCACCAGTTTAGAGATGCTATCTGGGTTCTCAAGCACCATCTTGTGGCTATCTGAAGAACCGATAGAAGAAACGATACCCTCGCCTACACGAGCAAGGATAGTGTCCTCACCAGCACCACCGACCAATTGGCGGATATTAGCACGCACAGTCACGCGGGCCTTAGCAATGAGCTGAATACCGTCCTTAGCCACAGCAGTCACAGGAGGCGTGTCAATCACGCGAGGGTTAACCGACATCTGCACTGCCTCAAACACATCACGACCCGCCAGGTCAATGGCAGTAGCCATTTGGAAAGTCAATGCCATATTCGCTTTGCTGGCACTCACAAGCGCATGCACCACGCGCTCGATATGTCCACCTGCAAGGAAGTGCGCCTCCAGTCCATCGCGCTTCACATCGGTGAGACCCGCCTTGTGCGCCTCAATCAGACAGTTCACAATACGTGTTGGTGGTACCTTACGGATACGCATCAGGAAGAGCTGAACCAACGACACATGTACGCCGCTCACTACTGCGTTGATCCACAGCATGAAAGGTACATAATAGAAGAAAATAATCACGAAAATGGCAAGAATAGCCACTAATACAATTTGTAGTAGTTCCATATTATTTGAATTTAAAGGTGATTAGAGTGGTGTAGAATTCTTATCTCGCTCCGCTCGAACGATCACTCGCTGTGGCTCGTGTACGTTTAGAGTAGTGTAGAATTGTTTAGAGTGGTGTAGAATTGTTTAGAGTGGTGTAGAATTGTTTAAAAGTTATTTTTGTAGCTCTTCCATGTGTTTACCTGCGGAAGGCATGTCCACACCGCCTTCAATCTTGGTGTCGAGCGCCATCTTGTTGAGCGCTTTGCTCTTGAGGAACACCCAGATGGCAATACCGCAGAGCACGACGCATGCCGCCAATGTCACATGACCCGCCCATGCCCAAAGCACCACAAGCTTGAGGTAAGCAATCACTACGGCTGCAACCAAACTGGCAAGTCCAAACACACCAGCAATACCAAAACCAGGCAAGAGAAACATCTCTGCCAACAAAAGTCCAACACCAAAAAGGACGAGAATAATGGTTAGAATTAAGTAAGTCATATTTCTTTTAGGTTAAAGGTCATAGGTGAAAGGTTAAAGGTTAAAGGTTAAAGGTTAGAGGCGAGGAGTATGCGGCTTTGCCGCTGTTTTCTTGCCTTTTGCCTCTTGCCTAATGACCATTTGCCTTATCGCCTCATCGCCTCAATTATTAAACACGGTGCAAAGGTACAAAAAAAAAAGTATATATGCAAACAAAAAAGCAAAAAAACAAAAAACTTTACTTTATATAAGTAATCAAGAAAAGGTGAAAAATAAATTTGGCACATTCAAAAAAATGTTGTACCTTTGTCGGCGCGTTCGGCTGATAGCAGTTGGCTGGGCGCTACAGAACATAACAAAAAACTACACCTTATATATAGTAATGAGCAAACATTTAGTGATTGTAGAGTCGCCCACCAAGGCGAAGACCATCGGTAAATTTTTAGGATCAGATTATCAGATAATGTCTTCTCAAGGTCATATTCGTGACATTGAGGGCATGGGCAAAAATAGTATCGGCATTGATTTCAAGAACGATTATCAACCCCATTACGTCATCGACGCGCAGAAAGAGCAGTTGGTGGCTCAACTGCGTAAAGCCGCCCAAAAAGCCAAGACCATCTGGCTGGCAAGCGATGAGGACCGCGAGGGAGAAGCCATAGCATGGCACTTGAAAGAGGTATTGGAGCTGCCAACAGAAAACACACATCGCATTGTGTTTCACGAGATTACAAAGACTGCAATCGAAGAAGCATTGCAGCACCCTCGTGATATAGACTACAATCTGGTGGACGCGCAGCAAGCCCGCCGCGTGTTGGACCGCATTGTGGGATTTGAGTTGTCGCCCGTGCTGTGGAAGAAAGTGACAACAGGTCTGAGCGCAGGACGCGTACAATCGGTAGCCGTAAGATTGATAGTGGAACGCGAACAAGAGATAGAAGCGTTTGAGAGCCAAGCGCACTACCGACTGACCGCCACCTTTGCAGGCGAGACCGCCAGCGGCGAACAGGTGAGTTTCGACACCGAACTCAACCACCGTTTTGCGAGCAAAGAGGAGGCGCTTGCGTTCTTGGAGGCATGCCAAAAGCAGTCATACACCCTAAGTTCTGTGACTCACAAACAGGGTCGTCGCAGTCCAGCACCTCCATTCACCACCTCATCGCTGCAACAAGAAGCCGCCCGCAAATTGCACTTCACCGTATCGAAGACCATGCGTCTGGCACAATCATTATACGAGGCAGGACACATCACATATATGCGTACCGACTCGGTGAACCTGAGCAACCTAGCATTGAACACCGCCAAAGAGGAGATTCTGAAGGAATACGGCGCCACCTACCACCGCAGTCGCAAATACCAAACCACCTCCAAGGGTGCACAAGAGGCCCACGAAGCCATTCGTCCCACCTACATGAGCGTGGCAAGCGCTGGCAACAACAACGACGAGCGCCGCTTATACGACCTGATTCGCAAACGCGCATTAGCCACACAAATGGCGGATGCCGAGACCGATACCACACGCGTAGAAGTAGCCATGAGCGATATGCCATACCTATGGGTAGCCACACACGAAGTGGTGACCTTCGACGGCTTCATGCGCGTCTATACACAGAGCACCGACGATGATAATGCCGCAGACTCCATGGGCATGCAGTCATTGGCGCAATTGGAAGCACCTATGGCATGTCAGTTGGGCACCGTACACGCACAAGAGTCGTTTAGCAAAGCACCCCTCCGCTACAACGATGCTACGCTGGTGAAACGCATGGAAGAGTTGGGCATCGGTCGCCCATCTACCTACGCCACCGTGATCGAAACCATACAAAGTCGCCAATATGTGGTGAAAGGCAACGTGGAAGGCAAAAAACGCTCATACAACGTGCTCACACTGCAAGGCAACAAGATTAGCGACAAAACAAAATCAGAGATTGTAGGCGCAGACACCGGCAAATTCCTGCCAACCGACTTGGGACGCATCACCAACAACTTCTTGGTGGAACAATTCCCTACGATATTGAGTTACGATTTCACGGCTCGCTCAGAAGAGAGTTTTGATGCCATCGCCGAAGGCGAAGCCAACTGGGTGAAGACCGTAGATGAGTTCTATCAGACTTTCCATCCGCTGATTGCACAAGTGCCTTCGGGCAAGATGGCAGCACGCGTGATAGGTAAGCACCCCGAGACGGGCGAAGTGGTGTTGGCACGCATCACCAAGAACGGCCCATGCGTGCAGATAGGCGATAGCGATGAGCAGAAACCGCGTTTCGCTTCGTTGCAGAAAGGTCAGAGCATCTTCACTATCACGCTGGACGAGGCGTTGGCGTTGTTCGCGACAGCACTCCCCTACACCCTGACCACATGGAACGGACAAGAGGTGGTGATAGGCGAAGGTAAGTTCGGTCCCTACGTGCGTTGCGGTAAGACGTTTGTCAGCATTCCTAAAGGACAAAACCCTCACGCCATCAGCGCAGAAGCAGCCATTGCCCTGCTGGAGAACCACCAGCAACAACAGTTGCCTATTCACGATTTTGGCGATATACAAGTGCTGAACGGCCGATACGGTGCGTACATCAAAACCGCCGAAGGCAATTATCGTATCCCTCGTTCGGTAGATGCTCACACACTCAGCAAAGAGCAGTGCCAAGAGCTCATCGCCGCTGGCAACAACACCACCAAGACACAGAAACCCTATAAACGATACGCTAAAAAATAACACCTATGCGCCACATCTCACCTTCTCTCTTGGCAGCCGACTTCGGCAACCTGCAACGCGAATGCGAAATGATAAACCGCAGCAGCGCAGAATACCTGCACATCGACGTGATGGACGGAGTCTTTGTACCCAATATATCGTTTGGTTTTCCCGTGATGAAAGCCGTAGCGAAGCACTGCCAGAAACCCTTGGACGTGCACCTTATGATCACCGAGCCAGAGAAGTATGTGGAGCGTTTTTGCAAGGCAGGAGCATGGAGTGTGGGTTTTCATATAGAAGCCACCGACCACCCCATGGAAGCCATTCGCATCATCCGCGAGCAAGGCGTGAGAACTTGCCTAACTATCAACCCAAAAACGGACATTCACACCCTGGACCCCTATCTAGGCGAAGTGGATATGGTGCTGCTGATGTCGGTGGAGGCAGGTTATGGAGGACAGTCATTTATCCCAGAGTCGGTTGACCGCCTGCGTTATTTGCGCGAAGCGATAGACAGTCGCGGACTGAAAACCCTCATCGAGGTGGACGGCGGCATCAATACCAAGAACGCCTCTATGCTTTGGGAAGCAGGTGCCGACATCCTGGTGGCAGGTAGTGCCGTCTTCCAAGCCAAAGACCCTATAGCCACTATCGAAGAACTCAAGCAATGAAATGGATAGCAGCACATACTTGGCTGCTTATTCTTATCCCGCTGATAGCAGGCATCTTGCTATGCTATCATACGCAATTCCCCGTCAATCTGTTGGCTGCGAGCGAGGTGGATTACCTGGATCGCGATACTGCCCTATGCCTACATCTGGTGAGCGAAGGGCAAGAGCGCAGCAAGACCATTCGCTATACCGCCGAGGCAACCGACGGCAGCCGACTGCTACTCTATTTGCAGAAAGATAGTCTGCCGCAACCGCAGTTGGGCGATGTGCTATTGGTGCAGACCACCGTCAGACGCGGCGAGAGGTTGGGCGACTTCGATTATGGTCGTTACCTGCGCATGCAGGGACTGGTAGGCAGCGCATGGGCCAACCGTCGCCATTGGCAACAAGTAGGTCACGAGCCACTTAGCGGACTACGTGCCACCGCCGAAAAACACCAACGAGGATTGCACCAACGGTATCAGCAATTAGGAGTGCGAGAGCCCGAATTGGGGATACTATCTGCGCTCACATTGGGATATAGAGAGGAATTGGATAAACATGTGCAGCAGTCCTTCTCCGCCGCAGGAGCCATGCATATCTTGGCCGTGAGCGGACTGCATACGGGCATCGTGTGGGGGCTGATCGTGTGGTTGCTCACGCTGGGCGGGCTGGCGAAGCCCTTATGCGAGCAACGCGTGTGGCAAACCATACTGACCACAGTGACCCTGATCGCCCTATGGACATACGCCTTCGTGACTGGATTGAGTCCGTCGGTCATGCGCAGCGCGCTAATGGTGACCATCGTGGAAGTAGGGTGGCTATTCCGACGCAACGTGGTGGGAATGAACACGCTGGCAGCGGCAGCCGTCATCATACTGCTCATCCGTCCATTGACACTATGGAGTGTGAGTTTTCAGTTGAGTTTTGCGGCAGTAGCATCACTAATCCTGGTTGGCAGTTGGCTACAACAGCACACGATACTTCGCGGCAAGCTGTGGCAATACATAGGCGGATTGCTCATCATGTCGTTTGCCGCGCAGATAGGCACCTTACCGCTGACGCTCCACTATTTTGGGCAGACAAGCAACTATTTCGCCCTCACCAACTTGGTGGTCATACCTGTGGCTTTTGTATTGCTGCTATTGGGCATTGGGTCACTGGCCATGTCGTGGTGCTTCGTGGGCGAATGGTTAGCCGATACCGCACAATGGTGCACCTACGGTTTGCGGCTGTTTGTGGAATGGATAGAAGCCCTGCCCTACTCCACTACGCATATCGACATGAGCGCCCCTGCTATGGGATTGTGCTACGGCGCAATGGCTTGTGCGGTAGCCATGATGCAGGGCGAAAGAGTGAGATGGTGGTGGCTCGTAGGAGTAGCAGGATGCCTGGCAGGAGCAATTGCATTAAACCGATAGGAAACCAGACGACAAAGCCAAAAACAATAGAACAATGAAACAATATAGTCTAATAGAATTATGCCAAGGCATTGAGCAGGTGCTCCAAGCCGAATTGGAGGAGAGCTACTGGGTGCGTGCCGAGATTGCTTCGCTCACCGAGCGCGGACACTGCTACATGGAGTTGGTGGAGAAAGCCAAGAACAATAGCATTGCCGCCAAAGTGCGTGCCACATGTTGGCAGCAGGTTTATCACCTGCTATCGGCGTATTTTGCCAATGAGACAGGGCAGACACTCTCCGTGGGTATGCAGGTGTTGCTGCAAGTGGAGGTGAGTTTTCATGCGGTATATGGGCTGAGTCTGAATATCGTGGGCATTGATCCCACCTTCACGTTAGGCGATTTGGCTCGACAACGCCAGCTCACTATCCAGCGCTTGCAAGAAGATGGTGTGATGGACTTGCAGCGGGCAATGAAGATGCCCCTGTTGCCTCGTCGCGTGGCAGTCATCTCGGCGGCGGATGCCGCGGGCTATGGCGACTTCTGCCATCAGTTGCAGAGCAATAGTAGCGGTTTTAGCTTCCGCACGCAACTCTTCCCTGCCCTTATGCAAGGCGAACAATCGCCCGCCTCTATCATAGCAGCACTGGAGCAAGTAGCAGCGGTGATGGATGCATACGACGTAGTGGTGATTGTTCGCGGCGGCGGCGCGACTACCGACCTGAGGAACTTCGACGACTATAGTCTGGCGTTCCACTGTGCTAATTTCCCGTTGCCCATCATTGCGGGTATTGGTCATACACGCGACATCAGTGTCGTGGATATGGTTGTGCACACCAGCGTCAAGACCCCTACCGCGGCTGCCGAATGGCTCATTGCCGCAATGCAAGAGCAAGCCGACCGATTGGGGGACCTGCAATGGCGTTTGCAACGCGTAGCACAAAACGCCATCCGCAGACATCAGAACATACTGGATAACCTATGGCAATCATTGCGCTTCGCCACCCAGCGGCGCTTGCACCGTCAACGCACCCAACTCGAACTCTGGACAAAAACGATCGCACTTCATTCGCCCGAACGTATCTATCGCATGGGGTATAGTCTGACGACTGTGAACGGTAAGATTGTCAAGAGCATTCACGATGTAAAAGCAGGCGAGCAGTTGGAGACACATGTAGCAGATGGCGTTATACGGTCGGAGGTGAAAAGTGAAAAGTGAAAGGTAGGAAGATCATATTTTTATTGACGCGTGAGCAGTGGCTGGGCATGGCGATATTGGTCATATTGGCAGGTTTGACCCTGTTCTGCTTGCACCGTTTTCAGCCGCCGAAGGAGAGCAGCATACAAGTCAGCGACTCCACACGCACGCGTTTTGCGGTCTATCAAGCACAACAGGATAGTATCCGACAAGCACAACGCAAAAAGCAATATACGCGCGACACGATTGCCATACACATGCAGGCGTTTGACCCCAATACAGCAGATAGCAGCACATTGGTACACCTCGGGCTGAAACCCTGGCAAGTGAGCAACATGCTCAAATACAGAGCCAAGAATGGCCGTTACCGCAAAGCGGAGGATATGCGCAAGTTATACGGCATGACCGATAGTATGTACCATGCACTATTGCCTTATATTCAGATTGATACGCTGGCTATCCGTCTGTTTCGAGATAGTCTGTACCGCGCCCAACGCCCTCGGATATCTCCCAGTAGAGCAGACAGCGACACGCTCACATGGGATACAATGCCGCAGTACGTGAGTCACAAGCGCGATACGGTGCTCAATCTGCGCACGGCAGATACGACCGAACTGAAGATGATTCCAGGCATTGGCACCTACCGCGCCAAACAGATTGTGCGCTACCGCGAGCAGTTGGGTGGTTTCGCTTCGGTGGAACAGTTGCGCGAGATTAAAGCCCTGCAGCCATTGCTCAAAGATAGTCTATCCGCAGATAGTCTATTGGCGCATTTTGTGCTGGATAGCGTGATTGTAGAGCCACTGCGAGTGAATAGTATGCGCACGGAACGACTGCAAAAACACCCCTACCTCAGCTTTGAGCAAGCCAAAGCCATATACGAACTCCGCCGAAGAAAAGTGCATATAGAGAGTATCGACCAACTGCAACGTTTAGATGGATTTACGCAAGAAGATTGGCAGCGGTTAGCCCCCTATCTCAACTTTGAGAAACGAGAAAAATAGCGCTAAAAACGAGTTTTTCTTCGTTTTTCTTGCATATTTACATTTTTTGTAGTACCTTTGTCTGCCATTTTGGCAGATTGTGTAACATTAAACATGGAGAACCTGAAACTTTGAACATTTGATTGATTATGGAACAACAGGAATTACAAACTATCAAACAGCGATTCAGTATCATAGGTAACAGCCCATTGATTAATCGCGATATAGAAGTGGCCGTGCAAGTAGCTCGCACCGATTTGAGCGTACTCATCACGGGTGAGAGCGGTGTGGGAAAAGAGCATTTCCCACAGATTATTCATCACTATTCTACACGAAAACACGGTCCATACTTTGCTGTCAACTGTGGTGCTATACCCGAAGGCACCATTGATAGCGAACTTTTTGGTCATGAGAAAGGTGCCTTCACCGATGCCAAAGCAGATAGAAAAGGTTACTTTGAGATTGCCAATGGCGGCACATTGTTCTTAGACGAAGTAGGCGAACTGCCCCTGCAAACACAAGTGCGTCTGCTGCGCGTGTTGGAAACGGGAGAGTTTATCCGCATGGGAGCCAGCCAAGTGCAAAAGACCAACGTGCGCGTGGTGGCAGCCACCAATCTGGACATGAAACGCGCCATCTCAGAAGGCCGCTTCCGCGAGGATCTGTACTACCGATTGAACACGGTGGAAATCAAGGTGCCAGCATTGCGTGATAGAAAAGATGATATACCTCTACTCTTCCGCAAGTTCGTGGTGGATTTTAGTGACCGTTACCGCATGCCCGCCATCCGACTGACGGAAGAGGCAAACGAAATGCTCAAGAACTACTACTGGAATGGCAATGTGCGCCAACTCAAAAATGTAGCTGAGCAAATCAGCATTATCGAAAAGACGCGAGAGATATCTGCCGACACACTGCGCAAATACTTGCCTACCAACGAGATGCACAGCGGGCTGGCATTGCTGGGTGCACATACACAAACGAGTCAAGACACCTATATGAACGAACGCGAATTGCTCTACAAGGTGCTCTTTGACATGAAACGCGACATGACAGAAATGCGACAACAACTGAATGGTTTGCTCTCATCAGCCGCTACACCCGCTCACCGCCAAACAGAGATTGTGGTAGGTAAACACGCCGAATACGAATCGGTGGAAGAGATAAAAGATACTTTTGAGCAACCCTCTAAGCCAATCCCCTCGTCTGAGGTAGAAGATATTATCATGGATGATGAGGCACCCCTCTCAACTATGGAAGATATCGAACGCGAGAGTATTCGCCGAGCACTGGAGCGCAACAACGGAAGTCGCAAAATGGCTGCTGGCGAATTGCACATATCGGAGCGAACGCTGTATCGCAAAATCAAAGAATACGGATTATAAATCACACTACACCATGCTACACCACACTACACTACGCTACTCCATCATGTTATGGATATGGACTCTTGGTTCGCTATTTCTGTTGAATAGTTGCTCCATATCCTATAAATTCAATGGCGCCAGCATTGATTATGCGACTACAAAAACCATTTCGGTGGCAGACTTCACCAACAATGCAGCATTGGTATATCCCCCATTGGCGACCAATCTCACCGATGGCATCAAGGACCTGTACCAACGGCAAACGCGCTTGGAGCAGGTACGCCGAGGCGGAAACTTGGAATTGGCTGGCGAGATCACGGGCTACAACCTGACTCCTATGGCAGTATCGGCAGATAGTTATGCGGCAGAAACCAAACTGACTATCACAGTGAAGGTTCGATTCACCAACAACGTGGCACCAGAAGAGAGCTTTGAAAAGACCTATTCTGCCTACCAAACATTTGATGCATCGCAGATGCTCACCGATGTGCAAGATGAACTCTGCAATACGATGATTACTGAGATTGCAGAACAAATCTACAACGATACGGTAGCAAAATGGTAAAAAATTTGGTCATATCAAAAAAAAGTTGTACCTTTGCACCCCGATATCCGTTTTTCGATATCCCATAACCGACAAAATAAACTTTTTAAACAATAATATTATGTACATTTTATTAACTATTTTGATTATCATTGCAGCAGTATTGCTCATTCTTTTGGTGTTGGTACAAAACAGCAAGGGTGGCGGTTTGGCTGCAGGTTTCGCAAGCGGCAACCAAGTGATGGGCGCTCCTAAGACAGCAGACTTCTTGGAGAAAGCAAGTTGGACATTGATTGGTATCATTTTGGCTTTGAGCATCCTCGCAGTAGGTGTGAACAAAGGTCAAGGCGCTGAAGTTGAGGCTGGTAGCGCTATCACCGAGCAAGTACAAGAGGCTTTCGAGGCAGAGCAAGCTGCTCAAGCAGTACCTGAGTTTGAGACAGAGGAAGTGGCTGAATAATCACCACTTGCGGCGGAAGATACCTCCCACAATACTAATGATTGTATAAAAGGGATAAAGTATCTCAAGCAACAAAGCAGTAAAGAGAGAGACGGACGCGTCTCTCTTTTTTATGAGCGCATATTCGATGGGAAACTTCAGCAGTAACACCAACGGGCAACACAACTGCAACAAATTAGCCATCAGCATGATTGCTCCGCACAGCAGGATATCTCTATCGGTGTATTTTGGAGCTTTGCCTGCCCAACGCATACGCTGATGGAAGAACGCACGCCATGAGGTGTGTGGACGTACGATGGCAGTCATCTCTTCGCTTACGCAGACGGATATATTGAGTCCGCGGCGCTTGAATGACTCCAAGAGAAACATATCATCGCCGCTGGGTATCTCAGGGTGTAAGTCGGGATAGGACTCTAACCACCTATCGCGTTTGGCAATGAGGTTCGCTCCGCTACACATGACCGCATGTCCCCGCTTGGCTGTCTCGATGGTCAGTTGCTGAATAGCCGCATACTCCGCTATCTGCAAGCGCTCCAATAGCAATGGGCGCTCATTCTCCGATTCCATCCGTAAAGGCAGGATGAGGAGATCGGACGCCTCGTAGAGGCTATTGGACAGTGTTCCACCTATTGGACGCTCGCATAACGAGCTATTGGCTATAGGAGCAGGTAATACATCGTCATCCATCATCCACACATACTCCGTCTTCGCAGCAGAGATGAGGCGATAGAGAGCATGTTTCTTGCCCTTGCCTTCGTCATTGATTCCCTTTCGTGGAACGACTATAGTAATATGCTCTTGAATATTTTTCATTTTAACCTTCCTCGCTTTCAACCTGTAGAATCGTCAAGTATTAGCGCGGAGTAACGCCCGTGCCAGGTTTATTGACTAACGTCAGTTTGCCATCCACCAACTGAATACCCTCGTAAGGGTCATTAGCAAGCAGTACATGACCATCCAAGTCGGCATAATCGACCAGCGGGCTGAGCGTTGTAGCCGCAGAGATACCCGCACTAGTCTCCGTCATACAACCAATCATCACCTGCATACCCAAGTCGCGTGCCAAAGCAATCATCTTACGTGCCTCAGCCACGCCGCCACACTTCATCAGTTTGATATTGATACCGTCGTAGTAGGGTTGCAAGCCTGCTACATCGGCATAGGTTTGGCATGCCTCGTCGGCGATAATTGGCAGTTCCACCCGCTCGCAGAGCCAAGCATGTTCCTCGTTCATGTGTTTGGGCATGGGTTGCTCAATCAGCACCACACCCCGCTCTGCCAACCATTGGCACATCTTCAGCGCGTGCTCCTTGGTGGGCCAACCTTGGTTGGCATCCACGTAGATGGGTTTGTCGCTAATGCTACGGATAAGGTTGATCATACGTTTGTCCTCCGCTTCCTCGCGACCGAGTTTGACCTTGAGAATCTTCGCCCAGTCAGCCTCGCGCACCTTGAGCAACACAATCGAGTCATTGGCATCGTAGCCAATCGTATAACTGGTGCAAGGGGTAGCAGCAGGGTTGATGTCCCACATCTGCCATAGAGGTTGCTCGTGTAGCTTGCCATAGAGGTCGTGCAAAGCAATATCAATACTCGCCTTCGCTGCATGATTGCCTGGTGACAAGGCATTGACTACCTGCATGATACTATCCACATTCAGTGGCTCGGTGCAGCCGTTGATGACAGGCAGAGCCAACTTTAGAAAAGCGCAGACCGACTCCTGTGTCTCTTTGAGATAAGGTGGCAAGGCTGCCTCGCCGTATCCTGTTTGGTCGCCCAGCGTGATGCGAGTGAGCACGATGGGGGTTGTGGTGCGCGTGTTGGTAGAGATACCAAAAGCGTGGCGCAACTCGCCCGTAAAAGGTTCGTAGGTCAGCTGAGCCGTATTGCCACACGATTGGGACAAACCAAAATACGCCTTATAGATGGCATTGGCTAATGTTTCGATGAGATCTTGATCGGGATTGTACACATATCCATTGGTGATGGCTACGATACCCCAACCATCCGCTGGGCTCCACATCATGATACTGCGCAATCCGTAGGCGTCTCCCGTATGTCCCACAGGGTAGTTGCCGGGTGTATTGTAGTGAGGATCATCTAGGAAGTCCACAAACTCCTGGAGGCATAATCCGTATTGGTCTTCGTAGTAGTCGTTTGTTAGCTTAATCCATACGGGTGTCTGCATGGTTTTGGCACTCTCCTCAGAGATGATTCGCACGCCATTGAGCTGGCCATAGTTCATGTGCATCATCATATAGGTAGCTAAGTCGTACGCGGAGATCTTCACGCCGCCAGTAGGCGAGAAGATGGGTGCTGAGTAGCCCATGATGTAATCATCGAGTTGATGTGCTACGCTGCCGTAGGCGTTGGATTCTACGTATTGTCCGTTGCGATAGCGGTATATGGAAGCACGTCTTGTGCTATCAAGCTCGTCGTTGTTGTGACCTGCATGCAAGCCAAGTGGTGTAATCACGCTATCCTTCACATAGCGGTCGAAACGCACGCCAGACACCTTCTCGAGAATAGCGCCTGCGAAGTTAAGACCTAGATTCGAGTAGTTATAGCCCGTTCCTGGCGCATAGTCGTAATAGGTGGCACGGCAATCGCCATTCACGGCAGGATTGATATGGTCGAGCGTGGAATAATTCTCAGGGTCTCGGAAACTGGCTGTATGCGAGAGCACCATGCGCAATGTGATAGGTACCTCTGGGTGATACGGGTTGCGTACTTGGAAGCCAATGAGTTCGCTCACATCATCATCAAGAGAAATGACACCTTTTTCCACCAACTGCATGAGGGAGGTAGCGGTGAAGGACTTGGAGATAGATGCGATACGCATGAAATGATTGGTAGTCAAAGGTATTTGACTGTCGAGATTGGCATGGCCAAAGGCCTTTTCATATACGATCTGTCCATCTTGGACAACGACAGCTGCGATACCTACTGCTTGGTAGTCGTTCATCACTTGCTGAATAGCTTGGTCGGTGCGTTTCTCTGCGCTTGGAGCGCAACTCATCATCAGCAATAGCACGCCTGTTAAAGCCACTAAAACATGATTGTTTCTCATAATCAATATATAGTTTTAAGATTCATTCGTTTTCGTTATCTTATTTCACCACGACGAGTGTCGCACCTTCTTCGTAGCGAGCAAAGTCTGCATCATGGACCTCGATTTGCGTTCCGAAGTCGCGTTTGAGTATCTGCCGTATCTCGTTGCGCAGTACGCCATTACCTTTCCCGTGGATAATCACCAGACGTCGTCCGCGGTGGCGAATATGTTGCTGCATGCCCATGCGAAAGTAGCGCAGTTGATATTGATGTTTCTCTACATCTGTCATTCCGTTGCCGTTGGTAGGCAATGCTTCCAGATGGAGGTCTATCACATGCTCATCGCGTTGTCGTTTAGGTCGTTTCGCGGGAGCTGCTTTGGGAGTGCTGACAGGTGTAGTCGGCGACTCATTTTGCTTGTGTGTACCTATACACCCTTTGCGCTGGTAGCTGGTAGCAGCAGTGTCCATTACGCATTTGGCTGCGGGTATCGGTCCCACATCAAAGCCGTCATCGGTCTCCACCCAAACGAGTTCACGCTGCACGTCATATTGCACGATAGTACCACCGCCCACCGCATCCAAAAATCGTATTTTATCACCTTTCTGCATCTTGCTTCCTCTCCCCCGCTTACAGATAACGTTTGATTTGTGCCAAATGGTGTGACAGTTTGCCATTAGCGAGGCGAATCCCCATATCGTCTATCTTAGCCACGTGTACCCATCCTGCACAATGTATTACTTCCGTTGGACTAATCAGCAGACCTACATGCGTTATTCTCGTGGCATTCGGATCGCGATCAGCATGGTCGAAGAACACCAAGTCGCCGGGTTGTGCTTCTGCCAAAGAGTTCACCACTTGGCCTTGTGTGACTTGTTCGCGGGCATTGCGCAATATATTGATACCAAACACGCTATATACCGTTTGTGTGAATCCCGAACAATCGTAGCCCATCATGTTCTTTCCGCCCCATAGATAGGAGACATTCATCAGTGATTTTGCCACGCGTACAATATCCTCGCCTCGTACCAATTGCCTCTCACCATTAGGCAAAATTATTGCCTCATGGCCTTGATTTTCTAAGGTATAAACACAAGTAGAATCTATCTGATATTGTTTTCCCAGTACTTCGAACGTGCCGTTGGTATAGTTAGGCAATCGTGTGCCGATGGTAAGCATAAGTTTCTCGCCTGTTTCTGTGGCGGTCACCACGGCCATAGGCTTTGCTACTACCCCTATCGCTCTCTCGCCTAATAGTCGTATCGCCTCTTCACCTACAGGTGTCGTCATCTTAGCGCTCACCCATCCTACTTGTCCGTCAATAGTCGAGCGGACCTTGACCCATCTGGATTTGCGCTCCTCCACTTCGCATAGTTCGCCGAAAAGCAATTGTGTTGATTGTTCTGCGGCTTCGGATGGTTCTTCACGCACGGGTGTCACGGGACAATTGTTTACGACAAATTCTGCGCCACGAACGAGACAGGTTGTTGCTACGAGAAGTACAAAAAATATAAGTAATTTTTTCATATGCTATTGTTGTTGATGATAAATAATGCGTTTCAAACAATTTTGCATGCAAAATTAGCAATATTTTTTGACATGTGCAAACTTTGACACATTTTTTATAGTATATGATTGTTGTGGGAATTCTCTTTAGCTCACTCCCTTTAGACGCAAAAAGACAATCACTACTTTTTGCGTAGTTGGCGGAAATGCTCCAAGAATTGCGGATAGGATTTGCTGATGCAGGCAGTGTTGTCCACTTCGTAACCCGCGATCAATAATGCCATTGCCATGCGGTGGTCGGCATCCGTGCGATGTTCACGCACGGCACGCAGGCGGTCGGATTCTTTTAGCGGTAAGGACTCGACACCAGTGGCGTGCAGGGTAATGCCAAGGCGCTCGCAAGTGAGAGCAACAGCGGGATAGAGGTCGGGGCAGGCGGAGAAATCTTGGCATAAGATTTCTTCCGCAGATCGCTGCGCTGTAGATCGGGCATCAATGCCCTGAAGATCACTGCGCTGTAGATCGGCTCCGCCTGTAGAAGCGATGGTGATGCCTTCGGCGGTGAAAGTGGTGTGGACACCAAGGTGGGCGAAGATGCCAGCAACCACTTTGTCACCCTGCAAGGAGTCACGAGAGAGACCCGGGAGCGTGATCTCACCGCCATGGAGTGCTATATACTCGTACCAGAAGGCGGCGGAGGACCAATCGCGTTCGATTTCTGAGTAAGGTGCGAGGAGCAAAGAGCCAAGATTTGTTACCTGCGTCTGATTTGTCGTTAGTAATTTGTCTTTGTTCTTGGTTCCTTGTTCCTTATTCTTTATCATCTCGCGGGTGAGGGTGATGTAAGGGGAAGTGCTGTCGGTCTGAACGTTGGCTCCGATGAGCAACAAGGCAGAAACAAACTGCGTGGACTGTGGGTTGTTGATAGTCACTATCCTAAGCTTATCCAATATACATCCCTTTATACGCAAAGGAGGGAAACCTTCTTCGCCCAAATACTCAATATCTGCTCCTATCTCACGCAAGGCGTCCACTAACTGACCAATCGGACGGTGGTGCATGCGTTCTACCCCGTCCAAGATGGTTGTTTGTCCCTCTAACTGCGCGCAATAGGCGGTGAGGAAGCGCATGGCGGTTCCACAATTGCCCACATCAATATGTGGGGTTGAAAGAGTTTTAGAAGTTTTAAAAGTTCTAAGGGTTGTTAAGGCATTGCGAAGAATCTGCACATCTTCAGGCAAATCAGCGGAGACGGGCATAAGTGCACCCCACAACGCAAGCGCCGTCGGGGACCCCGCAGGCTCGTCTCCGTGTATAGCCTGAAGTATGAGCCAACGGTTGGCTATAGACTTCGATATTGGCAATTCAATCTGCATTAATTGATGTCAGGCAAGAAGGAATAGTCGCGCGAGTAGCGGAGGTGCTGCTCAATGTAACCCTCTGTGTAGTCGAGAGTGACATCCGTGATATTGCCTTCTGCATCGTAGTGCGCGGTGTAAACTGGGTTTACGAAGCCCTTGTATGGTGCGAGGTTGAGTTTCTCATAACGCTCCAAAATCTCGCGGTGCAAGTCTTGATCCACCTTCACAGCATATTCCTCTACCATTGCTTTAGCAGCAGGATAATCGCCCTCGGAGGTGATGCGCTGAATCTCGCGGAGCAACTCGCCATAGAGGCGGCGAACGCCCTCGTAATCATTGATTTGGAGGTAGTGTTTGCCATCGCGTTCGATAATCTCTACCTCTTTGTTTTGAGCGTTCTTATATACCCAAAGAGCAATCAACTGACGGTTGCGCATGTGTGATTCTTCGATATCTTTGCCTGGCTCAATGCGCACAAGTTGGGTCATCAGACCATTCATCATTTGTTGGTAGTAGAAGCCCTTGTATGCCTCCTCGTCCTCCAGGAGTCCGAGTTCAACCAATTTAGGATCTGCCATGTAGTAGAGACCTAGCAAGTCTGCACGTGCCTCCTCGATAGTAGAAGCATGCTCTTTGAGGGCATCTTTAGTAACACCTGGCATCAATTTACCCGAACCGTGACCTACGCACTCGTGGAGGTCGGTGTGCAAGTCGCCGCAAGCACCTGCTTTCTCGTACATAGCGATGACCTCGGGGCTAATCATAAACTCCTCGTTGAAGCCATTACCCTTAGCTGCCTCGTTGTAGGCATGGGTGATATTGTCGATGGTCACTGACTTAGAGCCATAGTCCTTGCGAATCCAGTTGGCGTTTGGCAGATTGATACCAATAGGGGTAGCAGGATAGCAGTCGCCTGCGAGGATAGCTGCGGTAATCACCTTTGCACTCACGCCCTTGACTTCCTCTTTCTTGTATTTGAGGTCGGTTGGCGAGTTGTCCTCGAACCATTGTGCGTTGTCGGAGATGGTTTGGCAACGGTGGGTGGCACGCATGTCTTTGAAGTTTACGAGTGACTCCCAAGTACCTGTAATACCCAGAGGATCAGCATATGTCTCGGTAAAACCATTCACATAGTCCACGCGACTGTCGAGGTCTTTCACCCATGCAATGCAATACTCGTTGAAGGCCTTGAGATCGCCCGTCTTGTTGAACTCAATCATCTTTTCAATCACGAGGCGTTGTTGGTCATTCTCAGCGAATGGTAGCGCCTTCTCAAGGTGCTCTACCACTTTTTCGAGGGCAGCGCTGTACATGCCCCCTACTTTGTAGGTACGCTCAACGACTTTGCTGTTCTCCTTCACGAGTTTGCTATTAAGGCCAATCCAGAGAGGCTCAGCAGAGTTGTCCTTGTGTGCCTCGTAGTATGCCTCTGCTTCGGCTTGGGTCACGCCCTCGTAGTAGTTGTTGGCAGATGCAAGAAGGAGATCTTCGCCCTCAAGGCTGAGCGATTTAGGCATCACGGTTGGGTCGAAGATGACAGGTAGGATTGCCTCGTCATAGTTCACGCCTGCTTCGGCACAAGCGTTTACGAACCACTCTTGAGAGAACTCTGGCTGGAACTTGTCAGATGCGTAGTGGTGGTGAATACCATTGGCAAACCATACGCGTTTGAGGTATTTCTCGAAGTTGATGAATTCCTGGCTAGTCTTATCGCCCTTGTATTGGGTATAGAGCGCTTCAAGGGCACGACGGATACGCAGGTTGTAGCGACCGTTTTGGTCAAAGAGAATATCACGGCCGTGCAAGGCAGCTTCGGTAAGGTGATAAACGAGGGTCTTTTGTTGCAGACTCAGAGAGTCAAACTCTGGCACTTGGTAGCGCAGAATCTCGAGGTCATAGAATTTGTCCACGGTGTAGTCGAATGTTTGTTCTTGTTTGCAGCATGCGCTGAGTGCTACGAGCGCAAGGCTGAGGATGGCTAATTTCTTCATTAGTTAAAATGTTTCACGCGCAAAAGCGCTATTTCAATGTTTCAATATTAAATTCTTTCTAATACGGTTTGTACCAATTGTTTGATACGAGGTTTGTAGTCGGTGTTGGCAGCCTCTACCTTACGTTGGGCGATGACGCAGCAGACGGTCATAGCCTTATGTCCCATCAGTAAGCTGAGACCTGCAATGGCACTACCTTCCATCTCGTAGTTGGTGATGCGTTGTCCTTCGTAACGGAAGTCGGTAATCAGGTCGTTGATCTCCTTCACCGCCAAGTCGCATCTAAGTACGCGACCTTGAGGACCATAGAAGCCGTTGGCAGCAATGGTGCAACCATGCATCATATCGTCGCCCGCAATGCGGTTGACAAGTTCTGGGTTAGCCGCCACCACATATGGGCGTGCCGCTTTGGCGGGATAGTGGATGAAGTCCACCAATGCATCCTCAAAACCGAGGTCAGCAATTTCGTCGCGACCTTCGTAGAAAGCCAGAACACCGTCCCAACCGATGGACTTCTCGCTCACGAGGAAAGTGCCAAGAGGGATATCCTCTTGCATGCCACCGCAAGTGCCGATGCGCACGATTTCAAGGGTGCGGTGCTCGTCTTTCTCGGTGCGAGTGGCGAAGTCAATATTCGCGAGAGCATCGAGTTCGTTGAGCACAATATCGCAGTTATCAGTGCCGATACCTGTGGAGATACACGAGATGCGTTTGCCATGGAATTTACCTGTGATAGTATGGAACTCGCGGCTTTGGATATCGCACTCAATCGAGCCTTCGTCAAAGAACGAAGCCACCATATTGACGCGACCTTGGTCGCCGACCAGTATCACCTTATCCGCCAGATGTTCGGGGCGAATGTGAAGGTGGAATATGCTACCATCCTCATTGATAATGAGTTGGCTGGCAGGGAATGTCTTTTTCATAGGTTAGAAGTTTTTAGATCGCTCGCTATGCTCGCTTGAAGATCGGGCAAAGCCCTGTAGATCGCGCGCTGTAGCGGTCGCAGAGCGGTCGGGTTAATGATTATGCTTGACCGCCGCCGAAGGACATTGGGATCGTACTTCCTGGAGGAGGTGTGCCGTTGAGTTTGATCGTACCAAATTGCTTCTCGTATTTTGCTACATTCTCTTGGAGAGCGAAGAGGAGTTTTTTGGTATTCTCAGGGGTCATCACGACGCGTGATTTCACATTAGCACCTTTCTGACCAGGCATCATGCATGCAAAGTCCACTACGAACTCCGAAGCGGAGTGCGCTACGATTGCCAAGTTGCTGTAGGTACCTTCTGCTACCTCTGGAGAGAGGTTGATGTTGAGTTTTTGTTCTTCCATATGAGTGTTGTTTAGAGTTGTTTAGAGTAGTGTAGAATTGTTTAGAGTGGTGTAGAGTGGTTTACCAGTATATGGGGCGTTTGCGCCAGCGTTGGGAGATGAGTATCCAGCTGGTGATGAGCGGCAGTGCTATATCGTATGCCACAATCTCTATGCCAAACAGTCGTCCGCCCAAGCGATGTGCAGCGGTATTGATGACACAGAGTTGCATCACCAGTCGCAGGCAGCACGCCGCAGCCGCAATAACGAGTGCCCAGAATGAGCCCATGACTGCAATAGCAATGAGCAGGGCATAGAACAGACCTCGTGTCATAGGTTCGATGCCTAATCGCAGCTTGCTTTGGCTTTTATAGTGTGGCGACACGGATAGGTGTCTGCGTTTCTGGTGCAACCATTCGCCCCAAGTCGTTTTGGGGGCAGACCAAGTGACGCTCTCTTGGGAGCAGACGATTTGCGTATTTCGTTTGGTGGTTACCTTATTGACAAACAGGTCGTCATCGCCTGCGCGTTCGCCCAGCAGTCCACGGAATCCGTTGTTGCGGAAGAAAGTCTCTTTCTTATACGCCAAGTTGCGTCCCACGCCCATATAGGGGTGTCCTGCCGCAGCCATACCCAGGTACTGCAATCCGATGAAGAGGGTGTCGTAGCTGATTAGACGGCTCAACAGCGATTTCTTCTCGAAGTATGCACCGTAACCCAGCACCACTTCTGTTTGTTCGTCTGCAAACCCTTGCATCATTTCGCGTATCCAGTAGGGCGATTCGGGTCGGCAATCGGCATCGGTGAGCAAGATATAGTCATAGTTGGCTGCTTTCACGCCGATGGTGAGTGCCAGTTTCTTGCTGCTGATGACCCTGGCATCTTTGGGCACGAAAGTGATATAGAGATGGTTGCACTGCTGCGCGTAGCGTTCGAGGATGAGTTGTGTATCATCTTCGGAACCATCATTGACCACAATCACCTCGTAGCAGGGATAATCTTGTGTGAGTAGGGTGTGCAGGTAGTCCTGCAAATTGGTTTGTTCGTTGCGTGCGCAAACAATGACGCTCACTTTGGGTGTGAAGTCCTTGTTGGGTTGGTGTTTGCGTTGTTTGCGGCTGACCGCAGTCATATATCGAAGATAGAAATAGCATTGGTAGCACAGCATCAGTAGCAGTGCAGCCAACAGTCCATAATCTATATATGACAATACGAACGTCATGATGGTTTAATGCACGTTTGTGTGTAGCATTTGTTTGCTCAGGTAAGGTATTTTTTGAGCAACTATTTCTTTTGCCACCATACGACTGACTTCCACCGCACCTGTTTCGGTGAGGAGATACTCTCTTGGGGTAGTGTTGTTAGACACTTGTTTGTAGAACAATTGTGCATTTTCCTTGCCCATATTGTTGAGCCACTCTTCAGTGAGTTGGTAAAGGTCAATCAGGTCCACCTTTTTGAGTTGTGCCACTCGTCGAATCACATCCACGTAGCCGCCGTAACGATTCACCACTTTGCCGTCCACGTAAAAGGGGTGCGCGATAGGGGTGCAGAGAATAACTTTCATTTTATTGTCCTTGAGTTTCTCCACGACTGCGCTCAATTGTTCTACCAGGTCCGCTGTAGAAGAATACATACTGCCATACTCTTCGCGCAAGTCGTTTTGTCCCACTTGCAGGATCACATAATCTCCCGTGGCACATTGTTCGATGATTTTATCCAGACGTTTGTCAATGAGTGTGCGTGCGCTTTCGCCAGCTTGCGCAAAGTTGCGCACTTCCACATTTTTGGTAAAACATTTTTCCAGTTCTTCGCCCCACCCTCTTACGTCGGGGTTAGCGATACTGTGTTGCGCCATAGAGGCATCACCCATGAGCACTAATGTTTTCTTTGCCATGCACAATGTGGGTAAAGAGAGTGCGATGGCCATGCAGAGTAAAATCTTTTTCATAATTCCAGTCTTTTAACTATAAACATTTTGACTTTCAACTAATCTTCATATACGAGGCAGACGTTATCCACCCAGAGGGTATTGCCTTCATGTCCTTCGAAGGCTTCCATCTTGCCAGAGGTGAGTACGATGACCATGTGTGTAGGTTCCAATGTTGCGTCCCATCCTTCTTCTTGGATAGGAGTAATTTTTCCGCGACTATTCATCGCGCGTTCGATGCCTTTGAAGCCCATGTACTCTTTGTACCAAGGTTCATTGGTTATATCGCCATAGTGGATAGGTACGCGATGTGCGTTTACCCACTCGGTTTGCGTTTTGGAGAATCGTTCGTAGCCAGTACCTACGCGAATGGAGTGTATTTTGCCTTTCTCATCCTCCCAACGGTGTTGCAGATAGATGTATGCCTCTGCTTCGTCTATTTCTCCGTTTTCGTATTCACGTTTTTTAGGTTTGGCAGTACCTTTGGCAAACCAATACCAGCTCTCTTGTTCCACCACGCATTTGTAGTCGAACATCAATGCTGTGGGACGCCCTGTAAAGGGGACGCCGAAGTCGATATTCTGGTATGGATCTGCGGCTGTGGTGATGGGTTCAATGTTACGCCCCGTGAACAATGTACCTGACACAAGCACCTGAATATCAATCATGCCCATCACTTTTACGCCGAGCATATCTACGTCCAAACGACAGCAAGTACCTCCGTCCTCACGCGCTTCGGGAGTCATTGTTCCTGCTGCTTTCTCTATACCCACGATATTGGCGTATGCGTTGCTGGTTGCCCAAGGGTTGCCATTCTGTCCAAAAGTGTATGGTGCATTATCCCATATCGTGTCGGTTGGAGCAAGGCAATAGAGTGTTTTGTCTTTACCGCCAAGGAGTTTTGATTCTTTGATATATCGCACTGCCCATTGTTCCATATCGCCGAATGGGATAGGTTCGATGCGTTCTGCCATCAGGGACAAGGACAGCGCCAACATTGGTAGGAAGAGTATTTTTTTCATCATTGCTGTTGTTTGTAATATTTTTATCGTTAGTTTTTCTATTAGTGCATAAAAAGCGTGCAAAGGTACGAAATATTTTGCATATTTCCAAATAAGAGGCGTTTATTTTGCAAAATATAGATTCAAATAACATCCCTTGCACTACTTGCAGGCTGCGATGGCTGCAAAAACTATTAAAAATAAGCATAATACATAAACAAAATTTGCATATTTACAAAAATTATACTAATTTTGCAGCGATTTATGAATACCTTCGGTGAGAAGTTTGCTTTTACCTCCTTCGGAGAGTCACACGGTCGGGCAATCGGCGGTGTGCTGGACGGCGTGCCTGCAGGTTTGCACATCGACCTTGACCTCATACAGCGTGAATTAGATTGCAGAGCAGGGCGAATAGGCAATAAGGCGAGAGGCGAAAGGCGAGAGGCTGGGGTTTCACCACGAGCGGTGAGAGAGGCGGATGAGGTGGAATGGCTGAGCGGAGTGATAGATGGTGTGACACTGGGTACACCTATTGCCTTCATCATTCGCAATAGCGATGCACGACCCGAAGACTATGAATGGCTGCGCCATACGTATCGCATCGGACACGCCGATCGCGTTTATCAAGAGAAATATGGCATACGCGACCACCGAGGTGGCGGACGCGCTTCTGCCAGAGAGACAGCCGCACGCGTAGTGGCAGGCAGCATAGCCAAACAGATACTTGCCGAAAAAAACATACACATCGAAGCCAAACTGGTGCAAGTGGGTGAAGAAACCAACGCCGAACGGTTTGATGCATACATCGCTGCTATTCAACAAGATGGCGATAGCATTGGCGGCATCGTGGAGTGCCGCATCACAGGTATGCCCGTAGGCGTGGGCGAACCCATCTTCGATAAACTGCAAGCGCACTTGGCCTTCGCGATGATGAGTATCAATGCCTGCAAAGGATTTGAGTACGGTTCGGGCTTTGAGGGCGTGAACAAGAAAGGCAGCGAGATGTATCTCTCGGAGGACACAAGACTGATTTCTGGCGGTATAGCAGGCGGAATAAGCGACGGAACGCCTATCGTGTTCCGCTGCGTGTTTAAGCCGACGGCGTCGAATCGCAAGACACTGGAGGAAGTGTTTCAGGATTCAAAAGTTTCAGAGTTTCAAGGTTTCAAAGTAGGTAGGCATGACGCGTGCGTGGCGGTGCGGGCAGTGCCCGTGGTGGAAGCCATGGCAGCAATGGTATTGGCAGATTGGCATGATTTTTGAAGAAGAGTGCTATAAATTAAGGAAACAACTAATTAAGAAAACAACCACAATGCAATGAAAAAGATAGTATCATTTATATTCTTCATCGCTATAACGATGACCATGCAAGCGCAACACACGCTTTCGGGCACGCTCCTCTCTAAGACCGACGGAGCACCTGTGGAGATGGCAACCATACGCCTATTCTCCTATCACCCAACTGCCCAAGGCACCGACTCCACCCTCGTACAAGGCGCGCAGACGACCTATGACGGTATATTCATATTGAGCAATATTCGTCAGGGTGAATATAAGTTGATTATCTCATCGGTCGGTTTTGCAGAAATCACCAAAACCATACAAATGCCTAACCACGACCTTGACCTGCCTACTATCCGTTTGGAGGAGCAAGTGCAACACTTGGCTGAAGTGAGCGTACAAGGGCGTGCCGCAGAGATGACCGTCAAAGGTGACACCATCGAATATAACACCGCTGCATACCAAGTCAGCGAAACCGCCACCGTAGAGGAACTGCTCAAAAAGATGAACGGCGTGGAGGTGGACAAAGAAGGTAATGTGACCATCAACGGCGAAGAGATAAAAGGCGTACGCATCGACGGAAAGAAATTCTTTGGCGACGATGTACAGACTGCCACCAAGAATATCCCTGCCGACATGATTGAGAAGATACAAGTGATTGACGAGAAGAGCGAAATGGCTAAACTGACTGGTTTTGAGGACGATGAGACAGAACGAATCATCAATCTCAGCCTGAAGAAAAACCGTAAGAAAGGTGTGTTTGGCAACTACTCGGGTGCCGTAGGCGCAGACATGGTAGCAGACAACGGCAAGTGGTTTGACTACGACTCGCACTTCTTGGAAAACGATGCACGCTACAATGCAAATATCTTCACGAACCTGCTACTGGGCGAGAGCCAAACGACTATCGTAGGCGGTGCCAACAACACCAATGAGATTCGTTCGCGCCGCGGACGCGGTTGGTTTGGCGGACAGAATGCTGGTATCACCGCCTCGGAGAACTTGGGTGTGAACACCAATATTGACATGACAGGACAGCTGGAGAAGAAAGATGATAAGACAGAGCTTCTCTTGGGCGGCGATGCGACCATCAATCACTCCACCAATGATACACGAACTCAGTCACAGAAAGAGAGTTATAGCGAGGAAGCAACCTACATTGACCAAGACTCAACCATGAAGATGACCAATGCTTGGGACGCACAAATGCGTCTGGAGATGGAGTATCAGATTGACTCGATGAACAAGATTATTCTGCGTCCACAAATCAGCTACTCCAATTCGCGATCTGAGCAAAACAACGACTATACGTACGAGCGCGATTCGGTGCTTATCAATGACGGTTATCAAAATCAAAAGAGTCTGCAAGAAGAGATTTCTGCCTCCATGCGTGCGACATACAACCATAAGTTTGCGAAGCCAGGTCGCGCACTGACAATGCGAGCTAACTTCACCTTTAAGAACACCGAGAAGAACGACACCACATTCGCTTTTGATAACCTAACCAGCGATACTTTGGTGGACCAAAATACCTTCGCTACTAATAATGCCTTCAGTTATTCGCTGCGCACATCGTTTGTGGAGCCAATCTATGGTAAGAACCACTTCATCGAAACGGTATTGTCGCTGTCGGGTAGCAATCGCAACTCAGTGAAAGACCAATACTCCAAGATGGACGGATCGTATCAATACGACAGCGTATATTCCAACGCGCTCAGCAACAATATGTACACCGAGCAGTTGGAGCTGAACTACCGTTGGGTGAGCGAGAAGATTGACCTGACAGCAGGTGCACGCGTGCTGGCTACGCAGACCTATTCCAAGACCTATTATGGCGGCATCCTCGCGCGCGATACCTTATATAATAGATGGAACTGGTCGCCAAACGTGCGTTTCCGCTATAAGTTCGGTCAGAAGGAGTTTGCCCGTATCGTCTATCGCGGACGCGTCAATCAGCCCACTATCCAACAGATGGAGCCCGTGCGCAACAACTCCGACGCGATGAACGAGACGGTGGGTAACTTGGGACTGAACCCTGCCTTCAACCACAATATCTTTGCGATGTACTCGAAGTTCAATCCAGAGAAATTCTCCAGTATGATGGTGGGCATGAACGCCAACCTCACGCAAGATGCGCTGACCAATAATACTATTTACGACAAGACGGGTAAGCGTTATCTGCAAACCGTGAACGCGGAGATGATTCCGTGGTATGTGGGGTCGCACTTTATGAGCAATACGCCATTCTGCAATAAGATGTTTCAGTTCCACTCGCGCACGGCGGTGAGCTACAACCAACGCGTGGCGTATGTGCTTCGCGAACAGGATGCGGACGAAATAGCAGCATTGATAGCTGCGGATCAATTGCCTTTGGGTGATGCGTCCAAGACGGGTAACTTCCGCATGAGTAGCGACCTCACGTTGCGTTTCACCCATAAGATTGTGGATATAGGCATAAAGAACACCAATATCTACTCGCTGACACACAACTCACTCAACAAAAAGAATATCAGCCATGTAGGCGACTGGATTGTGTCAGGCGACGTGACATTCCACTTGCCAAAGTCATGGAATATCGCCACCGATGTGAGCTACACCTCACGCCACGGCTATCAAGGACTGACCGATGTGAATGAGTTGATATGGAACTTCTCGCTGGATAAGACATGGGCTAATTCGACCTTGACCCTCAAGGTGTATGACCTCTTGAACGACAAGAAGAACATCGTGCAAACGGTGAATGAGACCAGCGTTAGTTACCAGAAATTCAATACCTTGCCCACGTATTTCATGCTGACCTACACCTACAAACTCAACCGCATGGGTGGTTTGAAAGCCAAAGGTGCAGCGGCATGGCAACAGCAGATGTACGAGAACGGTGGACGTCCACCAATGCATAGATAATTTATTGGGTATTGGTATTAAGAGATTTCGCCCCAATTACCAGCAGCGATTCGAAGATAGTCGAGTCGCTGTTTGTATATACGGTTGTGTGATTGTTCGAGCAATGGATCCGCATCCAATACCTCCATCGCTGCTTGGCGTGCCACCTCCAGCAACTGTCCATCGGTACTCAGACTGGCGATATGCAAGTCGAACGGCAAACCCGACTGCTGTGTACCCTCTAAGTCGCCCGGACCACGTAGTTGCAAATCCGCCTCCGCGATGCGGAAGCCATCGTTAGTCGCCACCATAATATCCATACGTTGGCGCGTGTCCTTGCTCATCTCCGTACGTGTGAGCAGAAGACAATGGCTCTGCTCCGCGCCACGCCCTACTCGACCACGCAATTGGTGCAATTGGCTGAGACCAAAACGCTCGGCATTCTCAATAATCATCACACTGGCGTTGGGCACATTTACGCCCACCTCTATGACCGTAGTTGCCACCAGAATCTGCGTTTCGCCAGCGACAAAACGTTGCATCTGCTCATCCTTATCCTTCGCCTTCATCTGTCCGTGTACCATGGAGATACGGTAGTTGGGGAAAGTCTCGCAGAGTTGGTTGTAGCCATTGGTGAGGTCATGGAGGTCAAGTTTCTCGTTCTCGTTGATGAGCGGATAGACAACATACACCTGACGCCCCATATCAATCTGCTGCGAAATAAACTGATTGATGGACGCTCGACGCTGGATGGAATAGTGGAGCGTATGCACCGGTTTACGTCCAGGAGGAAGCTCGTCGATAATACTCACCTGCAAATCGCCATACACCGTCATAGCCAAAGTACGAGGGATAGGCGTTGCCGTCATCACAAGGATATGCGGAGGACGGGTGTTCTTGTTCCAGAGCTTGGCGCGTTGCGCTACACCAAAACGGTGTTGCTCGTCAATGATACACAAACCCAAGTTGGCAAACTGCACCGTGTCCTCCAGCAAAGCATGCGTGCCGATGAGGATATTGATCTCGCCCGAGCGCAGTTGCTCATGGATAGGCTGGCGCTGCTTGGCAGTAGTGGAACCCGTGAGGAGGGCGATATTTGCTATGGGTTGTGTAGAGTTGTGTAGCAGTTGTTGGATGGTCTCGTAGTGCTGGTTGGCGAGGATCTCTGTGGGAGCCATGATACATGCCTGATAGCCATTGTCCACAGCCAATAGGGCTGTGAGCAATGCAACAATGGTCTTACCGCTACCTACATCGCCCTGCAAGAGGCGGTTCATCTGTTTGCCCGACTTGAGGTCGGTCTGAATCTCACGCACCACACGTTTCTGCGCATTAGTGAGCGGAAACGGCAATGCATTCTGATAGAACGAATGGAAAGCTTTTCCTACAATAGGCATGGTGAAACCAACATTCTGTTCGCGGCGTTTCATCTGCCTGAGAATCTGCAGCTGGATATAAAAGAGTTCTTCGAACTTGAGTCGTTCGCGCGCCTTCTGCATAGTAGGCGTATCCTTTGGGAAATGGATATTGCAGAGCGCTTCGCTCAGACGCAAAAGGTGGTAGCGTTGCACCAGATCCATACCAAGCGTATCTACCATGCCCTGCTGCTGGAGTTCGGGTATGAGGTGCGCAATGATGGTGCGGAGGGCCTTGGAATTGAGCCCAGCGCGCTTCATAGGTTCGGTGGTGTTGTAGTGCGGTTCGAGCCCCTGCATGAGTTCGGGTTGCACTTTGCTCATAGGCGTGAGTTCGGGGTGAACGAAGTTGTACTGATGATTGAATCGCGATGGTTTGCCAAAAAGCAGATACTGCACATTGCGCTCCAGTTTGACATACTTCACGCCCTTGAACCAGACCAGTTCGATGGTATGCCGTCCGTCGGTAAAAGTGGCGGATAGGCGCTGCGCATTGCCAATACCGATGGTGTGCCACTCGGTGATATGACCGATGATCTGCACATAGGTGTCATCGTCCTCAATCTCGTGGATAAAATAGAAGCGACTGCG
Organism: Paludibacteraceae bacterium; assembly: GCA_017558065.1. Taxonomy (GTDB): domain Bacteria; phylum Bacteroidota; class Bacteroidia; order Bacteroidales; family Paludibacteraceae; genus Colicola. The sequence goes on from JAFYWK010000066.1 coordinate 35,213, forward strand.
GTCAATATACTTGTACGGAAACTGGTACAGCATATCGAGCGCCGACTTCACACCCAGCTCTTTACGAAGAATGTCGGCACGTTTAGCGCCGACACCCTTACAGTATTCGATATTTCGAATGGATAAATCCATTTCGCTACGCGATTTAGCTAAAGGCGATTAGGCGATTAGGCTAAAGGCGAGAAATTATTGCAAACGGAAGTTTACTGGAATAGTATATTTCACGCGTACTGGTTTACCACGTTGCTTACCTGGTTTCCACTTAGGCATGCTATTGATGACACGCACAGCTTCCTTATCCAATGATGGTTCACCAGAAGAACGAACCACCTGAATATCAGTAACCTTACCATCCTTCTCAATCACGAATTGGCAGATCACACGACCTTGGATACCGTTCTCTTGTGCGATAACAGGGTACTTGATATTCTCACCGATATAGCGCATCATAGCTTGTTGACCACCAGGAAACTCAGGCATAGACTCTACAACCACGAAGATAACCTCTTCTTCCTCCTCTTCAACAGGAGCCTCTACAGGAGGAGCGATAACCACTTCTACATCCTTGTCATCCTCGGTGTTAATCTCGATTTCTTCTACCTCTACGTCATCTTCAACCACGTTGAGCACTTCTACCTCAACTGGTGCTGGTGGTGGTGGAGGAGGAGGAGTCTCTTGTGAAGTTTGTTGGATATCGATTTCTTCCTCGAAGATAAAATCGGTGTCCACTACATCATACTTGGTAACTTCTCGCTCTGTCCACTCGAAAGCGACATAGCAGATGCTCAATACCAAAACCAAACCCATCAATACATAGGTCAGTTTTTTGTCTTCCAAGCTCGCTTGGGGGTTCTTTTTTAGTTGCATATTGTTTTGTGTTTTTATGTTTTGCGTTTTCTGTGCTTTTACAGGCACTACCATTTCGGACTGCAAATTTACTGCTTTTTTCTGAATTGTGCAAATATCTCCCCTGTTTTTTACATTTTTTTCACAAAATAGTTGTTATTTTGAGATAAAAGCAGTACTTTTGCGCTCGAAATGGGTAAGTTGAAGGATTTTATATCATCAATACATGTGCAGAATATAGCCAAATTATTATCTGCAAATGTGGTCGCGCAAGTGATAGGATTGGTGGTCTATCCTATCTTATCACGCATGTATGCGCCCGAGGATTTTGGGCTGCTGAATCTGTTTCTGAGTATAGGCAATGTGCTGGTCGTGCTCTCGTTGATGGACTACTATTATGCCATCGTTTTGCCCAAGCAAGAGCGGCATGCTGTGGCGCTGGTGCATGTGAGTAGTTTGGTGCTACTCATCACGGTAGCACTGGTGGCATTGAGTGTGATACTGGCAGGTCCGATAAGCGCGCTCTTCAAGTCGCCCTATTTGGAACGCTACTACTGGCTAATGCCCATATATGTGCTCACCATGGGAGCATGGAACATACTGAATTACTGGTATATACGCCAAAAACAGTTCGGACAGATAAGCCAATATCTCATGTCGCAGAGCATATTGTCGGCAGGCGGCAAGATCGGTATGGGATATGCGGGGGTGTTGCAAGGCGGCATGATCTATGCTATCGTCGTAGCGCCATTGCTATCTTTAGGCGCCAATATCGTTCGCAACTTCAGAGGCGCTTTGCAGCCGTTGCTACGTGTTTCTAAGGCAGATATGGTGGAGCAGAGCAAGCAGTATCGCAATTTCCCCTGCTTTGTGCTGCCACGCAGTTTTCTGAATGTGCTGGCAGGACAACTGCCTATTCTATTGCTCACTCCTTTCTTCGGTGCAAAATATGTGGGACTGCTGAGTATGGCGCTACTGTTAGGATACACGCCTATCGGGACTATCACGCGTGCCATTTATCAGGTATTGTACCAGCACACCACGGAGCGCGTGCATGCCACACAACGAATAGGTGGCGTCTTCTGGCGCTTCGTTGTTTGGAGCAGTGTGATTATTCTACCCGTCTTCGGTGGACTGTTTTTCGTATTACCCGATATAACATCTTGGTTGTTGGGTGAAGAGTGGCGCGTGGTAGGAACGTATATCCGCTGGATGCTGCCATGGCTATATTTGTCGCTACTAACAGGCAGCACCTGTTACCTGTCGGACGTATTCATGAAGCAGCGAATAGGATTATTCTTCGAAATACTGTTGGCAGTATGCCGCGTTTCGGGACTATGTATCGGCATCGCGGCAAAAGACTTCACGACTGCCATAGCCGCCTACTCCATTAGCACAGCCATAGCCGTATTGGCACAACTCATATGGTTGGCTTCGCTGGTAAGAAAATACGATCGAGGAATTACAGCGGCTTAACCCATCACCTTTTGATATAGCTCAACTAATTGCTTGCCCACGACGGTATAGCTATATTTGCGTCCGTGTTCGCGAATCTGTTGAGGCGGATAGTTAGACATATAATCCATTATCCATAACATAGCATTGGTAAGCTGGTGTTCGTTCTGGGTATTCACTAAGATACCATCCTGCTCAGTCACCATTTCGGGTATGCCACCCGCTCTGCTACTGATAATAGGCAAGCCAGTGGCCAAGCATTCGGAGAGAACAACGGGAGCGTTCTCGTAATTGGAAAAGAGCACGAAGCAGTCACTCTCTTGCATCCACTGTGCCACTTCGTGAGGCGTCTGTTCGCCCGTGAAAGTGAGCAAACCATGCGGAAACATCAGTTCGCGAGCATACGCCATGGCTTGTGCATGGTCCACGCCCGTGCCCACAATAATACATTCGAAATCCTGCCTCTTGTTAGCAAGTCTCCTGATGGCGCGCAACATACCCTGCACGTTCTTGGCCTTCTCATCAAAGCAACTCACGTGTAGGAAACGAAACTTGTTTCCTTTCGGCGTAATGGTGAGCGGGGAGATAGGTTGGTAGAAGAAATCATCCACCACATTGTGTATGCGTTGCCAATGTTCATTCTCGATGCCGCATGCCTTCATAGCCTCTTCCAGCATCTGGCTCACGGGCAGGATACAAGAGGCACGTTTAGCAATATGGCGCATCAGCCAACCATGCCATCCGCCACGAAAAGAGAAATTAACAGGCAGATAGCCCGACCAATGTTCGATGATAACGTATGGTATATGATAACGCCATTTCAGCCAAAGTGCCAAGAGTCCATTCTTGTCCAGCACGTTCATCTGCACCACCTGGGGTAATCCCCATTCGCGTCGCAAGCGCCTCCAACCCTGATACATGTCGCGCAGCCACGCCAAACCAGTATTCTCAGAGTATAGGACACGCACATCCGCGCCTTGCTGCTTGACCGCTTCGGCATGTTTTTGCACAAACAAGCCAGCCATCGCATCGCGCTCCGTAGGATACCATGCACTCAGAAACAACACCCTCATCGCATTCGCCTTTCTCTCAACCAGTTATAGGCATTTGCCAAACGGAACCACCAGCGATAATACTTTTCTACGCCATAGTAGGTAGTTGGCGTACTGCCAAATTGCTTATAATGTTGCGCAACGCCCTTAATCATACTACCCTCAAAATCAAATGCCACATGCTTCTCACGCGCCAACTTGATAGACTCCAACACGAGCAATGCGCTGGCTCCGGAGTTCTTGTATTGCTCACTGTAACAAGGAATAAGATAGTACATCGAGTGCTGATCCCACACCAGGAACGCAGCCGCCAACAACTCATTATCCGCGTTGCGTATAGCCAAGATTTGGCACTGATTCAGGCGCTGGGTCTTACGCTCCAACACCAACAAAAACTCGCGAGAATAACTAATCTGCTTGCCCAACTCTTGCAAACACTGCACATGAAAACGATAAAAATCCTCCACATGCAAATCTCTATCCACATGCAGCGACAGGGCTTTTTGCAGTTGGCGCTTCTTATTCTTAGAAAACGCATTGATCACCTTATCCAGGTCAGTAAGATCTTCTATGCGATATGTGATGCGTTTTGTCAGTTTAAAGCCCAACTCCTGCATAGCTTGAGGGGCAATGCTGTGCAAGGGATATTGTTGATAATAGTAGCACAACTTCAACGATTGCAGCTGTTCGTTCAGCGATGCACACACACGTTTCACCGCCTGAGCATCATTGCGAATGTCACTTCTCAACCATAGTCCCCCTATCTGCGTCATTTGGGGCATGACAATGTAGTTCATGCGCGCACGGGTGCGAAATAAGTATGGTAATGCTGCGCAAATCTCACCATTTGCATCCTTCTCCACAAAGACATCCCACTGCTTACCAGCACACACAGCATCCAGCCACCAATCGCGCATAAAAAGCGGCAAATCAGGGTTTGATTCGCAAAACTGAGCATATAATTGTTTATTGGTCATACTACCGCAATTTATATTTGCGTGCAAAGTTACACTTTTTTATCGAAATATACAAATAAGGCTTGCAAAATTCAAAAAAAAGTAGTACTTTTGCACTTTATTTCAAAATAATCAATAAAAATCTGTTTGTCATGATTGTGGAAACAAGTCCCTACAAGGTTTTTGCTCTTTCTCAAGGCGGAGAGCTCGCTAAACGCGTATGTGAGTATTTAGGATGTTCGTTGGGTAATATCCAAGTGGCTCGTTTTTCTGATGGTGAGTTTGCCGTTAGTTTCGAGGAGTCGGTTCGTGGTCAGTCGGTGTATATCGTACAATCCACCTGCCCCAGCAGCGATAACATCATGGAGCTCCTGCTCGCTATTGATGCTGCCAAACGTGCCAGTGCATACAAGGTCATTGCTGTCATCCCATATTTCGGTTGGGCTCGCCAAGACCGCAAGGATAAACCACGCGTGTCTATTGGTGCAAAAGTGTGTGCAAACTTGTTGCAAGGTGTGGGAGTTGACCGCGTGATTACTGTAGATTTGCACGCAGACCAAATCCAAGGTTTCTTTGATGTACCTGTAGATCACCTCTATGGTGCCAACGTGTTGGCGGACTACGTACAAAGTCTCAATTTGGAAAACCTGATCGTGGCGTCTCCCGATGTAGGCGGCACTAAGCGCGCATCGGTGTTTGCTAAGAAGCTGACCGCTCTTACCAAGCAAGACGTACCTATGGTCATCTGCTACAAGCACCGCCCTAACGCTAACCAGATTGGCGAGATGCGCGTGCTCGGCGATGTCAAGGACAAGAACGTAGTGATCATTGACGATATTGCAGACACCGCAGGTACACTCTGCAAAGCCGCAGAGGTGATGAAAGAGGCAGGAGCAAAGTCCGTTCGCGCACTGGTAAGCCACGGATTGATGTCTGGTCCAGCATGCGAACGCGTTGTTAATTCGGCATTGGAAGAGTTGATCTTTACCGACTCTATCCCATTCAATACTGAACGCTGCGCAAAGGTACATATCGTGTCTATGGCTAAACCTATTGCAGAAACCATTTTGGCAATCCAAAACCACCGTTCCGTAAGCGAATTGAATATCCACTAAGTGGTGGTTAGAATAGTTCAGAATTGTTTAGAATTGTTCAATATAGTATCTATGTATTGTTGCTGTTATGCGTGTCATGCGCAAAACAGCAACAGTCATCTCATTCGGCAGTCCGCTACGCTTTCTCGGCAGACTCGGCGTATCACTACATTGCTCAGCAAGTGGCTTTTGGTGCACGCGTACCAGGCACTGAGGAACATGCGGCGTGTGGCGACTGGTTGGTGAAGAAACTGGCGCAATACGGAGCACAAGTGCAGAATCAACACGGCACTATGCCCAACTATGCAGGCGAGGAGCAAGCACTACGCAACATCGTGGCGTACTTAGAAGGCAATACGCAGCACGCCATATTGCTATGTGCCCATTGGGATTCGCGCCCATGGAGCGATGAGGAGCCGCTCTACGAGAATCGTTTCGCTCCTGTCATAGGTGCTAACGATGGCGCCAGTGGCGTGGGCGTGATACTGGAGATTGTGCGCCAACTCTCTATACGCAAAGCACAAGGCGAATACATACCATCTGTGCAGATCATCCTGTTTGACTGCGAGGACATGGGCACCCCTACTCACTACACAGGCAAAGAACGCGAACACACATGGTGCCTCGGTAGCCAATACTGGGCAAGAGAACTTAAAATTCAAAATTCAAAATTCAACATTCAATACGGTATCCTTCTCGATATGGTAGGCGATCCATCTGCCACTTTCCCACGCGAGTACTTCTCCATGACTCACGCTGGCAACTACGTGGAGCAACTATGGCGCACCGCCGCTCAACTTGGCTATGGTCGCTATTTTGTCAATCAAGCCGCCTACCCTATCACCGACGACCATTATTATGTGAATACCATCGCAGGCATCCCTTGTGTGGATATCATTGACTATAAACCACAGAACGGCACAGGTTTTGCAGAATGGTGGCATACACAGCAAGACGACATGCGAAATATTAATCGACAAACCCTAAAAGCAGTTGGAGAAACTGTTATCACTACAATATGCTCGAGATAAAGAACTTACACGCCACTATCGCTGGCAAGGAAATACTCAAAGGTCTCAACCTCACTATCCACGAGGGCGAGGTACATGCCATCATGGGACCTAATGGTGCTGGCAAATCGACCCTGTCGAATGTACTCACAGGACACCCCGCTTATACGGTCACTGAAGGTGAGGTCATCTTCCGCGGCAAGAACCTCTTGGACATGGCACCTGAGGTGCGCGCACGCGAGGGAATCTTCCTATCCTTTCAATATCCCGTAGAGATTCCTGGCGTGTCGGTAGTCAACTTCATGCGTACCGCAGTGAATGAGAAACGCCAACACGAAGGAAAAGAGCCCCTGAAAGCAGCAGAGTTTCTCCGCCTCATGCGCGAGAAAAAGGCATTAGTGGGCATGGATAACAAACTCACCAACCGCTCCGTAAACGAAGGATTTTCAGGTGGAGAGAAGAAGCGCAACGAGATTTTCCAAATGGCCATGCTCGAACCCTGTCTCTCAATCCTTGACGAAACAGATTCGGGTTTGGATATTGATGCACTGCGCATTGTGGCAGAGGGCGTGAACAAACTCAAGACACCTCACACCGCCTCTATTGTCATCACCCACTACCAACGCCTGTTGGACTATATCGTGCCCGACTTCGTGCACGTACTAGCTGATGGAAAGATTGTGCGCACTGGCGGCAAGGAACTGGCACTCGAACTCGAAGAAAAAGGTTATGCGTTCCTTAACGAATAACCACCCTACACCACACTACACAATGCTACACCACACTACACCATATATCATCTCCGCAGGCGAGACGCGCGAACTCGTTTTCATCAACGAGCCGAGTACGCATTGGCACATAGTGCAAGAGGAGAACTCCGCGCTGCGCGTGCATATCATCTATCTATCCGAGCACGATACGAATGCCCAATGGCAATCCACGCTCACCATCGAACAGAATGCGGCCAATTGCCGAACGGAAATTTATGCTATGGGCTTGCTGCACGAGTCGCAACAGGCACATCTTCTCACGCGCGTGTACCATAATATAGGTGGTGGTTATTCGTCGCAGATACTGAAGTTTGTGCTGGACGACCAAGCCAAAGGCAGTTTCCGTGGCGAATTGAAGATTCTCCCCAACGCTCAGCAGACAGAGGCATACCAAACCAACCGCAATATCCTGCTCTCGCGCCAAGCGGAGATGCTCACCGAACCACAACTGGAGATCTATGCCGATGATGTCAAGGCGAGCCATGGTGCAACCACAGGACAACTGGATGAGGCGGCACTCTTCTATATGCAACAACGCTGCATCGACCGCGATACCGCAGCCAAACTGCTCTTGTGCGCCTTCTTTGATGAAGTGATCAAAACACTCACCGACACACAACTGCAAGAAGAACTTGTGGAAAAAATCAACCGAATACTTTGATTACTTCACGCGACTAATGGCGTATCCCAACAAAGCCACCAAACATTCCTTATATTTGTTATCTGGGAAAATGGACAACGCCGCAAGAGCTTTCTTGCGGTGTTTTTCCATCTCTTGGTGCGCATAACGGATGCCCTCATAGCGCAAGACAAAAGATTTAATCTCCTGTTCCACCTCAAACGGATCTATATGTGGCGACTTGAGAGCCAATGCTTCGGCTATTTCGCGAATATGCTCTGCTTCCTCTTTCGGAGCCCGTTGCAGCGAGATGAGCAACGGCAGCGTAGCTTTCCCGTCGCGAATATCATTCATTGTGGGTTTGCCAATATCCTCTATATCGGAATAATCCAGCACATCATCTTTGAGTTGGAAGCACATACCTAAGTGCAAGCCAAACTGCTTCATAGCCGTCATCTGGCGCATAGTAGCGCCCGTACTCGCAGCTCCTGCCTCGCTGCACGCAGCGAACAGGCAAGCCGTTTTCTGCTCGATGACCTTATTGTATTGTTCCTCGCTAATCCACATGGATTGCCCCGAATGGAGCTGCAATAGCTCGCCAGAAGTGAGCGCTGCACCCATGTTAGACACAATGTTAAGGATAGTCGTATTGCGCAATTCGGCAAGGATATGGATTACACGTGTCAGTATATAGTCGCCTACCAACACCGCTATCTTATTGGTCCACTGAGCATGCACGGACTCACTACCACGTCTCATGGGTGAATTATCCACCACATCATCATGTATGAGCGAAGCGGTGTGCATCAGTTCGAGCGCCACAGCCGTTTGCAGGGTCTTATCAGTCACTCCTCTGCAGAGCGCAGCAGACAGAAGCACCATGATGGGGCGCAACTGCTTTCCTCGCTTGGAGTGGATATAATCTAATACCTCCGCAAGAAAACGGTTGTCCGTCTGCAATGATTGAGCAAATGCTTCCTCATACAGGCGAAACTCCGATTGTATGACTTTACGAATATCTTGAGGACTGGTCATAGCAATATTACCACTTCATAGAATTGAGATAGCCACGATACACATCGCTAAATGCCTGTGTATTATTCTGACCACCAATAATGTAGATATTATCATCACCATCCACAACGACAGATGGTTTTTGACGGGAATTATAATCTTCTGGCAAGCGGTTTTGTGCCGTATCAGGCACAGACCAATTCATACCTTCATCGTATGAATACAGGATGTTGCTGCGATAGGTCAAGTCATTATCAATACCACCAAACATGATTAGGTGGTTATTGTATTGTATAATGGAGATGCCAGTGAGCGAATTAAACGATGGTTGCTCTATGGAGAAATCCACCATACGATAGCCAGCGGATAATTCATATTCCAAATTCCATCGTGTATTAACCGCTGTACCATCCATAGTGCGACCACCTACAATCATTGCACGCGGACGTTCGCTGCTGCTACGGAATGGCAATGCAGCAAAATCACTGACAGGGAAATTCTGTGGCAATGCCCCATTCTGCAAACCATAAATATCCTTCATAGGCACAACATCGCCACCCTGCAACACACCTAAATATAATTGCTCAGACTGTTGCAATATGCACCATGGTTTATCATCAAACGCAACCAGCATGTTCACCACCGAATAATCTGTGCTGGTGTATTCCACCGTTGTCCAATCCACCATGTTGTCGGTAGTATAGATTATTCCGCCATCTACGTAATACAATCTATCCTGATGCTGAAGTATATCTCGCACGGCGCATGGCGTAGGCAAACCCGTAGGAGCGTCTATTTCTTTCCAGAACGAACCATCTACCGACTGATGTATGCTCGTGCGGAATCCGTCGTTCACAAACACCGAGATCACTCCGCCCATATAAAACGCCTTCATATCGCAATATTGAGGGGCTGACTGAGGAGAGAACAGATTGCTTGATACGCGTTTCCAAACATACAGATTCGGATCTTGCTGATGCACCTTGATGTCGATACGATATACACGCTTATTTTCAAAATCAGAGGATTGCACCTCCAGATAAATAGGGTCTTTGGTAAAGTCCAGGGTATCAGCACCTGTACTCATAACCGTATCATTGGGGAGGTAAAAGACTGCCGAACCAGGAGTGGCCTTGTAGGTCACGAGAGGGACAACGCTATCCAGACGTGTTCCATATCGCAACGAATCGCGACTATAGATTCGCCCCGTGTCGCTCAAGTGCTCAACGATATAGGTGGTTTCTGTCAGACCCAAATTGGTCGTATCCTTATAAAAAGTAAAGGTGTTTACTCGTGCTTCGGATGATGTAGTAACAATATCGTCCGCTTTATTACACCCCATCAAAGCAACCAACAGGGTTAATATATACAAATATTTGCGCATTTTCATAAAATTATTCATAGTACTGCAAAATACGCAACAAAGGTACTGCTTTTTTCTGAATTATGCAAATATATTTTGATTATTTGCCAAAAAGCCCATGAATGTTTGCAAATATTGTGCGAGTGCTTCTAAATTTCGTTCTAACTATGGCGTAGATGAATAGTAGGGCAATGAGTGTCCACAACAAGGCTGTTAGCGCTTCAGGATTGTCTTCTTTGAGTTTAGGCGCGGTCTTCTGCGTATTGGCCAGCAGGCTTATCTTATATCTTTTCCATACCCTTACCATACCCTTATGCTACCCCTGCCTGCGGGGCTCACTGCGCCGTTCACATATACTATTCCGTATTTTTCTAAAAAACGGAACAGTTTTCACTCACATTTAACCATTTTTAATATTTTTCTCTTTCCGCATGCGGTTTTTCCATTTCTTCATGTAAATGGTGGTTAATACTGGGTCGCAGAGGACCTTCCATGTCGCAGTTAGGGTGCGAACAAATCGAATTTGATTCTTTGTCATAATACTAAAAATTAAAGAGATTATTTTTTACTACAAAAATTATAAACAATTAAACAAAAATTATCAAAAATTAGTCTATTACATCTTATTCATTGTGGGACTGTGGGGGACAGCAGGGACGGCTGGGACAGCACTTTTCTCTTTCTCGTCCCCGTACGTGCGCGGACGAGTTTATAAAATCTGCTGTACCTGCTGTCCCTCATCAGTCTTTCAATGTTCGCCTCAAAGCGGAAATTTCATTCGTATCTCGTTGATACACAATCCATCCGCGTGTTTTTATTCCTCCTATTCGTGGGCGGACCGACTGATATCCTGCTGTCCACAGGTGCAAAGGTAGTGCTTTTATGTGACATAAATGTGGACAATTTGTCCAGAAAAAACAGCAGAATTGGACGATTTGTCCAATTCTGCATACTTTATTTGCCGAAAGGCATAAAAAACTCGCCCAGTTCCGAAGAACTGAGCGAGTAAATGTAATTCAATACATACGATTAATATTGTGTCGTTTTTTAGAAAACACCTGCCAGAAGGAAAGGGATAAATGCTTTCATGGTCAGAAGGATGGCGAGATAAGAGTTATTATTTATTTTCGTTCGAAGCGCTTTTTTTCTCGCGCTTCATACGTTCGCGCATATCTGCAGCGATGGTGAATAGGGCATCGCCGCTGGAGTTGAGGGCTGTCTCTACAGAGTCTTGTACCACACCGATAATAAAGCCCACAGCCACCACTTGCATGGCGATATCATTCGAGATACCAAAAAGCGAACATGCCATTGGAATCAGCAATAACGATCCGCCTGCTACGCCAGAAGCACCACAAGCACCCAATGTGGCAATAATACTAAGCAACAATGCACTACCAAACGATGCCTCAATACCCAAGGTGTGGCAAGTGGCGAGCGTCATCACGGTAATAGTGATAGCAGCACCGTCCATATTGATGATACTGCCCAGTGGAATACTGACAGAATAGAAATCTTCGTCTATTCCCATGCGTTTGCATAGTGCCATATTCACAGGGATATTAGCCGCAGAGGAGCGAGTAAAAAAGGCGCTTACAGCACTTTCTTTGAGGCATTGCCACACCAGCGGATAAGGGTTGCGGCGAAGCATGCATCCCACAATAATAGGATTGAGCACTAGCGACACAAGTACCATACAGCCCACTAATAGCAAGAGGAGTTTGCCGTATGTGGTAAAGATCTCTAATCCGCTTGTAGATACAGAGGCATACACCAAACCGAGGATACCAAATGGTGCACACTGGATAATCCATCCCACCACTTTTGAGACAGCTTCTGCCCAATGGTGTAGGCTGCTAATCGTCTGTTCGCTGGCAACCAACTTCAGTGCTAGACCTATGACTACTGCCCAAAAGAGGATACTCAGATAGTTGGCATTGGCTATTGCTGTGATAGGGTTGCTCATTATCCCATTCAGAAAATTTCGGAAGACATCACTGAGTTGTCCAGGTGCGGAACCTGTAGCACTTTCCACATTTACCAATGCGATATTCACTGGAAAAAGGAAACTGCCTACTACTGCTATTACCGCTGCCATGAGTGTAGTGAGCATATAGAGCAAGATGATGGTGCGGAAGCGGCTGCCGATGCTGTTGCGTGCAGTAGCTACGGACGACATCACCAATATGGCCACCAGCACGGGTGCCATAGCCTTGAGCACACCTACAAACAAGTCACCTAATATAGCAATGATACTGTGACCAGGTATCGTAAGAGCGAGTACCGCACCGATGATGATACCGATTAAAATACGCAGCATGAGGTTGCTTTTTTGCCATGCTTGTAGGATAGACTGGAGGGTAATAGTGATTTTTGACATGATAGTTCGTTAATAAAATATCATTTGATATGTTTGTATTCTTGAATTTTGTTGCCTATTATATCCAATACTTTAGAGAAAAGCCATGCCAGAATGAAATAGACAATGGCTACCAAAATCAATGGGAAGAATGCGTCGAAAGTGCGTGAGCGAATGATATCTCCTGCCTGTGTAAGGTCCGCCACAGCGATATATCCTACAATAGAGGTCGTCTTAACCAAGGATATTACTTCGCCTTTGTAACTAGGCATAATCAGTCGTAATGCTTGAGGCAGTACGATATATATAAAGGTCTGCGCTTTGGTAAATCCCAATGCCACACCTGCCTCTGTTTGAGAATGAGGAATATTCTCAATGGAGTGCCTGAAAATCTCGCTGGCGTATGCAGCAAAGTTCATGGAGAAAGTGATGATGGACACAATCACTGCACTCATGCCTGATTGTGCTAATACCACATAGAACATCAGCAATAGGAATACCAACACGGGGGTACCTTGCATGATATTAATATACACTTTTGCTATGGAGCGCAGCGTAAGAGATGGACTCATACTCATCCAACAAACGATAATGGCGAGTAGCGTACCTAATAGGATAGAGAATAGCGATATCCAAGCGGTGATTTTGAGACCATCAACAATCAATAGGTACCGATTTTCTTCTATCAGATTTTGGTAGAAAGTCTTTTTTAGTGATTGAAAGAAAGTTTCATTGGTTTCTTCTGCCGTATCAGCCACTTCGTCATCAGCAACCGCTACCACTGAGGAGCAAAGGAAATACGTGTCGCTGAAGATAACATTCTTGGCACGCTCTTCGCTATAATTGATGCTACATACTGCCGCATCGCAGCGTTTGCTAACAACAGCAGGTAGCACACCAGAGAAGTCCATGTCCCACCATTCAATAGGGCGATTGATGTGCTGAGCAAACAGGGTCATTATTTCTACTTCTAAACCAACTAACTTGCCATCTTTGATAAACACAAGCGGTGCGCTACATGAGGTGGTGGCTACACGAAGCGGCTCTCCTACAGTAGGCAATGGTATGTCGCTCATGTGAGAGGTTTGTCCGTGTTCGATCCATTTTTCGTATAGTTGTTCGTATTGCCCATCTGCCTTTAGTTGTCGAATGAATACATTGAACTCATCGCGCAATGCTTCACTCTCAGGATGGAAGATTGCACCTACATCCGCTGTCATATAGGGTTCTTTCAAGATACGGATTCCGCTGATGCTCTGCATGTGGAACTTCAATGTGTGTTCATCAAATAGGGCAGCATCGCAGCGATGTGTCTGTAGGCTTTGCAGCAGGCCGATCTCATCGTCGATGTACATGACATGCATATCAGGGAACTCTTTAGACAGAGCTTCCTCATATACTACGCCTGTGATCACACCTACTCGGCTAGTGCTCAAATCGCGTATTGATTCGAGTTGATCGATCTTCTTCTGTTGGTCTGTGGCTGCTTGCTTGTCAGCACAAGCAGTCAGAAGAGTTAGACATATGTATGCTAATGTAAGTAAGTATTTTCTTGTTTTCATCATTATTACAATTATAGTTCCTTTTCTAACGTGAGCACATTTTTTCCATCAATGCGTTCGTATTTTACTTCGTTCATTATTTTGCGAATAAGAAAGATTCCCAATCCTCCAATCTGTCTATCATCGGCAGATAGCGTGATGTCAGCATCGGGTGCCTGTGTGGGATCAAAGGCTTTGCCAGAGTCTGTAAGGATAAATATCAATTTACCTTCCTGCTCTTTGGCTGTGAGGTGGATGTATTCGTGCTCCTCCTTGGGATAAGCATACATTATGACATTCGTGACAGCCTCTTCTAAGACCAGATTGAGATTCATCACCGTCTTCATAGGTAATGCGAAAGCTTCTCCTACTTCTTCGATAAAAGAGTGCAGGCGATTGATTTCTTCTATATTGTTCTTTAAAGCGAGTGTAAGTTCCATATTACTTCTTCTCTTTTAGGGTCTTGTCTTTTAGGGTCAAGCATATACGCAATTGTCCAGTGTCTTCAGTATGTTGGTATTCAATATTCTGACAGAGTCCTTGGATAATCATCATCGCCAAATCATCGATATTTTCGTCGTTCTCCAATACCTGTTCTACACCTTGTGGCATGGTGAGTTCGAGGGAAACCTTCTCTCCCTTTTCAGAATAGCGCAATGCTAATTCCACGTCTCCCTTATCTAGTGGCACTACCTTCAGCACTTCTTCTACCAGCAACTGCACATTGAATTGTTTTTTCTCGGACAAGAAATACTTTTGGCAGAATCCAATCAAACCGCCTTGCAGTTCGTATAGGTCGTATTGTGCCGAGTGGATAGTATAACGATAGTCGCGTATGCGGTTGATAAAGACGCGTGTGCGTTCCTGCAGAGGGTTGCCGAATATCTGTTCGGGCGTTCCATCTTCGTAGATGATACCTTGATCCATATAGAAGATACGCGTACTCACATCGCGTGCAAATCGCATCTCGTGTGTCACAATGATCATCGTCATTCCCTGTTGAGCCAATGTTTTGATTACGCCCAACACCTCACTTACCATCGTAGGGTCAAGAGCAGATGTGGGCTCATCAAATAGGATAATCTCAGGGTCCATAGCCAGACAACGCGCAATAGCCACACGCTGTTTCTGACCACCCGAGAGTTGTGACGGCATTGCATCGGCTTTCTCTACCAAACCGACCATCGCCAAGAGTTCTAAACCGCGTTTCTTGGCCTCCTCCTTACTCTTACCCAACAATCGGATAGGAGCCAAACAGAGATTGTCGATGATGGATAAATGCTCAAAAAGGTTGAAGCTTTGGAACACCATACCCATCTTTTGGCGAATCTTGGTGATGTCTGTTTTAGGCGAGGTAATATCTTCGCCATTCACGAGAATCTGACCGCCAGTAGGTGTTTCCAGCATATTCAAACATCTGAGAAAAGTACTCTTACCAGTACCAGAGGGGCCAATGATAGAAATCACTTCGCCACGCTTGATGGTTGTATTCACATCGCGCAGCACTTGTAGCCCGTTGGAGTATTGTTTTTGTAAGTGTGTAACTTGTATCATATTATTTGTTACTTTTTTATCTTAATTAATTTTCCGTACCCTCATAGCGTATAGCGAGCATGGTAATATCATCGAATTGTGGTGCTTCACCCACGAACTTATCCACATCTTTCTTCACCTCTGCGCAAATGGTTTCTGGGGTGGCATCTTTATGTTGTTCCAAGATTTTTTGCAATCGCTCTTCACCGTAGAGTTCCTCGTTGAGGTTGGTAGCCTCGGTCACACCATCGGTATAGAGATAAATAGCATCACCAGGAGCGAGTGTCAATTCGTTTTTGCGATAGCGTACACCCTCCATACCAGCCAATACAAAGCCAGCACGCGATTTGAGGTACTCGTATGTGCCATCTGCATGTCTTACCAATGGTGGGTTATGACCAGCATTAGCAAATTGCACTTGCCCCGTCTTCGTGTTTAAGATTCCCAACCATGCGGTCACGAACATACCCGCATCGTTACCCTCGCAGAGCTTGGCATTGGCATGCGTAAACACCTGTTCTACACTCAGTCCCGACTCGGCAAAACTCTTAATAAAAGTCTTGGCTGTCATCATAAACATAGCAGCAGGAATACCTTTTCCAGACACGTCTGCCATGAGGAATGCAAGATTCTCGTCGTCCACAAAATAGAAATCATAGAAGTCGCCTCCCACCTCCTTGGCGGTATGCATGGTGGCAAAGATCTCAAACTCCTTGCGCTCTGGATAAGGCGGAAAGACAGAAGGCAAAGCTGCATGCTGAATGGATTTGGCAAAAGCCAACTCGGCATCAATACGCTCTTCTGCCTCTTTGATATAGCGTTTTAGGGTATCTACTGTGGCGTTGATATCGTTGGATAATGCATCAAACTCCTCGTGCGAGCGCACATTCACCACCGTTTCCAAATTGCCATCAGTAATGGCAGATAGAGCATGATTGACTTGGTGCAGATTCTTCACTATCAATCGACGCACCAATAGGAAGATCATCACAAACAACAGACCAAAGATAAGGATTTGCATCACTGTCATTACTTTCAGCGACACATTGCGCGACACCATAGCCTCGCTATATGGATAGACGGCTATAACCTTATACCCTTCTATCTCATTGTGCATACAGAAACAGCGTTGGAGGGTACCATCTATATAGATTCCCTCTTCAAACATCTCATCCTTGCCTATCGTGGTCAAGTCCTTGGTCATGGCCGTGACGATAGTCACTGGCTGGTTTTTGTTGTTGGCTCGATCGCTAATGATACGCCATGCGCTATCCGTAACAATCAAAAATCCACTCTCACCCACATGGCGATTCTTCACCACCTCATTTATCGCTACTTCTATTGCTCGGTAGTAAGCTTCCTCATCATAACCCACTTGAATAAATCCACCAGCAGCCAAAGTTACTCCTGCGTATTTGCGGGATCTTTGCGCATCAAATCCTATCGGTTGGAAACGCTGCACATATTCGGTTCTAGCTCCTAATAGAGACCAGAACTCGGATGTTTGTACGCCGCCTTCACCTATAGTATAACCTACAAAATCAGCATTGCTACTAGCTAGAATAACACCTGTAGAGGAAAAATAGTTGATCTCCGTCACATTGTATTTCTCCAACATGCCTGTTAGCAGTTCTGATGTGATTTTGTCTGCATTGTTCACTTCTGTGGCAACTGCTCTGGTGAGTATCAGCAGATTCTTATCCGTAACATCCATGATGTCATGACGCACATCTTTGATGTATATATTTAGCAGATTATTTGCACTATCGGTGAATAATTTGGTCTGATATTGCCCTAGGAAGACCAAGGTCACAATAAAAGCGATGCCTACTATCAATAGCAACCACTGTTGAAACGAAGTGGATATTTTTTTCAGTTTATTGCTCATATCACTCCTCCTTTTCAATGCGAATATATGGGTCGGTATATCCATAGTTGTTTATCTCTTTCTTAGCGACACTAGTCTCGTTTGCACCAGCTACTATCGACACCCCGTTTAGGTGCAAGTCATTGGAGAACAACTTCACACTCTTAGGGTTATGTTGCATATCGCTTATGGTGAACACTCCACCAGTTATCTCCGCTTTCGTCACCAATCGGCATACGCCGTCCGCGAAGTAGTCCAATGCTTGCGCTAGCACCTCACCACCTGCGATATGCGTGAGCTTAGCATTGATCGCATCATCCAAACCATAGACGCTGACCTTACCGCCATTGATGGTCAATTGCCCAGAGGTAATCAGTCCCACAGCCATCAACTGTGAGTCGTCGGGATTAATATGGATATTACCCCCATTGATTTCCAGTTCACTCACACTATATAATCCGTAGGAGATAGGCGAAAAGGAGGCGGTGTAATGTATCGCAATATCTCCGCCGTTGATAATCATCTTATCTTGTGTCCATAATGCTACGCCCATGAAACTTGCCACCTCCTCATCTGCTGTTTTGATATAGGTATCTATCTTGCCTGACTCGATGAGCAAAGTGTCCGCTTTGAAGCAACTAGCACGAGCACCTACTGCGAGGCTCCCCTCGCCAGTGACGCTAAGATTTCTAGTAGCGATAGCATTCACAGGAGCGTTGTCGCCCAAACCTATTTTGTTATCTCCTTCTAGTTTAATAGTCAGATTTGGAATATTTGACACAACAACAGCATCTGCATCAGGGTCGATGGTTTCTGTGATATTGGCATTAGTTAGAACAAGAGTACCCGACTCTCGATCACCTTCGTAGCGCACTGCGCCATCGCCGAGGATATCGGATTGGTTACGCGTAGTGACTTTCACGCCACCCACCCACAACTCGTAGATCTGGTAGTGCTTGTCATACTTATTACACGCAAAAAACATCGTTGCTAGCAAGAGCATTGCCCAACAACGAGTGATTATATGTATTTTTCGGTTCATTATTATTCGATATTCAGAATATCCACGAAACCGGTCATCTCAAACACTTCGTTGATGGTTTCATTGACATTTTTGATAAGCATATCCCCTTGCTTATTCATGGTCTTTTGCGCTTGCAATATCACACGCAAGCCAGCAGAGGAGATATAGTCCAATGCTGCGAAATCCATTACTAGATTAGCAACACCATCCAAACTCTCTTTGAGACACGCCTCCAACTCGGGAGCGGTAACGGTGTCCAAACGACCAATGATTTTCAAGGTAAGCTCTGTACCATTAAGTGCTTTTTCAATTTCCATATGTTATCTTATATTATTTTGCGTGCAAAGGTACTAATTTTATTCAAAATATGCAAGAAAATGCACGATTTGGTACGTTTTTTTGTTTGGCAGGTGTAGGAATTAGGGATGTTAGTAGTTTTTTTTATAAATTTCTTGGTAGTATGCATTTTTTGTAGTAACTTTGCACCGTTAAACTCCATGAAAATAGATATGATGAAATCAGTTCGTTTTATTCCGTTGGTATTGCTGTGTGTGCTAACAGCATGCCATAGCAATACATCTTCTTGTTCAAGTGCTTCTCCTGTGGCAGAATGGAATCGTGCTACCCAGATTTTGATGCATACACCAGGTGAGGAATTGTTTAATGGTGCTATCAATCCGTTGGCGGCATTGTTTGAGTATTATTTTGATGTGGATTCGGCAGCTATAGAACATAAGAATTACATAGCGATGCTTGAGGCAAATGGCATAGAGGTGATGACCGTGTCGAAAATCTTACAACAAGCTCCTATAGAGGCACTTCGCGATTATGTGAGCAATGTTTTGCAGTACGAAAGCGATATTGATGAATCGGATCATCTGGCTGTAAGTGATAGCTATCGCAGGGAAACGATCGCGCAGATGTCGCGAAATGATCTTATTAGTTGCATACTGCTGCAACCTACTGTTCGACTGACGGCTACAGACATCAATACGGGCGTGGAGGCGCAATACCTGCAATCGCCATTGTT
Source organism: Paludibacteraceae bacterium (assembly GCA_017558065.1). GTDB lineage: Bacteria > Bacteroidota > Bacteroidia > Bacteroidales > Paludibacteraceae > Colicola. The sequence goes on from JAFYWK010000066.1 coordinate 54,746, forward strand.
CAATCTGTATTTCACGCGTGACCAAAGTATCTCTACTCCCAAGGGGCAGATTATCTGCAATATGAACTCTGCTCAGCGAAGCAAGGAGACGGATTTGATAGCGTTCTGCTACGAGCAGATGGGTGTGAAGCCTATTCTTCGTATTACAGGTGATGGTCGTTTAGAAGGTGGAGATTATATCCCAGCCGGTACGCGAGCGTTCATAGGTTGTGGTATGCGCACCAATATAGAGGGCATACAGCAGATTATGCGTGCCGATGGCTTTGGTCATGATACGGTGGTGGTAGTGAAGGATCGGAAATGGTGGCAGATGCAGATGCACCTTGATACTTATTTCAATATCATTGACCGCGATCTGTGTACCTTGGTGGAAAGTAGATTGCATGCCACGGACCAAGACCCTGAGTGGGTGACGGTGGATTTGTACACACGCGCAGAAGATGGCATATCCTATCGTTTAGATCAGGCAGATATTCCATTGGTAGCCTATCTACAAGGCATCGGCTTTAGTATCATACCTATTAGTGAGGAAGATGAGTTGCATTATGCCAACAACTACCTGACTATCGCTCCGCGCCATATTATGGCAGTGGCTAATCAATCGCACACCCTTGTTCAAGCGTTTGAACAACATGGCGTAAAAGTAGAATGGGTGCCCCTTGATAACCTAATTAAAGGTTACGGAGCAGCCCATTGTATGACGCAGGTGATTCGTCGTA
>JAFYWK010000067.1 GCA_017558065.1 Paludibacteraceae bacterium
TGACGACCGAGTTTGCGTGTAGAGTGAGCGTTCTCACTACGTTGTTTAGCTTTTGCTGTACCTTGACGATTGTTTGCCAAATATTGTTTTACATCCAAATAGATGGCGTGGTCGTTAGGCTCGATACCGAAGATAGCGTCATTGAGAACGATCTTCTTGCCGGTCTCTTTACCGGCCATGTTCAAAATACTAAGTTCCATACCTTCTTATTTGTTAATAACAACGATTGAATTTTTAGCACCTGGAATACTACCCTTGACCATGATCAAGTTGTACTCAGGAATCACTTTAAGTACTACGAGGTTTTGAACGGTAACTTTGTCAACGCCCATGTGACCTGCCATGCGAGTGCCCTTGAATACGCGGCTTGGAGTAGCACACGCACCGATAGAACCTGGAGCACGAAGGCGGTCGTCTTGACCGTGAGTAGATTGACCTACACCACCGAAGCCGTGACGTTTAACAACACCTTGGAAACCTTTACCTTTAGAAGTACCTGTCACGTCCACGTAAGAGTTCTCTTCGAACATCTCCACGGTCAAGGTATCTCCCAGTTTGACTTCTTGTTCGAATCCATCGAACTCTACGAGGTGACGCATTGGTTGTACACCTGCAGCTGCGAAGTGACCAGCTTCTGCTTTGTTAGTGTGTTTCTCGCTCTTTGGCATGAAACCTACTTGTACAGCAGAGTAGCCATCCTTCTCAACTGTCTTGAGTTGGGTAACAACGCAAGGACCAGCCTCAATAACGGTGCATGGGATATTCTTGCCATCAGCACCGAACACGGATGTCATTCCGATTTTTTTACCTAATAATCCTGGCATTTTAGCTGTGATTAAAATTGTTAATAATTATTTTTCCACTCTCGCCCTCGGGATTCCGTGTCTCGCGACCTTGTCTATCCGCGGGAAGTGGTCTGTTGTTTTGTTGCGGACCCATTCACCTCCACTCCAGATTCTCGTCATTGGAACCGATCATCTCTCGTCTTGGCTCTTGGCTCCTTGTTCTTTGTTCCTTGTTATTAAACCTTGATCTCTACTTCCACACCGCTGGCGAGCTCGAGCTTCATCAATGCCTCTACAGTCTTTTGGTTTGACTCATAGATGTCAATCAGACGCTTGTAGCTTGACAACTCAAATTGCTCACGGCTCTTCTTGTTAACGAAGGTTGAGCGGTTCACAGTGAAGATGCGTTTGTGAGTTGGCAATGGAATTGGACCACTTACTACTGCACCTGTTGCTTTTACGGTCTTCACAATTTTCTCAGCAGACTTATCTACCAAATTGTGGTCGAACGATTTCAGTTTAATACGAATCTTTTGACTCATTGTTTTAATTGTTTTTTAATGTTGTTTTACTTCACCCAGAGCCCGTACATCCAAAGAGTCATTTGCTCAGATGACTCGCTCAGGGTCTTTACCTTATTTATTTATACGCGTACGTGCGCACATGCACGAGGCGTTTTTTAGTACCGGAAGGTCGGTCACCCGACCAACCGGTTATTTAGTCTTACACGAGATCAACGCGACCGCCGCACTCTGTCAAGACAGTCTTAGCGATGGTGCTTGATACTGCGTCATAGTGTGAGAACTCCATGCTGCTGGTTGCACGACCAGAAGTGATGGTACGCAATGCGGTTACATAACCGAACATCTCGCTCAATGGTACCTTAGCCTTGATCACACGTGCACCTGTACGAGCGGTATCCATACCCTCTACTTGACCACGACGTTTGTTCAAGTCACCGATAACATCACCCATGCTCTCCTCTGGAGTTACCACCTCAACCTTCATGATTGGCTCCATCAATACTGGCTTAGCCTTAGCGCAAGCGCTCTTGAATGCCATTTGAGCACAGATATCGAATGAGAGTTGGTCAGAGTCAACTGGGTGGAAGCTACCATCCATCAAAGTCACTTTCAGTTTATCAACTGGATAACCAGCCAATACACCGGTCTTCATAGCAGCAGTGAAACCTTTCTCTACAGCTGGGATGTACTCTTTAGGTACGTTACCGCCCTTAACCACATCCACGAATTGCAAGCCACCTTCGAAGCCCTCGTCTGCTGGCTCAACGCGTACAATAATGTCAGCGAATTTACCACGACCACCAGATTGCTTCTTATAGGTCTCGCGTAATTCTACTGGAGCAGAGATTGCCTCGCGATATGCTACTTGAGGACGACCTTGGTTACATTCTACCTTGAACTCACGTTTCAGACGGTCGATAATAATCTCCAAGTGAAGCTCACCCATACCAGAGATCACGGTTTGACCTGTTTGCTCGTCAGTCTTAACGGTAAATGTTGGATCCTCCTCAGCCAACTTGCTCAAACCAACGCCCAACTTATCGAGGTCAGCTTGGCTCTTTGGCTCTACTGAGATACCGATCACTGGTGCTGGGAACTCGATAGACTCCAATACGATTGGTTTCTCCTCAGAGCACAATGTATCACCAGTACGAATATCCTTGAAACCTACACCCGCACCGATATCACCAGCTGCGATAAAATCTACAGGGTTTTGACGGTTAGAGTGCATTTGGAAGATACGAGAGATACGCTCGCGTTTGCCTGAACGTGGGTTGTAAACGTATGAACCAGCCTCCAACTTACCACTATACACACGGAAGAAGCACAAGCGACCTACGTATGGGTCAGTAGCAATCTTGAACGCCAATGCGCACAATGGCTCGCTCTCGTCTGGGGTGCGGGTCAACGCGTCACCAGTTGCAGGGTCAGTACCATCGATCACTGGAGTATCCATTGGACTTGGCAAGTATGCACATACTGCGTCCAACATGGTTTGCACACCTTTGTTCTTGAATGAAGAACCGCATACCATTGGGAAGATTTGCATGCTCAAGCAACCTTTGCGGATTGCAGCACGAATCTCGTCCTCGGTAATAGTCTCAGGATCAGAGAAGTACTTCTCCATCAAAGCGTCATCAAACTCAGCGATGGTCTCGAGCATTTTGTCGCGCCACTCAGCTGCCTCATCAACGAGGTTTGCTGGGATCTCCTCAACGCTGTATGCAGAACCCATAGTCTCGTCGTTCCATACGCATGCCTTCATGGTTACGAGGTCAACTACACCTTTGAAGGTCTCCTCAGCACCAATAGGAATTTGGATTGGACAGGGGTTAGCACCAAGAACCTCCTTGATTTGGGTAACTACATCGAAGAAGTTAGCACCAGAGCGGTCCATTTTGTTTACGTAGCACAAACGTGGTACGTTGTATTTATCAGCTTGACGCCATACAGTCTCAGACTGTGGTTGTACACCACCTACTGCGCAGAATGCTGCCACAGCGCCGTCCAAGATACGCAATGAACGCTCTACCTCCACGGTGAAGTCCACGTGGCCCGGAGTGTCAATCAAGTTGATTTTGTACTTATCGCCTTTGTATTGCCAATAAGTAGTTGTAGCTGCAGAAGTGATAGTAATACCACGCTCTTGCTCTTGCTCCATCCAGTCCATGGTAGCTGCACCATCGTGCACCTCACCAATCTTGTGTGTCAGACCGGTGTAGAACAAAATACGCTCAGAGGTAGTAGTCTTACCAGCATCGATGTGCGCCATGATGCCGATATTTCTGTTTAATTTCAAATCGTGTTTAGCCATTTTCGTTTCTTTTATCTAATACCGTATAATATATTACGCGCGCAGGCACATATTAGAAACGGAAGTGTGCAAATGCACGGTTAGCCTCTGCCATGCGGTGCATATCCTCTTTACGCTTGAACGCACCACCTTGGTTATTAAACGCATCCATGATCTCTGCTGCAAGTTTCTCAGCCATTGAGTGGCCACCACGCTTGCGAGCGAAGAGGATCATATTCTTCATTGAAATAGACTCCTTGCGGTCAGCACGAATCTCAGTTGGCACTTGGAAAGTTGCACCACCGATACGCTTAGACTTAACCTCTACCAAAGGAGTAATGTTGCTAAGAGCTTGTTTCCAAACCTCGAGAGCTGTTTGCTCGCTTTTCATTTTGTTGGTAACAATCTCCAAAGCGGTGTAGAATACGCCGTATGCAGTATTCTTCTTACCGTCGAGCATAAGGTGGTTCACAAATTTTGCCA
>JAFYWK010000068.1 GCA_017558065.1 Paludibacteraceae bacterium
ACTGTAACTATCCGTAAGTCTTACGGTGGTAGCCACATCGTGATGAGCTGTAAGCAATTGCGCGGCGATGTATGCTACGCATGGCCAAACGCTGAGATCGCTGTGATGGGTGCAAGTGGCGCAGTAGGTGTGCTCCAAGCTAAAGCTATCAAGGCTATCGAGGATCCAGAAGAAAGAAAGAAATTTATTGCTGAGAAGGAGGCTGAGTACAAAGACTTGTTCGCAAGCCCATATCAAGCAGCTAACCGTGGTTATATCGATGATATCATCGAGCCACGCAACACTCGTAAGCGTATCGTTCGCGCATTCGAGAACTTGCAAACCAAGCGCTTGACCAACCCTCTCAAGAAACACTCTAATATTCCATTGTAATTATGATGTTACTTCAAGTTGCAGCCGAAACTGCCGGCATTACAGCTCAGACTTGGTTTATTACTGGTCTAGGCTTCGGTATGGTGGTGGCGCTACTTGCTCTATTCGTGTATGTGATGAAGCTTCTCGGTTGGATCATGCAACCACGCGTGAAAGCCAAGAAAGTGGAGAACATTGCGGCAGAGCAAACAGTAACCCACACTCACAGCAAGCTCGACGATTCTATCACGCTCACTGCTGATAGTACCGCAGCTATTGCCCTCGCATTGCACCTTTATTATAATGGTGTACACGATGAGGAAGATACCAAAATTACTATTCAACCACACCGTACACAATGGAACAACAAGATGTACGGCATGAACAATTTACATCGTTAAAACAATGAAAAAAGGATTTAATTTTACTATCGGTGGTCAAAAATACGAGACAACCGTTAAAGAAATAGAACCAAACGTAGCAGAAGTAGTAGTAAATGGTACTTCTTTCATCGTTGAGTTCCAAAAGAATGAGTCTAAGAAAGTCAAAGCTGCTCGCGTAGCTGCTCCTACCGCTGCTCCTAGCGCTGCTCCTGTAGCTGCTAAACCAGCTGGTGCTGCTACTGTTAAGAGCCCACTGCCAGGTAGCATCGTTAAGGTGATGGTGAAACCAGGCGACAGCGTGAAGAAGGGCGACACCCTCCTCACCATGGAGTCTATGAAGATGGAGAATATCGTAGCAAGCGAGTACACAGGTACAGTGAAGAACGTACTTGTACAAGCAGGTCAAAACGTAATGCAAGACGACAAGCTCGTTGAGATTGAGACTGTAGCTGAGGCTGCTGCTCCTGCAGCTCCAAAGGCTGTAGCTGCTCCTCAACCAAAACCAGCTGCCGCTCCAGCACCAGCTCCAGCAGCTGCGCCTGTAGGTGGCAACAAAGTGAATAGCCCACTTCCTGGTTCTGTAATCTCTGTAGCAGTTAAAGAGGGTCAAGCAGTAAAGAAAGGCGACACCTTGCTCGTGCTTGAGTCAATGAAGATGGAGAACCCTATCTTGGCTGACTGCGACGGTACTGTTAGCAAGATTGCTGTGGCTCCAGGTCAAAGCGTAATGCAAGACGACTTGCTCGTAGTTCTCGCATAATTTTACCTTTAAAACTTTTAAAACCCTTAAAACTTTTTAAACTCAAGAATTATGTGGAATGACTTTATAAGTTTCTTCCAAGGCATGGGATTTTTGAATATGGAGTGGCAACAAGGTGCTATGCTCCTTATCTCCTTCTTCCTATTGTACTTGGCTATCAAGAAACAATACGAGCCATTGTTGCTCCTTCCTATCGCATTTGGTATGTTGCTTACCAACTTGCCAAACGCTAATATGTACCACCCAGAGTTGTGGGCAAACTTCCTCGATGCAACCCATGAGGGCTATCATAGCTATGGTTACATCATGAAGAATGCGGGTCTTCTCGACGTACTCTATATTGGTGTGAAAGCGGGTGTTTATCCTTGCTTGATCTTCATCGGTGTAGGTGCGATGACCGACTTTGGTCCGCTGATTGCTAACCCTAAGTCTTTGCTCTTGGGTGCTGCGGCTCAGTTGGGTATCTTCATCACTTTCCTCTGCGCGAGTGCATTCTTCACCCCTGCAGAGGCTGGTTCTATCGGTATTATCGGTGGTGCTGACGGTCCTACTTCTATCTTCTTGACTTCGAAGTTGGCTCCTCACTTGCTCGGCCCTATCGCTATTGCGGCTTATTCGTATATGGCATTGGTGCCAGTGATCCAACCACCTATCATGCGTGCGTTGACTACTCCTGCTGAACGTAAAATCAAGATGAAACAACTCCGCTCTGTGAGCAAGGTAGAGAAGATTATCTTCCCTATCATCATCACCGCTGTTGTAGCGCTCGTATTGCCTGATGCTGCTCCATTGATTGGCTGCTTGATGTTGGGTAACTTGATGAAGGAGTCTGGTGTAGTGGATCGTTTGAGCAAAGTGGCTCAAAACGAGTTGATGAACATCGTGGTGATCTTCCTCGGTTTGTCTGTAGGTGCTACAGCTACAGGTGCTACCTTCCTCAATGTGAAGACTATCTTGATTCTCTGCATGGGTATCGTAGCCTTCGGTATGGGTAGTGCAGGTGGTGTGCTCCTCGCTAAGTTCATGAACCTCTTCTCTAAAGAGAAGATCAACCCACTGATCGGTTCTGCCGGTGTATCTGCTGTGCCTATGGCTGCTCGTGTGAGCCAGTCTGAGGGACAAAAAGCAGATCCAAGTAACTTCCTCCTCATGCACGCTATGGGTCCTAACGTAGCAGGTGTAATCGGTTCAGCAGTGGCAGCAGGTATCCTGCTCACCATGCTCGGATAATTTTGAATTAAGAATTAGGAATTTATAATTCTGAAATAAGGTTTACCTTATTATATATAAGAGAGTGTGTCTATGATGTAGGCACACTTTTTTTTAGGAAAAATCTTGTGCAATTCAAAAAAAAGCAGTACCTTTGCAACCGAATTCGGAATAGAAAGTCTTTATTGTTTCGTAATTGATAATGCAGACAATTGGTTATATGTTAAAATCTTCGATTTGCGCTCTCCAAAATGGGGGGGGGTAAATTGCTTGTGCAGGTTGTAGTTCTTTTCTTATATCCGATGTTTAGTGTGCTACTATGGCTTTTTGCTATGGTGGCTTCTTTTTTATATAGTAGCAAAGAAGACGTAAGCAAAAAGTAGGTATGGTTGCTCATTGAGCAATGTCAGCGCACAAAAAGTCCTGCTGAATAATTATTAAAAATAAGCGCCACTTAGCATTGTTCAATATGCGTTGATTGAATAGGCGAAGGGCACAAATCAATTTTTACAAATATGAAAAAAACTATTATGACAGTGGCATGCGCTCTCGCATTGACACTTGGTATGACCAGTTGTGGTTCTGTAGGTTTAGTAGGTGCAGTTTACACAGGCTACACAGAGCCAGCTGCGGTAACAAGCAACGAGTTGGGTTCTAAAGTTGGTCAAGCTTCTGCTATTAGCGTATTGGGCGTAGCTGCTGCTGGTGACGCAGGTATCAACAAAGCTGCTAAATTGGCTGGTATCACTAAAGTTAGCCATGTTGACAAAAAAGTTGTTAGCGTTTTGGGCTTGTTTACCAAAGTTACTTACACTGTTTACGGTGAGTAATTAATCATTCAAACTACGAGGGCACTTCGTTTAGGAATGCTCTCGTAGTATTTGTTATTCATATTTGTATGAAAAACCTTTTTATAGCATTAACATTGCTATGTTTATGTATCCCTACTTTTGCGGAAAAGACAGAGGATATGTATATTATGCGTCATACGACACAAGGACAGTTGTTCTTTATTTCGGAAAATATCTTTCCATCTATCGATAGCAAATTCACTTTACCCTTTGACATTACTTATCTAAATACATCCAATACAGTGTCTTTTAAGATGACCGTATCCAGTCACACGTTGACCAATGTGGATTCTGTCGCGCTCGTGCTTGAAGATGATAGGTATGTATGTCCTCAGGTAAAATCAATATATAAGGAGAAAGAGAAGAAACATTGGATTCATCGCTGTGACTGCGTATTCAGCTATGAGGAGACCAAGAAAGGTTTGATACAACCCACCTCTCCTCAGTTGGTAGTATATACTGCTGCGGGAGTGCAAACTTATGCAATGCCCCAAAAGAAATGGCAGGCGCTCCACCAACATTTGCTTGAGATTTTCATGCTGATAGATGCTTCTAAACATTAATATTTAATAAATAATACAAAATATAATGAAGAAATTACTTTTATTCTTTGCTGCATTGGCATTGACTGCATGTGGCGCATTGAAGCCCACTACATGTTCCGTCCAACCTACTTTCTACAAGTATCGTTATGTGTATATCATGCCTACGGGATCTGTTACGGGTAGCACGAGTGTTTACACCTCCTATGTTGACAACCGTGTGCATGGTGGTAAGACTAAGACTGCAAATCCTGCCGATCTTATGTCAGGTATTCTCATGCAAAAGGGCTTTACTATTTTGCCTCAACTTGACCAAAACAAGTTAGCCGAGACCCTCGTGCTCAGCTATGGTGAGACGGGTCAACGTGATGTAGGATTTCTTTGGCTATCTACTTCTACCAGTATCATTATCCAATTCCGCGATGCGAAAACCAACGACTTGATTGCTTCCGCAGAAGCAGAGGACTTTGGTTCTACCGAGGCAGATAATGTACGCTATGCCATCCAAAAGGCGTTAGATGCCATCTTCGCACAACCAAGATATTATTAATTAGTAGATAAATAAAAATAAAAATGAAAAAGATTTTAATTGCAATTTTTGCTGTAGCAGCTCTAGCATTGACTGGCTGCGAGAAAAAAGGTGGTCTAGACATTATGAGTCTTGATCCTAATGCATTTGACAATACAGAATTCAAATGCTGGAAGTTTACCGTCGAGAATGCTGGCGTGTTAGATGGTACTATGTATGCATGGGATACCGAACCCAATATAATCCGTACCTTGCAAGAGGTTTATAAGCAATCAGGAAACAAAGCTATCGTTAATTACGAACCAACTCCTGCTGATGACAAAGAGGGTTGCGAATCTAAAAACGATTTTTAAGGATTAAACACCCCCCCAAAAAAAATAATAGGGCGTGTCTTGATGGACACGCCCATCTTCTTGATATCTAAGTTGGCTCCTCACTTGCTTGGCCCTATCGCGGCTTATTCCTACATGGCATTGGTGCCAGTGATTTAACCACCTATCATGCGTGCGCTGACTACTCCAGCGGAGCGCAAGATTAAGATGAAACAACTCCGTTCTGTGAGCAAGGCAGAAAAGATTATCTTCCCTATCATCATCACCGCTGTTGTTTTTAGCAATCCGTATAATCGAAAGACAAATCGGTTGTGCGGATTTTTTCATGGTGGTGCCAGGAAAGTCATAGTGGTAACGAAGTGATTTCGAAAGGTTTCGCATGCCAGAAATCCTCGAAGCTACGGTCGCTCAATGCAGCCTATGTGTAAGAAAAATGCGTTTGAAAATAAATTTTCACTCATTTTTCTTGCATATATGCAATTTTTGTAGTACCTTTGCAGCGATTTTCGACTATAGTCTCTGGCGATCAGCATAGAGTATGCGTTTGGAGGTGACAACTGAAAGGTGAAAACTGAAAAATAAAGCAGCTCGAACAGTAGTGTATACTATAGTTATTTAACCCATTAAAACAATAAATCGAAATGGATTTAATGAAAATTGCCGAAGAGGCATTCGCTGGCGAGAAGAAAGAGTTTCCAGCATTCGCTGCAGGTGATCAAGTGACTGTAGCTTATCGTATTAAAGAGGGTAACAAGGAGCGTATCCAAGAGTTCCG
>JAFYWK010000069.1 GCA_017558065.1 Paludibacteraceae bacterium
AGCCCCGCCTCTCAATTCCGTGGACGTAGAGAAGTTCAAACAGCTTGTGCTGGGTACACTTCCCCAGCACGGGCCGATTGATAAGAACTGGATGGCGTTCCACAAGTATTTCTTCAACAAACGCTTCCTGCTCCATTGGGGCGGTCTTGCTGACCCGTTCTGTAACTTTGAACGTGCCAACGGCGTATCCTACAACCTTCTGGACTTCCTCGGTATCGAAGCCTATCCGACTCTTCTGTCGTTCAAGGGTGATACCATTCTCGACAAGAAGTACGAGAAACTTATGGATAAGTTCAGCAACCAGCACAACTTCGCTTTCCAGTGTTCCATTATCACCGCTGATGATGAACTGGCAAAGTATGTGGAAGTGGGTGTGCCTTCTCCCAGCAGACGCTTTGAGATTCTTCGTATGCTCTCTGATATGGGCTACTGGACTATCCTTCGTCTGCGCCCCTTCATCATCGGCATCTCTGACAGAAGCCTTGATGAACTTCTCGAAAAGGCTCTTGCGGCTGGTGTCCGTGCTATCTCCACAGAGTTCTTCGCTATCGACTGCCGTTGCTCTGAGGGTATGCATACCCGCTATGACTGGCTGGCAAAGCTCATCGGTACTAAGGACTTGATGGCTTACTACAATGCGCTGTCCCCTGCTGAACGTGGTTCGTACATGAGACTGAACCGTGACATCAAGGAACAGCATATCCGTAAGATTTTCGAGTTCTGCCAGAAGCATGGCCTTGTTCTTGGTGTCTCCGACCCCGACTTCAAGGAACTCTGTACTTCCGGCTCTTGCTGTGCAATGCCTGACAGTTTCCCCGAAAACCCTGAGATGTGTAACTGGTCTACTGCCCAGCTCACTTACCATGTGAAGAACGCCCGTATTGCTTACCACAAGACAGGCGAAGAGCAGTACATCAAGTTCAACGAGGTGTACGACAATGAGAAGTGGGAACATCTCAACATCTGGCGATTCGCTAATGACTATGTAGGCGTTATCGGATTGAATGGTGCAGAGCGTCAGCTTGTTACTCCTAAGCGTATTCTCCAGTACGAGTGGAACAATCTGCGTTCTCCTAAGTGTCCTAGAAACTATCTGCATGGTAAGGTTATGCCTGCTGGACTTGATGAAGACGGCAACTACGTCTTCAAGTATACACCGAAGCCTTATGAGCAAAGGTGGAAGGATAGAGGTATAGACCTTACCTATGGGGGGTGAAATGTTCACACGCAAGGAGATTGCCCTTTACTACAAAGCGTTAGGGATAGAGACGGACGAAGAGACACAGCGACAAGCTATGAATAAAATCTTTGCCCCGCCGCCGAAGCCCTCAACGATAAGCGAGTACGTGAGCTTGAATCTGAGCGAGAAGGTAAAGGAGTTGGAAGCACAACGAGACTGGTTGGCTAGTAAATTGGGGGATATGTGTAGCGTTTCTAACCGTGATAGTTGTGGCGTACCCGAACCCTGCCCGTATAGCAAAGGCTATTGTCGCTGTTTGGATGCTGGGCAGGAAGAATGGGTACAAGTTGTCAAGGAAGTCAAATGCTGACCCAAGAACAACTGGTCGAAATGGAGCGTTGTCATGCTAAGACAACGTGGGGGCGATGGCAGATTGATGGGCAGTGGGTCGCGGCATTTCATCAAGTTACTGGTAAACTCCGTAGATGGTTGTTTGAAGCCTCTAAGGAAAACATGGAGTTTATAGTTATGGCGCATGAAATGTGGCCCACGCTCATCCGTACAATCGTAGACCAGAATAAACGTATAGAAGAATTGGAGAGAAAGCATGACCGATGCGGAATTTGATAAGCTGGTTACTGGCGACATCGAAGAAAGTCTTACGACTTGTAAGAGGATGATCAATAGTATTGACGAGGGGGACGATATAGAGAAAACTGTGGACTACATAGGCGCGGCGACCCGTGTATTCATCCCTATAATTCTTAGTCAGCAAGCCGCAATTAAAGAACTCAAGGAGCGACTCACAGCCCTTGAGATAAACAATGTGGCAGAACTCGAAGCACGAGCGAAACTGGGAGAAAACTAATGGCTGACATTCTTAGAGAGAACATCCACGCATCAATGGAAACCGCAAAGGCATTGTTAGATGTTACGGTGACAGAAGAGGATACCCCAAAGCTCGCCGCCGTAACAGCCGGATTGTTAAGGGGTATGTTGCCTGTGTTCCAAGATATGCTGAAACGTATCGAAGAGCTTGAGGGCAAGGTCGAGTCCTTTGAAGGCAGGATTAAGTCGCTTGAACAGTTTAGGCGTTGTGGGTTTTAACAAAAGGAAATAACTATGAGAGGAACGGGGTGTGGAGGGGTTAAGCGTAAGCTGGTGGACTTCTGGCAACATTCGGATAAGGATGCTAACTATAATGTCGATAAAGCATTAGCTGTTATTTGTGAGTTCATAGATGGGGCTCATGCTTTACATCAGTCTACACACCAACTAGCGCGGGAGACATACGGACTTCGTAGACGCGCTAAGATGATGGGGAAACAGAATGAAGCTCTATGAAGCAATAAAAAGTGTTGAGAACAAGGACGGCTGGCCTTACGATATTGATATTCGCAGAGCTAGTTGGCCTGTCAGTATGAGGGTAAATATTCAGATTCAGCTATCAGGTACGTGCCATTTATGGTGCGATGTTGATGGCAGTTCTGAATACTTCCCGTGGTGTCCTGACATGGTAGATTTGTTAGCGGAAGATTGGGAAGTAACTTATGTCGCAGACGACTAACATATGCCCCACCTACCCTGATGATATAGACACTTACTGGTGGTTGAAGATTCAGGGTAGGTGGGAAGTTGTAAGGATAGGGAAGTGGTCGGAGAAAAGGCTTATTGCGCATACTACAAATATATGCGCAATGGTTATTCTCCCAGAACAGTTTGAGTACATTTGGGGTGGCAGGGTTGAGCCGCCAAAGGATTGATATGAATATGGGGTTAGTCCTACTTGGTTGTTTCTTTATTTACGCCCTGCTTATTCATCCTACCCAAGCAA
>JAFYWK010000070.1 GCA_017558065.1 Paludibacteraceae bacterium
AATCCAATACTTGATGCAACATATAATCTAACTCCATACTTACTCGTTCATCGTCATCATCTTTCAATATAAGGTATAAAGATAGCGGGTCAACGACTCCTGTATTGCTGAGTGTTTGAGGATGATAACGCCAAATTTCCACTATGACATCGTTTTCTTCTTTCGAGAAAGAGTCTGGAACGGCATCTCCCCAAGCAAATACTTGCTCGTCTGTACGCACCAGATGAGAATAGGTTGCCAAAGCATTATACCCGCTTCGGACATCCAATGTTTTATCCGTATATAGAACACGTTCTATAGGGCTATACATATACTTTGATGCATTGTTCCACAATCCCCATTTATCAGTTTCTAAGGATATGAGTTTGCACTTCCCTACTTTGGTTTCAATCGCTAAGTTATGCCCGCGCAGCCAAGTTAATGCCTTATTGCATGTAGCATACGAAACATGCATGCGTTCTGCAATTTCTGCAATCGGCATTTCTATAATAGCAGAACACTCTAGATGATATAGCACAATTAGTTGAGCTGTGGCAGACATTTTGCTATCTTGATCGTAAGCAATACGTATAGGGCGCATATCTATTAGCAATTCTGGCATATACATCATTTTGTCTATCACAATGAAATTAATACCCTGTTTAACCATGCGTGTTTGATTGTAACCAGTGATCTGATTAAACACAAAAACACAGTTCATACCTAAATGTTCATTTACAATATTTGCAACCTTTTTTAATTGTGCAGGCGAGTAGGTTTCTGTGTGATCAATAGCAAATACCACCTGTTTAGCAAATAATTCTACCATCAACAAATCAAATGCACCAGTAATTACCATCGGTAAACGCATTGTGAGTTTTGCAGGTAATTTACCTACATGTATCTGCCGCTGTAAACACTCTTGTAAATAATCAGCTATTAGTTTAATTATTTTCGTATTCGTCATAATTGCAAAAATTCATACATTCAAGAATTTGTGCAAAAGTAGTGTTTTTTTTTGACATGTACAAATGATTTGGTAAAAAAATATCTATTTGTAGTGTTTTTAGTGCATTTTCTTTATTGTACATACACATTCAAAGGAAATGGTTCATTTTTTGCAGCAAGATTACTGCATTTTTCGCTGTTTATATTTCGGCAAATTTTGTGCCACAAGCATGACTTATTAGGGTAACGAATAGTGTGGTTATTGTACGGTTATTGTCTGGTTATTGTGTGGTGCAAGCAGGGAAAATTATAACAAAAGAGAGTGCGTCGAAATGACACACCCTCTCGTGATGAAAAACAAGTCCTACTTTATCAAATTGACATCTTGATAAGAGGTTTCTTATTGCAACTTAAACGAAATTGGCAAAGCGAATTGTACGCGGACAGAATCACCGTCTTGCTTGCCCGCAGTCCATTTAGGCATATTCAATACCACACGCAGTGCTTCTATATCTAATAACTGATAACCACTACTCTTTAATACCTTTGCTTCGTTGATAGATCCGTCTTTCTCTACAACCAATTCACAAAGAACGGTACCCTCCCATTTGTTTTCTTTTGCTTTGGATGGATATTGAATGTTATCACTTAGATATTTCATCAACTCATCCATACCACCTGGAAATTCAGGCATTTGCACGCGTTGAGGTATATCTTCGGGCGCAATCTCTTCCTCAACTGCTTCTGGAACTTCCGCTACCGCCTCTTCCACCACAACGACTTCCTCTGCAGGCGTGGTTTGTTGCTTCTCTGCTGTTTTGTTGCATGCTACACATACGGCAGCTGCCATCAAGATTAATGCTAACTTTTTCATAACTCTGTATTTAATTGGTTAATAACTATTTCAAATTCAGGCAGTTCAATGGCTGATTCAAAGTCCGTGTAACAGAACTCTGGCAGTTCCACAACTTGCTTGACTGTTTTGTTGTCTTCAAAGTGTGCCGTTACTTGCTCTTTGAAATTCGAGTTTACTTGTATGCCCAATCCGATAATAATACCTGCAACAGCGGCGGCAGGCGTAGTGACCCAAAGTAATGAGCGATCGCGTCTGCGTGGATTGACTGCAGAGCGTAAATGCTTGGTTGTCTGTGCGTATCGGTGTTTGCCGAACGCAGATAATTGTGATTCAAAATTACGCATAGTCTTCTAATTTTTTTCGTAGTTTGAGGGTTAGTGTATGAAGGCGCGATTTTACAGTTCCATCTGGAATACTGAATATCGCTGCAATCTCTTTGATGGATAGTTCATCCGTGAAACGGAGGTCAAATAGCAATTGTTCTGGAGCGGAGAGTTGATTGATTTCGTGAGTCAGCGCCTCAAATAGTCGCTCGTTGTCTATTTGCAATGCGGTGTCGTCTTCTTGGGCTTCTTCTGTTGTAGCTATCACGTCTGCTATATAAAGTGCTTGATAATCAATGCCGCAGTAGGTATTACGCAGTAGGTTAAATGCGATTGTGAATAGCCATGGGCGAAACTTCTGAGGGGGTTGATATTGTGCACTTGCGTTCCAAAGTTGCAAAAAAAGGTCTTGGGTAAGGTCTTCTGTTAGCAGTTGATTTCCACCTGTCCTGCGGAAGAAGAAATTTTGCATAGCAGGCATATAGCGTTGCCAAAGTTCATCAAATGCTTTTTCTTCTCTACATTGCACAAGTCGCATCAGTTCCTCATCTGAAATACTTTTATATGGTCGCCAGAAAGTAATCATTAGTCTGTTATAGGAATCATTTTGATTTGCTGTTCACTTATGCATACACACAAATTAGAAAAAGGTTCATTTCTCGGAGCAAAATTACTATATTTTTTTGAACTGAGCAAATCATAATTATACTTTTCTGTCAAATCCCTTTACACTCAATTGTAAAGTTTCTTTACACTCTCACAAAGTACCAAAAACGCAATTGCCAAGTAATCAGCAGATTACATATTTTGGCACGCACTTTGCTTATATATTATTAAGAACGCGTAAGGCGTTCGCTAATAAGAGCTAAAAACTACAACAATATGAAATCCTTTCTTAATTTCCTCAAGCAAAACAAACTCTACACCTTCATTGAGGTGGTAGGTATGGCTATTGCGTTGGCGTTTGTCATCTTCATCGCCACATTCGTGACCTCGCAACTCACACGAGACAACGAAGTCAAAGGGCGCAATGTCTATGTCAGTCGCTCCGAACGCTTGTTTATCGGTTGCGGTACTATCAAAGAACAACTCGAAGGACGCTTCTCCGAAGTGCAGTCCATCTGCCGTATGTTCGATACAGAGATCTTCGGCGGCATCGAAATGAGCATGCGCTATACGACTACCAC
>JAFYWK010000071.1 GCA_017558065.1 Paludibacteraceae bacterium
GCCTATGGCGAGGAGATTAGTTTTACGACCAACAAGCAGATTGTATTGCCAACTGTAAAAACTACTGCTGCAAGTTCCGTGACAGAGACAAGTGCTGCAACGGGTGGTAATGTGACCAGCGAAGGCAATGCGAGTGTGACGGAGCGCGGTGTGGTGTATGCAACGACACAAAACCCAACTACTGCGAACACGAAGGTAGCAAGTGGTAGCGGTACGGGTTCGTTTGTATGTAACCTCAGTGGTTTGCAGCCAAATACAAAATACTACGTTCGCGCGTACGCGATAAATAGTAAAGGTACTGCGTATGGCGAGGAGATTACATTTATAACCAATAAATCTATATCTTTGCCAATTGTGACTACTGCTGCAGTGACTTCCGTGACAGAAACAAGTGCTGTGACGGGTGGTAATGTGATCAGCGATGGCAACGCGAGTGTGACGGAGCGTGGTGTGGTGTATAGCACAAATCCTAATCCTGTAATTACCAATTTGAGTAATACTATACGTCCTTGTGGTAGTGGAACGGGAGAATTTACCTATACCATAACAGGCCTGCAAGCCAATACAAAGTACTATGTTCGTGCGTATGCAAAGAATGATGCTGGTACCGCGTATGGCGAGGAGATTAGCTTTGTTACGAATGAGAACACATCTCATAATGGGTATGAATATGTAGATTTAGGTTTGAGTGTGAAATGGGCAACGATGAATGTAGGTGCTGAAATCCCAGAGGATTATGGAGATTACTTTGCTTGGGGTGAAACTGCGCCTAAGGAAGTGTATGATAGGAGTACTTATAAATGGTGTAATGGTTCAAAAAATACACTGACCAAGTATAATACCATTAGCAGTTATGGTATAGTAGATAATAAAACACAATTAGAGCTCAGTGACGATGCTGCAAGTGTTAATTGGGGTGGCTCTTGGCGTATTCCGACAAATACAGAAATGACTGAGTTACGTGAACAATGTACTTGGACATGGATTACTCAAAATGGTGTGAATGGTTACAAGGTGACCAGCAAGAGCAATGGTAATAGTATATTCCTCCCTGCAGCGGGCTACTATTACGATAATTCAACTAACCGCACACGTAGTTATGGTTACTATTGGTCAAGTCTGCTCAGTATGGGGAATCCAGATAATGCATGGTTTGTGTATTATGATACGGGTGATAAGTATGGAGAAGAAGGTAATCGGTATTATGGACGTTCTATTCGCGCTGTGTTTGGTGAGTATAAAGTGGAAGAAACACCTCCAATAGTAACTACCACTACAGCGACTTCTGTAACTGAAACGAGTGCTGTAACAGGTGGCAATGTGATCAGCGATGGCAATGCTACAATCACCGAGCGTGGTGTGGTATATGCTACTACTCAAAACCCAACGACCTCTAATACAAAGATAACCAGCGGTAGTGGTACGGGGTCGTTTACTTGTAACCTCACAGGTTTGCAGGCGAATACGACCTATTACGTGCGTGCGTATGCGATAAATAGCAAAGGTACAGCGTATGGTACACAAGTGACATTTACTACTAGCAAATCTACGTCTTTGCCAAGCGTGACTACAAATATCGTAAGTTCTATTAGATATAATTATGCTATGACGGGTGGAAATGTGACCAGTGATGGTGGTACCAGTGTGACGGATCGTGGAGTGGTCTATAGTACTACTAAAAATCCAACTACCACATCATCCACAAAAGTGGCTTCAGGTAGTGGAGTAGGAGTGTTTACTACTCCACTAGAAAATTTATCACCTAATACAACTTACTACGTGCGTGCATATGCGACAAACTCAGCAGGAACAGCGTATGGAACAGAATTGACATTTACAACAGAGAAGCAAGTTGTGATGGCTACGGTAACTACTGTATCTGTGAGTCAGGTGACCACTAATTCCGCATTTGTGGAGGCAAACGTAACCAATGATGGTGGCGGGGATATAACGGAACGTGGTTTTGTATATAGTAGTACCAGTCAGTATCCAACCACAGCTTCCGCCACGAAAGTGACATCAGGAACTGGAACAGGAGCGTTTAGTAGTACGATTGACGGTTTAACACCTAGTACAAAGTATTATGTTCGCGCGTATGCGAAAAACTCAGCAGGAACTGTGTATGGTGGACAGGCGATATTTACAACAAGTGACTTACCTACGTCAGTAACGTTACCAACTGTCACGACTACTGCAGCTTCTTCTATAAAGGAGACTTCGGCTGTGACGGGTGGCAATGTGACCAGTGATGGCAATGCCACTGTGACGGAACGTGGTATAGTGTATAACACGTATGCTAATCCTACCGTAACAACTGCCACTAAGGTACTGATTGGTAGTGGAAAGGGTTCGTTTACATATACGCTTACAGGTTTGCAATCCAATACGAAATACTACGTCCGTGCATATGCTACAAATGAAAAGGGAACTGCATATGGTTCGGAAATCACTTTCACAACAAAGAGCGCTGAATCTGGTTTGGCAAAATTTGGTTGGGAAGATAAAAATGACATGTTCCAAGAATGTATGGCCGATTGCGGTGTAACTGGTTTGCCTACGCTTGATGAATTGAAAGCTGCTGGTACTGAATCCTTCGCTACTATTTGCAATAAGTTGACAGATGTGTCGGGTATGATGGACTTGCAGAAATGGGATTGGCTCACGGAGTATATTATGACAATCCAGAATGCGGATCCTAATGCTACTGCTTTGGTAGCAGGTACAAGTTCTGCAGGTTGGCGATATGCTGTAGCGGCATTCTTCTTGGAGAGCCAACGTACTGGGTGGCCAAGAAGTGCTGACTTCTCAGAAGCAGGAAAAGTAGAGGCGTTCTTACCTTATATAAAGTAATCATTGTGCAAATGGACTCCTAAACGTAGTAAGTATAGCATATTATTTGCGAATAAAATAGTATGTTTTTGGTAGTATCATAGATTGTTGGCATAGTTTTTGTGTATGTATTGATGACAGAATAAACTATTTTTAACCATAAAAAACAAAAAAACGAATTATGACAAAGAAATTTATTTGCCCAATATGTGGTTATGTACACGAGGGCGCACCTGCACCAGAGCGTTGTCCACAATGTAAACAAATCGTAACTTGGAAAGAGGTAGATGAGTCTGCTGGTATTGCATTCGCTTGCGAGCATATCATCGGTGTAGCTAAAGATACAGACGAAGAAATGATTAAAGACCTCAATGCACACTTTATGGGTGAGGCAACCGAGGTAGGTATGTATTTGGCTATGTCACGTCAAGCTGATCGCGAAGGTTATCCAGAAATCGCAGAGGCATTCAAGCGCTACGCTTGGGAAGAGGCAGAGCACTGCTCTAAGTTTGCAGAGTTACTTGGTGAGGTAGTATGGAGCACCAAAGAGAACTTGGAGAAACGTATGATGGCAGAGGCAGGTGCTTGCGACGATAAGTTGCGCATCGCTAAACGCGCAAAAGCTATGGACTGGGACGCTATCCACGATACCGTACACGAAATGGCTAAAGATGAAGCTCGTCACGGAAAAGGATTTGAGGGCTTGTACAACCGCTACTTCAAGAAATAGATCGCCACTTTGTGGCTTGAAGATCGGCGCAGAGCGCCTGTAGATGGTAGATCGCTGCGCTGAAGATGATAAAAAGAAAGAGAGTGACAACAATCACTCTCTTTTTGTTTTAACCAATATTCTATATCCAATACCCGATATCCGATACCCAATCTCCAAAATTATAGATACGGATTATACATCTTCTCATGGGCAATCGTAGTAGGGTATCCATGTCCAGGATACACCTGCGTGTCTTCGGGCAAGAGGACAAGTCGATTCAACGAACGAATCAGCGTAGCCATATCGCCGCCAGGGAGATCGGTTCTGCCAATAGACTCTTGAAAAAGCGTGTCGCCCGTGAAAAGAAGTTTTTCGGTAGGCAGGTAGTAGCAAACGCAATCTTCCTTGTGACCGGGGGTACTGATGACCTCAATATGCCATTCGGTTGTAGGTAGAGGCAAGATGCCCGCTTGGGGTTGGATGATAGGGGTGAGGTGGTAAGTCTGTTGCAAGAAATCTATGCCGCACACATGGTCGGGGTGCGCATGCGTGATGAGCAGGGCAACGGGGCGTAGGTTATGCTTCGTGAGATACTCGGCAAAACGCTGCTGCTCGCGCTCCTCATACATACCCGCATCGATGATAAGGGCTTGACCCGCTTCGTTGGAGAGCACATAGGTGCACTCGCGATAAGGATTAAAATAGAAAGTGTGAAGCATAGAGTGTAGGGTGTAGAGTTATAATGGTAGATAGACCACGGATTTCTCTTTGTACCAATCGCCTGCGAAGATTTGGGCTATATCAGTAATCTCTACGTACTTGCGGTATGGCTGTGTCTCGCCGTCTAAGTTACCCCCCTTGAGCACCATGAGTCCGTTAGGCATAGCGTTTTGGTGGTTGGTACTCACATTCTTGCGGATGAGTTTAACCAGATCGCTCAATGGCATCACTGCACGGCTGATGATGAAATCGAACTTGCCACGCTCCATCTCGGCACGCTCTTGGATACAGGTGACATTGTTTAGCCCAATGGCTTTGGCAATCTCGCTTGCCACTTTGATTTTCTTACCAATGCTATCAATCAAGGTGAATTGGCATTGTGGAAACAATATTGCCAGCGGAATACCAGGGAATCCACCTCCTGTGCCGACATCGAGTAGGGTAGTGCCTGGTTGGAAATTCAGCACTTTGGCAATCGCCAACGAGTGGAGGATATGATGGGGGTATAGATTGTCGATATCTTTGCGCGAGATGACATTGATCTTCGCATTCCATTCTCGATACAAAGCGCCCAATGCAGCGAATTGTTGCATTTGCAGAGGCGTCAGGGAGAAATGTTCCCTGATGCTCTCTACACCTGCAAGATCGAGTTGATTAATAGCTTCACTCATATATCCAGCCTTTAGCCTTTAACCTTTAGCCTATATTGGTAAATACATTTTGAACGTCCTCGTCCTCCTCGATACGGTCGATGAGCTTTTGTACGCTCTCCATCTCTTCGTCGCTGAGGGTCTTGGTGTCGTTAGGAATACGCACGAACTCGCAAGATTGGATATCAAAACCATTGTCCTCGAGGTACTTTTGCATTTGTGAGTATTGGTTGAAGTCGCCGTAGATAACGATAGTGCCTTCTTCCTCGTCGTGACCGAGCTCTTCTACGCCAAAGTCAATCAACTCCAACTCCAGTTCGTCCAAGTCGATACCTTCTTTAGCAGAAACGGTGAAGCAAGCTTTGCGGTCGAAAAGGAATTGCAAGCAGCCTTGTGTGCCGAGGCTACCACCATGTTTGGTGAAGTAGCTACGGATATTAGCCACCGTACGCATATTGTTATCAGTAGCAGTCTCCACGAAGATTGCCACACCGTGAGGGCCATATCCTTCGTAGCAAATCTCCTTGTAGCCTTCAGAGGATTTGTCGGTTGCTTTCTTGATAGCGCGCTCGATGTTTTCTTTAGGCATGTTCTCTTTCTTACATTGTTGCATCAATGTACGGAGGCGAGGGTTGCTATCAGGATCTGGACCACCATCGCGCGCTGCCATGGTGATTTCTTTGCCTAACTTAGTAAATACTCGGGCCATGTGACCCCAACGTTTCATTTTAGTCGCTTTGCGATATTCAAACGCTCTTCCCATAATGTTGTATTGATAATGAATTATATGTTTTTATTTATTAATCGATATACTTGGTTTCTTCAAATGTAATCTTGAACTCTACACGGCGGTTGAGTGCACGTCCCTCCTTGGTGCTGTTGTCAGCGATTGGATTGTCTGGACCGTAGCCGTGTGCAGTGATGCGCTCCGCAGACACGCCATGCTGGATAAGGTATTCGCGTACTGCTTGAGAACGGTCCTCTGACAAGTCCACATTGTATTGATAGTTGCCTACATTATCCGTATGTCCTTGTACCTCTATTACATATGTAGGATTCTCCACGAAGACCTTGGCTACCTCGTCCAGAATAGCATATGAGGTAGGTTTGATGGTGGCTTTGCCGTTTTCAAATTGGATGCCTTGCATAGCTTTGGTCAAGATGGTACGCACTTCGCGCTTGACTTCAGGACAACCAGAAGCACCTTTTTCACCCGCGATAGTAGGACAAAGGTCTTCGTAGTCATATACGCCGTCGCCATCGGTGTCTAATGGGCAACCTACTTCATTGACGTGATTGCGCGCTACAACAGGTGTGTTAGGACATTGGTCAAGATAATCCACCACACCATCTCTATCGGAGTCGATAGGGCAACCGTATTGGTCCACTTTGCCGTGTGCTTCAGCAGGAGTGTCGTTGCATTGGTCCATGTAGTCAGGCACATTGTCGCCGTCAGAATCCAATGGGCAGCCATATTCATCCAGATATGCATACGCAGCGGCAGGAGTACCAGGGCAAAGGTCAATGTAATCTTCTACACCATCGCCATCTGTATCTACGATACAACCCTTTTCGTCCACATAATTGCGTGCTTCAGGGGTGGTATTAGGACATTGATCCATGTAGTCAGCCACGCCGTCTAAGTCGCTGTCGATAGGACAACCTACGGAGTCGGTCAGACCGTATGCGCGAGCAGGCGTGTTAGGACACTCGTCCATGTAATCGGCTATGCCATCGCCATCTGAGTCGAGTGGGCAACCCATAGCATCGACACGAATATTGTCAGGCGTGTTTGGACACATATCCAACATATCCAGGATATTATCTTTATCTTTGTCAGCCGCTTTCTTCTTAGGATTGGTACCCGCTACGATAGCGATACCAAAGGCTAGGTTGATACCTTGTGTCTTGTAGGGCAGTGGAACCACAGCATCTTCTGCCACGGGGTACTCTACATAGCGCAATGGCACGTAGTCAGCTGCTAAGGTGAGCATGAAACCATCGTATGGAGCAAACGAAATACCTGCGCCCATATTGCTCCATTTGCCATTGAGGAACGAATAGGAGGCAGCCAATTGGAACCAGTTGCAAGGACGGAAAGCAGCACCCAAGGTGACTTCTTCGCTGATTTGCTTGTTGTGGAAGCGGGTGCGTGAATAGACACCGATACCGATACGGTTCTTCCAGAAATTAGCATCAATACCTACGCTCAGATTGGCATTCAGCATTTGGTTGAATGCTTTGTCGGTGATGTCGGTCATGTGCAATGCTTGTCCGTATTGCTTGAGCGAATTGCCCATATAAGAAAGCAAACTATCCATCTGGAACTCGCCATTAATCACGTAATCCTCGTACACATAATCGCCAAGCCCCTCGAAGGTAGTATCTACCTCCAATGCGCCTACGCTACCTGTATGCCAATGTATCATACCCAAATCGGTGACAGCAGCAGAGATTTGCAGATTCTTGATGGGTTTGTATGTGACACCCAAGTCCACGGCGCCACCATATCCCATAGGTTTGAGATAGCTCCATGCCTGTGACAATGAGCTGATTCCTATCTCCTCACCATTGATGAACTCTTTGACAATACCTGCTTGTTGGAGCTCGGCATGTCCTTTCAGGTGGCTAATATCGGTGGTAGAGTTGAAATTGAGTTGGTCAAAATGAGCGCTCAGGTAGGTATGACCGAGAAGCACTTTCAGTTTTCCACCCACTGTCCAATGGTCATTGATGCGGTGGGAGTAGCCAATAGCAATGTCGGTGTACATGGACGCTGAAGCGTTGAGGTTGTTCAGATCCAAGGCGCTGATGTCTTGGTTGAGTAGCGAGCCTAATATAGGTTTAGGCATGCCAGTGCCGATAGCCACGTGCTCTGTGATATTGAAGTGTGCATAGCCTTTTTCACGGATGCGCCAACCGAAACTGAAAAGGTTGAGGTGCACATCAGCATCTACGGTCATCATTTGTGGCAACTTGTTCCACAATTGTCCTTCCACGCTGGGGTGCAGGGCGGTGATGGTGTTGCCATTTGCATCATTGAAAATGATGTCTCCAAGACTCAATGCGTTGTTGCCCACCCACAGACTGGTGTAGCCAATAGCTGGCCAAGTCATGTAGAAGTTGCTAACTGGCTGAAAGGCAGGGTTGATGATGTGACGCATAGGAGCGTTCTCCAAGAAATAGAGGGTGTTCACTTGTTGTGCTTGACCGAAGGTTGTTGTGAGTGTCAAGCACGCAATAACGATAAATCCGCGTAAAAAGTTCTTCATATGTGTTTAATTAAAAGAGTTCAGACAAATCAATAATAGCTTTCACATTGGCAGCAATGCCCAGTTTGATTTTCACAGAAGCTTCTGGAGTTAGATTTACATCGTGCATATTCTCTCCTAAGTGAGCTTCGAATACGATAGATTTGATGGTAGAGATGGTCTCAAAATCCTCTTCGTAGAGCTGTAATGGCACCTCTATGTTGTTGATGCTGGGTTCGGTGGTTATGCCGTCCACCACAGCGTTGGGGTAATCCAATGTGAGTGTGGCTACGGAGTCGGTCATGGTGTTGAGTTTCACCACGTTGTTGTTAGCATCTAAGAATGTGAATCGACCATCCACCTTGAATGGCAAGCTATTCTCAACCACCAGATACAGATTCAAGTTTGCATTGATACTATCTCCCTCGATAGGTGTGGAGGCCAGCAGTGAATCCATATTCATTGCGGCTATATCAATATCATGGATAGTATCTTTGTATGTCAGGTTGATGCCTTCTTGGAATGCGAAAGGCACTTTGATCATCGTCTTTAGATTCACCAGCGTGTTATCCAAGATGCGGTATTGTGTCATAGCCGAAGTGGTGTCGCTACTAATTGAGAATGCATAGGATATGGCGTGCATTGGTATGGTGAATAAGGTGTCGATATTGCCCCATTCCTCGGTATAATCCAACTGAAGTTCGGCGTGCGTAGTCTTATCCAATGGGTCGTCCACCGCAATTTGGGTGTCGATGTGTATTTGTTTGCTTTTTTGTTGTTTGTCGGCATCAAAAGTAGCGTCGCGTCGTTGTCCATCTTTGGAGGTCACATACAGGTGCTTTAGGTCCACGAGGAGGGGCACTGCCAAGGTGTGATCTACTTCCAAACGAACGGAAGGTTCGCTGATAGGTAATACCCAATTCTCGAATGTCTCCCAGCCGCTCCATAATTGGGTGAGCGGTGTCTCTATCATCTCGTCGCGCATCAATTCGTGGGCAGCAAAGTAGCCATACATGGCACTATAGTCTATGAGATTGACATGGAAATCATAACCGATGTGTTGGTCATTATAGATGGTCAAATCATGTTTCAAGTCGAAGGTAAAACGAATGCTCAGGTGAATGGTGTCCTCAATATTGTCGCCACTGGAAGGCAGTGAGGGGTCTTTCATCAAGATGAGATTGAAATTGTCAAGATTGATAGGTATGGCTTGGTCGTATCCTTTTCCCTCGATAGGCAGGGTCAAGATTGGGTCGATGTTTCGGAAGTTATCACTGAGGAAAATCTCTGCGCTAACGATATCTTCCCATGGTAAGTCGAAATTGTGTGTTGTAAATGAAGAAGTGAAGTCGGCATGTCTAACCATGACGCTATCTACTCGTTGGTACTCCGCTCTTTCGTTCAGCTGTGCGAGGTCAATATCAATGGGGAAATCCAGCGAGAATATGAAGGATTCTTGACCAAACATTTTCAGAATCAATTCTATAGGTAATGGAAATCCTGTTTCAGGGATAGAGTCTATGTCTTTGAGTCCTGGGAGGTATGTTCCAATCATAGGATTGACTGCGAGCAACTGATCAATAATCTTGCCCAGTTCGTCTGCTACGTTCCACTGTGAATGGGTCTGTGTAACCAACGCGGACATATCCACGGGGTGGTACTCCTCAGATACCACAATCGTATCCATAAACACATATCTACCTTCCTCGTCGATGGTTATTTGAGGAATGGTGTTGCTGCCAATGAAATCTCCAAACTTGAATGTCATGGAGCCAATGGGCAATGCCAACGATGTTTGCACAGAAGTAGTAGCGTCGATATTGGTCAAGTCCACATCTTTCTCCACGCAACTATTCAGACACAAACTGACGAAAGCAATACATGCTATCAAAATGTAAACAAACGAATTTTTCATAATAACTTTGTATAAATAGCCATAAGAGCCTGCAAAGGTACAACTTTTTTTGCAAATAAACAAATGTTTATTTACTTTTTGTAATATTTGTTAATAAATACACTTGCTCTGTGGCGCGCGTAATGGCAGTATAGAGCCATCTATAGTAGTTTCTGTCGCGTTCTTCAGGGGGAATGTTGCCTTCGTCTATGAAGACACGTTTCCATTGTCCGCCCTGTGCTTTGTGGCAAGTGACGGCGTAGGCAAAACGAACTTGCAGGGCATTGTAATAGGGTGATTCATAGATGGTTTCTATGAGTTTCTTGCGGTTGCGTTGCAGTTCGGGGTAGTCTTCGCTGATGCGGTCGAAGAGCTGACGTTGCAGCAGATGATTGGCATCGGGCGAATCGGTAGTGAGTGTATCTAACCAGAGTATGACATCTATTTCCCAATCATAGTCCACGGCTTTGAGTGAGGCGTCCACAAACTGAAAACCATACATCTCTCGCCAGTTGCGCAGGCGCACGATCTCCATCATGTCGCCATTGGCGAGGAAGGGGATACCTTCGTAGTCTTTTGCCCAAAAGTAGTTGTTTTTGGTTACCATGATTCGGTCGCCAGCAGAGATGGCATCTTCTTTCCATAACACA
This sequence comes from Paludibacteraceae bacterium, assembly GCA_017558065.1. Lineage (GTDB taxonomy): Bacteria > Bacteroidota > Bacteroidia > Bacteroidales > Paludibacteraceae > Colicola. The sequence goes on from JAFYWK010000071.1 coordinate 10,707, forward strand.
CGCGCGCGCACACCTTGATTATATAGGTTCGTACGGCGATTGGTACGCGTGAGGATAATGGTCTCTTCCATGCCCACTTCGCGGTAGGATTGCTCCAGCAGTTCCAAGAAGTCGTTTCCGTCAAAGGGCTGAAAATCAGAAGTGAATTGGTATGTGTGTTCGGTATTTCTCAATGGCTGAAGTTCTGAGTCGTCAATGGCTTGTCTGATGGCGGTAGCGTTGCTCAAGATACCGCTGTCGAGTGCTTGTCGCGCCACTTGGGTGAGGGTGTAGGAGGTGAGTTCTAATCCATATCCCAACAGATAATCGGTATCTAAGGCGGGTGAGAGTTCCGAGCCCACGGGTGGTAGCTGTGCATCATCGCCCAGCAGGAGTATGCTGCATCGCTCGCCAGCGTGTACGTACTTGATGAGGTCGTTGAGCAGTATGCCTGTACCGAAGGTGGTGTTGTCGCGTTCGCTAGATATCATGGATGCCTCGTCCACGATGAAGAGGGTGTCACGGTGTGGGTTGTAGGATAAGGAAAAGGCATCGGTACCCAGTTTGTCTTGTCGATAGATATATTTGTGAATGGTGTAGGCAGGCGCTTGGGCATAGCGTGATAGCACTTTGGCAGCGCGTCCTGTAGGTGCGAGCAGTACTACGGGTTGCTTCAGTTCACCCAATGCTTTGACCAGGGCTGCCATGATACTAGTTTTACCGGTACCAGCGTAACCGCGCAGGACGAATGCTTTTTGCTCTTTTTTGGAGATGATAAACTGGGCGAGCAAGTGCAATAATTCCCCTTGTCCTTCGTTTGGAGCGAAGGGCAAAGCGTTCAATATTCTATTTTTTATGAATTTTTCGAGCAAAATGCACTAAAAATTTGGTAGTTTGAGAAAAAAGCAGTACCTTTGCAGCGTCTTAGGGTAAGTCCTACACGACCAGCTCCCTCTGAACTCCCCCAGGTCCTGACCGAAGCAAGGGTAAGAGGTTGTAGCGGTGCGATGTAGTCAGCTTACCCTTTTTTTTGTTCCTTGCCTCTAACCTTTCGCCTCTAACCTATAACCTATATCCCATTACATTGTATTTCTTGCCGCTGTGCAGAATCCATAGTTGGCCGTTGATGAGCAGTTTTTGTGCTGTAGGAGTGTGGTTGTCGGGTATGGATTCGATGTCGGTTGTCTTTCCGTATGCAAGCCATGCGTTGGGTATGCCGTAGCCGTAGTGGTCGTGGGGTAGGGTGTAGCGGTCAGCGGAGTGAATGATACGTTCGCGTATCTCCCTATTGCTGGCGTTGGGTAGGGCAGACCATAGGCATGCTGCCATGCTGGCTATGATGGGACAGGCGAAGCTGGTACCGTTGCCGTATAGCACGTTATTGTTCAGGGGGTTGATGAGCGCAGTCTGATAGCCAGTGGCGCACACTTCGGGTTTCACTCTGCCGTCTGCGGTAGGTCCCCATGAGGAGAAGGCGGCTATGCTGTCGTGTATGTTCACGGCCCCTACGGTGAGGATTTGGTCCGCATCGGCGGGTGCGCAGATGTAGTGCCATGCGTTGTTGCCATCATTGCCTGCGGCTACAACGACCAGCATACCTTTCGCAGCGGCTATCTGTGCCGCTTGCGAGCAGCGGGTGGTTTGTCCGTTCATGTCGCTATAGGAGAGTGTTTGCTGTGGGTCGTCAAACTTGGCATAGCCCAACGAGGAGGAGAGAATATCCACGCCCAGTGAGTCGGCTAATTCGATGGCTGCGACCCAGTTATCCATCTCTTTGGGGCTCTCGGTTTTGTTCTCTTCGCTGCGAATGAGGTAGTAGTTGGCGGCAGTGGCAGCACCTTGATAGTCGGGGGTGATGGCGGCTATGGCGCTAAAGCATTTCACGCCATGGTTGCCTGTAGTGCCCATTACGCTGTCGGTGTCGTCGGTGGTGTCGTAGATGCCGAGTATCTGTTCGCGTACGGCATCAAAGGCCGTGAGTGTATTCACGTTCTGAAATCCGCCATCCACGATAGCCATGGTGATGCCTTGCCCGTGGAAACCAGCTTCGTGTAGGAGATGCAGCTGCAGCTGTTCTGTCTGTGGGTCGGATAGCCATGTAGCTTCTTGCCTTAGCGGGTGCTCTTCGCCTATAACCTCTTGCCTCTTCGCCTCTGCGGGGTCCCCGAAAACGCCTGCGTTTTGGGGTGCTTTTTCGCCTCTTCGCCTTGTCATGTATATGGTGTCCACAAAAGCCCATTCTGCGATGTGCTGAATGGTAGTGCTATCGGTTTCGATGGTGGCACCGTTCATCCAACGTGAGGTGTGGTAGATATGGCAACCTGTCTGACGCAGACTATCGAGGTAGATGGGTGATACGGCATAGTCTAAGGAGTCGATGGCTATGCTGCGTTCGGTTCGTTTGTCGAGCGCTGTTGGGCTGAGAGCGATGTGTGTGCTACCGGCTTTGTCCATAAACTGAACAAAGAACGCAAATAATAGGATGAGTAGTTGTGTAATCATTTCGCCTGCAAAGGTACAAAAAAATGATAACTTATGCAATAGTATCGACACATTTTTTTAGGGAACTATATACATGTTGACACTGCAACTGAAAACAATAAGGATTATTTATTCAAAAAAAACAACATAAACAACTGACTGCGCGGCGCCAACATTGCGCCTTGCTGAGGGGGTATTCTTACCAACAATGAAAACAATGATGATCAACAATATAAACAATACCAACGCATGGTGTCAACTGGTATATAAATCCCTAAAAAAATGCCAGACCGTGTTCAGCCATCTAGAGAGTGGTAACGAGGTGGTAACGGGATGGTAACGGAAAAGATGAGTAGCCACAAATGGACATTAGACCAGACCCCCAAAAGTGCGTTTTATTAATATTCCCGCCTTTACACTCTCCACTTTACACCTTACACTTTTCACTAAACAGCAGGTGCATAGTGCCGTCCTTTAAATAAAACTCATTCCGTTATCCTTAAAACTTTTAAAACTTCTACAACTTTTTCTACTCAAAAATTTGCAAATCCGCAAATTTTGTAGTACCTTTGCAGCGCGAAACCCAATGAGGGGATGTCTGCGTTAGGGTTGTAGTGTAGAGTTTGTGAGTTGGCAGCTACAATGCTACACCATTCTACACAACGCTACACCATCCTAAACAAAGCAACTGGCGGAGGGTTTTGCAGACATATTAAAAAGGCGTTTATTGCGCTCTGTTCTGACACTTTGAAATGTCGCAACTTTCAAGAATAATCAGGACTTAGCAACGATAGATGCCCTACGGGATATAGATTGTCCCTCTTGTGCCTGTTTTGGTACGTCTTTTGCGTATATACGTATGCGCACACGCGTACCTTAACTATGTAGCACGGAGAATATTTATATTCGGCGTGGGCTTCGCGTTGTCAGTTCGATTATTCTGGGCAATGCGACAGCCTCAAAGTGTGGAACTGGCAAAAGGCAAGTTCCGCGCTTTTTTGTTGTGTCTAATTGGTTGAGAAATCTCATGCATGAGAATAACATATATGTTAAACAATTAAAACAACAAAACAATGAAAAAGACAATCGTATTAGCCCTTATGGCTATGGCTATTGTAGCCGTTCCAGCAACTGCGCAAACACGCAAAGACAAAAAAGCAGCTGAGAAAGCACAATGGGAACAACAACAGAAGTTTGCTGCCGAAGAGGCTGCACTCCGCCACCAAATGAAGATGGATAGCCTTGCTAATGCTCAAAAGGTAGCAGAAGAGCAACGCAAAGAGGCAGAAAGAAAAGCTGCTGCAGAGAAGGCTGCTGCTGATGCACAAGCCAAAGCAGAGGCAGAAGCACTGGCAGCGCAAGAGGTAGAGATCTCAGAGCCTTGCGAGGAGTATTATAGCACTAAAGAGCTGATTCGTGGACGCGGTGTAGCTGAGTCACCTATCCAACAAGTAGCCATGGCACAAGCGCGTGTGTTGGCAGTGGAAGAGTTTGCTGCTCAAGTACAAACAACAGTGCAAGCAGTGGCTACTAACAATATGGCTGCTTTGAATGGTGCAAATGATATGAATGTTCAAGTATTATTCAATGATAAGGTAAAAACTATTGTCGATCAAACAACAGGTTTCCGTATTGTATGCCGCAAGACCACCACATTCATGAAGAGTGGCAAGAAAATTTACAAACACTATATGGTGGTGGAGTTGGATATGGAAACTATCATGCAACCTTTGTATAATGAAATACAGAAGGATCAAGCTACCAAATTAGAACTATCACTCGAAGAGTTCAGCGAGGAGTTTGAGAAGCACTTCCCAATCAACTAATATCCTCTTTTCTCTATTGCACCAATGGGGCTGATTACCCCATCGGTAGCCCCAAAAAATAATATAATAATAACCATCTTATGAAAAAACTTTTATTTCTTCTACTATCAGCACTTTCTGTTGCTATTTTTGCACAAGAGAAACAAGTGGCTATTCTTGAACCGATAGCGATAACTCCTGAAGTTACGCTCATGCATTGTTCTATGGTGCGTGGAGAAATGGTTAAAGTAATCGGACGCCAAGAAGGTTATGCAGCATTTAACCGTGCGGACATTGACCAAATCATGAAAGAGCAAAACTTTCAACAGTCGGGAATGGTGGATGATGCTACGCGTAAACGCTTAGGTGCGATGCAGGGAGTTGACTGCGTATGTATCACCAAAATTACAAAAGAGGGAAATAATTACTATTTGGAGGCAAATCTGGTTGATATTGAATCTGGACAAATATCTAATCCAGCGACACAATACGGCGAACTACAAGGTGGTAGTTTGGCAAACATGCTTGCTGCGTGCGAAAAATTAGCTGCAGAATTAGTAGGCAAGACGGTACAACGTACTACTATATATACAGTACCAGCCAGTATAGACACTCAAACAAATAACCCTTCATCTCCTCAACCTGTCGCAAAGCAAAATAGTACTGAAGAATTGAATAAAAATACTTTACACGAAAGCACAGATTTAGGAGAATATCGCATTAGTCTTGATTCAGCTAAAATAGAACTACAAAAAATAATATTGAATCCTGCACTTCATACGAAATTTATATCAAATCCTGAATTGGGGAAAGAGTTAATGTCGAAACCAGAATCTGAATATATGTCTGTGTTGCAGTTAGAACTTTCAAAAGGAACTCCTAAGAAGCAAGCAAAAGAGATTGCAAAACAAGCAAAAGATAGCATAACTGTGATGGTGTTGTTAGATTATGTCAGACGAAATCCAATCGGTGATTAATAATCATTGTAGTTACATAATAATATAAACAATAAAAGGTATGAAAAAACTTTTAATCCTTTTACTATCTGCGCTTTCAATGATAGCTTATGCGCAGACACCAGTAAAAAAAGTAGCCATCCTCGAAACGGTGGATAAAATGGGCAATGTGCCTTATGGTGTGTTGCTGCAAGTACGAAGTAGTTTAACCTATGCAATCTCCAGCAATGCGGGCTACGAAGGCTACGACCGTGTGGATATGTCTGCCATTACAGGCGAGCAGAATTTTCAACGAACAGGTATGGTGAGTGATGAACAAATCAAGCGTTTGGGCGAGATGACGGGCGCAGCGTATGTACTGATTGCGGAGGCAGCCCTCTACGATGACCAAAACATTATCATCGCAGCCAAGATTCTGGATGTTGAAACAGGTGGTGTAATGAGTAGTACTCCTCCTGCTGTGGCTCCTAAAGACCCAATGAAAATGGCAGAGGCATGTATCAAATGCTCGCAAACATTGGTCGGTGGCAAAATGCCAATGCGCACAACCACCACTACCACTTATTCCCAAACGGGCTATGCTTCGCAACCCGCTCCTGCCGCTAATCAGGACTTTACCGAAACCGCTTGGGGCGTCAATATGAAGATGATTTGGGTAGAAGGCGGCGATTTCCTCATGGGCTGCACTTCCGAACAAGGTGGTGACTGTAGTTCCGATGAACAAAATGTCCGTCGCGTAACCGTGGATGGATTCTATATCGGTATGTTGGAGGTTACTCAATCCCAATGGGAGAAGGTAGTAGGTACGAGCATCTACCAACAAAAATCCAAAGCAGGAGGTAGCAGTACCCCCGGTGTAGGTCCTGATTACCCAATGTATTATGTGAGTTGGGATGAGGCAATGGAGTTCTGTCGTTTATTGAGCAACAAGACAGGTCGCACCTATACCCTGCCTACTGAGGCACAATGGGAATATGCCGCTCGTGGTGGCAATAATAACGAGGGCGCAAAATATGCAGGTAGCAATATGATTGATGCCGTAGCTTGGTACACCGACAATAGTGGTAGCAGTACCCATATCGTGGGCTCAAAGCGTGCGAATGCTTTGGGTATCTATGACATGTCGGGTAATGTATGGGAGTGGTGCAAAGACTGGTACGCTAACTCGTATGTCAGTTACGATACCAACAATCCTGTAGGTCCATCGTCGGGGTCCTACCGCGTGAGTCGGGGCGGTAGCTGGTGCAGCAGTGCTTCCTGCTGTCGCGTTGCCGACCGTTACGGCAACTCTCCTGGCGATCGCGGCAGCTACCTTGGGTTCCGTGTTGTTCTTCTCCCCTAGTTTATTGTAGTCCAAACTTTGCCATAAGCTAATCAAAGCAATACAACGAGGCGGAGTGGGCAAGGGACGAAGCCCAAACAACGCCGAGAAAGTATTGCTTTGATAAAAAACGAAAAAGATATGCAAGTGAAATTATTTACCATTCCACTATTTGACAACGAAACCGAACTGAATGAGATGAATGGCTTTTTGCGTGCGCAAAAAGTGCTGACCATTGACAAGCAGTTTGTTTCGTTGGGCGAAAATGCATATTGGTCGTTTTGTGTTACTTATCTGCAATTATCTAAAGCATCTTCTGTTGCTCAAAATGCGCAACGACCAACGAAGGTTGATTACAAGGAAGTGTTAGATGTTGCTACCTTTGCGGTCTTTTCTACTTTGCGTACTATTCGCAAGCAGATAGCAGAAAATGAGGCTATTCCTGCATATGCAGTATTTACAGATAGTGAGTTAGCCGAAATAGCGAAGTTGGAAAATATAGATATGGCTCATTTGCAATCTATACAAGGAATAGGGCAAAAGAAAGCAGAAAAGTATGGGCAAATCTTGTGTGAACAATACCACACACAAATGGGATTGAATGAGGGATGAAGCGCGTTGGCTTTTTAATAGAGCAAATAGCGGATATGGATAATCTGCGCCTTGCTTTTTACAAAGCGCAGAAAGGAAAACGCGGAAAAAGAGAGGTAATAGAATATCGTAATAATTTGCAGCAAAACCTGAAGTTATTGCATGAAAATGTATTGAGTGGTGAAGTGCAGGTGGGAGAATATCACTTGTTTAAGATATTTGACCCCAAAGAGCGTGTGGTATGTGCTGCTCATTTTAATGAAAGAGTACTACACCATGCAATAATGAATGTATGCGCTCCTTATTTTGATAAGCATTTTATCGCGACTACCTATGCCAATAGAGAAAACAAGGGCGTATATAAAGCATTGGAGTTGGCACATTTAGCCACGGCACGGCATATGTTTGTGGCAAAATTAGATGTTAGAAAATACTTTGATACTATCAACCACGCGGTGCTCAAGCAGTTGTTGAAACGACTATTTAAGGATAAATGTTTGTTGCAACTATTGGGAAGAATCATTGATTCATATTCCGTGGAAGAGGGTAGAGGGTTGCCGATTGGTAATTTAACGAGTCAGTATTTTGCCAATTATTATTTGTCGGGGCTTGATCATTATGCGAAAGAGGTGTTGGCTGTACCAATATATATCCGCTATATGGACGATGTTTTGCTATTTGGGGATGATAGGAAACGCTTGCAAGAGCAAGTAAATGCTGTGATTTATTATGCTTCAGAATGTTTACATTTGCGGATGAAATCGCCTATTGTGCAACCAACAAGCATACCAATTGCCTTTTTGGGCTATCGGTTGAAAACGAATTATATTGGTCTAACCCAGCGTAGTCGCAAGCGTTTTGAGAAGAAATATGGTCACGCAATAAAGATGTGGGATAAAGATCGATGGAGTGAGGAAATGGTGCAGGCGCATATATTGCCATTGCTTGCTTTTGTACGATATGCCTACACTAAGAAATATAGAAATGTGATACTTGAAAAGGTGGAAAATCGTCGGGGTCCAACCGCGTGAATCGGGGCGGTAGCTGGAACAACAGTGCTTCCAACTGTCGCGTTGCCAACCGTAACAACAACTCTCCTGGCAATCGCAACAACAACCTTGGGTTCCGTGTTGTTCTTCTCCCAAAGCTTATGGCGAAGATGGATGTCTGCAATAAACAGATTTTCTCACCTATCTAACATGTTAGATAAAATGATATTGTTAGATAAAACGAACGGTATTATACCGCCTAAAGAGCGTGTTGGTAGGTCAAGGGATATTGATTCGAAGACTCAATCTTTATACAACTGAACTCAATAGAATAATAATAATCGTTCTTTGACATATTGAATATTTCTATCTATTGCGGTACGAAATTTGTAGCAGATTTGTAAAATCATGCAAATCGCACAAATTATTTGCATTTTTCCAAATAATTGTGTATCTTCGGACGCCGCCTGCCCATTGGGCATTCCCCCGAAGTTACTGCAAAAAAATGCAGCCTATGGCAATAAAAATGAACTTTTCTTGCACATATACATTTTTTTTTGTATCTTTGCAGCGAAATTGAGGATACTACTATGTCTAATCAAGATTTTTGGCATTCAATACAACAGATCATCAACAACAAGTTTGATGCGGAAGGTCTTGCTAAATTGGAGTACTATGCAGAACAATTTATCAGCAACAAGTTGGTTTATCAACGATTTTCACCGTTCGAACAGCATGGCTGCGCAACGGGAGGTGCAACGCATGTCATTGCAACCTTGCTCGCGGGAGCAGAAGTTGATGCAGATAGCATCACTGCGCCAATCGGCAGTTTCAAAAGAGAACAGCAATGCGCAGAGGCGCAAATGGAACGGATAAAGCAGTGGGCTATTGCTACAAACTGCTGGATTGATAATGTGGACACAACATTATCTAATCTATTAGGAGAACAAATAGCAGAAGGTGGCGAAGCACATGTGTATGATCATGGCACTACGCTAATAAAAATCATAGGATTGGATTATTATATACAACCTGTTTTAGCGTTAGACCGTATCACTTTGCATAATGCATTTTTTCCAGAGACTCGCTTGAACGTTATTGGATTTGGATATTCCAATGATGGTGCATTTCAGATTGTAGTCGAACAACCGTTTATTCAAGGTAGTTCTATGACCGACGAGGAAATTGCAGCGTATGCGAAGGCAATGGGCTTTGAACTACGTAATGCTCGTAATTGGACATTCGCAACACCAGAGATTTATCTGAGTGATTTGCACGATGAAAATGTTATTCGTTCAAAGGATGGCAACATTTTTGTAATAGATTGCGACATTCGCATCAATACACCCGAACTCAAGCAAGGTGGTGTTCGCACACTAACAAACGAGATAATATTCTTAGCAGAATAAAGCAGAAACTTACCTACCCATTAGATAGGACTGGCATAGAGTAATCTATGCCGTCTTTTTTTATTTGAAATATTCAATACCCAAGAACCCAAAACGAATAACAAAAACATCAAACCTATGAAGAAAATCATTTTGACACCTCTGGTCTGTTGGGCAATGACAGCCGTTAGTGCTTTTGCTCAAATGCCGCCTACATGGACTGACTACGACATGCGGCAATTGGAGTACCCCGACAGCGAGTATTTTACGGGCTACGCCGAAGGCGCTCCTATGACTGGCGAACGCCAAGAGGTGGCTACCCAACGCCTCAAAGATGCAGCGCGCGTGGAAGCCGTTTCTACCATTCGCGTACACATCACCAACCAATCGACCAACGATCTCATTAGCCAACAACTGAGCAATATGGAAGGGGAGTTCTGGAATGTGATGAACACATTCACTTCCTCTACCACCACTACGGTGGACATGAAAATCCCTGGTTTGCAGATAGAAGCATGGCACGACCCACAAACAGGCACTATCTACGCCTTTGCCTATGTGAAGAAAAGCACCCTTATTCGCCAATTGGAGAAGCAAATCACCGTTGCCCTCACCAAAGTGGAGATGTCGCTCGACCAAGTGGACCAACTCATCGCCACAGGGCAGAAACTGCAAGCACGCAGCGCAGCCGAGAAAGCATTGCCCCTGTTCGCGGAAGTAGATGAGGCGCAGAAACTATTAGCGGCTGTAGATGCCGATGCTACCGAAGAGACACTCATGCTCAACGAAACGCGCCAATTACAGCAACGATTGATGGCAATGGTGGCACACTTGAAGAATGCTCTTACTATCTGTATTCAGTGCGATGCCAGCATCTTTGGTAGCAATTACCCTACGTTGTCATCCACCCTGCAAGGACATCTGAGCAAGTTGGGCTGTAACTTCGTTAGCGACCCCAGCGTGGCAGATTGGGTGGTTACGATTCAGGCTTCAGCCAGAGAGTACAGCACTGTACTCACGGGGAATATCGCCACCTATTTTGTATATGTAGATGCCACCATATCCATTACCAAGACTGCCACAGGGCAGCTCGTGTATGAAAACATGTTTACCGAAAAGGGTGGGCATACCCACAACTATCACCAAGCTGCCCGCGAGGCATATCGCTACCTCACACCCAAAATCTGCAAAGCAGTAGAGGAGCAGGTGAAGCAATAATGTGAAAAGTGAAAACTGAAAGTTGACAACTGAAAGCTGAAAACGGGCAGCTAAACTTTCACTCCACCGCCACCCGTGAACATCAGCGTGGTAACCGAGTGGTAAGCGAAGATCTCGCTATTTTCTCATACAAAAAAATCGCACCAACTGGTGCGATTTTTTCTTGCCTTTAGCCTTTAGCCTAACAGCTTTTTAGCGTATTACATCATGCCGCCCATGCCGCCTGCTGGCATAGCAGGAGCCGGAGTGTCCTCCTTGATGTCGGTGATGACACACTCGGTGGTGAGGAACATACCAGCGATGCTGGCAGCGTTCTCCAATGCTACGCGGGTCACCTTGGCAGGGTCCACTACGCCTGCGGTCTTGAGGTTCTCATAGATGTCCTTGCGTGCATTATAGCCGAAGTCTGCCTCGCCGTTGCGCACTTTATCCACCACTACAGCACCCTCTTTGCCAGCGTTGGCAACGATTTGGCGAAGTGGCTCTTCTACTGCGCGGCGGATAATCTCGATACCTGTTTGCTCGTCCTCGTTCTCGCCCTTGAGGCCTTCAAGAGCCGCTTGAGCACGGATATATGCCACGCCGCCACCTGCTACGATACCTTCTTCGATAGCAGCGCGAGTAGCGCTGAGTGCATCGTCCACACGGTCTTTCTTCTCCTTCATCTCCACCTCGGAAGCGGCACCTACATTGAGTTGGGCTACACCGCCAGCGAGTTTGGCAAGACGCTCTTGGAGTTTCTCCTTGTCGTAGGTGGACTTGGTGGTAGCGATCTGCGCTTTGATCTGTCCCACGCGAGCCGCGATGGCCTCTTTGTCGCCTGCGCCATTGACGATGGTGGTGTTGTCTTTGTTCACGGTGATGCTCTCCGCTGTACCGAGCATGTCGATGGTAGCAGCTTCGAGTTTGATACCTTTCTCTTCGCTGATGACGGTACCACCAGTGAGGATAGCGATGTCCTCCAACATCTCTTTGCGACGGTCGCCGAAGCCAGGTGCTTTGACTGCGCAGATCTTGAGTTGTGCACGGAGGCGGTTAACAACCAAGGTGGTGAGTGCCTCGCTATCTACATCCTCTGCAATCACGAGCAATGGACGGCCACTTTGTACGGCTGGTTCGAGTACAGGCAGGAGCTCCTTGAGGTTGCTGATCTTCTTGTCATAGAGCAGGATATATGGGCGGTCCATCTCGACCTCCATCGTCTCGGTGTTGGTGACGAAGTATGGGCTGATATAGCCGCGGTCGAACTGCATACCTTGTACCACATCGATGGTGGTATCCATACCTTTGGCTTCGCCAATGGTGATGACGCCATCCTTGCTCACCATACGCATAGCGTCAGCGATGAGTTTGCCAATCTCGGCATCGTTGTTGGCAGAGATAGTAGCCACTTGCTCAATCTTGTCGAAGTCGTTGCCGACCTCCTCGCTTTGTGCTTTGATGTGGGCTACGATAGCGCCCACAGCCTTGTCCATACCGCGTTTGAGGTCCATAGGGTTGGCACCTGCGGTGACATTCTTCAGACCCACGCTGACGATAGCTTGGGTGAGGACGGTGGCGGTGGTGGTGCCGTCGCCTGCTTGGTCGCCTGTCTTGCTGGCAACCTCCTTGACGAGTTGTGCGCCGAGGTTCTCCGCTGCATCTGCGAGTTCAATCTCTTTGGCTACACTGACGCCATCCTTGGTGATGTGTGGAGCACCAAACTTCTTGTCGATAATCACATTACGGCCTTTAGGACCGAGGGTTACTTTGACGGCGTTTGCCAATTGGTCAACGCCACGCTTGAGGGCATCACGCGCCTCGATGTTGTATGAAATATTCTTAGCCATATTCTTTGTTTACTTATAGGACCTATGAGACTCATGGGGCTCATAGAGAGTTATTTTACTTCAAAATTGCGAGGACATCGCTTTGGCGCATGATGAGGTATTTCTCGCCTTCGTATTCGAGCTCGGTACCTGCATACTTGCCATAGAGTACGGTGTCGCCCTCTTGAAGGAGCATTTTCTCGTCTTTGGTTCCTTCGCCCGTTGCGATAACTTCGCCACGCAGCGGTTTTTCTTTTGCGCTATCAGGGATGATGATACCGCCGATAGTCTTTTCTTCTGCCGCCATTGGTTTTACCAATACGCGGTCTGCTAATGGTTGGATTTTGCTCATGATATGTTATTTTGTTCGTTAATACTCACGTTGTGTCGCTTTGCGAGGTTGTGCGCCTTCGGCGGGTTGTGTCGGCGTTGCCGAAGTTACCGCTGCTCTGCTGCGTTATTTACAAACTTTGTGCCAAACGGGTGATGGCAGGGGTTGTCTGCCAAAATGTCAGTTGGTTTTACACTTTTCGGAATTGTGCGTTGGTACGCCTTGCCATTTCGCCATCGGTGTCATCTCGGTCGCCAATGACGAGGCATTCTTGGGGTGCAACGCCGATACGCTCTGATATGATGTGCATGAGTTCAGGGGCAGGTTTGAGTCCGCCCAATTCGGGAGCGGAGATGACCCAATCGAATAGGGCGGGGGAGAGTCCGAGTGCCTGCAATTTCTCTTTGGCAAAGCCATAGTCAGAGAGAAGCACCAGCTGGATGCCCTTTTGTTGGCAGTCGTGTATAAAGGGTGATGCCCATTCGCTCAATGGTTGGTATTTGCCGATCATATTCACCATCAATGGCATATAGCGTTGGTTGTACCACTGCTCGGCAGCCGTGGCGGAGCAGTGCATGCGCGCTGCCATACGCTGGAAAAATGTCTCATAGAAATGCTTTTCATCGCCCAGCCACATGCCTCTCATGCTGGCGCGCGTTGCGCGTTCGGCTTGCATCTTGCGTATGTCCATCGGTGCATGAAGCACCATGCGCAAGGATAGACCACGCTTGTTATAGAGCGTGCCGTCGAGGTCGAAAATGACAGCTTTCATTCTTCCTCCTCCTCTCCTAAGATGGGTGTCATGTCGCTGGGTAGTCGTTTGGTGGTCGTCACACCGTATTGCAAGAGCGATTCCAGTCGGCTGGATAGGTTGCCGCGCCCTTCGCGCAGTTGTCCGACACCTTTCTCGTAGGTGTTGCGTGCTGTATCAATTTGGCGACCTAATGCGACATAACTCTCTGCAAAACTGGTGTATTTCTCATAGATACCCGCGGCGGCTTTGCGTATGGCCTCGTAGTTTTTCTCTTGTCGGGTGTTCTGCCATGTGAGGAAGATGAGGCGCAGCACGACCATGAGGTTGGTGGGATTGATGATGAGTACGCCTTTCTGGTAGGCCTTTGACCCCAGACTGGCGTCGTGGTTCATGGCGAGGATATAACTACCCTCGTTGGGCACAAACATAAGCACGATAGGCACGGCGTGGTCCACGAGTTTGGCGTAGTTTTTCTTTGCGAGTTCTTCCACGTGCTTCCATATGGACTCGTGATTGGCTTTGATAGCAGCTTTGCGTTGTTCGTCATCCTCGGCGCCTACATAATCTGAATAGGCAGTGAGTGACACCTTGCTGTCGATGATGATGCGTGTGCCGTCGGCACCTTTGACGATGACGTCGGGACGCAGGTTCTTGCCCTCTTCGTCCTTGACGTTGTCTTGCACGAAGTACTCTTCGCCCTCGCGCAGTCCGCTGTCGTGTAGGATATTGGTCAATACTTGTTCGCCCCAGTCGCCTTGCACTTTGCCTCGGTTCTTGAGGGCATTGGCCAGCGTTTGGGTGGTCTTGTCTCGTGCTTGGTCGTGCTCGATGATGGTGCGAATGCTTTGTGCCAGCGAAGCGGTGTTCTTGTCGCTGCTCTCCTTGCTTTTGGCAACGAGTTCGCGCAGCAGATCGAGTTCGCGTTTGAGTGGGTCAACCACCTGCTGCATATTTTCGGTGTTGGCTTTCTTGAGTTGCTCGGTGCGCTCTTTCATTTCCTTTTCAAAATGTGCGCGCATGCCCTCGCGTGCGAGAGCGAGTTCGGTTTGGAAGGCCTGTTGTTGGTCCTCCTTGTCTTGTTTGTGTTGCTCTTTTATGTGTGCGATTGTTTGTTCGGCGTTGGTGAGGTGGGCGGCCAGTGTTGCTTCGCGGCGTGTGAGGGCGTCTTTTTCCTCGCGCAAGGCATGGATATTGTTCTGCAATAATTGATTTTGTTGTTTCTCATTGCGTACCATCATCACCGCCACCACAGCAGCGGCAGCAGCGCCTAAGATAAGTCCGATGAGGATAGGAAGTAGTATTTCCATCGTGTGTATGTGATTTTGTTTTGGATTTGCAAAGGTACACAAAAAAAAGTACATGCGCAAGTGAAAGCGCAAAAAAATATCTTTTTTGTATAGTTAATAAGGGATAGAAATAGGAGAATTAACTAAAATTGCAGAAAAAACGAACTTCTCTTTGTGTATTTGGAAAATATTTTGTACCTTTGTAGCGTGATTTATTATGCGTAATTTGGTGGTAAATATATTTAATGCATGGCGAGGCGTGCGGCGGGTAGTGTGGCGACTGTCCGTAGGATTGTGCGTGGTTTCCTTATGGGGGTGCAACGCTACGAAGTTTGTGCCGCAGGGAGCGTATCTGCTCAACAAGGCGCAAGTGAAGGTGGAAGATAGCAAGGACGTGGCGACATCGGAGCTCTCCAATTATCTTCAGCAGAAGCAAAACACGGAGATATTGGGTTTCTTGAAATTGCAGTTGGGTATCTACAATACCGCCTCGTTGGATACAACGAAGTGGACGAGCAAGAATGCGCGCAAGATAGGTGAGCCGCCAGTGGTTTTTTCGCCTGAACTGACCGACAGGAGCATTACACAGTTGCAAAAAGCGATGCACAACAGGGGATTTTTCTCTGCCGTAGTGGATACAACGATGAAGGTGAAAGATAGGAAGGTGAATCTGACCTACAATATTCGCGCAGGGTTGCCCTATATCATCAGGCGGTATGATGTGCAATTTCAGCAAGAAGAGCTGAAGCAAATCGCTACTGACGCGCGCAATACGCTTATTCAGGAAGGCATGCAGTACAATGTGGATGTGCTGAATCGTGAGCGTCAGCGCATAGCCAGTGCCATGCGTAGGAATGGCTGTTTCTACTTTGATGCCGAGTTGATACGTTTTGTGGCGGATAGCACGCGCGGTAAGCAGCAGGTGGATTTAGCCATATGTTTGCAGGACTATGTGGATCAGTTATCGCCCGAACTGAAGGCGCAAATCTTCAGGCACTACACTATTTCGCGTGTATGCTTCCATATGGACTATGAGCTGGGTCGTGCGCCTAAGGGGCAGATTATCCAAATATCGGCGCAAGATGGCTATGAGTTTACGTGGGTGGGGAGTCAGTTGCTGCGTGAGGATGTGTTGATTCGCAATTGTCCTATTCGTCCGGGAGAGAGGTATAGCGATTTTCGTGTGGATAGGGCGTATAGCAATCTGAATCAGTTGGCACCTATCAAGTATGTAGATATTAGTTTTGAGCCCGTGTCGGATGATGCGTTGGAGTGTCATATAGTGCTTTCGCGCACGAAACTCAACTCGGTATCCGTGGAGGCCGAAGGTACGTATTCTGCGGGCGATTGGGGTATAGCAGTAGGTGCGGGTTATGCCAACCGCAACCTCTTTAGGGGTGCGGAGGAGTTCACGTTGGATGGACGTGCCAGCTACGAATGGCGTCAGAATGGCGGACGTGCCATTGAGGGTAAAGCCACGATGGGGCTGAAGTTCTCGAATGCGATGGCAGTAGATCTGAATTACAACTACCAGAACCGTCCCGATGAATATACGCGTTCGATATTCAATGCCACGCTGCAATATCAGTTTAGACAATACACGAAGCGATTGCAACATCAGTTTCGTATAGCAGATATTAGTTATGTGTATCTGCCATGGATTCATCCTGAGTTTAGTGATAAGTTCTTGCAGTCCACCAACATCCTGAAGTATTCCTATGAGGACCACTTCATAGTAGGTTGGGGTTACTCGGGCAGTTATTCATCGTTTAGTTCGCGTAACCCATATCGCTCCTATACCAATGTGAATTACAATGTAGAAACGGCAGGAAACTTGATGTTGGGATTGGCTTCTATCTTTAAGTTTCCGACTGACGATGGTGGCAAATACACGCTGTTCAAGACGCGTTTTGCTCAGTTTGCGAAGGCGGATGTGTCGTTTACCTATCATCAGATCATCAATCCATCGCATCGTTTGGTGTATCATGCCGATATGGGCGTGGCGGTGCCTTATGCCAATTCGGAGGCGGTGCCCTTTGAGAAGCGTTATTTCGCGGGTGGGTCAAATAGTGTGCGTGGCTGGACGGCTCGCAGTCTGGGACCAGGAGGGTATCGTGGAGCAGGTAGTCAGATAGATTTTAACAACCAGTCAGGCGATATTCGTTTGAATCTGAACGTGGAATATCGTGCTAAGGTGTGGTCGTTTATTGAGTTGGCGGCTTTTGTGGACGCAGGCAATATATGGACGATTTTTGACTATGAGACCCAGCCACATGGCAGGTTTCATTGGAATGAGTTCTATAGGCAGATCGCTTTGGCATACGGTGTGGGTGTGCGATTGGATTTCTCGATTTTTGTCTTCCGTGTGGATTTTGGTGTGAAGTTGTACGACCCCAGTCGCTTGTATGACCAATGGGCTGGTACACAGTGGCGTACGCTGCCTAATGGCTTGAATTGGAAGGATGACATGACGTTGCATTTTGCGATAGGTTATCCGTTTTAGAGGTGATGAAGGTTTAAGGAATGAAGGTTTAAGGTGAGAGGTAGCATGTTGGAGAAGTGTTGCATAGAAGGTGTGATAGAGGCGGGTTGCGATGAGGCAGGACGCGGGCCGTTGGCAGGCAGTGTGTTTGCCGCGGCAGTGGTGTTGGATGCCTGTTTGCTGGAGAAGGACGAACACCGCGAGTGGCTGTCGCTGCTCAACGATAGCAAGCAACTCACCGACAAACAGCGCCAATACTTGCGTCCGATGATAGAGCAATACGCCACGGCGTGGGCTGTGGTCGAAGTGACGGCGGAAGAGATAGACAGAATCAATATCCTCAACGCCTCTATTACGGGCATGCAGCGCGCATTGGATAAGTTGTCCATCACGCCCCAGCATATCATCGTGGACGGCAACAAATGGCGACCATATATCCCCGAGGGGCAAGTGCTGGAGATTCCAGCGCGCACGGTGGTCAAAGGCGATGGAAAGTACCTATCCATAGCGGCAGCGAGTGTGCTGGCCAAGACCTATCGCGATGAGTATATGTTGCGTTTGCATGAGGAGTACCCGCAGTATCATTGGGATACAAATATGGGCTATCCTACCAAAGCGCACTACGAAGCCATTCGGCAGTATGGCATCACGCCTTACCACCGAAAGACTTTTAAGTTGATAAAATAAACCCTTGTAACGATTAAAACTATTAGAACTGTTAAAACTTTTTAAACATTTATATTAACATGGCAATTTTTGTGAAAAAAGAGGGCGAACCTCGTAAGAAAATGGGATGCTTAGGCAAAACCCTGATAGGTATTGGTGTGTATTTTGGTTTTTGTTTCCTTTTGGGTGCGTTGATGGGCGATATGATGTCCACGCCAGCCACCAAATTGGAGGAGAACACCATCTATCGTATTGATTTGAAAGGTAATCTGGTGGATCAAGCCAGTGAGGAGAATCCGCTGGACGCCATCATGGGCGAGATGTACGGTCAAACGACAGGTAACGTGGGTTTGAACGACTTGCTCAGCAATATTGCTTTGGCGAAGGAGAATGACAAGATTTTGGGTATCTACCTCAAAGGCGGCTCATTGGCTGCTGGTCCCGCTTCGGCAAAGGCATTGCGCGATGCGCTGCTCGACTTCAAGGAATCGGGTAAGTTCATCATTGCGTATTCAGATGCTTATACCCAGACCAACTACTACATTGTTTCTGTAGCAGATAAGATTTTCTTCAATCCCGTTGGCACGTTGACTTGGGATGGTATGATTGCACAGAAAGAATACTACACCCGCCTCTTTGAGAAGATAGGTGTAGAGATGCAAATCTTGAAGGTGGGTACCTTTAAGTCGGCTGTAGAGCCATATTTCCGCACATCGATGTCAGAGGCCGACCGCAAACAGACCGAGCAATACATTGGCGGCATCTGGAGTGAGGTGAAAGCGGCAGTGGGACAAAGTCGAAACATCACTTCTGAGCAATTGCATGCCTATGCCGATGAGTGCATGTCGCTGCAACCACAAGAGAAATACCTGACATACCACTTTGTAGACTCATTGGTGTATATCCAAGAGATGGACAGCATTCTGCGCACATACGCGGGTACCAAGGATTATAAGCAATTGTCAAACAGCAAGATGACCAATGTAGAGCGCAACAAGGTAGAGGCGAAGGACAAAGTGGCTGTTCTCTATGCCGAAGGTGCGATTGTGGACGAAGGCAATGGTGGAATAGTAGAGGGCAAGATGCTGAAGAACATCAAGAAAATCTACGAGGATGAGGACGTGAAGGCCGTAGTCTTCCGTGTGAATAGTCCTGGTGGTAGTGCCGATGCGAGCGAGCAGATCTGGCATGCGATGAAGATGTTGCAAGACAAGGGGTTGCCTGTAGTGGTTTCTATGGGCGATTATGCAGCGTCGGGTGGCTACTATATCTCTTGCAACGCCGATTATATCTATGCGGAACCAACTACGCTGACGGGTTCGATTGGCATCTTCGGTACAGTGCCTAACCTGAGCAAGATTCGCGAGAAAGTAGGTTTGGACGTGGATGCTGTAGCGACCAACAAACATTCGGGATTGATGACCAATGCTGTGATCAATGGTATGAACCCACAGGAGATGGCGCTCATGCAAAAAATGGTAGAGCGTGGCTATGACCTCTTTACTCGTCGTTGCGCTGATGGTCGCGGTATGACCCAAGATGAGATCAAGAAGATTGGCGAGGGCCGTGTATGGCTTGGCAAAGATGCGCTGGAGATTGGTTTGGTGGATGGTTTGGGTAATATCGACGATGCCGTGGCTAAAGCTGTGGAGTTGGCAGAGTTGGGTGAGTATCAGTTGGTTAGCTATCCAGAGAAGACCGACCCACTTCAAGAGATGCTGAAGCTGTTTGACACCACCACCCCAGAGGAGCGTTTGGTGATGAAGGTGCGCGAGTTTGCTTCCAAACCACGCATTATGGCATTGATGCCAGAAGTGACCATCCAATAATCGTGTAGCAATGAAGTTCTTTCTGACCCCTCTCTCGTGGCTTTATGCCTTTGGCGTATGGGTACGTAATGTCCTGTACGACGACCGCGTGCTGCCTTCCCATAAGGTGGACGTGCCAACCATAGCGATTGGTAATCTGGCAGTAGGTGGTACGGGCAAAACGCCTATGACGGAGTACCTGATCCGATTGCTGTCACCCAAGTATAAGGTGGCAGTCTTGTCACGAGGGTATGGCAGAAAGACCAGCGGATTTCGCTTAGCCAGCGAGCAGGACACCGCCAAGACTATTGGCGACGAGCCCATGCTGATTCACACTCACTTTCCAGATATACCAGTGGCAGTGTGTGCGGACAGAGTGCAGGGTGTCAAGCAGTTGCAGCACATGATACCTGATTTGCAGTGCGTGATTTTGGACGATGCTTATCAGCATCGCAAGCTGCGTGCGGGCTTCTATATTCTGCTCACTTCGTATGATAACTTATACGTGAATGACCACATGTTGCCACGCGGTACGCTGCGCGATTTGCCAGCGGAGAGTGCGCGTGCCAACGCGGTGGTTGTCACCAAGTGCCCGAGGACCATGCAGCCCATTGACCGCCGTATCGTGAGCAATAGTTTGCGTTTGGCATCGTATCAGCATTTGTATTATTCTTCTATCGGTTACGAGGTACTGCAACTATCATCTACTCCGCTGCTGGTGGCAGGTATAGCCCATCCAGCGCCCTTGCTCGAACACCTGCGGCAGTCGTTCCCCGAGACGGAGCTGCTGGCGTTTGCCGACCATCGTTCGTTCACAAAGGGCGATATACGGCTAATATTGAGCAAGGCGGAAGGGTATGAACATGTGGTGACCACCGAGAAAGATTATATGCGTATGCTGCAAACGCCTTTGGTAGAGGCCTTGGGCGATAAATTGCATGTCCTGCCTATTCAGACTGATTTGGGCATTGACCAAGAGGCCTTTAATCGCCAAGTCCTGCTGTATGTCAGCGAGAATAATCGCACCACTCTAAACAATTCTAAACCACTCTAAACAATTCTAAACCACATAATATGAATATCCTATCGCTATTAAAGCGTTTCGTACCGCCATACAAGTGGCAAGTGGCAGCCAACCTGTTCTTCAATGTGCTATCCACTGTATTGTCGCTGTTCTCGTTTGCTACGATTATCCCAGTTTTGCAGATTCTTTTCGGATTATCGGAGGGCACTGCTGCATACATGCCTTTGGGGGCTGCTGCTACGATGAGCGACACGCTGGATATTCTGAAAAATAATCTGTACTATTTTCTGCAAACGCAGATTGAGATACGCGGTGCACAGTCCGTGTTGCTGCTTTTGGGTGCATGTCTGGTGCTGCTGACGGGCTGCAAATGTCTCACCGCATGGCTGGCTAACTATTTTATGGTGCCTATACGCACGGGCGTGTTGCGCGACCTGCGCGCGCAGCTGTATAAGAAGGTGGTCAGTCTGCCAATCGGTTTCTTCACCGAGGAGCGCAAAGGCGATGTCATGTCGCGTATGACCAACGATGTGAATGAGGTGGAAGCAAGTATCATGTCCACATTGGATATGCTGTTCAAAGACCCGATTATGATTCTGGTCTATCTCATCACGCTCTTCACTATCTCGTGGCAACTGACGCTGTTTGTGCTGGTGCTATTGCCCGTAGCGGGATTGTTGATAGGGCGTATCGGTCGTTCGCTCAAACGCGCTTCTACCAAAGGACAAGAGCAAAACGCCGAGATCCTCACCCAGATAGATGAGACCTTGGGCGGTTTGCGCGTGGTGAAGGCGTTTAATGCCGAGAGCAAACTGACGGTGCGTTTCCTCCATCTGATCAATGCTACACGTGCTACGTTCAACCGTATCAACCGCCGCTACTATCTGGCGCACCCTGTGTCGGAGTTCTTCGGTACGGCACTCATTGCTATTCTCCTGTGGTTTGGAGGCACGTTGATTTTGGGCGAACACTCTTCGATTGATGCCGCTACATTCATCTATTACCTCGTGATTTTCTATTCCATCATCAATCCTGCCAAGGACCTCAGCAAAGCCACTTATGGCATACGCCGTGGTATGGCGTCTTTGGAGCGAATAGACAAGATTCTTAATACAGAAAGCAATATTCGCATGGCGGAAAATCCAAAACAAATAGCAGATTTTCAGTCGGTTATTCGTTATGAGGATGTTTGCTTCTCGTATAAGGCCGATCGCCCTGTGCTCAAGCATATCAATCTGGATATTAAGAAGGGTCAAACCGTTGCTTTGGTAGGGCAGTCGGGTAGCGGCAAGACCACGATGGCGGACCTGCTGCCACGCTTCTATGACACCACGGCGGGTCGTATCACTATTGACGGTGTAGATATTCGTGATGTGAAAACATACGACCTGCGTGCGCTGATGGGTAATGTGAATCAAGAGGCGATTCTCTTCAATGATACGTTCTACAATAATATCACTTTTGGTGTGGAATCAGCCACGATGGAGGAGGTGCGCCATGCTGCGCGTATAGCGAATGCCGATGACTTCATCATGGCAACGCCTGACCAGTATCAAACGACTATTGGCGACCGTGGTTCGCGTCTGAGCGGTGGACAACGCCAGCGTATCTCCATTGCGCGTGCGATATTGAAGAACCCTCCGATCTTGATCTTGGACGAAGCCACTTCGGCATTGGATACCGAGTCGGAGAAACTGGTGCAAGAGGCCTTGGAGAACCTGATGAAGGACCGCACCACGCTGGTTGTAGCGCATCGTTTGAGCACTATCCGCAATGCCGACCTCATTTGTGTGCTGCATGAGGGGCAAATAGTAGAGCAAGGAACCCACAATGAGCTCCTTGCTAAGAATGGCTATTATCGCCGTTTGGTGGATATGCAGCAGGCAAATGCGTAAATGCTTATTTCCCGCCTACGAGTTTCTTTATCTCGCTTAGTTTGTTGAGCGCCTCCAATGGGGTCAGGTTGTTGATATCCAATGTCTTGACCTCATCGCGTATCTGCTCCAGTACGGGGTCATCCAGCTGGAAGAAGCTGAGTTGCATACCTTCGGGTGCAGTGACTGTGGCTTTGCCGCTGCCGATATTCTTTTGGGTATTGGATATTGGGTGTTGGATATCGGCGATTGGCGATTGGCGATTGGTACCTTCCATATCTGCCAGTATCTGGTTGGCGCGTTGTACGATGGACGATGGCATACCTGCTAGTTTCGCCACATGGATACCAAAACTATGCTCCGAACCGCCACGAACCAGCTTGCGCATGAAGATGATTTTGTTGTCCACCTCGCGCACGGATACATTGTAGTTGCGGATACGCGAGAAGTTCTTTTCCATCTCGTTGAGCTCGTGGTAGTGGGTAGCAAAGAGTGTTTTGGCGTGTCCTTTATGCTCGTGGATATATTCCACAATCGCCCATGCGATACTGATTCCGTCGTAGGTGCTGGTACCTCGTCCTAACTCGTCGAAGAGCACCAGACTGCGTTCGCTGAGGTTGTTCAATATACTGGCTGCCTCGTTCATCTCGACCATGAACGTACTCTCGCCCACCGATATATTATCGCTCGCGCCCACGCGCGTGAAGATCTTGTCCACCACGCCGATGCTGGCGCTCTCTGCGGGTACGAAACTACCCATCTGCGCCATCAGTACAATGAGGGCTGTTTGGCGGAGTAGGGCAGATTTACCCGCCATGTTGGGTCCTGTCAGGATGATGACCTGCTGTCCGTTGTTGTCCAATAGCACATCATTGGGCACATATTCTTCGTCCATCGGTAATTGCTTCTCGATGACGGGGTGACGACCTTGGCGAATATCAATCACCAGACTATCATTAATGTCAGGACAGATATATCGATTCTCCACGGCTACGGTGGCGAAGCTCATCAAGCAATCCAGTTGCGCAATGACAGTGGCATTCTGTTGCATTTGTGCTACATATTCGGTCATCGCCAACATCAGTTCAGTGTAGAGGCGATTCTCTATTGTCTGAATCTGGCTCTCTGCGGTGAGTATCTTCTCCTCGTATTCTTTGAGTTCTTGGGTGATATATCGCTCTGCGTTCACCAGTGTCTGTTTGCGAATCCATGTCTCTGGCACTTGGTCGCGGTAGGTGTTGCGCACCTCCAGGTAGTAGCCAAAGACATTGTTGTATCCGATTTTCAGACTGCTGATACCTGTGGCTTCCACCTCGCGTTGCTGCAGTTGCAGCAGGTAGTTCTTGCCGTTGGTTTGTATGTCGCGCAGTTCGTCCAGTTGTGCATCGATGCCTCGTGCAAAGATATTCGGTCTGCCTTGTACAGCGGGTGGGTCTGGCATCAGTTCGCGCTCGATGCGTTCTCGTATCTCGGTGCAGAGCGATAGTTGCTCGCCCAGCAGGTGTAGGTAGGGGTTGTCTATTGCTTGTTGGCACACTTCTTTGATAGGCGCAATAGATAGTAGAGCGCGACTCAGTTGGCGTATCTCGCGGGGCGTGATGCGTCCTGTGGACACCTTGCTCACGATGCGCTCCATGTCCTGAACATGTTGGAGGTTCTCACGAATAATCTCGCGATGTTCGGGGTGACGGAATAGGTACTCCACCACCATTTGTCGGTTGCGTATGGGGCGCACCTCTTTCAGCGGGAATGCCAGCCAGCGGTGGAGTAGTCGACCGCCCATAGGGGTGATCGTTCGGTCAATGATATGGTAGAGCGTGATACTATTCTCTCGTTGTCCGCTGAGCAGCTCCAAGTTGCGGATAGTGAAGCGGTCCATCCATACATACTTGTCTTCTTCGATGCGGCTCAGGTGCTGGATATGTCCTGTTTGCAAGTGTTGAGTAGCATCCAAGTAGTGCAGGATAGCACCTGCGGCTATCACGCCTTGGGGTAGGTTTTCCACGCCAAAACCTTTTAGGTTCTGTACGTTATACTGTTTGGTGAGTCGTTCGTGCGTAGCGGTAGGATTCATCATCCAGTCGTCCAGTTCGAAGGTGAAGTATTTGTTGCCAAACTGCTCTTCGAAATCGCGTTTCTTTCCGCGCAGGAACAGCACTTCTTTGGGTGCGAAGTTCACCAGCAGTTTGTCCACATAGTCGGCTGTGCCTTCTGCCACCAAGTATTCGCCTGTGGAAATATCCAGAAATGCCACGCCTACTGTATGTTTGCCCCATTGTATGCAGGCGAGCCAAGTGTTTTCGCGTTGCTGCAATGTGGTTTCTGAATAGCTCACACCTGGTGTAACCAATTCGGTCACACCGCGTTTCACGAGTTTCTTGGTCAGTTTAGGGTCTTCCAATTGGTCGCAGATAGCCACGCGCAAGCCCGCGCGCACCAGTTTGGGGAGATAGGTGTCCAACGCATGGAAGGGGAACCCTGCCATCTCCAGCGCTTTGGCTTCTTTGCTTGCACCATTGCTGCGATGGGTGAGGGTGATATTGAGTATCTTGCTTGCGCGAACTGCGTCCTCTGCGTATGTCTCATAGAAGTCGCCACAGCGAAATAGCAATACCGCATCGGGGTATTGGTTCTTGATCTCGCGAAACTGTCGCATCATTGGTGTATCACCAGTATCAATCTTTGCCATAAAGTTTCAAAATAGGCTGCAAAGTTATACAATTTTTTTGAGATACGCAAGAAAAGACCGAATTAAGATGCGTATTTTTTGTGGTTTTTCTTGCGTAATCCAAAATAAATCACTACCTTTGCAGCCGTAATTAGCCCACGCTTGGGATTATGTCTTTAGGCTGGGGTGGTTGCAGACATAATAAAGGCGTCAAAACGGGGTCCCCGATAAAACTCGTTTTATGGGGTGTCCAACGCGCTTTGTGCTTGGCTATTCGAAATCTCGCAAATTTCAACATAGTATCCAACACATTGCAGCATTTTGATGTCCTCGGGATATGTATATCCAATTCGCCCGTATCTATAAATAGGTTCGTGTGCGTGCGTACATATCGGCGTGGGCTTCGGTGTTGCTTGTTCGGATACAAAGGCAATGCGAGAGCCTCGAATAGCGGAACAGCAACAGTGCAGTCCCGCTTTTTTTGTACAAATGCAACGCGTTTGTATTGAAAGCGGAGCAGCAGTTAAGCTGACAACCGCTTTTTTTGTATGCGTATTCAAAAATCAACAAACATAAATCAAATAATTAATCAACGGAATAAGCCGAAAATCCGATAAAGAGTAGGCAAAAAAAGATATAATTATGAAACATAATTTATTTGCGATACTGATGTGTATCGTGGTTTGTTTTTCATGGATGTCATGTGAGTCAAATAGCCCTGACAATCCTTCCAATGCCTCAAAAGAGTTGTATATTGGTGTAGTTGCCTTTAATCAAGGCGTTCGTGAGTTAGCATTAACGAAAGATTTACGCAAAGCGAAGAGTTTTATCAATGACCAAAAAAATGACAAAGATTTTACCTCTTTTGCTTATGCGGTATCAAAGGGCAATATGCAATTTGATGCGGCAGAATTGCCTACTTTTGATAATATCTTTATGCTTAATTTCTCCGATGGAACAGATAACTATTCGAATATGAAATGGGGCGAAGAAGGTCGTATTGTGGCGCCAAATGTGGTGTATGACGAAGCTCGCAAAGACTTGTTAAAGCGTGTGGGCTTGAATTCTTACGCCATAGGTTTTGGTAATGATGTCGGTTTTGGTTCTGAGATGAAGAAAGTAGTTACAGGATCAGGTCGCTATTATAATGCTAAATCTTCTTCCGATTTGCGCCCAACGTTCAATGAGATAGCTAAGGCAATGTTGACGACAGCAAAGAATGTGGTCATTAAGACTAATCCGGGTTATTATACTGGTTATTACAAGTATTTCCGTTTGAGTTTCAAGGCAGAAGATGGTTCGAAGGATGTAATTTATGCTCAAATGGAAGGAACTCCAAACGAGGGTTACACGCTATCTATCAGCAAAATAGAAAATGGTTATGCGTATTTTGATGCTCCTGCTAAGGGTATAGTTAATGAAGAAACAGGAAAAGTGCATATCCCGTTGAATAATTTGAAGTTTGTGAAGTCTAATAAGGAATTGCAATTCAACTTCTCTATTGAGGTGTCTTTTGATGGTGAGATGTATTATACGGATGTAGAGGAAGCATCTACTGCAGAGCAAGTAAGTAAACATATCGCAGTAGTCTTAGTGTTAGACTGCTCTACTTCTATGGGTAACGCTTTTGCCCCAATGAAAGAAGCTGCAATTGATTTTATTGAAGCGATGGAGCAGACAAGTACCGGAGATGGAGGTTTGGAATATGGACTGGAGAATGGCTATGAATATGTAGATTTGGGTTTGAGTGTGAAATGGGCAACCTGCAATGTGGGTGCTAGTAAACCAGAGGAGTATGGAGATTACTTTGCATGGGGTGAAACGACTACTAAAACAACCTATAAATGGAGTACTTATAAATATTGCAATGGCTCATATAACAGCCTAATCAAGTACAATACAAGTAGCAGTTACGGCACAGTAAATAATAAAATCACTCTCGAAGCAACTGATGATGCGGCAAGAGTCAATTTGGGTGGTAGTTGGCGCATGCCAACCAAGGCTGAGGAAGATGAGTTGCGAGTGAAATGTAAGTGGAATTGGACTACTCAAAATGGCGTGAAGGGATACAAAGTGACTAGCAAAAGCAATGGTAACTCTATTTTTCTCCCCGCGGCGGGCTATCACAGCGGTAGTGCGCTCGAATTTGTAGGTAACCGCGGTTACTATTGGTCGAGTTCGCTCTATGCGGACACCCCAGACTGCGCGTCTGTACTTTACTTTTACTTAAGTTACGTGGATTGTGACAAGATTAGTCGGAGCTTTGGACAATCTGTTCGTGCAGTATGCCCTTGAGATGATTAGTTGTTATCGCGAAAGTTGAATGCATAAATAAAAACTCTCACCTCAAAATACAAGGTGGGAGTTTTTGTTCTCCATTTGCTCCAAAACTGACAGTCATCCTTTATGGAAGTGAAAGGAGTAGTGCGGTTATTGTGCGAGTGAGGAACTCGGCGGGTAGCGCCGAGCACAGGACGGTGGGGGGAAGGAGATGAAAGTCTCCTTGCCACAATGATGAGCTACTGATGTGCCTACGATGTGCCAGTATCAACCCGTCAAGAACCCGTCATGAACCCGTAATTGCTCGCTGATTTGTAAGGCAACATCGTGGGCTATTTTATCTATTCAGCAACACTACGTTCATTTATCTTTTCTCGAGCAGAACGACATTCTCCACATGGTGGGTGTGAGGGAACATGTCCACTGGTTGCACCTTCACGACGCGGTATTTGCTATCGAGCATATTTAGGTCGCGTGCCTGCGTAGCAGGGTTACAACTCACATACACAATGCGCCTTGGCTCGGCGAACAATATTGTATTGATCACATCCTCGTGCATACCTGCGCGGGGTGGGTCGGTAATAATCACATCGGGACGACCATACTGCGCGATGAAGTCCTCGTTGAGGATGTCCTTCATATCGCCAGCGAAGAAGAGAGTGTTGTCCAGATTATTAATCTTCGCGTTCACTTTGGCATCCTCAATCGCCTCTGGTACATACTCTATACCAATCACTTGACGCGCTTGGTGTGCTACGAAATTGGCAATCGTACCTGTACCTGTATAGAGGTCGAAGACCAGTTCGTTGCCTGTCAGACCTGCGAACTCGCGCGCCACTTTGTATAGCTCGTATGCCTGCAAGGTGTTGGTTTGGTAGAAGGACTTTGGTCCTACCTTGAACTGCAAGTTCTCCATCTGCTCCATGATATGGTCCTGTCCGTGGAAGACATGCACCTCTTGGTCGCCGATGGTGTCATTAAACTTGCGATTCACCACATACAGCAAGCTGATAATCTCTGGGAAGCTATCGCGGATATACTCCATCACGCGCATGTCAGGTTCGTCTGCCCACACGATGATGAGCATGATCTCGCCCTTGTGGTTGCTGCGCAGGATGAGCGTACGCAGTTGTCCCTCGTGCGCGTGTTCATTATAGAAGGTGATACCCAACTGGCGTGCTACGTCGCGTATGCCGTTGCGGATGCGGTTGTTGATGTCTGGCATGAGGTGGCACTCGGTGATGTCGAGCACCTTGTCAAAGCAGTTAGGGATATGGAAGCCCAGTCCATGGGTGTTGTCCACGTTCTCCAGTCCGCCTGCGGCGCGGATAGTGTCCCAACTCAGCCATTTGCGGTCGGAGAAAGTGAACTCCAGTTTGTTGCGGTACTCGTAGATCTCTTTGCTGCCAAGGATAGGGGAGATCTCGGGCAGCTCGACCTTACCGATACGGGTGAGGTTGTCGATGATCTGCTGTTGCTTGTGGCGCAGTTGCTCCTCGTAGGGGAGGATCTGCCACTTGCAGCCGCCACATTCGCCATAGTGCTTGCATACGGGTTCGCAACGCACAGGAGATGGCTTCACGATACGCTCCACGCGCCCTTCCATGAAGGAGTGTTTCTTGCGTGTCACTTGTATATCGACAATATCTCCAGGCACGCAGTATGGCACAAACAGCACCATATCATCCACACGGGTGAGAGCTTTGCCCTCAGCCGCGATGCCTGTAATCTCAATGTTCTGTAGTAATGGTAAGTTCTTTTTCTTTTTCATTTTATTTCATTAACCAGTTGATACTTTGTTGGTAGAGAGCGTGGAAATCATTTGCGCTCTCGAGCATGATGCTCCAGCAGAGGGTCTTGCTGCCGCCTTCGGCGGTAGCGTCATGACCAATAGCCGCTGCCACGTTCACCTCTGGGAAGCGTGCGACTACTATACCATCTTCGGCTGGGTATATACCATCTGCGTTCTCCGTATGGAGCATGGTGTCATTGGGCTCTGTGCGGAACGTGTAGTTGCCTTTGGTGAGTTCGCGTTCGATGCGAATCTTACCCGTACGCGAAGCGTGGGTGCAACGAAACTCGTAGTGCAATTGGTTCTTGGTGAAGGCAGCATCTTGTTTCGTTTGCATGTCGCTGGCGATATGTGCACCAGAGAGCAAGAGGCGACCGCCGTGTTGCAAGTAGTGCGTGAGTGCATGTTGCATGTTCGTTGGCATACAGTGGAACGATGTGTCGTTGCCCATCACGATGGTCTTTTGTTTGCCGAGGATGACATCTACGAGGTCGTATCCAGCGATGCTATCCAATGCTGCCACGCTCGTGGTGACATACGAGTAGCCCATCTCTGCCAGCACGCTACCGTGCATCACGGGATAATCGAAGGTGTTGCCCACGGTAGGGTGATCCATGTGGTCGCTATGGCACATGCCCCAACCGCAGTTGTCGTCGGTCTTCCACTCGTTGCGGCTATCGAAGTCATACACCTCGCCTATGTAGTTCACACCTTTGCCATAGGGCACCGCATGGCTCATCGGACGAATACCGCCGTATATGCTGTCTTGCCACCATTCAGGACCGCTCACGCGGGTGAAACCATTGACGATGAGCACTTTGCCCTTCTCCTCTGGAGCAATGTATGCCGATAGCACTTCGCTCTTAAAACTCAGACCACCCGCATTGCCGGCTGCCACGCGAATGTCATAGCGTGTGCCTTTCTCAGGGGTGAAGGTGTATTGTGGAGTAGTCACGCGCACGCCATTATCCCAGTCGCCATCGTTCGTGCGGGTGTAAACGATATAGTAACTTGGCACGGCTGTTGGTTCCAGGACATCCTCTGTAGCTTGCCATGTGATTTTCATGGTCTCAGCTTGGCGGTTGATCGCCATGCTGTTCACGGGCAATGGCTGCACCACGTACTCGGTGCCGTATTGTTCGTGCATAAAGCGTAGAATAGATTTGTACATCGCACGCGAGATGGTGAATCGCACGCGAGGGTCTAGACCATATTGCATGTCGGTCATGTTCTGGTGAGAGAGTAGCTCGAGGAGCACCGCTGGCACTTTGGGGTGTCGTACCTCGGCGTAGGAGGAGTTGTTGAGTTGGCGACGAGTCCATTCGGGTGCATATACGGCACGCATGTCGTTCACGATTTGTGTTTGCATATAGTCTGCCAGGTCGCGTGCTACGATGCGGCTTTTGCCTGTAGGGTAGGTCTTGCACTTCTCGTCATCGTGGTCTTTGTATATAATCAGGGTGCCTATCATATCTTTTTTCACACCTGCATCGGTATGGAAAGCCAGCGACATGTGCAGCGGAATCTTCAGTCCTGCTTCTTTGGGATTGGCTGCGCTACCGCCGGCCAGGTAGTTCACCCAGATGCCGCGAGCGGCGTAGTCGTCCACATAGTCGTTCTTGCTGTCGGTGTAGTTATAGATGCTGTCTGGAATACCCGAATACTGCATCCAGTAGCGTGCTGCTTCTATGTATCGTGGCAATCCGCTGGTGATGGCATTGGCTTGATTGGCAAGCAGTTCCGCGCTGTCAATGATGGCTATGTCGCTCTCGGGCAGATCCTTCGATGAGGGTATGTTCTCAAAACTATCGGGCTGTTTGTATCGTGCCACGCTGCCCATACCGCCACCAAACTTCACCGCGTCTGTGCTCACCACTTCCTTGCCATTGGCGGCTGCGGCTACGCTCACGTAGTTCTGCTGCTTGTCGTTGTCAAAAGCGAAGGTGCCGAGATATACCCATGTGCCGCCACCCATCTGTTGGTTGACAGCGAATGTGGTCTTTTGCCCTTTGTGTACGACGGTGTATTGCGCTTTGTGGCTGCTATTGGGCAGGGTCTTATAGCTGACATAGACTGCATATTCGCCAGCAGGTAGTGTGGGGGTATAGATGACCTCGCTTTTGGTCTTCTCGTCGCATTTCACTTCTACTATATAACGACCTTTGGTAAACGGATTGTCGCCTTCGAGCAGATGGGTCGTAGGATTAGCCCAACCCGTTCCTTCGCCAATAGCCCATTGTCCTTTGAGGGTGGCTTGGCTGTCGTCCAGCACTTGCTCGTATGTCTGCGTATCTCGTTCGCGGGGTTGTACTACGACGGCGCCTGCGTTCTCCAGCATAGGTACCAAGAATGGCATGGTGTAGCTGGTGGTGTAGAGGTCCTCCACGGTGCTCCATACTTTGGCCCTTTGCCAGCGCCATGACTCGGTGGGCTGGTGATAGTATTGTCCGTGGCTACCCCAGAGGGCAATATGCTTGCCGTCCAAGCCCTGTTTGGCGGAATATGGGCGTGATGTATTGGTTACCCATTGGGTGGTTGCTGGCAGCGTATAGCGGTTATTCTTGGCACGATGGCGATAGAGCGAGGTGACCAGTTCGCCTATCTCATAGTCGTCGGTGTAGATGGTCACTTTGCCTTGGTTGTTGCCCAACACCATTTGGCTGACCAATAGGCGTAGGTCGTGTACTTCGTCGGCTGTCAAACTGATGGTACTCAGAGCTCGATTGGTGCGAAGGGTCACATATTTGTTCTTCACGCGCACGCTATGTATTTTTACCGATTCGGTGTATGCATGTTGTTTCACGAATGCTGTTAGCGTGTCGCTCAGCGCTTGTTTGTCAAGGGCCCAGACCGAACAACTAATACTGATGCCCAAGATGAGAAGAAACAGTTTATTTTTCATATATTTATTTTATAATGTGTCGCATTGTTGTGTTCTACAGCGAGTATTACGCAATTCGTCTGCAAAGGTACAACAATTTTTCGAAAAAAACAATATCTCACTTGTTTTTATGATTCTTTATGACAAAAAAGAGAGTAGAAACCTTTTGAGCCACTGGCCGGACTCTGCCGCTCTGGTTAGTTTGGCTTATTGACTTGCTATGCAAGTAGGTTCGCTGCAACTAACCTTCGCTCCTCCCCATAACGCCACGAGCGTTTCGGGGGCCCCATAACGGTTCGAAGTCCAAGGGACAGGTGGCAAAACAAAAAAAGACATCCGCAAAGGATGTCTTTTTTTGTTTTGAGCCACTGGCCGGACTCGAACCGGCGACCCACGCATTACGAATGCGTTGCTCTACCAACTGAGCCACAATGGCAGCGAGTCAGCGGACATTGCTGAAATCGAGTGCAAAAGTACTGCTTTTTTGCGAAATATGCAAATATTTTTGCGTATTTGGGTAAATTTTTGTAATTTTGTCGGCGGAAAGGAGAAATTAGTACTATGAAACGGAATTTTATAACCGTCAGAGAATTTCAAAAGATCCC